>JBNKCR010000112.1:0-34081 GCA_050287845.1 Polyangia bacterium
TTAAATTGCCAACATGGCATTTGCTGCGCCAGACTGGCAAGGCGCGAGAAGTGGAGCATACCGGGGTATGCGACCGACGAGCAACGCCGTCGGGCGGGATGCAGCGGAGGCAAGATGGCAATTTAATAATGATCAGTGTCCATAATCCATAAAAATCTCCGCTCAGACACAGCTGGCACACCCTTGCGCGTTTCAGTTCATCATTTTTTGCAACGTCAGCGTTAACGCTGATAGTCAAATTCCCCGATGAGTCCAGTCAGCCACGCAACGGTCTCGGCAAAATCAATGGCAGTGTCTGACTGGGCAAGAAATGCATCAATTTCACGGCGACAACGGATGTAGGTATCGGTCAGCGGGCAACTGCCAGGGGTATACGCTCCCATCAACATCAGCTCCTCATTTTCTTCATAGGCCGCAAGAACACTGCGCAATCTCGCTGCCATTTCACGATGCGTTTCCGACGTTACCCCCCGCATCACCCGGGAGATGGATTTCACCACGTCGATGGCTGGCCATTTACCGGCATCCGCCCGCTTTTTCGACAGCAGAATGTGCCCATCCAGCAATGAAGTAATCTCGCTGGATATCAGCTCGTCGCTCTGCGTCTCAGATAGCACGGTGTACACCGCACTGATGCTCCCCAATGCATTGGGGGCTGCGCGCTCCAGGACACCCGGCAGAAAAGACAGCGTCGTTGCCGCTAGCCCCCCGGGCCCCACGGGAGAACCGAGCGCCAAATCCAGATCTCTTTTGGCGCGCACAACCCTGGTCAGTGAATCCACCAGCAGCAACACCCGCTTTCCCTGATCGCGAAACCACTCCGCAATGGCTGTGGCGCTCTGAATGGCCATCACTCGCTGCGCCGCCGCTGCATCGGAAGTGGCCAGGACCACCACTGATTTCTCAAGCCCCCGTGTTCCCAGAGTGTGACGAACAAACTCCCCTGCTTCCCGACCGCGTTCGCCCGCCAGGCAAATCACCGCCACATCGCACTCACACCCTCTTGCCAGCATGCCAATCAACGTGGACTTTCCCTGGCCTGGCCCGGCAAACAAACCGATTCTCCCCCCTTCACCAAGACACAGCACGGCATCAATGGCTTTTATACCGGTAATCAATTGTCGGTTGACTCCCGGCCGATCAAACGGATGGGGTGCAGCCCGGTGAATCGACCAGTGGGTCGTGCCATTGAGCGGGCCCTTCTGATCCATGGGTATCCCCAATGGTGAAATCACTCGGCCAATCAATTCAGGACCGACAAAAATATACGGCTCGCGCGCCAGGACGCGCACCGGCGTACCGACCCCCGGAGAATCCGGTAGGTTCAACGGCGTCAGTTTGCACATATTCTGTTCCACTCGTGCCACCTGTGCCACGCCTGCGTTTCCGACCTGCACAAGACTTCCCACGCTCGCCCCCGGCAATACCGCTTCCAGAACAGATTCAAACGCAGCCTGCACCTTCCCCGTCACCACCGGCACTTCAATCTGGCCGAGCCTCTGCATCAGCGCCCCAATGAACTGATCTCCGGTCACGTCGCTCACCATCCCCCCCGGAAGTCCTCCCCCCACATAGTGCTCGCAAGCCCAAACAGATTCCCGGGTACTGAATTAAATTCCCCGTATGAGCAGCCAACAATGGGTTCGGTGGGCTCCCGGGTCACATTGGCATACCAGAGTGAGTTGCAGAATCGATTGTCGATGTTGCACCCGGCCGAATACCGAAGCCAATTTTCTTCAAGCTCGATAAACACCTGGGGATCTCCACTTACAAAAACCTCCAGCATCTCCGCGGAAGCCAATCTGGCTGCGTGATAGATGGGTTCATTCCGGGGCGAACATTCATCCATACCATAGGAATGCGCCAGGCCGTCTCGATGCGCGTCGTATTCCTCTGTGATGGCATCCAGAAAATTCATCACATGAACTATCTGATGCAAATCATCGGAGCGTACCGTATGCGAAAAACTGTCCTGCAGCGTATGCATCGCCAGGCCAATGTAATACGCGGGCCCCCAGAGATTCAGCCGAACCTGCCCGTAAAACTCCACGTATTCCGTCACCGATACGATCTGCTGACGCGGGGGAAGCGCCAGAAGATCCAGCGTACGCTGAAAAAGCGATGCGATAAAACTTTTTGAATAATCAATTGCTTCCAGATTCCCGGACTCAAAATCGTGTTCCAGTCGCCGCAAAAAATGCTCGTGCTGATCACTCGGATCTCCATGCGTATCGTATAAAGATGCCAGGCTGGTCACAGATCGACCATGCTCATCCGGCCACCGGGTACCAATCATCAGACTCGCTATAAAATACTTCTGGGATGGATTTGTGACGGTGAAATCAAAATTCTCAAAAATGGCGTCTGCATACATCTCCCACAAATCCGTCTTCGGAAGTGGAATATCAGATCCCACATCGGGGAACTGCGCCAGAAAGCCGAGTAGCATTTCGGCAGTCAGCTTTTCGTGACATGGGTCTGACAGACCGGTATCAATATAATATGCAGCCGACCGGGAAGGAACGATCAGTTGTACCATCAGAAACGTCAGGAATGCGTAAAAAAATTTCATCGTATTCATCAGAATTGCCACTCCAATCCCACAGATGTCCGATACGCCAGCCGCTTCAACATGGGGGCAGCCACCGCCGGCACCTGCAACACAGCGCCAAATGGACTGAACTCAAGCACCAGTTTCGACCACAATGGCCATCGGAATACTGTCGGCTGAAAATCGATATAAAACCCCGTGGTTCCCGCTTTATCAAAGATGGCATCAAACATCAGTGTGGACGTGCCCATGGCCAGTGACATCTTCAGCCGTCCGTCCATCAACGTCATATCTGCGCCAATCCCAACGTTCAGAACCCCTCTATTGAAATGAATGTCCGTTTCCAGGGCCACCCAGTGATCGCGTTGACATTCAACGAACAGCCCAAGCCAATCCATGCGAATTCCCGCACGGGCCAACCACCCCAACCCTAACGCCGCATTGGACATGGCTTCCATGTCACTTCCCACCGAACCAAATCCATACATATTGATATATGGGGAGGGGGAACGGTCCTCCGCGCGGACAGACTGGGCCGAACACAGGACGGTTGCCCAAAAAACAACCACCGCTATCAGCCAGTGCGTACCCGGAGACGACATTCCATCTGACGGTCGCTTGAAAGGTCTCATCAGAACGTGCCTCCAACACTGATGGCAGTTCTGAAATTCACGTAGAAAAGGGGAATATTCTGTAATACGGGAATCAACCAACTGAGGGAAATGGGATAGATCTGCAGATTCAACTCGCCAATCCGTACAACAAACCCCCCAGGCCTGATTTCGGAATACAACCCCATGGTACCACGGTCATTCTGAAAACTGTCAGTCAGCATAATGGTGGTTCCCAGAAGAATCATGGAACGCATCCGATGCTCGAAATAACTCAAGGATGCACCGGCGCCCAAACTGAGCAGGTCGTTGGACACATCATCGGCATAAGACGGTTGTTCAAAATGGCCACGTTCTACAAATCCAAAAATTCCCAGCCGATTCTTTCCGGCGCCAATGCGGGCCTGGACCGACCTGGTATTGAATAATCTGTCGCCACCGGAGATCGCGCCGATTATGGGACTGTTCAGCTCCACGTCCACAAGAACATGCCACCTGTTCGCTGTGGGTGCCGGGCCAATCTGTTGACCGTTCTTCGAATCGTTTCCAGAAGCCACTGAGGAAAAAATCAAAAACAGAAGGACGAGCCATGGGGAGAAATACCTGTTCATTGTTATGCGCAACCCAGCTAAGCGCCCCCCATCACGGGTGAAAAAAAAGCGGGATCAATGCCAAGCCGGGAAATGGCAGAAGTCCACAGTTCCTCCCTGGACACGTCGAAAAACAAATCCGCTGCAAAAGGTACGTGCAACCACGATCCGGTCCGAATCTCCTGTGTGAGCTGGTGAGGTCCCCATCCCGAATAGCCCAGACAGAACCAGAATCGCTGCGGCCCCCGATTGTTGGCAATATCCTTCAGAATTTCGATAGAAGCAGTAACGCCAACCGTGTCACCGAAAACCCTGGTTTTCTCACTCATCCAGTCGGTAGAGTGAATCAGCCAACCCAGCTCCGGTGTGACCGGTCCACCCTCCAGAACCGACGGGAGCCCTCTTTGGGCCACCTCATCCAGCACCGCGATTCCCAATTCCGCATACACGTCCCCCATGGGGATTTCCGCCGTTTTATTGAGAATAATACCGAAAGTGCCTTCTTCATGATCGTGCTCCAACAGAAAAATTACCGTTTTCGAAAAGAAAGGGTCTTTCAACTGCGGTGACGCCACAAGAAATCCGGGAGCCAATTGCGTTTCCATATACGACATATTGCATCACACTCATAAAGAAGTCGAGTCCTCCGTTAAACATTTTTCAGGATTCGTATCATCCGTCAGTGAATCAACGTTCCGTTGAGTGGGTAGCCAGCGTCACTGAAATCAGTGCAACCGGCAGTCCATAGAATTCAGAGAGAATCAACAGAAAATGGCATGCACCTACTTATCCGGCGCGCATTTCCGGATACGCCTGTCGATGTCCTGTCTGGAGAATCCCTTCATATTTCCCTTGAGCGCATCATTGTAGCGTTCAATCCCCTCTGCATACATGCGCCGCTCACAGGCGATATCACCCATATAAATCAGCGCAGCAGAATTTTTCGGCACCATGGAAAGCGTTCGCAGAAAATGCGCATTCGCCTGGGTATAACGCTTTGTTTTGAAAAATGTCATTGCTGTCTGAAAACATATGTCCGCGTTGTTCGGACTGATCTGAACCGCCATTTCAGCCAGTTGAATCGCTCGCTCCGTATTTCCCAACTCCAGCTCAATCTCTGACAACATGACGGTTGCGTCGATGTGATTGGGAACCAATTCAAGCGCGCGAGTCAATTCTTCCCGAGCCTCCTCAATTTTTTTCTGCCGAAACAGCGCACTGCCAAGTCCGATATGAAAAGCGCCTCTGTCCGCTTCCAGAGAAATCGCCTTCTCAAACGCTGCAGCGGCTTTCTCCCGATCGATGTCCAGCCAGATATTACCGAGTACTCCGTATGCATCTGCCCAATCCGAACGAAGTGACAATGCCTTCTCAATATATCCCGCCGCTTTTTTTCCCGGTTGCATCAGTCTTCCCAGATGATACAGGGCCAGAGATGAGTTCGGTTCCGTCTCAACGGCCTTTTCAAGTGACTTCAATGCAGCTGCGCGGTCCCCCTTGCGCTCCAGTACCAGCCCGAGACCGATAAGCGCTTCGTAACCGGCGCCCTTGCTCAGCGCTTCCTTATACAGCGCGATGGACTTATCGTATTCATTCATGATGTCCCGGGTTTCCGCCAGGCCTACGATGGCCCGGACATCGCCCGAATCTTTCACTGATTCAAATTCTTCCAGCGCACGACCGGAACGGTCAAATTTGAGCCACATCCGGCCAAAACAGATTCGAGGCACCGGCGATTTTGGAAATTTCTTTTCAAGCAATCGGCATGCGTATTTGGCTCTTCTCAAATCGGAATTCTTAATTTTGATTTCGGCCAACCCCAAACGGGCATCCACGGGTGTACGAGATTTGTATTCTGCCTGTTTGAAAAACTGCCGCGCCTTCGCATCGCGGTTGGCCTCGACATTCAAATTTCCAAGATGTATCAGTTCTTCGGCGGTTGATGCGCCTTTTTCGAGGTCATCCAGTGGATTGTTTGCATGAGCTGCTGTTGCGATAAAGCCGATACAAAAAACAAAATAAACAATTCGCATTCTCTGCCACCTTACAATCTCACCTTGCACAGGCGAGGGTTGAACGTTTAAACCCAATTTTGGACTATTAAGAAATACGTATTGTTCAGAGTATACACAAAAAAAAATCGCCTGAAGGCGATTTTTGTATTTGTTGAGGCGCCGACCAGATTCGAACTGGTGATGGAGGTTTTGCAGACCTCTGCCTTACCACTTGGCGACGGCGCCGTTAAAAAACGGTGGGGAAAATATCACCCCAGATAATATTGTCAACGTAAAGATGACTACAAAACGACAGAAATTCCCAGTTATTTATTCCGATAGATTATTCTGCCACGGGTTAAGTCATACGGAGATACTGCAATTCGAACAGAATCGCCCAAAACAATACGAATTCTGAATTTTCGCATTTTTCCAGCGAGATGCGCCAAAACCGTCAACCCGGACTCGAGGCGAACGCGAAACATCCCACCGGCGAGCACTTCTTCAACAACTCCATCCAACTCAATATGATCCTGTTTAGGCATTTTTCTCCAATTTAACTGTATTGGGCCAACATTATTATCTTCCGGCCCAAATTGTTGGAAGCAACTTATGCGCTTTTATTCCAACGGTCAACTGAAGAAAATACAAAAAAATAAAAAAACCAATGTTGCCATTTCATCCGTTGCCAAGGTATACGATGCCATGGATTACTCAACATTTATTGGTTCAAGGTACATAAAATCCAAAAAGAAAAGGACTATCTCGGCCATCACATTCATTGCCATCACCGGTGTGGCGCTCGGGGTGGGGGCGCTCTCAGCGGTGTTGTGTATCTCAAGTGGTTTCCAGGATGAATTCACGAGAAAAGTACTTGGCGTGAATGCTCATGTGCTGGTGATGAAATATGGAATGGATTTTAAAGAGTATCGGACTGTGATGGACGATATTCGAAAGATTTCCGGTGTTAAAGCCTCGGAGCCATTTGTCATTCAGGAAATGATGATTTCATTAAATAACAAAAGTGCAGGAGTGCTGCTTAAAGGGGTGGATCCAGATCGCGTCAGTGAAGTCCTCGACCTGCCCAAGCATCTTGTTGCCGGTGGTTTGGCCGGATTGAGAACAGAAGGCTCGACTCCCCCAAAAACAGCATATGAATCCGCCAAACTGAAAACCCGTTTCATCCGCAGAAATCAACCGAAGTATTCCGATGACGCTGATACCATGTCCGCACCGGAGGACGACGGGATGGACAATGGAGCCGGTGATACATCGGGAGACGACCCCGCCCCGGGGCTTGACTCCGAGTACATCGGACCCGCCACCGAAAATTCCCCCGCCACCGATTCCGCGGCATCGGACAACGAATCACCTGAAAATGACGCCACCGGTTCCGACGTACTTCCCGGAATCATTATCGGAAAAACCCTGGCAGAAAATCTGGGGGCAGAAGTGAACGATGTAGTGCAGATTACGACGCCACTCATTGGATTGGATATGCTGGGGTGGTCACCTTCCGGACAGGCGCCCAAATTTATCAAATTCAGAATAACGGGCATCTTTTACGCTGGATTTCTTGAATACGACACAAAGCTGGTATTTGTGGATTATTATCAGGCCCAGCGCTTTTTTGACCAGGGAGATTCCGTTACCGGAATTGAACTTGTCGTGAGCAACATGAACCGCGCACAGCAGGTTGCCAATAAAATTGACGAAGCGCTTAAAGATGGCCCGTATCGCACCGTTGACTGGGAAGAGCTGAATCGTCCGCTCTTTACCGCACTTAAAACGCAGAAACTCGCATTTACCGTATTACTGTCTATCATTGTGGGGGTCGCAGCATTCAACATCATTGCAACGCTTGTCATGATGGTGTTTGATAAACGAAAGGAAATCGCAATTTTAAAGTCCATGGGCGCGACGCATATGGGAATTCTGCGAATCTTTCTCCATGCCGGTATAGTGGTTGGATCGATAGGCATCGGGATTGGCCTCACGGCAGGGTTTGGAATCTGTTACCTCCTTGCAGAGATCGGTTGGCCCCTGGATCCCGAAGTGTATCTGATCGATCATCTGCCCGTCACGATTGACTGGATTAATTTTGTATCCTCCGCCGCAGTGGCATTTGTCATCTGCGTCATTGCCACTGCCATACCCAGCCTCACCGCATCTCGGTTGCGCCCGGTTGACGGTCTCAGGGAAAACTGATTTTTTATACCTGTAGCCGACCTCTCAGTCGATACTGTCGCACGCGGATAAGGTGTCTCAGCCCCCCATTTTGCCTTTTCGGAATAAAATTCGGGTTGCAGTCGTCCACGGTACAACTATGATTAAAAATAGGCACCGCATGACAGAAGGTCGCCACGAAAGAGATCGCGTTTTGAATTTCTACCGTTTATTCTGGCCAATAGCCCTCGTACTGATCATCACCTCTCCGGTTACATCACTGGAAGCAAAAACATACACAGTGCAACAGGGGGACACGCCATTGGGTGTGGCGAAGCGATTCAATATTTCAATTGACGAACTGTATAGGTTCAATACCATGACCCCGGATGGGCCATTTACCCCGGGTATGCGTCTGGAGATTCCACAGAAGGGGCAGGCTTCCCGTAGCGAATATACCGTGAAAAGTGGCGATTCCATCGCCAGCGTATCCGATTATTACGGTGTTTCTCAGGATGAGCTTCGTCGTCTGAATCACATCGGACGAAATGGGGAACTGAAAGTGGGACAGAATATTCAGATTCCGCGTCGCCTCCGGGGGGGCGCCAAAGGCCATGTGGTGCGGGACGGCGACACAATTTCAGGCATCGCAAAGAAATACGGCGTAAAAATTCGAAATCTGATGGCCGCCAACAAACTGAAGGACGCCCGGTCTCTGATTCCGGGACGCACACTCGTTATTCCTGAAGAGGACACGGTCGGACGATATGTTCCCAAAAAGGCGAACAAATTGGTCAAAAGCGGGAAGAAGGTGCCCGGCGGTGTGATGCACACCGTTCAATCGGGACAGACATTGTGGGAAATTGCACGGGCATACCATGTCAGCAAAGAAAAAATTGCTGCGCGCAATAACATGGATATAAATGTCCCGCTGCAGGAAGGACAGGAAATCCTGGTGCCTGGCGCGAAGAACGTGGTGCCAGTGCGCATTGACGGATATGTGGTTCAGCCCATCGAATTTCTGAGTGTCTGGAACAACGAGTCGCTCACGCTTAAATTGATGAACCGAAATGGCCGCGTCAGCCCGTATGCCAGAAAAAAACTGAGCAGCCTTTCCGGCAGCAGAAAACAGGGCGTTCGCAACAGACAGCTTCACCCGCGACTGATTCATATGATTCAGCGTGTCGCCGAACGGTACCCCGGGCGCACCCTGGAAGTCATCTCGGGGTATCGTCCCGGAGAAACCGGGCGGGAGTCGATGCACACCCAGGCTCGCGCTCTGGATTTTCGCGTCCGGGGCATCCCCAACCGGGAGCTGTATGAATTCTGCACCGGACTTCCCAACGCCGGATGCGGGTATTATCCGAATTCCGTTTTCATTCACATGGACGCCAGGCAACGCTCGGCGACCTGGACCGATTACAGTGGTCCCGGCGAAAAAGCCATATATCACAAGCCAGACGCCCCATCCAGTACCCAGACTGCAGAAATGATTCCTGATTCCCCATGAACATGGATTCAGTAAAACAAATCCTGGTTGCCTGCGTGGCGGACGATGCCCCGGTCGAAGCACTTTTTCAAGCCGGAGACATTCTGAAATGAGCCGGAGACATTCTGAAATGATATTTTGAAATGATCATGGCAGCCGGTAAAGCCGAATTTGAAATGCCAGGGATCTTCCTGTCCTCAGAAGAAGATAAGTTTATCCGGTCGCTCTTCGCAGACAACGGTATAGACGACAGGATTTCCTTTTACTCACTGCTCGAATGTGCAGATCTGTTGATGAATTCCAGTGCAGAAGCCCATTTTTTTCAGGCACGACGTCTTTTTCAGGTAATGCTGAAGACTTTGTAATGTCTTCTGCGAGAGTTCCCGTGGACAGGTCGCTTTTTGCGGATATGATATCGCAGGATAATAATAGCCAGAGGACTGTTCAGAATGTCTAAAACACTGCATGCTGTTGTAACGAAGGAACAATTTCTTGATTCTTATCTGAAAGAACTTCCGGATGGCGGCCTTTTCCTGCACACCGAAGATGTATTCGGCCCCGGCGATGACCTCATATTGAAGCTTCAGATGATTGGTCTGAAAGAAGAAATGGAATTTCAGGGGGTCATCGCGTGGCATCGGAGACCGCGCGCCTGGAGTTCTTCGTTGCCGGCGGGTGTCGGCTTTCAGTTTACGCCCCGGGATACAGCAAAGCGCGATTTTCTGCTCCAGTTTGCCCAGGGGGAAGTCTCCGATCGCCGTCGCGCGGGTCCACGCTACAACATCGAGTACGAGGCCAGAATCCGAATCCATGACACCTGGGTCGCTGCCCGAATCAGAAATCCCGGTGCCGGTGGGATGATGTTAATGACAGAAGAGAAAATCGATACAGGTATCACTCTTCCCTGCGTCGTGTACCTCGAGGGCTTTGACGCGCCATCGGAGTGCAGCGTGCAGGTGGAACGGGTCGAAAAGGATAGGGGAATATTTATTGCGGGGGTAAGATTTTTACGATTGCCTCAGGGGTTGAGAGAAGCATTCGAAGAAATGCCCATTTCTGCTTTTGTATTTGAAATGATGCCTGAGACCAGAGCGCAACAGATACTCAGAAGAAGCACATTCCCGCCGGAAACAAAAATTACCGGTACGTTTTCAATGCCCGTTCTGAAGAAGTAGCTCACCGTTTGCTCAGGTAATCAGATACTTGTCTGCAACTTCACCCTCTTCCAGCGCGTCCAGAATCTCATCAACCACATCTTCGGATTCCACACCGCCGTACCAGAGATTCTCCGGATACACAACCAGTGCAGGTCCGCGATCACATACCTTCAGACAACCGGTGGAAGATACCTGGATACCATCCATGGAGCGATCGATAAGTTCATTTTCAATATATCCCAGCAAATCAAGTGATCCCTTTTTATGACAAATCCCCCTGGGTTCACCACTGGTCCTGAAACTGCCACATACGAAAATATGATGTTTGGGTTTTTCCATTTTCCCGTCTCCTTTCTGTCTCTCTTACATTACCAGCTCAAAACTCTCCTCAGGGGCATCGCGATCCTGTCTATCGAGGAAAAGTCCCAGTATCTTCTCGAGAATACGCATGGCACCAGCATAGCCCACGGTGGGGAAATAGCTGTGACCAACACGATCCAGAATCGGAAAGCCCATTCTCAGGAAGGGAATATCCTCGTCTCGGGAGATATACTTGCCATAGGTATTTCCAATCAACAGATCCACTTTTTCATTCTTAATCCATTGATGCATCAGATACATGTCCGCCTGGGGACCGTTGGCTATTTTCGCATCTGGCACGGCGTCCTTTAACAGCGTTTCCATCTGGCTCTTGAATTTTTTTCCCGGGGTACCGCTAACGATGTATTTGGGCTTCATTTCGAGATCCACAAGAAATTCAACCAGCGGAATCAGCGTATCCGGATCGCCCCAGAGTGCGACGGTCTTTCCGTGGAGATACTGCTGCATATCTGTAATGATGTCGACAACCCGACCGCGTTCAGCGGTAAGCAGAGCAGGAACCTCGGTATTCCCGTGACGCGCAAGGCTCATCACATACCGATCTGTTGCCTGAATACCAATCGGTACATCCAACACATCGAATCCCACTTTGCAGTTGCGGTCAAGATCCTGTGCTGCGCTCCTGGTACACCATTCCCCCAATGCAAGGGTATACTTACTGTCGCCGGTGCTTTCCAGTTCGGGAATAGTGGTCCCCCCTTCCGGATACATCACATGTTTGCCCGTCTGAGGTGCATCGAGAACATCGGAAGTATCCGGGAACATCACGAACTTCACCCCCATCATGTTTGCGATACGTTTGATTTCCCGCATATCACTGGGCTCCACCCAGGCGGGAATAATGTTCAGCTGGTCTCTGGGAATGTCGCTTTTCTTTGAAAATCCCTTTACGATGCCTTTCAACATGTTGGCATAGCCGGTCACATGAGACCCCTGATAACTGGGAGTGCTCGCATGAATCACGTATTTGCCTTCGGGAATCTTCCCATCATCCCTGGCTTTGGAAACAATCTGATCAACGTCATCACCGATTGTTTCAGACAAGCATGTGGTGTGTACAGCAATGATATCAGGTTCGTAAATAGTAAAAATATTGTTGATGGCCTGAATCAGGTTGGACTGTCCGCCAAACACGGAAGAACCCTCCGTGAACGAGCTGGTCGCAGCCATCACCGGTTCTTTGTAGTGTCTGGTCAGCGCACTTCGATGATATGCGCAGCATCCCTGAGAACCATGACTATGAGGTAAACAGCCATGAATACCAAGTGCTGCATACATTGCACCTATGGGCTGGCAGGTTTTTGCCGGGTTGATAGTTAACGCTTTGCGTTCTTTCACCTCGGTTAATGTATGTCTTAGAAGCATTGTCTTTCTCCGTATTCCAGTTTCACGTTTTGTTTGCAGCGATAAAAGCGCGCCCCATAGAAAATACTGTCCATTCCAGGGTGCCGGACCGACACCCGTTCACATTTCAAAAAAATGGTGAACGAGTGCAGGACACCGGTACGCTGTCATGTAATATCTGATCCGGTGACGCTCGTTTATCTATCCATTGCTCACCAGGTCTGCTTTCAGACCTTTGCTGTAGTCCCACGGGGGCGAAATCAAATCCCATACTCTGGTGGTTGTGATCCGCTCGATATCTCTGTAGAAATTGATAGCACCTTTGAATCCCGCATATGGTCCACCGTAATCGTAACTATGAAGCTGCTTAAGTGGCACACCCATTTTCTGAACAGCATATTTTTCCTTAATGCCGGCACAGAACACAGCGGGTTTGTAGAATTCAATCCATTTTTCAGTTTCCCACTGGGAGATATCGTCAATAACCATCGCGTTTTTCTTCATGGTTCCGGACATACCGTGATACTGAGAAAACTCGAGTCCTTCCTTTTCCAGCTTTTCAAGCTGCTCGGGTGTTTTCCGTGGATTGTATCTCTCCGGGTCTTTTTCAACCTTCAGTTCCTCGATGTTTCGGGTATCGGCATCCAGTTTGATCGTTGGAAGTACATCTCTGCCTTCGTAATCATCCCGATGACCGAACTCATATCCGGCGCTCACCGTTTCCATACCGATTTCATCAAACAGTTCCTGATAATGATGCGCGCGGGAACCACCAACGAACAACATCGCCAGTTTACCTTCCGTCTTCGGTTTAATCTCAGCGATTACATTTTTCACAGCCGGCATCTCGGCTTCAATCACTTCTTCCACACGGTCGTGTAGTTCCTTGTCTTCGAAGTAGGCTGCAATTTTCCTCAATGATTTTGCTGAAGATTCTGCACCAATAAAATTCACTTTAATCCATGGAATACCAAATTTGGTTTCCATCATGTCGGCCATATAGTTGATGGATCGATGACACATTACAGTATTGAGATCTGCAGTATGTGCATTGGCAAAATGATCGATGCTGGAGTTTCCGCTGAACGTTGAAATCAACTTGATTCCACACAAATCCAGAATTCGCTCGATTTCAAAGGCATCGCCGCCGATATTGTATTCGCCGAGCATGTTAATTCTGTATTTACCCTCATGCACCGTGTCATCACTCCCCACCACGTGCTTAAATATCTGATTGTTGGCAATATGGTGACCCGCCGACTGACTGACGCCCTTGTATCCTTCACAACTGAATGCGAATACATTGCAATCACCAAACTTTTCCTTCATCTGTGCTGAAATTGCGTGAATATCGTCACCAATCAATCCCACCGGACAGGTAGCGAACACGCTGATGGCTTTCGGGTGAAACATATCGTACGCTTCCTGAATGGCTTCACGCAACTTTTTCTCACCACCAAACACAATATTCTCTTCCTGCATATCCGTAGAAAAACAATATTCCATATAGTTTTCGCCACCTTCTTCCGGCTTCGTCTGATTCCGCCGAGTCAGCCAACTGTAGAAGCCGCATCCGATCGGACCATGAGTGATATTGATGATGTCTCTCGTTGGTCCAAGCACCACGCCTTTGCACCCGGCGTATGAACAGCCGCGTTGGGTGATAATACCGGGGACTGTTCTTACGTTTGCCTGTACAATCGGAGCTTCCCCTTCATTCCCGACGGCAACCATTGCCTTGGCACGCTTTCTGGCTACCTTTGTCGGATATTTCTCCAGAAGTTCCTTTTTAAATTCTTCTGGATTTGGAAATTCTTTTTTATCAACCATTATTCAAGTCCTCCAGACGAATCGAGAACGTTTCCACCACTGGGTCCCGCAACTGTCTCAGCTGTTCGCACTCGGGTCGCTTCAAAAATGGGCAAAACGAAAATTTTTCCGTCGCCGGGTTTACCTGTCTGATTTACACTGATAATCGCATTCACAGTTCTCTCTACCCAATCGTCAGAAACAATTACCGTCAGTAAACGCTTAGGAATCAGTCTTGGCCCTTGCCCCAGGAGACTGATTGCCTGGGTATCACCTTCTTCGGCGCCCTTCAGCACTTTCAAATCCACCAGTCCAAGTCCGCGACCGGAAACTCGGCCTGTGGCAGTGAACGAAGTTATTCCGGCATCTGAAAGTGCCTTTTTGGTAACGTTCACCTTGTTCTGTCTGATGACTGCCATTATTTCTTTCATAGTACGGCTCCTTCATTCACAAGGCGAATGTGTTATTCCTGTTTCACACCCGAGCTGATGGTATACATCTCTTCCACTGGCGACACGAAAATTTTCCCATCGCCGTAGTTCCCTTTTCCAGTCCTTGCTTTTTCAATAACTGTTTTTACAACAAAGTCTTTGTCTGTTTCAGGAACCACACAGAGCAATAATTCCTTGGGAAGTTCATCGTAGGTTACTTCACCAACTTTAAGACCACGTTGCTTACCCCGACCAAATACAGGAATTTTGGTAACAGAAGGATATCCCGCTTCGAGTAACGCTTCCAGAACGAAATCCACTTTTTCGGGCCGAACGATAGAACGAACCATTAAATATTTTGAACTCATTGTCATACCTCCAAAAAAGTCTTTCCGTCAGTTGGCGATGCCGAAGTCGATTAACAGTTTCTCAAGTTCTTCGATGGCCATTGGTTTGGGAACGACAAACATGTCGTTATTGTCGATATTTCTGGCCAACGTTCGATACTCATCCGCCTGGACGTGTGTGGAGTCATAGTCGATAACCGTTTTCCGGTTAATCTCTGCCCGTTGCACCATGTTGTCTCTGGGGACAAAGTGAATCATCTGTGTGCCAAGCCGTTTTGCCAGCTCTTCAATCATTTCTCTTTCGTTGTCCACTTTGCGACTGTTGCAAATCAGACCACCCAGACGAACACCGCCTGAATCAGAGTATTTCACGATGCCTTTGCAAATATTATTCGCCGCATACATCGCCATCATTTCACCGGAAACAACAATGTAGATTTCTTCCGCCTTGCCATCGCGAATCGGCATGGCAAAGCCACCACACACAACATCGCCGAGAACATCATAGAACGCGTAGTCGAGGTTTTTGTCTGCTTCATATGCACCGAGCTGCTCCAAAAGGTTGATGGATGTGATGATACCGCGACCGGCACAACCCACGCCAGGCTCAGGACCGCCAGATTCGACGCAGCTGGTATTTCCATAACCGGCGCGCAGCACATCTTCAAGTTCAACATCGTCACCTTCTTCACGTAATGTGTCGAGAACCGTTTTCTGAGCGAGCCCGCCCAGCAACAGTCTTGTTGAATCCGCTTTGGGATCACAGCCAACGACCATTACTTTTTTTCCCATCTCGGCAAGTCCTGCCACCGTGTTCTGAGTTGTGGTTGATTTTCCGATGCCGCCTTTGCCATAGATTGCTATTTTTCGCATTTTTTACCTCCAGGGAATTAGGGCTCATCTAAGTTCGAGCCAGCGATACACCAGCTATAAGCATCAGCCGTGCCAAACTTGACAAACACTGCAATCATGCGGATATTGTTCATGCAATCTACAGAACCACTCCGGTAACAGTACATCCCCGTACCTTTTTTGCTGGTCTTTTTGCCACAATCTACAAAGTGGTAACTTTCAACATGGCACCGCCTCGAAGAGTGGGTTCTTATACGAAAATATGCTCCAGGAAATGAACCGTCACGCGCTGGACAATGCAATTTTTCTCCGGTTTGGCTAAAACCGGGGAAGATTCATTCAAAACAGGGAAATGCAGTAGAACGCACTTCTTCTCGTATGTCACATAAATGTTGTTTCTTTTATTTCATTGATTTATCGGCCAGACAAACTACCCGAAGTCAACAAGCGCTGTCCCATATACTGCTTCAATGTATTTGATATGATCGGGGAGAAAAGAAAGAAAACAGAGCGCGAAAAGAAGGAAAGAAAAAACGAATCAGTTTATTGCTTTAGCCGCCAGCTGAAGTAAATTTTCTGAGTTTATCTGAAGTGCGCTGTTGTGCGCCTCCGTCAATATTTTTTTTGCGGCTGCCCTTGTCAATTCCTGCCCATGTTTTTCAAGCAATGCGCAGACCGCGGCGCTTCCTGAGTGTTTCCCCACTTTCAATTCGGATTTTCGACCAATTTCCTCAGCAAAGAAAGGCTGATACATCAGACTGTTTTTCAGCTGACCATGGCAGTGAATCCCCGACTCATGAGTAAACACGTTTTTTCCAACAACCGGCGAATCCACGGGTATGGTACGCGAAATGGCATTGGCAACTGTATGACACAGCCTTTCCACTTTTTTCAATTCAATACCGCAATTCATTCCCAATCCAAACTGCATCGCCGCGGATACCTGTTCAAGAGACGCATTACCGGCACGTTCTCCAATGCCATTTATCGTAGTACTCAGTTGGTTCACACCATTTTCCGCAGCACTGACACAGTTGGCAGTGGCCATCCCCAAATCATTGTGGCCATGAAACTCCACCTCGCCATTAAAATGCTGCACAATGTAACGGGATAACTCACCGATTGCGGAGGGTGTTGATATGCCCACCGTATCAGAAAATCGCAATCTGTTTACACCCAGGGAATTGAGCAAATCAACGGCATCATGCAAAAAACCCCGATCGGCGCGAGTTGCATCCTGCGCTCCCACGCTTACAAATCCGACTTCTTCTTTAACTGTGTTTACGCACTGCTTCAGCGAGTCCAACACCCACACTCGGCTTTTTCCCATATGAAAAAGCTGAAAATCCGACACTGGAATACTGATGTGAATTTTTCCGAATCCATATGCCATCGCTTTTTCGATGTCAGCAACATTCGCCCGGCACCAGATACCAAACCTTGAATTCGAAGATGATTTCTTCAGATAGTCAACGAACTTTTTTTCGCGATACAGCGTTGCCGCTATTCCCACCTCAATTTCGTGTATGCCAACATCCAGCAACAAATCAACTATTCTGATTTTACTCTGCTCATCAAAGCATATTCCCGGCCCCTGCTCGCCATCCCGAAGCGTCGTGTCATTCAGAAAAATACGGTCAATATTGTCTGTGTGCATTCTCACATACAACCCATGCCCTTGCCACTGCATCCGCTGCCACTGGCGCACTGAAATTTCTCGGTTTTGAAATACTTCTGCAAATCCCTGCCATCAAAAAGTACCGGCAGAATGTCATCGATCATTCCCTCAAGCCGAAACAGTTTCAATCCACTTGCGTCCAAAATAGATGTGGGACGCGGACCCGCGTCCTTCACGAGAATAGACTGACAGTCTTTCAGAAGTTCTGCAACTTTTTCCCACCGATTGTCTCCTCCGCCCGGCATTGGCGCACTCCGTTTTTCCACCAGCCGAATGTCGCCATTATCTTCTTTGTAAATCAAAAATTCATCTGCTTCTCCAAGGTGCCTGTTTACCAGCATTCCTTCATTGCTGACCACAGCAACATAGGGCCTATGTTCATTGGGATGGATTGGCATTTTAGAAAATTTCTCCAGAAGATCAGTCTGGTCAGCAGAACATCCGGCTCCAAGCAAACCCGCTGCATCCGCGCGACATCTCTGGCAATGTGTCATCTGTTCCACATAGCCGGAAGCAGTCAATCGCACTTGCGCCATAAACATGGGATCGGGTTCAGCAATGTTCTCAAATTTTGTGTTTGCAACCGGATGAAACGCCATACAGTTCTGCATATCGACACCCATATTCAACAGATAATTGCCAATATCCTTCAAATGGTGATCATTGATACCGGGAACGACCACCGTATTCACTTTCAGTATCGTATCGGTTTCAACCAATCGTGAAATGGCTTTATGTTGCAGTTCCAGAAGCACTCGCGCACCTTCAATTCCTATGTAGCGGTGTTTTTTGAATCGAACCCAGCTGTAGATATTTTTTGCCACTTCCAGGTCAACCGCATTTACCGTGATTGTGATATGACTGACATCCAACTCAACGAGTTCATCAATATAATCTTCAATTTCAAGCCCATTAGATGCCACACACAGCAACATGTTCGGATATTTTTTTCGAACCATTCGCAATGTTTCCATGGTTTTGTCCGCATTGGCAAACGGATCCCCCGGACCGGCGATACCCACAACGGAAATATTCGGTGTCTGCATCAACAGTTCTTCAAGATATGAAATGGATTGAGCCGGCGACAGCACGGCGCTGGATACGCCCGGTCGACTTTCTGATACACAGTCGTATTTCTTGTTGCAGAAATTGCATTGAATGTTGCATTTGGGGGCAACTGGGAGATGAACTCTGCCATATTTTGATTTGGCCTCACCGTTGAAACAGGGATGATTGCGAATATCCATGATATGCTCCTTAAATGTAACTGTATCCCACTGAACTCAATGACTGTTTCGTTCGAATCAGTTCATTGGTAATCAGGTCCAATAGATTCAATGCCCCCTTATATCCAAGATGCAGGATTCGTTGTCCGCCTATTCGATCGTGGATGGGAAATCCCACCCGCACCAATGGTATGTCAAACGATCTGGAAATCTTGTATCCTTTACTGTTTCCAATGAAAATGTCTGCCCCCTTCTCCATTGCTGCCATTTCGATTTCCTTGAAGTCTGAACCTTCATGGATTAGCGGTGTCTCAGCGTGATTCGTGGCAACCAAATCCAGCAACCTGTTCTTCAAACCTGCTCCTTTTCCGGAACCGCCGCATACCGACAGCTGCATTCCGGTTTCGAGCAGAAACGACGCCAATGAAAGCACAAAATCGTCTTCGCCGTAAATCACTGCACGTTTCCCGAACAGGTACTTATGGGCATCACCATAGGCATCCACCAGACGTCCCCGGTTCTTTCGCAAACTGAATGGAATCGACGCACCCGAAACATCCTCAAGAGTCTGATAAAATAAATCTGTGCAACGGATGCCAATTGGCAGTGGTATTCGCGCTGCTGTCACACCGTGTTTTTCTGTCAGATACAATGCTGCGCTCTGTTTCTGATCCATCACCTGTCCGAATTCAATTGAAGCTTTTGCTTCACCCGTGCGTTTCAATGATTCACAGGAGGTTCCGCCGGGAGGAATGGGATGATGGGATTCCCAGTTTCCCCCTTCCAGCGTTTCAGAATAGTCTGGCACCATCACATACGGCAGTTTAAACGCTGCCATCACATCCTTCAGATATCGCATGTCCTCACACGACACCATTCCCGGAAATACATTGATGGGTCCGTCGTCGCTGCCAGTGCCCTTCGCAAAGTGCTGGATCAGTGCCAATACCGCCAGATGAAATCCCTCGACATGACTGCCACTGTAACTGGGCGTTGAAACCGGAACAATGTGAGGAATAGACGAACCTGCTTTCTGAGCCAGATATTCCCGGATGTGCATTTTCAAGTCATCCCCAATCGTTTCGGACAGGCAGGTTGAAGCCACGGCGATCACTTCCGGATGATACTGGGAAATTAAATTATCCAGACCCAACTGCAGATTTGCGCCCCCACCAAATATTGCGGTTTCTTCGGTAAAACTTGATGACGCGATGTCGATTGGCTCCCGGAAATGACTAATCAGAAACCTGCGCATATAAGTCGCACACCCCTGCGATCCATGGAGCATCGTCATTGTATTCTCGATGCCTTTAAATGCCAGACTGGCGCCAAGTGGTGTGCAGTAACTGCATGTATTCTGTGTAACCGCTTTACTCATACCATGCTTTCTCCCTGTAAAAATTCCAAACGGGGCTACAGATAGTGTCATGCACTTCCTGCGCAAAGTTCATCATTCCTTCAAATCCCGCCAATGCAATTTTACGTTCGTGGTTGTGGTCGCAGAATCCGATGCCCAGCTTCATTGCCATCGGACGTTCTTTCACACCGCCAATAAAAATGTCGGCCTTCGTCTCCAGGGCAAACCGGGAAAGCTCGATGGGGTTTGAATCGTCAACCAGAATCGTGCCTTCATCGCACATATCCCTGAGAATCTCGTAGTCTTCCTTTGTTCCTGTCTGGGATCCGGCAAGCACCACATCAATCCCGATGGACCGAAGAGCGAGAATCAATGAAAAGGCCTTGAAGGCCCCCCCTACATACACGGCTGCTCTTTTGCCCTTCAGCTTCTGCCGATACTCTTTAAGCAATGGATAAATTTTTGCCACTTCCTCTTTGACGAGATTTTGGGTTCTCGCAAATACTTCACTGTCTTCCTTTTTAAAGAAGCTCGCCACGTCATAAAGCGCGTTGGATGTATCCTCGATTCCGAAGAAGGAAACCCGAATGAAGGGAGTGCCATATTTTTCCTTCATCATTTTGGCCAGTCCCAGCATGGAACCCGAGCACTGAACCACATTCAACGATGCCCGGTGCGCCCGACAGATTTCTTCCACACGTCCATCCCCGGTAAACACCGAAACCACTCTGATTCCCATTTTCTCGTAGTATTTTCGGATAATCCAGGCTTCTCCCGCGAGGTTGAATTCTCCCATGATATTGATACTGAGGGGTTCTGCCTTTTCGGGCTCCTTTGTACCGATCAACTTGAACAGCGCTTCACAGGCCGCTTTATAACCGTCTCTTTTGGTGCCCTTGAATCCTTCGGAATGCACTGGAATGACCGGCAACGAAAATTCGGCGTGTATTTTTCGACAAACCGCATCCACGTCATCACCAATGATACCTACAATACAGGTGGCATATACAAATACCGCTGCCGGATGGTACTTTGTCACCAGCTCCCGAATGGATTTTTCCAGTTTCTTTTCTGCACCATGAATGATGTCCTGTTCCCGCAAATCCGTTGAAAAGCTCAGCCGGTGGAGCTCCGGGCCTGAAGACAGAGAGCCGCGAATATCCCATGTATATGCTGCGCAACCAATAGGCCCATGAACCAGGTGAACCGCATCGGCAACCGGATACAGGACTACTCTGGAGCCACAGAACACACACGCTCTCTGACTGACCGCCCCGGAAAGGCTCTTTTTGTTGCAGTCGATGGAAAATTCGTCCTGCCCTTTCCTGTACACCTGAGTCTGTCGGGCTTTCAGAATATCTAGTGCTGGCATAACTGCTCCTGAGAAAGTGGATATGGTAACTCACATCTTCCACCCGGGATTCAGCACGATATGTGCCAACCCCGAACTTTCGCAGGTGCGCTGTGGAAATACGCTTCGCCACTGACTTTGTTCTGTTGGCACAGCAGAATCCCGGATACAATAATGTACGAATCCGCGTTACAGTTTACATTCAGGAAACTTTAAACAGAATCGCTGCTTTGCTGATGAAACCGCATGACAGGTGAGCTCTTTTTCAGCTCTTTTTCAGAACATCATTGCAGCGCTCCGGTTGAAACAAAGGATTCATCGGCCCTGAAACCGATCACACGTCATCTTCCTGGGGGGGGGGATCGATTTGCTGGTTGAGTTGGTTTGCAGTGCGCGCAGAATTCGAAGATGGGAGGATAAATCCATCGTCAGATACTCAAGTGGATGGGCTTCCGGATTGGAAGCCGATTCGGGCATCATGCGCCCATGGGGTCGGTCATATACGATTCGAGTATGCGCCAAAAAGCCAACCGATGCCCGGATTGCTCGAAGCTACACGGTAACAATGAGATTTGGCGATGTCGCTTCCTGTCTGCCAACGTGTTTGTAATTCTTGATTTCAATGCCATATTTTTTCACGCGAAGTCCCATGATTCGTTTGGTCAATCCCAGTGCCTCCGCCGCTCTGGACATATTCCCCTTACAGCGCTTCAATTCTTCCATTATAATTTCATACTCGATTGCATCGATTTGCGCCTGCAGAGTCCCCCTGGGTTTCGCATCCTGAGCACGAACCGTTTGCAGGGTGGGCGGCAAGTGCTGACTTCGAATTACATCGCCTTCGCACATAATCACCGCCCGTTCAATACAGTTCTCAAGTTCCCGCACATTTCCGGGCCAATGATAGGATACGGCCATATCAATCGCAGGCGTCGAAATTCGGGAAATCTGCTTATCCATATAATGGCTGTATTTTTCAATGAAGTAGTCCAGCAGAAGCGGTATGTCGGTTTTTCTCTCTCTCAAGGGCGGGATGGTAATGGGAAACACATTCAACCTGTAGAAAAGATCCTCGCGAAATTGACCTTCTTTTATCCGCTGCGCCAGATCTCGATTGGTGGCGGCAATAATCCGGACATCCGCCCGCATGGGGGTTGCGCACCCGACCCGTTCGTATTCCCGTTCCTGAAGCACCCGCAGCAATTTGGTCTGTGTATCCAGGCCCAACTCTCCGATTTCATCCAGGAAAATGGTCCCGCCCTCCGCCAGTTCAAAACGACCCTTGCGAGTGTTCACCGCGCCGGTAAACGCTCCTTTCTGATGGCCGAACAGTTCGCTCTCAATAAGATTGGGCGGCAATGCACTGCAATTCACCTTGATGAAAGGTTTGTTGTGGCGAAGACTGCGATAATGAATGGCATGGGCGAACAGCTCCTTGCCGACACCGCTTTCCCCCAGAAGCAATACCGATGTCTGGGCTGGCGCCACTTTCGCCACCAAATCGTATGCCACCCGCATACTCTTTGAATTCCCAATAATATTGGAAGGTCTGTATTTTTCTTTCAGCTCTCCCTGCAACCGTACATTCTCATCCAGGAGAGACTGATTCTCCTCGTGCACCGCCCGGTGCAGACTTACCTTCTGTGATACCATGGAGGCGATGATTGTCAGCAACTTCACGTCTTCTTCCAGCGGCAGATGCGCACCGAACTGTCGGTCTGCACTGATGGTCCCAATCACTTCCCGATACCATCGAATGGGAACACAGATGTACGAAATATCTTTTTTCTCCATCGCATTGCGGGACTGGGTTTTATCCAGAAAGTCCGGATCGTCACCAACAGCCCGCACAATGGCCGGCTCTCCGCTTTCCACCACCTTGCCGGTGATGCCCTCCCCCAGACTGTATTTCCCCCGTTCCTTCTCCACATCGGTCAGTCCATAGGCTTCCTCCACGAAAATCTGGTTGGTGCGGCGATTAAAAATACTGATCATTCCACGGAGCATTCCCATGGTCTCATTCATCTGACGCAGTACGCGATACAACGCCTTGTGAATGTCATCTTCCGCCGACAGAATGTCACTGATCTTGTATAGAAGCAGTATTTTCCGCGGACTGTTGGAACCGGGATTATGAATTATGGAAGTATTTGTCGTACCCATGCGTGGCCTCAATAGAAAACATTAATATTCAGTTGCGAACCGGAAAAAAAGAGCAACCATCGCGTCCGGTAACCACCGGACGCCAGCAGATAGAGCAATTAGCGTGCCACGGAACGAAAAGTGCCCCAAAAACGGTCAGGAATCTCTCGTCGAGAAATAACATATGCACCATTACTGTATTTCCGGACAATAAATCATTCACCGTCCCGTTCGGTCAATGGTACCTTTCAGTAGCCTTTTGGATTCATTTCCGTTCTTTACCCAAAAAAAGCATACATTTTTGTACTACAGTCACCGATGGACAAATCCCGTCATAAAGCCGATACATTTTTTCTGTTTTCAATGCGACCCAAATGTCTGTTTGGGGAGTACTGTGCAGATATCCGATATTTCAGAATATGGAACAGATACAAGGAATCGGGGCATAAGATCTGGAATCAGGCCTTCGCCGACGGTGCTGTTTTTAATTTCACAGAAATAATGGAAAATATAGACAAAATAAAAACCGTTTATACTGAATTTTTTCAGCCAAAACAGAACCATTTGTATTACACTGGAATGAACCCCTCACCCCAGGAAAAGGAGATCACAAATGCGGAACGGAAAAAAGAATCGATTCATTGTTGCCCTTGCCTTCCTTGCGATGCTTGTCGTCGTGCCAAATCTCGCAGTGGCCGAACCGTGCATGCCATGCGAAAGTCTGTTGACGGTTGACTTCGGCCCGGATGTCACCATCCTGTCCGCCGAATTGAGCACGGAAATCAGTGCATTCGACCCGATGTCCGGCCCCATTGTCATCCCGGTTGCCCAATACTGTGATGTGCGCGGAATAATCGCGCCATCACAGGGATTCGATGTAAAACTGCCCACCGGTCCTGTCTGGAACAGTAGACTCTATGTGGTGGGAAACGGTGTTGCAGCAGGCTCCATCTCGGAAATGGAGATGATACCCGGCCTGATGCAGGGATTTGCGACTGCCGGAACGGACACGGGTCATCAGGGGGATGCCCTGGACTGGTCATTCGGATACAATCCCCCGGACAACAGCAATCCCTTTGCAGAAGAGAAACTCATTGACTATTGTGAGGAATCCATCCACGAAACCACCATTCTGTCAAAAAACATCATTGACACCTTCTATTGCGCCGAACCGGATTACTCCTATTATGTGGGCTGTTCCACCGGCGGTCGCCAGGGTCTGATGGAAGCGCAACTCTATCCCGAAGATTTCGACGGAATTCTGGTCGGCGCACCGGTTCACAAACTTGCCGAAATTCAGATGCGCGGTGTCTGGGAAGGGATTCTGTCACTCGGCCCGGGGGCTGTCGACTTCATGAAACTGCCACTGCTCGCGTCCGCCGTCATGTCAAAGTGCGACAGCAACGACGGCCTGGTGGACGGTCTCATCGATAATCCGCTGATGTGCGATTTCGATGCGCGTACCGATCTTCCCGCATGCATTGATGACATCGACGGGATGGATTGTTTCACAACCGCGCAACGGGCGACCATTTATGCCATCTATGACGGTCCGCGCAATTCAGCCGGGGAACTGTTGACAGCAGGAGAAGCCTTTGGTTCTGAGAGCATCGACCCCACAACCATGGGCAGCAGCTGGATTCCCTGGATTGTCTGGCCTGGCGGACCATACAACAGCCTTGCAGCGCTGGTCGGCATCGGCGCTGTCCAATATATCGGCCTGGATCCGGCGCCCGGTCCCTTCTGGGATTTCACCACATTCAACTTTGACACGGACTGGCCCGATGTAGCGGACGGTCTGGGTTCAGTGTGCAACGCGGATGATCCCGATTTATCCGCATTCAAGGCCGCCGGCGGCAAGCTCATTCACTACGATGGCTGGGCGGATCAGGCCACGGGGCCCTACCAGACGTACGAATATTTCCAGGACGTTCTCGCCACAATGGGCAGTGCACAGGTGGATGATTTTTACAAACTGTACATGATACCCGGTATGGCCCACTGCGGAGGCGGCACTGGCTGTTACGACACCAGCGCATTGTTCGCTGCCCTCATGAACTGGGTAGAAAACAGTGTCGAACCGGCATCGTACACCGGCACCCGGGCAGATGGCGTTCGAACCCGGCCCATGTGTCCGTATCCCAAAGTTGCCAGATACCTCGGTGAAGGCAGCATTGACGACGCCGCCAGTTTCACGTGCGTCGAACCGGTGGATGCCGGAGTGCGTGTCCATCCCTCAACCATCGACCTGGCACGCCATGGCAAAATTGTTGCCGTGATAAAAGCGCCCCGGGAAATCCGATTGCAGGGTTGGGACGTTACTGCCGTTGTTGCCGAGGGCGCTCTGGCAGAAAAAGTCTTGAAGCTACCCGGTCACGGTCATGGTTGCTGGGCCAGAGGCGGCAAAATCATCGCCCGGTTCAGCAGAGATGATCTCATTAATATTACAGCTGGAGACAATCTGACCTTCACCGTTACCGCCATCCTCGAAAAGAATGGTAAACAGATTGCCCTCGAAGGCAGCGCCCTGGTAGATGTGGAATAACCACTCCCTGAACGAATCCCACCATTCACACGACTGACCCGACTCCAATCATCCGCCCATCCTATCTCGACACACAACCGCTCTTCGCCTGTACAAGAGCTGCGTCGATGGCCTTGTCAGTCGTCAGGTTTGATCGCTCCCCTGCTTTTTTCAGATACCGAATCGCCGCAGGGGAACCGATTTTTCCAAGGGCTTCAGCCGCAGAAACCGCCACCGCTTTTTCGGCCGATGTGGCCAGCGGTTCCGCCCCCATACGCAGCAAGGCAAACAGTGCATCTGCGGTCGCATCATCACTCTGACAGCGCGCGCCCACTGTTTTGGCCGTCTGCACCAATAGCTTCGCATTTTTACTTTCGGTCAGGAGCGCTCTCAGGGGAGTATCAACGGAACGATCATCCAGCTGCGCTGCCACGTCCAATGCTTCTGTTACCACCATGGACCGCCTGTCGGACAACCCCGACATCACCAGCTTGCCCCGAATCGACGGTACCCCGGCGGCGTTCTTCACCGCCAGTGCCCGCACCTGGGGCCAGGGACTTTCAATACCCCGCACCAGAACTGCCTTCTTGTGGTCGGTCTCAAAATGCAACAGGGCGTTCATCGCCTCCATCTGCACTCCCGGAGAAGCATCCGATGACAACGCGATAACCGCTTTGCGCGCCTGGACATCGTCACTGAATTGTCCCAGCGCCCGGATGGACAGGCGACGCAGATATTCATTTTTACCATTGGCAACCCCAATCAGGAACGGAACCATTTCCGTCGCACGGGATGTGGCGACAATTCGCAGCGCCCGATACTGATTGGCAAATTCACTTTCGTTAAAAACCTTTCGCGCCAGATTCCCTGCCGTTCCGGCGGTCTCCTCGCTGATGACGCAAATTTCCAGCAACTTGAACATCGGTTTCACATTTTTATTCTCCCAATGATGCTCCGCCTGCGCCATCAATTTCAACAGCCGCGAATGGTTATTTTTTGCCAGTCCGGCAAGTCCCGACAGAATTCCCCGCCGCCGTTCCCGGGGAACCGTTGGCAACGATGCAAGCAACACCTCAAACGCACTGTCCGTTTTGAGTTTCACCAGCAACTGCCGCGCAGCGTTCGCCTTTTTCAAACTGGCGTTGTTGAGATATTTACCAAGAATCACTTCTCCTTTACCCGCCGACTTTTTCAACCCGGTAACCACCGCGTCCCCAACGTAGCGTCCATCGGTCACGCCATAGGACACCAGTAATCCGGCTCCTGCCACAGGAGCCCGCTCCGACAGGAACCGTACCGCCCGCCGCTTTCCAGTGGCGGTCAGTTGTTTCCACGCCCCGTTGACTGCCTCAAATGCGGAACTGCCCACCCGCATCAGAATGTGTAGCGCCGCTTCACCCCTGTCCGCATCATTCAGCAGACCGGCCAACTTCTGCAATCCATCCGGCTGATGCAATTCCGTCTGCACGCTGACTTCAGAAACCGACATGGGCACCCCCCGCCGGCCAGCGCTTTTTTCGAGGATCACCGACATGCACGAGCTGCGGACCGGCGCAGGCAATTCAAACCAGTGCCGTCCCGGAGATTCCGGCAGGACCAGCCGATATGCCACGCTGTCAAAGGCCACCACCACCGACGCCGGTGAAGCGAATCGGTTCTTCTTCTGAGCGCCCCGGGTAGCGTCAGCGGTGTCAATGGCAATCGCTGTGAGATTCCACTTATCCGACTCCGTCAGAAATGTGGCGAATTCTCCATATCCATCGCCACTGCCCGTTCGCCATCCGGTTTCCGGCTGATTGTCCACCAGCGCGTACGGGGCGGTTAACAGCAGCGGATTTCGATCGTCGCCCTCCGATGACGACACGCCATCCGCTATGAGGAATGATACCCGGGGCCCGGGCAGGGTACCGGGCGTAAAATCAACCGCGGGCAGCAGAGATTCTCTGGGGGACAGTGCCCGTTTCCCTCCGGCGGGAATAAACTTGCCGCGCTTCACATCAAACACTTCACGAAACAGAAGCGGCGCCTCGGACTGGCCACACAGGTGCGCTGCGGCATAGGTGGTTCCCCGGACAATTTCTGCACTGCCGTCTCTATCCAAATCCATCAGCCGCACTTCCACCGACGTTTCTTCTCCCGGGTCGCCCGTAATCTGAGGTGTGTCGTCCCATACAATCCGCACATTCGAGCCTTTCACCACCCCCGCAATCCGGCGCGCGCGCTGCTCTGCCGTTACAACCGAAAACAGGACATTCCCCTTTGCATCCGTCGCAGTTTCCACCCGGGCCGTCCCATTCGATTCTCCCAGGGATTTCTCCAACAGAACCCGTTCCCCCTGCCGAATTTTCAACACACCATCCACGGCCTGTACCGCCACATCCCCGTCCTCAGAACGGGCCTGCTGGGCCACGGCCAGTCGGACAGTCAGAATGATCATAAGCCCCATACATGCGATTGTGATTTTCATCTGTTTCATTCTTCCTTTTTTTTGTCTTCAGCGCGGCCCCTTCAACATGGCCCGGAATATCAGCGGACACGGCGTACCCTGCCTACTGCGACTCCGTTGCAAATAATCGTTTCACCACTTCCGAACGCGTAATCAGGTCGGTGAAGCGTCCTTCGTCCACTATTTTGCCATCGGACAGCACGAGGGTGCGCTGTGCGAAAGCGGCGGTTCTGGCACGATGGGTCACCGCAATCACGGTTCTATCTTTCAAGCCCGACAGACTTTCAATGATATTGTCTTCATTACGACCATCCAGCGATGCAGTCACTTCGTCCAGCAGCAACACTTCCCGACCACTGGCCAGCGCCCGGGCCAGACACACCCGCTGTCGCTCTCCGGCAGACAGATTTGCGCCGTTCACCCCCACGCCCGACATCAGGCCTTCGTCCAATTTGTCTGCAAACTGCATCACCCCTGCCATTTGACATGCCCGCTCCACATCCGCCCGGGTAATCTTCGGATGACCAAGGGACACATTGTTATAAATGGTCTCATCAAACAGAAATGGCACCTGGGGGACCAGAGCCACCGGCCACGAACTCTCCACCTCACCGGATTCCGGTTGCAGATATCCGCAAAGAACATTGAGCAGGGTGGTTTTCCCACTGCCGGATTCCCCCACCACCGCAATGGTCTCCCCCCTTTTGGCTCGCAGGGACAACCCGTTCAACACCGGCTTATCGCCTCCGTATCCCGCAACCACATGCTGCATGTTCACCCCATCCCCCACCGAACGCCGCGGCGTGAATGTGGACTCCGGATGAAGTATCGGCGCCAGCTTATCCATTGCAGCGTAACCGGTCTGCAGTGCATGCACCGCACTGCCAAACCCTTTTACCGGACGGTACAACAGAAAAAGCGCCGTAAAAAACGAAATGAACGCTTCCGGGGTGAGACTTCCCCCTTCGATTCGCATCTGCGCATACCACAGCGTGAGCCCCAGTGCGGATGCGCCCAGCACTTCGTTCACCGGTGACGAAAACGCACTGACGCTGAACGCCGACGTCGCCCACCTGGTCAATCTGCGGCTGACCACATCAAACCGCTTCCGGGCAAACTTTTCGGAGTTGAATGATTGTACGATACCAAGACCATTGATACTCTCATCCACCACCTGGCTTACGGCATGCCAGGCATCGTAAAATTCCCCCTGCCGTTTTCGCAGCAACCTGCCCAGTCTGGAGATCACCGCTGCAATGGGAGGAAATGCAACCATTCCAATCACTGCCAGTTCCAATGAAAGGCTGAATGCCAGAATCGCCAGCGCCAGTGCCTGCAACCCATTGCTGACCAATGCCATCATTCCGCCGGTCACCGCCTGCTCCACCACATGGGAATCCACGGTAAATCGACTGATAAGATTGCCGGTCAGCGATTTCTCCCGATGAATCGGATTCATCTGGAGAACGCCATCAAACAATCTTTGGCGAAGCGTATAAAGAACCTGCTGCCCTGCCCGTATAACCAGAATGCGCTGCAGGTAATAGGCAATGCCTTTTACGACAGATGCCGCAATGAGAAGTCCGCCCAGCAGAAACGGTGAAGCGGTGCTCAACCAATCGCCAATCGCGGTCAGCAGCGATATGTCGCTACTGGGCATTGAAACGGAAGTAGATATGTTCCTGGCCAGAAACAGTGATTTGAGAACAGGACCCACGAGATATGCGTATCCGGCCGTGGCGGCGGCGACAATGGACATGAAAAAGGCGGCAAGGGCCATGGTGGGCAGCTGGGGAACCAGCAACGCAAACAGTTTGCCAAAGTCGTTGCGCCAGGTTTTCTGCATATTTGACAATATTTTTTTGAATAATAAAAACATACGTGATTTCAATATGTTATGACACATTTAGCCATACATTCCAGTACAATATCAAAAAAAACGCGTTTTGGGGCTTAAGAAAAATCAACCGCCGCCGCTTAAACAATACCAAGGGGGAGACGCAAACGGAGCGGGCACAAATCTCCAGAGCGTCCAGAAGTTTTCAGATTGGATACAGTTCCATCATCGGGTTGAACTGTAAAACAAGGGAGGACAACTCCCGGCGAGGTAAAAACTCTATGACTGAAAAAGCAAAACGAGGACGGAAACCCAAAAATGCAACCGATTCGAATTTTGGAGAAGAGAACAATTCGCGACAGGGCACGTGGTCGAACTCACGGCACGACCCCACATTGAGCAAGTACTTTTCCGAATTGGCGTCCCATAAAATGCTGACCTGTGAAGAAGAGATAGCCGAAGCCAAAAAATTGTCGGAGATGGAGATTTACCGCTGGTGTGTCACCTTCCGCGAATATGAACTTGTACCTCAGATGATTGAGGACGTGCAGTCCTGCTTTGAGCCGGAGCAAAATATCGATGGCCTGGACAAACTTCGAAAATACGCCATCAAGCTGGTGGACCGCCAGCCAAGCCGCAACCAGATCAACCGATACGGAAAAATGGTGGAAGAAATTGCCCCGAGACTACATGAGCAGGACCTGAAGCGGGATTTCATTCAGGCCGCCCACCGGGTGGTCCAGGCCACGTTGCGGAATCCGGATACCCAGACCGATCCGAAATGGCAGATACTTGCCAGGGAAACCGAACAACTGGCCGCCCGCATCCGGATGACCAAACACGCATTCATTCGCGCCAATCTGCGATTGGTCGTTTCCATTGCACGCCGATATGACAAGGGACAGATGCCGCTCATCGACCTCGTGCAGGAGGGCAATCTGGGACTGATTAAGGCAGTGGAACGATTCGATTATAAACGGGGATTCCGATTCAACACCTATGCCTCATGGTGGATTCGCCATGCCATCGGGCGGGCGCTGGCCGATAAGGGGCAGGCAGTGCGGGTCCCCGTCCACGCGCTGGACGCGCAACAGAGACTTGGACGCGCCGTGGATGCCATTACCCTGCGCCTGGGCCGGACCCCCACCGAGGAAGAGCTGGTGGAGGAAACCGGTATCAATTCCCGAAAACTGAAAAAGGTCCAGAAACACAAACTGGCGCTGATTGCCTCTCTCGATAAAGAAATTTCGTCGGCGGACAACCGGAAATACATTGATTTGCTGGCCGATGAAAGCATGAAGAACCCGTTCGAGAGCGCTCTCCTCTCTTCGTGGGAAGAAAATATGAATTCCGTGCTGGAGATACTGAGCCCCATTGAAAGAACCATCGTGAAATGGCGATATGGACTCGACAACGATGGCGAAGAAATGACGCTCAAGGAAATTGGCAATCATTACAATCTCTCCAGAGAGCGTATCCGCCAGATTCAGGAACAGGCCCTCAAAAAAATCCGCAGAAAACTCGACCTCGACGCCGCGTAGTTCAGCGTTTACTTCCAACACAGTACTTCCGTTGCTCCGCCACAGGGCGAAGATGGAGATTCAGAATGTCCAACAGGATTTCCCCTTTCACGGGAAAGACGGTTCTCTCTGCTCCGCCCCCCCGGTGTCGGATATGGCGGCAAAGGATGTAATGGGCGACGGGTCCTTCTGAAGCATGAGCCAACCAATGTCGGCTTGTTGAACCCGTCCCTCCGTTCTCGTCCCTCTGTTCTCGCCCCTCTGTTCTCAGCGTTATTGGGGAGGGGCGTCCAGCTCTTTTGCGAAATAAAATATAAAAAGTGATTTTCTACGACCAGTCATCAGCGTTTATCAGTAACAACTAAACAAACGCATAACTGCGCATTGGGTGTGCATTTTACTGCATTGTGATGACCACAGAGCGAATTGACAAACGTTGATTCATGGTCGCACAGATTTGTAAAATGCCTTGCGAACTGAAACGCCAACAGGGAGAGAAAAATGAAAAACTTTAAAACAATTTTAAACTGGAGCGTCCTGACCGTATGCCTTGCAACCACAATGGCATGCGATGATCAGACAGATTTACTGGAGATGGAAGGCGACATCGCCGACCGCGATATCTATCACGGCGAACCGTCGAGTGAGCCAACGGTGATTAAAATCACAACTCAATATGGAAGCTGCAGCGGCACCGCCATTAGCCAAAGGGTAGCATTGACCGCCGGCCATTGCTTTGGCAGCCTGAACTTTGTCAATGACAGCGCTTCATTGTGGGTCACATTCACATTCCCCAATGGCAGCACTGATACCACATATTGCGACATTGAACGCTACCCGGGCTATAACGGCGTTGGATACCGTGATCTTGCTCTGGTAAAAACCACCAGAACAACTTTCAACAATGTGGCACGCATCTGGGACGATGAAGTGTATACCGGGATGCGTCTGGATATATTTGGGTACGGGAACATTTACAACAGCGGATATCCCAACCCCGGCACGCAGCACACGGGGGACAATTTTGCTCAGATTCGCGTGGACAAACGCTATGATACATACTTCCGCAGCAAAGGACGCACCGCGCGCACATGCACAGGAGATTCCGGTGGGCCTGCAAGTCGTATGACAGATTTGAACGGCGTGATGCGTCCAGCGGTGGTGGGTGTAATTTCAGGTGCTTCGCTAACTGGCGAATGTACAACAGAAGGTAAAAACATGACATTCCCCCGGGTGGCCCCCCGCATGGATTGGGTCGAAAGTCGCGGTTTTCTGGATTGTCGACGCAAAAATGCCGGCAACGGATATGTGCAGGTCTGCACGGATGTCATTGCGAAGGACCCTGGAATCGTAACATTGGTGAATCCCGCTGGATATACTGTCAATCGACATAAGGATGAAAATAAAAACGGTGGCACCATCAACCTGTGGGAAACCAACTACAACATCAGCCAGGACTGGGTGTTTGCGACAGACAACACCATTCGCAGCCTGACCAATCTCGGCTATTGTTTAAATATTCATTACAATGACGTTAAAAATGGTTCTATCATTAATCTGTGGGAGTGTAACGGGCACGACAGCCAGCAGTGGACCAGGTCCGGCAATACCGTCAGACCGCGCAAAAATACCGGTTACTGCCTGAACCTGCATAATTACAACAATACAAACGGCGGCACTATCAATCTGTGGCAGTGCAATGGGCACGCCAGTCAAACCTGGTACTATCAATAACCAATTGCGAAACGCTCAAATCTCGAAATTCTTCTTTTAAAATCAACCCGCCAGACCGATTTTTCCGCTGCATTTCAACGAATGCAGCGCACCGTCATCACTTTTCAATTGATGTCAGAAAGGTCACGTTGCCACTGCCATGGCAAAATGCGGCTGGTTGCGGCGATCACCGACGGTGTATCAATAAAGAAATACATCAACGGTGTAGGACTCCCCTGAGGGGCTCGCTGAGAAAGCCCTGAGGAGTTCGCTGAGAAAGCCCTGAGGAGTTCGCTGAGAGTGATTATTTCACTCAAATTTCACGATTTTTTGCACCAGAATTTCAGACTGTCCGAGCAGGAGTAGTCGGCGCACTCCGGGGTTGCCGGCCAGATGCAACCAACACAGCAGAGGAGACCACAATATGGGCATGCACCCCAGATGGATTCAGGCAGACAAAGTATATGCGCAGACCCAGCGTACCATTGACAGACAGTTTCTGTTCAAACCCAATCCCACTGTCCGCAACATCATCGGCGCGTCGGCTGCTCGCGCGCAGCAGAAG
>JBNKCR010000113.1:0-20382 GCA_050287845.1 Polyangia bacterium
GGCGACAGCGGCGCTGTCGAACAAAGGGACTGAGTACCGAGACACGTAACAACGGACGCACTGCCAGGGAACTGCTACAGGCCAGGTGGACAGGGAACCTTTTTTCTCTTGACAGGCTTTTTCATAGAAGGGGCGCGGTCAGGATGTGTGTGTCATGCAGCGCCCAGGGTTTGGCATGCCAAACCCCTACAGTTGCAAACGATGGCAGACAGAACAGATAAAATTCGATTCTGCTGAGGTTGGCGGCCCTGTTGCTTTTCCCGATACGGTTTTTATTGTAACATCAGCTGGTCTCTGGGGGTGGATGGTGATGGGGAGACACAGATTCTTTACACGTGTAAAGAATCTGTTTGGGGATGAAGGCCCTGAATTTCTGGGGGAGGGTGCCTGTCCGAACGACAGTCCTGATATTTTTTGTTAATAAAATTGGTGATGATGTATTTCTGTCATCCCTCGATGGTGCGAATCTCCGCGTTCCCAGGAAAAAAGAACTCGACAGCCCCGGAGGCGGATGCGATTGCCACTGGATCTTTATGAAAAAGATATTAATTTAAGCATGGTTATGAAATGACAGGCAATATGACGACGCGGATGAAGACTTTTCGAATTCGATGGTGGGGAACGTTGATGGCTGCGATTTGGGTAGCTGCGGTGATGGGCTGCGAGCCGAAGGCGCCAACGGAAAAGAAGCGGGAGCGCAAGCCGGCGCCGGTGGCAGTGGCGAAGGTGGAGCGGGGAACAATCGATGCGTTCCGCACGTTCAGCGGTTCGCTGGAAGCGGGGTCGTCGTTTACGATTTCGGCCAAGGTCGGGGGGCGGGTGGCGCAGATGTTGGTGGATATTGGGGATGCGGTGCAGAAGGATATGGTGGTGGCCCGCATTGATGATGAAGAGTATGCCCAGGCGCTGAACCAGGCCAAAGCTGATATGATGGTGGCCCGGGCCAATCTGGCGGAGGCCAGAAGTCTGCTGGAAATTTCCGGCCGCACCCTGGAACGGTCGAAAACCCTGCTGGGGCGGGGGGTTACTTCGGAAGCGGAACTGGACACGGTGCGTAGCGATTATCTGGCCAGAGGGGCGCGGGTGGTGGTGCTGGAAGCGCAGGTAGCCCGGGCCAAAGCCACGTTGCAACAGAGTAAGATACAGCTGGGGTACGCCACGGTGGAGGCGGTATGGGCCGGGGACGCGAGTGAGCGGTTGGTGGCGGAACGCTTTGTGGATGATGGCGTGGTGGTGGCGGCGAACACGCCACTTTATCGAATTGTGGATCTCTCGCCGGTGGTGGCGGTGTTTCACGTACCCGAAAAGGAATACGGCAGTCTGCAGGTGGACCAGACGGTGACCATGGAAACCGATGCCTGGCCCGATGAAACCTTTGCGGGCACCATTTCGCGGATAGCGCCTGTTTTTCAGGATAATTCGCGACAGGCCCGGGTGGAGGTGACCCTGCCCAATGCGGATCAGCGCCTGAAACCGGGGATGTTTGTGAAGACCGGGGTAAAGGTGAAGTCGGTTGCGGATGCGGTGATTGTGCCGGCGGATGCCATTGTGAACCGGGAAGACACCCAGGGCGTTTTTGTGGTGGACAAATCCACCCATCTGGTGCGGTGGCGTCCGGTGACGGTGGATGTCCGGAATGGGGACCGGGTGGCGGTGCAGGGCAGCGGTGTGGACGGGCTGGTGGTTACCCTGGGGCAACAGCTCATTGACGATGGTTCAGCGGTGGTCTGGGAATTCAACACAGGTTCCGGCAAATGAACATTCCATTGGCCAGTGTGCAACGGCCGGTATTCACGGCCATGCTGGTGCTCATGGCGCTGGTGCTCGGCGCTGTGGCACTGCTTCGATTGAAAATTGATTTGCTGCCGGCAGTGGAAGTCCCCACCGTGACCGTCCAGACCCAGTATTCAGGGGCCAGCCCGGAGGTGATGGAAAAGGTGGTGACCCAGATTATGGAAGAGATTGTGGCCACGGTTCCCGGTGTGGATGAAATCCAGTCGGTATCCAGCGAAGGGCGCAGTCGGGTATCGGTGCGGTTTGACTGGGGAACCAATCTGGACGCTGCCACCATGGATTTGCGCTCGACCATTGAAAATGAAATCAATGAATTTCCCGACGATATTGTGAGACCCCGGATTGCCAAGTACAGCATTGATACCTTTCCGATTGTGCTGCTGGGCATCTCCAGCAAACTGGATCCGGTGGAACTGACGCAGATTATTGAGGATCGCATCCGGCATCGCTTTACCCGGATTGCCGGGGTGGCGCAGGTGGATTTGTGGGGCGGGTATCCCAGAGAGGTGCGCATGGAGCTTCGACCGGACCGGATTGGCGCGCTGGGGCTGTCGATGGTGGAGATGGTGTCGGCGCTGAAAAAGGCCAATATCGATTTGCCGGCCGGTCAGATTGAGGAAGGCCGGTATGAAGTGTCGCTGCGGGCGCCGGCGGAGTTTAAAAACCTGGATGAAATTCGAAATACGGTGCTCACCATTCGGGATGGGGCGCCCATCACGGTGGGGGATGTGGCGGAGGTTCGCGATACGTACGAGGAACAGACCCGGATGATTCGGGTGAACGGCGAGCGGGGGATTCGCATTGCCATTCGAAAGCAGGCGAACGCCAATACCGTTGAAGTATCGAGACAGATTCTGGAGACCATTGAAGAAATCAACCGGGAAATGCCTCAGATAAAAGTGGTTCCGGTAATCAATCAGGGCAATTTCATTGAGCGTTCCATCCGCAATGTGGCCAATTCCGTGCTGTACGGCGGCGGTCTGGCGATACTGATATTGATCTTTTTTCTGCGCAGCGTCCGAAGCACCCTCATTGTTGCAATGGCGATTCCCATTTCGATTGTCACCACGTTTGCCATGATGTATTTCGGGGGGCTCACCATCAATCTGATGACCCTGGGCGGGTTGGCCCTGGGCGTGGGAATGATGGTGGACAGTGCCATTGTGGTGCTGGAGAATATTTTCCGTCGCCGGGATGAACTGGGGGAATCTCCGGTGGATGCCGCATCCCGGGGCGCCCAGGAAGTGGTGTCCGCCATTGTGGCCAGCACAGTGACCACCGCGGTGATTTTTTTGCCGGTGGTGTTTGTGGAGGGGGTGACCAGTCTGCTCTTTAAAGAGTTGGCTTACGTGATTGTGTTCGCGCTGCTCTGTTCGCTGATGGTGTCGGTGACGCTGGTGCCCATGCTGTCGTCAAGGTTCTGGAAGGCGTCTGAAAAGTCGAAGGATATTCAATCGAATTCTTTTCAGCAGCTGGCGAAAAAACGGTTTGAACGCATCAGCGCCGGGTACATCGGCTTTCTGCAGTTTGCGCTCCGCCATCGGCTGCCGGTGCTGGTGGTTACTGTTTTGCTGTTTGCCGGGTCGATGCTGTTTGTGCCGGGGATTGGCACGGAATTTTTGCCCCCGAGCGACGAAGGAGAAGTGCGGGTTTCCGGAGAGATGGAAGTGGGCACCCGGCTTTCCCTGGTGGACCGGCAGACGCGCCTGATGGAGTCCGTTGTGTACGCCGCGGTTCCCGAAGCGGTATCCACGGTGGTTTCGGTGCGGGAAAATGAAGGGGCTGTGCAGATGTCGCTGGTCCCCGCGAATAAGCGAACGCGCAGCAATACGGAGATTGCGGATGATTTGCGTCGGCGTCTGGATGGCAAAATACCGGGAATGTCCATTCGTACCCGCGCGCCCCAGGGACAGTTTTTGCTGGAGCGGCTCTTTGGCGGTGTGGAACGGGTGAATGTGGAAATTCGCGGATTTGATTTGAATACGCTGCAATCCCTGTCGATGCTGGTGAAAAAGCGGGTGGCGCAGGTTGCGGGCATTACCGATGTGGACAGCACCTGGGAAGCCAACATTCCCCAGCAGGAGCTGGTCATGGACAGAGCGAAGGTGGCGGACCTGGGATTTTCTCCGGGGGATGTGACGGCCGCCATCGAGACGGCCATCGCCGGTTCCCGCGCGGGCAACTTTCGCAGTGAGGGGAATTCGTACCGCATCCTGGTGCAGCTCAAGGATGCGAAGCAGCGTTCTCTGGATGAGGTGCTCAATCTGCAGCTCGAAAACTCGCGGGGCGGGAGCGTTCCCCTTTCGAGCCTGGTCAATGTGGTGGCCAGTCGCGCACCGGTGGTGATTACCCGCAAGGATCAGCAGCGGCTGGTGACGGTGACGGCAAATGTCAGTGGGCGGGATTTGGGGTCGGTAGCCCGGGATATTCAGCAGGCGCTGGAAGAGATTCCCCGGCCGGACAATTGTGAAATCTCGGTGGGGGGAAATTACGAAGAACAGCAGAAGTCGTTTGCCCAGTTGTCCCTGGCCATGGGGCTGTCGCTGCTGCTGGTGTTCATGGTGCTTTCGGCCCAGTACGAAAGTCTGATAAAGCCGCTGATTGTGATGATGGCCACCCCCCTGGCCGGCATGGGGGTGCTGGCAATGCTTTATCTTTCGGATACCACCCTCAATATTCAGTCCGGCATCGGCTGCATCATGCTGGGGGGAATCGTGGTGAACAATGCGATTCTGCTGGTGGATCAGACCAGTCTTCTGATTCGGGAAGGCATGGCGGTGCAGGGGGCAGTGGTCGAAGCGGCCAGACGCCGGTTTCGGCCCATCCTGATGACGTCGCTGACCACCATGCTGGGACTGATTCCCCTGGCGCTGGGCATCGGTGAGGGTGCGGATGCGCAGGCGCCACTGGCGCGAGCGGTGCTGGGCGGTCTTTTTTCGTCCACATTTACCACCCTCGTTGTGATTCCGGTGATTTACCGGACCATTTACGGCGCTGGAAAATCGGCAGAGGAGGCGGGATGAGTCGGTTCAAATGTAAATTGGTAATGTCAGTGCTGTTCGCCATCGGGATGGTTCTGTCGGAAGCATATTCAGCCCGGGCAGAGAAAGAAGACACCATCACCCTTTCCATTGAAGATGCGGTGATGCAGACGCTGCAGCACAATGAGACGCTGATGCTTCATCAGATGCAACCGGTGCGCGCCGGCGCGTTCGAACAGCTGGAAAGAGGGACGTACGATCCGGCGCTGTTTTTTGAAGGTCGGTACGGACAATCGAGTGCAACGGAGGTTTCCCGTTCCACCGGACAGCAGTTTGACGTGAAAGCCAGAGAGACAGAAGTCGTGGCGGGTATTGAGCAGCAGACGCCGACAGGCACGCACGTTGCCGCGTCGGTGTCGTCGGTATGGAACGATTCGAGCAGAACCCGGGAGCAATATGCCACCAGAGTGGGGCTGAGCATTACCCAGCAGTTGCTGCAGGGACGGTCCCGGTCGGTGAATCTGGCCCGGGTGTACCGCGCCGAAATGGAAACGAAAATCAGTCGGCATGAGTTGGCAGCCTACACCGAGACGCTGGTGGCGGAGACCGAAGAAGCCTACTGGCAGTATGTCAGTGCCGTTGAGTCGGTGACTGTGGTTCTGAAGTCCCTTGAGGTGTCCCGGGCGGAACTCACAGATGTGAAGGAACGCATTGCAGTGGGCAGTCTGCCGGCGAACGATGCGGCTTCCGCTGCGGCGGAGGTGGGGTTGCGCGAACAGAAGCTGCTGACCGCTGAACAGGTGGTTACCGAGCGGCGAATCGATTTGCAACGGCTGATGGCGCCGTCCGGGGAGCTGGCGTTTGATGTGGCGATTGTGCCGCGGTTCCACTTTGGCGATGCGGAAAAGATGGACAGCGATATGGTGGAGACCCATGTGCGCCTGGCGATGCAATCCAGACAGGAACTGAAAGAGGCGGCATTGAGGCAGCAACAGGGGGAGCTGGATGTGGCCATGACGCGCAACGGTGTGCTGCCGCGACTGGAGCTGTTTATTGAACTGGGAAAATCCGGATATGCCGGTTCGTTTGCAGAGAGTGTCTCGGCCATGAACGGGCCATCCCATGATATGGCGGCGGGCATTCGATTCCGTCACGTGCTGGGCAATCGCAGCGCCCGGGCAAAGCATGAGGTGGCCCAGGTGGATTCAGCCATGCAGCAGAGCGCTATCCGCAATCTGAAAAAAATGATTGCCTTAGATGTGTACGGTGCGTGGCGTGCGCTTGACACGGCCCGCCAGCTGGTGGCGTTGACAGAAACAACCTATGCGCATCGGGAAACCGCGCTCACGTCGATTCAGGACAGACTCGAATCGGGGGCGGCCACCCGGCTGGAAGTGGTGCAGGCAGAGCGGGATTTGCTGGAGAGCGCGCTGGAAGCGGTAAATGCCAGGGTGGATTATCAGGTTGCGCTGGTGCGCTTTTATCGGGCAGAGGGTACATTAATAAAACGTCGTGGCATATCCGTGGATACGGAATGAACGTCTGAATGGTGCGGTGAATGAGATGGGGCCGAGTTCAGACCAATCATCATCAGTTTGTGAGCACGGACGTCAGCGTTTCCCGGATGACGGAGCTGCGAAACGGCTTCTGAATGAACCCCAGCGCACCGCTGGAGAGGAGTTCCCGCGCATCGCCATCCACGGTGTAACCGGATGAGATGAGGACTTTGGCGTCAGGGTCGATCTCCCGGAGTTCGAAAAATGTGGTTCGACCGTCTTTCACTGGCATCACCATATCGAGGATTACCAGATCAATGGGCCGTTGGCGAGTGCGGTACATCTTCACCGCTTGCAAGCCGTTTTCGCATGCCAGCGCGAGATATCCCATGGATGTCACGATGGCATGGAGCATTTCCCGGACGACTTCTTCGTCGTCGACAATCAATACGGTCTGCTGGCTGATGTCCGAATCGCTTTCCCGGGGCAATGGCGCCGGAACCGAATGCTCCTTTCCGGTTTCCAGGGGAAGGTACATGGAAAACGTACTGCCTGCGTTCGGTATGGAGTTCATGTCAATGGCGCCGTTGTGATTCTGGCAGGTACCGTACACCGCCGCCAGCCCCAGTCCCGATGAATCGAGTTCTCCTGCAAAGAAGGGTTCAAATATGCGGCCCGCGACATCGGGAGAGACACCGACGCCGGTATCCGTCACCGAGATTTTCATGTACTTCCCGGGGGATATCGTCTGCGTGGAGGGAAAGTCTGTTTTCCTGCTGACCTCGACAGTCTCGGTGGAGAAAGACAGGGTTCCCCCGTCCGGCATGGCGTTGCGTCCATTGATGGCCAGATTCAACAGGGCGTTCCGGATCTGGGACGGATCGCCTTTGACCGATGTGAGGGAGGCCATCAGATGCTGCTCGATGACGATATTTTTGGGCATGGCGTGGGAGAGAAGCCCCATGACGTCGGCGATTATCCGGTGAATGTCCACCGACACCGACAGATACTTGCCCTTCTGGGCAAACGCCAGTAATTGAAACGTGAGTTCACTGGCCCGGGTTGCAGAACTCAGAATCTCCGACGTGTACCGTTTCAGCCTGGAATTCACCGGCATGGCTTCGTCCAGCAAGTCTGCGAACCCCATGATGCCCGCCAGCTGATTGTTGAAGTCGTGTGCGATGCCACCGGCCAGTTGGCCAATCGCCCGCATCTTTTCGGACTGGCGCAGCTGCTGTTCCAGTTTGATTCGTGTGGAAATGTCCAGTACGGAAAAGGTCACGCCTTTATCGAGGTCATTCGAATCAATCGGTGCAGAACTGAGAAGAACTTCAATGAGCTGACCGTCTTTTCGCTGCCATCTGGTTTCCACGGTTCCAGTGCCATGCTGCTCAATCTGGTGATATTTTTCCTTTCCCACCAACTCAAATTCCTCATCGCTCGGATACAGCATCCGGGCGCTCTGGTTGATAAGCTCCGTTTCAGTGTATCCGCAGATTTCCTGCATTTTTTCGTTGGTCCACAGCAGCCGGCTCCTTTTCAACATGCCGATTCCCACCGGCGCCGCTCTGAAGATGCTGCGCAGGGTGGCCTCACTCTCCTCCCGCCGGATTGAGTCCCTGACCGATTCTGAGATGTCTTCGATAAATGCGATGATACCGTCAAAGTCGCTGCGGTCATCAAATACAGGATAAGCATCAATTTTCAGGTAGATGCGTTCGCTGTCATTGTGGCGGATAGCGTGCCGCACATTGTACACGGGGGCCAGGGTGGATTTCGCAATGACAAATGGAAGATTTTCAACGGGAAAGGGATTACCGTCGAGATCCGTAATCGTCCATTCCGGTGCGTCGTAACATCGCTGGAAAATTTCTGTTCTGGTGAGGCGCAATATGTTCTCGGCCGAACTGTTGGCAACTGTGATTCTTCCGTTGCGATCCACAACAGTGACCGCCATCGGATTGGACTCGAATATCGTCTCTAGCATTTGCAGAGTTACTGCAACGTTGGGTTCCATATTCCCCCCCCTTCGGGACAGACAGTGCTCCTGATAAATCCGGATAGTGCAATAAATATATGAGCGTTTTCAGTCTGGACCATCCGGATGTCGCATTTCCGTTGCGAATTCCGCGCTGGGTGTTTCGGATTGGAATGTATCAGTCGCGGGCGGAATCGGGGGCTGTTCGTTCAGCCGAAGAGTCCGAACCGATGACCACCAGACCGGTAATCAGCAAGGTGCCCAGAATGATGGCAATCACGATGGCAAGCCACATCTGAAGGCGCGTCCGTTCTTCGGGAGATGGCCCCGGCGTAAAGGAATCATGGGGAACCACCCCCAGAAACTTGGAGATTCGCCTTTCGGGCTCTTCATTGAACTGCCTGCGCCACGACGCGTCGCCGGTTTCCAGCTCCGAACCCTCGCGCCCCTCCCCATTGTCATTGAGGTTGACTGTTTCGCTGCTATCCTGTTTGGCTTTGTATTTGTCCACGTTTCCATGAATTTTTTCGAATGCCGGATTGTTGAAACTGTAAAAGCCGGTGGTGATTTTTCTTTTCTGACCGCCAAACTGCACGTCCTCCCGGTGTTCGGTCTGGTGGTCTCTGGCAATCCAGTCGAGGACATAGGTGACGCGCCGGGCATCCCTTTGGCCATCCACGCCGGGAGTTGGCTTTTCCTGAAAATACAATGCACCGCAGCGCACCAGGGCGATCATGGCCAGCTCGGCGTCAACGCGTTCTTCCTGTTTGTTCATGATGGCTTCCAGCTCCTTTTCCGATGCGCCGGCAGACAGCCCTTCGAGAAGGTCACGTCCCAGACCGTCGAACGTGCTGGCCACATCGTGAAAAAGAGAACGGTCCACGTGAAGAGATTCAATCAGCGTTGTTCTGTGCAGCGCCACATCGGGGCCAAACATCATGGACAGCTTCTGTCTGGCCCATTCAAAAAGCTCTGCTTCCGACAGAAAGATGTTTCTTTCCGGATTACCGGGCGCCTGAGGTTGAAGCGTCCAGTGCCCATTGTCGGTCAGCAGCATCTGAAGCCAGGCGGCATGTCCCCTGTCTTCTTTTCCGTCAACTCCCCGTCGCGTGATGGAAATGGGGGCGCCCGAAGCAAAAATGATATTAAAAACATTCCAGGAGTCATTCACCGACATTTTTCCCGAGAGACCGGCGCTCGACACCACACTCACCACCGTCGGCATGCCGGTGGTCTCCACACGATCCTTGAGAGGACGTCCGGCGGCCACCCGTTCTTCCAGCAATCGAATGGGCGTCAGCGCCTCCCCCAGACGTTCAAATACATTTCTGGCCAGGATTTCTTCTTTACCGTTTTTTTCCTGCCACCAGTTCATCAGCAGTGCAGGGGTCCATTTCAGGACGGGATGTCGATGAAATCGCTTGAACAGCCACCATCCGGGGTCTCCCGGTTTGGCCATTTCAGAAATGGCGACATCCGGATTCATCTTCAGGGCAGCCCGGTAGCCGTGTTCATCGGATGTGGTGGCAAGGGCCTGCACCTCATGCTTTCTCAGGCTGCGGGCCAACTCTTCCCGTCGTCGCTTGCTCGTTCCCAGTACCAGGACTTTCAGGCCGCGAATCATCGGTATTACAACGGATTCGCTTCGCACGCGATCTCTTGTCTCCGACGTACCCGGCGACTCGGACTCCGGCGGGCGGGCAGTGGAATTGCTACTTTTTACCGGGGGTCTTGCCATTTCTAGATTCTGAATAAAATTTCAACTATTGAAAAGGTTTTTCGAAAATAATAAAACTTGCTAAATATACTCTTCTTTATTGCGAAGGCATGGATATAATATCCGACTCAACTGAAATTACGAAAAAAGTGCTGCGAGGCAGTGAACTTTACAGTCAGGATAAAACATTGGAGCCCAGGGAACGACGAAGCCAACTGCTTGAGCATGCCGCACAATTGTTTGGTGACCGCGGTTATCACAATACTTCGATTTCTGATATTATCGCATCCGCCGATGTGGCGAGGGGCACGTTTTACCTGTATTTTGCCAACAAGCGCAAACTGTTTGAGGAGCTGGTGGACAGTCTGCTGCTCAGGCTCACCAGTTGCATTGAAACCGTGGTGGTCGATAATGAGGCCCGTTCGCCGAGGGAACAGCTGGTGGACAACCTGGTGCGGGTATTCGTGCTTCTGGGCGACGAGCGGCACATGCTGTCCATTCTGCTTCGCGGCGCTGTGGGGCTGGACCGGGAGATTGATGACAAACTGCATGACTTTTACCGGGAAATTCTGGAGGCCATAGAAAATTCGTTGCTCCTCGGGCAACAGATGGGGCTGGTCAGGGCGGTGAATGTCCGGATGACGGCATTGGCGGTGCTGGGCTCCGTAAAAGAAATGCTGCACGCGCTGCTCAACACCCAGTACAGTCTGGATTCTGAATCTGAGATTCGGCAGCATGCGGTTGCAATTCTCGATATTTTCTCAAGAGGCGTTCTGCAGGAAGGGGCCACGATTCCCTGAATGTGTCCATTGGCGACCGATGACCTGTCGTTTTCCGCTGGAATGGAGCCTTGCGAAAAAATACAACCTCGCTTTACAAAGTAAATTGCACCAGTAAGATAACACGAAATTTGAGGATCGAACCTGAAAGGAATCCGTATGAGCTCCCTGAATCCAGAAATCTGTCTGACGTTTGATGACGTTTTATTAAAACCCAGTTATTCAGATTTGATGCCGTCCCAGGTGGATGTATCAACGCAACTTACCCGGGGAATTCGCCTGAACATTCCGATGCTGAGCGCTGCCATGGATACGGTCACCGAATCGGAAACAGCGATTGCCATGGCCAGATTCGGTGGCATCGGAATCATTCATAAAAACTTCACCCCGGAAGAGCAGGCCGCGGAAGTGCGCAAGGTGAAAAAGGCGGAAACCGGAATGATAATAGATCCGTTGACCGTGAATCCCGAGCAGCCTCTGTCTGTTGCCCTCGAAATGATGAAGGCCAATGATATTTCCGGACTGCCCGTGGTGCTGCCCGGCAGCCAGAAACTGGTCGGCATTATCACGAATCGCGATGTGCGGTTTGAAACGAATCTGAACATGAAGGTCGAAGATTTGATGACCCGGGAGCTGGTCACCGCCCGGGAACACCTGGCGCCGGCGGAGTGCAAGAAATTGCTGCATAAACACCGCATCGAGAAGCTGTTGATTGTGGACGAACAGGAAAACCTGGCTGGCCTGGTGACCATTCGCGACCTACAGAAAACCGAACAGAATCCCAATGCCGTGAAGGACAGTCGGGGGAGGCTGCTGGTTGGCGCGGCCGTGGGAGTGATTGAAGATGACCGTGCCGCCCGGGTTGCCGCCCTTGTGGCCCAGGGGGTGGATGTTATTGTGATTGATACAGCCCATGGTCATACCGAAGCGGTGATCAACGCGGTGAAGCGAACCAAAAAGGAATATCCCGACATTCAGGTGGTGGCCGGCAATGTGGCCACGGCAGAAGGCACGAAAGCGCTGATTGAAGCCGGCGCTGACGCGGTGAAGGTGGGAATTGGTCCCGGATCCATCTGCACCACCCGGATTGTTGCCGGGGTGGGCGTGCCGCAGGTGAGCGCCATCATGAACTGCGTGGATGCAGCGGCGGGCACCGGCGTTCCCATTATTGCTGATGGCGGCATCAAGTTTTCGGGGGACGTGGTCAAGGCCATTGCGGCCGGCGCCAGCACCGTGATGCTGGGCAGCATGCTGGCCGGAACCGACGAGGCGCCCGGGCAGATGGTATTTTACCAGGGGCGCAGCTGGAAGGCCTACCGGGGCATGGGCTCTCTTGGCGCCATGCGCAAAGGCAGTAAAGATAGATACTTTCAGGCGGATACCGACTCCAAGAAACTGGTTCCCGAAGGCATTGAAGGACGCGTACCGTACAAGGGAACCGTGGACAATATTCTGTATCAGCTGATCGGCGGACTGCGATCGGGTATGGGATACACCGGATCGGCGGATATCGCGACCATGAGAACCAGGCGGACCAACTTCGTCCGCTCCACGCCCCTTGGCCTCAAGGAGAGCCACGTTCACGACGTCATCATCACCGAAGAAGCGCCGAATTATCGGTTGGAACCGTAACCGATGTTGTTTTCCTGTCCAAATCCCCCCAGCCCCTTTTTCAAGGGGGAGTTCAGTACTGCCTCCCATTTGAAAAGGGGGGGATGGGGATTTCGATTCATCCATCTTTCAGTAAGCATTTTTATTGTCTTCCTCCTCACTGCCTGCTTTGAGACCATTGCGCCGGATGTGGGCCCCCGGGGGACCCTTCGGTTTAAAAGCAATCAGAAGGACGCTCTGCTTGAGGTGGATGAGACCCGACTGGGGTCCATCGGGATGTTTGAACAGTCCGGTGTACTGCTTCATCCGGGAGAGCATCGAATTGTGGTATCGCAAAAAGGGTATTTCAAAGAGTACCGACTCATCACAGTGGTCGAAGATCAGTTGCAGACCGTTGAAGTCAACCTCACACCGGTTCCGGATTAGCCGGAGGGAGATGCGTTTTGCCTCAAACGCGCCAGCCTCAGACGCAACAGAATGAGACCATCTACACGGTTGCGTCCCTGAACAGACAGGTGAAAACCGCTCTCGAACGAACCTGGGGCAGCATCTGCCTGGAGGCCGAAGTCTCCGCCGTCACTTTCGCGCGTTCGGGCCATGTGTATTTCAAGCTGGTGGATCCCGGCGGAAAAGCGGCCGTGGATGCCGTGATGTGGCGGGGCATGGCGGCCCGCTACGGTAAGCATATTCAGGAAGGCGTGCAGCTCAGATGCTTTGGCAGGGTGACGCTGTATGAACTCGGCGGCCGGTATCAGTTTGTGGCGGAACGCATTGAGGATGCGGGAGAGGGCGCCAAAGCCCGGGCATTGGCGGAACTGAAGGAACGCCTGCAAAAAGAGGGATTGTTTGCGCCGGAGCGAAAACGCGCGCTGCCACCGTCTCCCGCCTGTGTTGGCGTGGTCACCAGTCGCACCGGCGCCGCGTTGCAGGACATTATTGCGGTGTCTTCAAGGCGGTTTCCCACCCGCCTGTTGCTGGCCCACGCGTCGGTGCAGGGGGAGAACGCCGCCGCCGATATTGCCGCCGCCATTGAATTGTTAAATGGCGTCCCGGAGATTGAAGTCATGATTGTGGGCCGGGGCGGCGGGTCGTCTGAAGATCTGGAAGCGTTCAACGACGAGCGGGTGGTTCGCGCCGTGGCCGGCACCCGGGTACCCGTGGTATGTGCGGTGGGGCACGAAGTCGATATCAGCCTGGCCGAGCTGGTGGCGGACAGACGGGCAGCCACGCCCTCCGAAGCCGCCGAACTGGTGGTGCCGGATGTGGAGGTGTATCTGGAGCGATTCGCAGAACTCAAACAGCGGCTGTGGCTGGGGATGAAGGCCCGCATCGGCGGTGCCCGGGAACGGCAGTCCGAAGCGATGCATCAGCTGTCCAGACGGGATCCCCGGGTGCGGCTCCGATCTCAGGCCGAAAAGCTGGCCCGCTTTCAGAACTTCTTTGTCGGATGGAAAGCAAGGCGCATCACACCGCTGCAGAAACAGATGGCGGAACTGCAGTATCGTCTGCAACGCTTTGGCGCCACCGCGGTGCAGAGTCGGAAAGGCGATTTGATGGCCGCCTCCGCGGGCCTTTACAATTGGCCCGGACCCGCCATGGCCAAAGCCAGAGGCGACCTCGGACGGCTCGCCGCATCCCTCGATGCCCTCAGCCCCCTCGCCAGTCTGGGACGCGGCTACGCCATCATCCGCAACGATGAAGGCCGCATTGTCAAATCCGTGACACAGGTGGCAACGGGCCAGCATCTTGAATTGATTGTTTCAGATGGCACCGTGGATGCAACGGTGGCGGGAATGAAGCAGAAATGAAAAGAGAAGATGAAATCAAATGAACCGAAAAGACATCGTTGAACTTGATAAGAAATACATCTGGCATCCCTACACGGAGATGCAGAATTACATTGACAACACGGACCCGGTGGTGGTGACCCGGGCAGAGGGGGTTTATCTGTATGATGCCGATGGCACGCGGTACATGGACGGCAATGGTTCGTGGTGGACCTCCATCGTGGGCCATAATCACCCGACGCTGATGAAGGCCATTGTGGAGCGGACCCGGTCCATGGTGAACTGTTCGTTTGCCGGCACCACCCATGAACCGGCGGCGACCCTGGCAGCCAGTCTGTTGCCGCGCTGTGGTAGGAATTTTTCGAAGATTTTCTTCTCCGATGACGGTTCCACGGCGGTGGAGGTGGCCATTCGAATGGCCCATCAGTACTGGCAGAATGTGGGAAACGATGCCAAAAGGCGGTTTGTCACGCTCAATGGCGCGTTTCACGGCGAGACAGTGGGGTGTGCCTCGGTTTCCGGGGTGGAGGTGTTTCACACGGCTCTTGGGAATTTGCTGTTCGATCGCATCGTGTTGCCTTCCCCGGGGCAGGCTCTTGACGATGCCGCTGCCAGCCTCCCCTGGTATGAGCAGGCATTTGCCGGAGCCGAAGCAATGCTTCGGGAATCCAGCGAGGATATCGCGGCGGTGATTGTGGAGCCTCTGGTGCAGGGCGCTGCCGGGATGCTGATGTATCCCCCGTCCTGGTTGAAATCCCTTCATGACCTGTGCCGCGAATTGGACATCCTGCTCATCTGTGACGAGGTGTTCACGGGATACGGCCGGACCGGCACATTTCTGGCCCAACATCAGGCGGGCATCGAAGCCGACATTGTTACGGTGGGCAAAGGTTTTTCCGGCGGGGAGCTGCCCATGGCCGCCACCATTACCACGGACCGCGTATTCGATGCGTTTCTGGGCAGTGCGGAGAAAACGCTATGGTACGGCCATTCGTTCACCGGCAATCCGCTGGGTTGTGCGGTGGCCAACGCCACGCTGAAAGTGTTTGACGATGAAAACCTGATGGGGGTGCTCCCCGCGAAGGCAGATGCCCTGCAGGTCGGTCTGGAGCGGCTTCAGAGCCATCCCTGGGTGCAGGACCCCCGAAGGACCGGTATCATTACCGCATTTACCCTGGTAAATCCGTCGGGCAATGAAAAAGGCGGCTATCTCAATGATGCCGGATGGCGATTCTACGCCGAGGCACGAAAGCGGGGCGCACTGCTTCGTCCCCTGGGGAATGTGGTGTACTTCGCCCTGCCGTTGACGGTAACGGTATCCCAGATAGAAGAGTTGATCGCTGTCTGCGAAGAAAGTCTCACCGCCGCGTTCGGGTAGTGGCATTCCGGCCATGCACCGATGCCGGAATGACGGATGGCAGCGAAGGGCTGACCACTTATTGCATCCGCGCACAGACGTCAACCGAGTCTCACTGCACCATTGATTGAACATTGATTCGGTCTATGGTATCGCAAAGGGACCCTCTCCATTGAGGCGCTACGAGGAGAACTTCACATGAAACAACATTTATGGCTGGCATTGCTGGGACTGCTGACCGGAGCGATGATGGGCACCGGATGCTCGGGGGAATCGGGAACCGGTGGTTCCAGCACCAACGGCGACAGCGATACCGACGGTGACACCGACACGGATAGTGACACCGATACGGATAGTGACACTGACACCGATAGCGATTCGGATTGCACATGGTGCGACGCCATGCTGGATGCCCACAACCAGGTGCGACAGCGGGTAAGCAGCGGCGATTTTCACAGTCAGCCCCCCCCGGCACAGGCCCTGTCCAGTCTGGTATGGGATGAAAAGTTGGCCAGGGTTGCCGAAGACTGGGCCGCCGCGTGTTCCCGGGATCACAACTACAGTGCGGATGATGACTACGAGGCGTTGGGGGGCAGCGGTACGGTGGGCGAAAATATCGCGGCATATCAGGGCGACCCGGAACCCTCCCCGGAGGCAATTGTGGTGGAATTCTGGGGTGGCGAAGCCGAAGACTACGATTACGATACGCTGTATTGCGATGGCGCGGTGTGCGGCGATTATGTCCAGCTGGTGTGGGCGGAGACCGAGCGGGTTGGATGCGCCCGGAAGGATTGCTCCGATTCGGGGGCCGGATGGCTGACGGTGTGTAACTACACCCCCAAAGGCAACCCGGTCGGAAATCCGTACTGAACCGGACGCGGCGTCCCCGTGCCCGCCCGAATAATACGAGGTACAACGTGAAGCAGATGATTGAAGTGGCAGAACAGGCCGCAAGAGCGGCGGCAACCGAGATTCTTTCCCACTGGGACAATCTGAAAATTGATTTCAAGGCGGTCAACGATCTGGTGACCCAGGCAGATGTGGCGGCGGAAAAATTGATCACCGGCATTGTCCGCGATGCGTTTCCAACCCATCAGTTCTGTGCGGAGGAGTCAACGGAACGCGCAGATTTGAACAGCGATCATCTCTGGATTATCGACCCCCTCGACGGCACAACGAATTTTGCCGCCAGGATTCCTCAGTTTTCCATTTCCATCGCCTACGCCGAGAAGGGTGTGGTTCAGGCGGGAGTGGTGTACGACGTGGTGAAAGACGAGATGTTCGCGGCCTCCCTGGGCAACGGGGCAAACTTGAATGGAGAGAAAATACAGGTGTCCGGCAAGACGTCGATTGACCAGTCCGTTGTTTGCACCGGGTTCGCCTACGAGCGGGGGCCCCTGATGCGCGCCACGCTGAAGACCATCGAAATGCTGTTTGATTTGCATCTGCGGGGCATCCGTCGGCTGGGGAGTGCGGCATTGGATTTTTGCTGGGTGGCCTGTGGGCGCCTCGACGGCTATTTTGAATACAGTCTGAAGCCCTGGGATTTTGCTGCCGGGGCGCTGATTGTTACCGAAGCCGGCGGTTGTATCTGCCGTCATGACGGTTCGGCATTCAATCTGAATGCCACTGGCGCGATTATCGCGGGGCCGAATCTGTTTGATTCGCTGCAAAAAGTTGCAGTGATTTCTGTTTGAATTGCGTCTGGTTGCAGTAAAAGACCGCGAAGCCGGGTTGTGTCATGGCGGGGGAACGGCGGTCATGGGGCGTTCTGGAATCAGCGCTTGGCAATCGACGATGTGCAGTGTATATTTTGTTCGTTCAATACATCATATGGGAGCATATCTTGCAAAACGGATTGAATACCCTGGAGGATTTATGAAAGTTGAAGAAGGAAAAATAATCACTTTGGAATATACGATTACAACCGAAAAAGGGGAGATGATTGAATCGTCAGCGGGCAGGGGGGGACCTCTTGTATTTCCGTTTGGCAAGAGTGGATTGATTCCCGGATTGAGCGAAGAGCTGAGGGGAATGGAAAAGGGCGAAGAAAAAGAGATACTGTTGCCTCCTGAAAAAGCGGTGGGAGAACCCAAAAGCTGGCCAACAAAAGTCATCAAGAAATCAGAACTCCCCGAAGGCGTTTCCACCAAAATCGGAACCATGTTCGAAGCCAGTATGGCCGGCAATCAGCAGGTGAAATTTGCGGTTCTTGAAGATCGCACCAATGATGTGCTGGTTCGGCTGATTCCTCCGCTGGCGGGTAAAACATTGAAAATCATTGCGAAGATTGCGGATGTGGCAGAGGCATAACCGCTGCATCCGACTTCCCGTCCTGTCATTTTATCCTGACATCAATGTTGTATCTGCCGTTGTATTTGCTGCGACGGTGTGCGTTGCCGATCGTCGCCCGCGCCGTCAAACAGTGACCGCCGCGTAAACATGAGCTGTGGAAAAAGCCTGCAACGACAGTATCGAAGAGGGGTTCCGGACAAGCGGTTGCCAGGTGACTTCCCTCAGGAAAGAAAAGTGCATGCGACACATTTATCATGTAGGACTGTTTCTGATCATTTTTATCTCTCAGACATCCTGTCTTCTGCCACAGTCGGAAGCGCTGACTTCGCGCACAAGGGTGTACCGTCGTCCCGTCGATGTGGAACGGCGTATCAAATTTCATGTCAACCAGGTGGGGTATGATGTAGATGGTCCCAAAAAAGCCATCGTTGAATCGGTGGGCAGGGGCACCACGTTCGACCTCGTGGATGCCGCGACCGGCGAGGTGGTGTTTACGGGCAACCTGCAGGTGATTGACAATTTCACGGAGTGGGGCGGCGGACCAATTTTTCATGTGGCGGATTTCTCCGCGCACAAAAAACCGGGTATTGTGAAGATGAAGATAAAGGACTACTTTTCCCACGCCTTTTCCATTCAGAAAAATGTTCTCTATTTCGAAACGTTCGAATCTCTCGTTGATTATTTCAACAGGTCGCGAGCCAGTTATCCCGCCGTGTGGCAGACTGATGGCAACCTGCCATTCTTCGATTCCGAACGGCGCGCGGATGTGCGAGGCGGATGGTACGACGCGTCGGGAGATATCTCCAAATACCTCTCCCATCTGAGCTACGCCAATTTCATGAACCCACAGCAGATACCGCTTGCAGCCTGGTCTCTGGCGTTTGCACACAGCATTGTATCCACAACCATTTCAGGGGAATCATTGAATCAGAAACTGATCGAGGAAGCGCTGTGGGGCGCGGACTATCTGGTGCGAATTCTCGACAACGACGGCTACTTTTACCTGAATGTTTTCGATCACTGGTCTGGGGATATGTATCAGCGAAAAATATGTGCGTTTGAAACCCAGAGCGGCACAATGACCAGAGACTGGCAGGCAGCTTTCCGGGAAGGCGGTGGCATGGCCATTGCTGCACTGGCGCGAATCACAACGTTGAATGTGGCTGGCGAATTTTCTTCCGCGCAATATCTGGCGGCGGCGCAGAAAGGCTTTGACCATCTGCAACACAACAATCTGAAATACTGCGATGATGGCAGGGAAAATATTATTGATGACTATACCGCGTTGCTTGCAGCGGTTGAACTGTATGCCGCCACACAGGATGATACATATCTGGCAGCAGCCCGTACCCGCGCGCAGAAGATGAAGAAACGTCTGCACACGGAAGGGTATTTTATCGCAGATGATAACCGACGCCCCTTCTGGCATGCGTCCGATGCGGGGCTGCCCCTGGTGGCGCTGACCCTGTATGCGCAGATGGAAACAGAGGATGAGCTCAAAGCGCAAATCGCAGTCGTAATCGAAAAGCACCTGGAATATCTGCTTCATGAAACGGAAAGTGTACCCAATCCGTTTGGCTATGCACGACAGCATTTTCTGTACGACGGAAAAGTGATGAGCGGCTTCTTTATCCCCCATGTGAATGAGACCGGTTACTGGTGGCAGGGCGAAAACGCCAGACTTGCTTCACTCGCTTCCGCCGCGTTGATGGGACGTGCGTTTCTGAAGAATGCAGCGCACAAACAACTGTTGAAATCTTTTGCCCAGGATCAATTGAACTGGATACTTGGAATGAATCCTTTTGGACTGTGTTTCCTGAAAGGGGCAGGCAGCGTCAACTCCGAACCGTATGCCCTGTTGCCCAACGATAAACACCACGGTGATATTGACGGCGGCATTGCAAACGGCATTACAGGCAGCGGCGCCACCGGGGAAGGAATCGAGTTCTATGGCGCACCGGGATTAGGCGCACGAACCGACTTCCGATGGCGATGGCTTGAGCAGTGGTTACCTCATTCGTCGTGGTTTCTGATTGCAGTTGCGCTGTCCTCCGCCGGCGACAGATGATTTCCCCACCAGAAATCGCATTACCTCTCTTCTTTACATTAAATAGCAAAGAGCGCGAATCACGGTTTTTCGGGAAAATATTCCCTTTCGGGTGATCAAAAATTTCAACAATTCTATGGGATTGGGCGAAAATGCAGGCGTTCTGCGGGTTTTTAAAAAAAAGTGTTTTTTTTCTGACAAAAAGGTTGACGGGAGCAAACCAGACGCGTATATCCCCCATCACTCGCTGCTGAGAAACAAACACAGCGGGAAACAAAAAGCCAACGGCCTAAACCTGTTGGCGCGAGATTGAGTCTTTGAAAACTGAGCAATAACCAAAACGGGTCAACGTACCTGCGAAGTGATAATCGTGGATTTCGCGGGACAAAAGAGAAGAATCGATTAACGTTTGAACAAGATTAAACTGGAGAGTTTGATCCTGGCTCAGAACGAACGTTAGCGGCGTGCTTAACACATGCAAGTCGAACGAGAAAGTATCTTCGGATATGAGTAGAGTGGCGCACGGGTGAGTAACACGTG
>JBNKCR010000114.1:0-8198 GCA_050287845.1 Polyangia bacterium
ATTCAGTCTCATCTCCGCGAACTGATTGCCGACAGACAAAAGGATTCTGCGAAATTCCAGCACGAATTTTTGAACCGAATGCATGCCAGGCAGCAGGAAACACCCGTTGCTCCAACGATTCCAACAATCAACCGGGGTAAGGCTTCCGGGGGTAAGGCTTCCGGTGAAGACGTGTCAGTCCGGGCAACTGTCCGGCCCGCAACCGGCCTCTGGACTGTTTTCACAGATGAGTGCAGTACCATCGCCGGAAACGGCGGTATTCAGGGTATCGACATCACATTCAAGTATGTTGTTTTCAACAATCGAAATCGAACCTTCCACCGTTAAAAGAGAACTCAGGTTCAGCTGGTTCAGCAGCGGATTTCCCACGATGGACAGGCTACCGACCGATTGCAGCGTGCTGAGATCAATCGACTTCAGCGAGTCATTATTTGTCATCGAAATCGCGTCCGCCAATTCGAGACGCCCCATCTCCACATGGGTCAGCAGAGGGTGGGCCACCAACGAGACACTCTTCGCAGCACGCAGGGCATCCATGTCAATCACCGACACGGACGACAGGTTAACCATTGATACTTCCCGGCCAACCCGCTGCAATTCTGGCAAAGAAAGTGAAGCAATCGCCGAATCATCCGTTACCGTCAGGTTGGTGGCAACAGCGGCAAGGTTGTCGAGGCGTATCTGAGCAGTGGTGGTATTCGAATTCATATTGACAACCGTGGTTGACTGCAATGCCCTCAAATCGATGTCTACCGTATCATTCCCCTTAATCAGAATTTCCTCGGCGGTTTCAATCGCGCTCAAATCGACCGAAAGGCCACTGTTTTCACTCACATCCAGCATACTCATCCGCTTGAGCGCCGGGAACTTCAGGGTTGTCAGGATGCTGTTGCTCCGTACAGTCAACACCTGACCGATGTATTCAAGCATAGGGAGAGAAACCGTGTCGACCTGTGCCGCCGAAATGGTGAGACTTCCCAGAATACATGTAATCGGCATCATCGAAGCCACATCGCTATCGCTCTGAATAATCACGTTTTCATCGACGCAGTCCTCGTTTAAAACAACACTGCTGTTATTTTTTCCATTTGAGGGAGCATCTGCCTCGCCAAAGAAATTCTCCCCCCAACACAGCACCGTGCCATCCGCTTTCAGCCCACAACTGTGGTCCCCACCTGCCGACACATGCACAAATTCATCGGGAGGTGCGCTCGCCTGTCCGTATTCGTTGTTTCCCCAGCATTCCGCCACCCCATCCACGGTCAGCCCACAGGTATGCTCATCACCCGCCGACAACTGGACAAACTGTCTGGGGGGCGGAGAAGATGCGCCGCACCCATCATTTCCCCAGCACATCACCGCACCGAGTCGGTTTATCGCGCAGGTATGAAATCTACCGGCAGAGAGATCAATAAACTTTCCCTCCGGCGCGGAGGAAAGCCCGGGAAGATCCGGTCGCCAACAGGCAAGGCTGCCATCTTCGCGGATACCGCAGGTATGCTGTTCTCCCGCAGCCACCTTAAAGAAACGACCATCCGGCGCAGTGGATTGCCCGGAGACATCGCTCCCAAAACAAATCACGGTGCCATCTTTTCTCACCGCGCAGGTATGGGCCATGCCGGCCGAAACCTGTTGGAATTCGCCTTCCGGCGGCGTTGACCGTTCGTCCCCGTTGTATCCCCAGCATACCAGCGCATCCTCAGCAGTGATACCGCAGGTATGATACTGCCCGGCAGAAATCTGTCTCAGCACCACATCCGGGGGAGACGACTGATTCGACAAGTCATCCCCGAAGCACACGGGAGTTCCCTTCCCGGTGACTGCACAGGTATGATGGGAACCGGCGGCGACCCGCCAGAACGAATCTTCCATCACACATATCCGACCGTCTCCATAAAAGCCATCCTTGCACGAACAGACCACACGCGCTCCGCTATCATCACAGGATGCATGCTCATGGCAGGATTCAGGGGTGCAAATCGGCGGCGGAACCTGGTCTTCGGTATCCGTAAAACCAGTTTCGCTTTCGCTGTCTGCATTCACAGAGGCGCTATCGACATTTATATCGGTGCTGGCAATCATGTCGGTGTCCGTATCCACATCCGTATCCGAAATTTCCCGGGAATCGGTATTTTCCAGACTGTCGGTGTAGCTATCACTGTGTGAATCCGAACTGACGGTATCTGGAATATCGCCCTGTCCGGAACTGCGGTCCGAAGGTGTCTCTGTATCCCCGTGGACATCGGATGAAGTATAAGAAGGCGTACCATCGTCTTTCGTCCCGTGACAACCCGCAAGCACCAGACAGAGCATCACCACAATCAAGGCGTTGATTTTCCCGTTTAATCTGTGCCTGCCATCCGGCACAATTGCCTTCATGAAATGAAAAGTGAACGAAAAAAATTGTTCAGAATGGTGAAAAACAGCGTTGGATATTGGACACATTTCAGCCGTCCACGTTCTTCAGCTGCGCCAGTTCACTGACTGCAATTCTGGCATCCAGACACTCCACATTCATGTCGAGACAAGTCTGAAACTCTCGTTCAGCACCAATCGTATCAGCGTCGTTTAACTTTCGAATTCCCTCGCAGACGTGCACCTGACAGCGACGGCGATTGGTCTGTGCACCTTCCAGCACTTCATGCAGATTTATATCACCGAATAGCAACATCAGCAGTTGGCGATGCCATCGTGCATCAGGATTCCTTTCGTGCTCAAGGTGCTGAATCATTTTATGATAACTTTGTCGTGCTCGGTCCACATCCAGTAGTCGCATTTTTGTGATTGTGATCATGAGAAGAATTTCATAGTTCAAATTGTTATTATCCAAATATTCAACCGCCTTGTCCAGCGTACCCTTGTAATCATGATTCAAAAAACAGTCGACGCACTCCTGATACTTTGCGATGAAGTTGTCAAAGGATTGACCTCGCCTCTTATCGCCAATCTCTCCCAGTTGATTGTCTCTTTTTATGGATGAAGATGTCTCTGATGAACCGTACATTTGTAATATGTGAACAATCTCCATATGGTCATTCTGCTCCGCCAATTCCGCTGCAGTGCTTCCGTGTGTCGTCTCCATCGTCGTCTTTGCCTGGTGATCCAGCAACAGCTTCACCATCTCAAGATCTCCTTCCCGGGCTGCCATCATAAGGGCAGTTGTCCCGGTATGGTCCTGAGCGTCGATGTCAGCACCATGTTTCAACAAAGTCTGCGCCGTTTCGACATGTCCCTTGAATACCGCGAGCATGAGGGAATTGAGTCCTTTTTTTTCAACCATATTGACTTGTGCACCGTGCGCGATTAACTGTTCAATCATATTGGAATGACCACGAAGAGCGGCTGCCATTAAACAACTTTTTCCGTCAAAGTCCTGATGGTCAACATTCGCTCCATTTTTTAACAGTACGAATGAAACTGCCAATTGATCATTCAGTAAGGCAGCCATGAGGGGTGTCCGTCCGTCATAATTCGCAGCATTCACATCTATCTTTGCCTTCAGAAGCAGATTGACCATTTTGACGAGTCCCTGCCCCGATGCAGATATAAGTGCGGTATCACCGTTCTGATTCACCGTATTGACATTCGCACCGTACGAAATAAGCAAGCCTGCAATTGTCAATTGATTGTGCTGGACTGCGATATGCAGGGCTGTTCGACCACTTTCACAGTCATCATTCGGGTCAGCCTGAGCCTCCAGTAAATTCAAAACAATATTCGTGGATCCTTTTGCGACTGCCCCCATCAATGCTGTATAACCATTGCTATCTTTAAGATTCACATCGGCACCACACTTCAGAAGCAGGTTGACCACTTCTCCATGACCCTGTTGTGCTGCAAACATCAGGGCGGTGCAGTCGTCCTCGCTCTGCTCATTTATATCAGCCCCTTTTCCCAGAATTGATTCAACCAAATCCGCACGACCGTTCAGGGCCGCCACCAATAAGTCGTCTGTGGTATACCTTGAACTTTTAATGCGCCTTAGAATTAGCTTGAATAAGCCATATACTGTAATGAGTATCAGTACGGCGAATAGGCCGTTTAATATAATGTACAGCATTTCAGTCTCCCAATCTATCCAGCCGCCTTATGGTCCGTGGATTGGATCCACTCCGTTCATAATCGGATATTGCCTTCAGTATTTTTTTTGCGTGGGCAAGGTTCCCTGATCTGATTTTGCCGTACAGGGCAATTGCCTCAATTGTAAGTTTCCGTGCTCCGGGGGCTGCATCGAACTCGATGGCAAGCAGAATCGCCAGATTCAGCAACGCGTTGGCCAGCCCGAAATTGTCGCCTGTTTCACGGCAGAGTGCCACTTGTTGTTCAAATGATCTCTTTGCTTTTTCGTATTGTCCCATATTTCTTTGAATTACGCCCAGGTTGCCGAGGGAATTGGACAAACCCGGGAGATTACCAGCCTCACGGCAAAGCGTTTCCTGTTCCTGGATATATTTCAAGGCTGTTTCATAGTTACCATCAGATATATGGACAATTCCCTGATTGCCAAGTGCGGCTGAAAGCTCAATTCTGTTCCCCAGTTTTCGACATATCGATTCCTTTTCCTGAAGCATCTTTAACGCATTTCTCGAGTCACCGCACTCCATCAGCACAACAGCATGGTTTCCAAGGCAACTCTGCAGTCCATTCAGGTCACCGGTTTTTCGACAGAGACGCTCTTGCGCCATAAACAGGTTCAATGCGTAGCCTTTGTTTCCAGCACGGTAGAGAGCAATTGCCTGATTGCCAAGACATGTCTGCAGCGACGGCAAATCATTCCATTCTCTGCTTATTCTCTCCTGTTGACGAAACAGTTCAAGGGCACGTTTTAATTCGCCCCTGGCCAGCAGGATTCTTCCCTGGTTACCCAACGATATCCCCACCGCCACTTCATTCTCCAGTTGTCGATAAATTCTCTCTTCTTCTTTGTAGAGTCGTATTGATTCATCCCACTGCCCCTTTTGAAACAGAATGCTTGCCTGCGCACTGATAATTTTTGTGACGACTGAGTTCATATCGGCCAGGGGTTTTTTGTCATAGCATTTCAGCAGATACCGAGTGAGATGCAACCCTTCATCCAGATATCCTGTTTCCTCCAGCAATAATGCAATGGTCGTCAATTGTTCATACGAATATGCTTCAGGCATGACCAGCATACGTTCATAGGCATCACAGATTTTAAAATCACTCATTTCTTCGAGCTGGTGCCAATACTCCAGGATCTCATAACGATTTGTTCTGTAAACCGAACTGAGATTATCGGGATTGGACAACAAATCGAATAGTGCTTTCCAGTCCTGTGCCTGGCATTGCTGCCAGAATATTTCTTCCATTCCGTGATTATCCGATTGATTCTGAAAGAAAAACTCTGCCAATTCATGATGTCTGGCCCTCTGCGATTCGCAGCTATCTGAACAGATCCCAATCACAGCTTCCTTCAATTCCTGATGCTGGAAGAGGATCATTGCGCCCCGTTTCATCAGATAAGGTCGAAGTTGACGCAGAATTGGAAAGAGTAAATCACTATTTTCATTTGATGAAGTCAACGCGACGAGTTCTTTTTCAGTTAACCCGTATCGCGATGATGCTATCAGCGATAGAACGCGTTGGGTGAAATCGGTATGAAAGTCTTCCTCCAATCTCGCAATCACCTGACCGAAAAGGCTACGAATGAGTTGACTCTCGCTGAATGATTCCATTTCCGTACTGGGAAAATCTGAAACCCGCTGACCGAGATTTTCAAAAGAACCAAACCCCTGTAGCTCGTCAAGTACAACCTTGAGAAACAGAGGGTTGCGAGTCGCTGCGTTTTTGAATAAAATGTCAATCTGGTCTTCATCAAGAGTACGTGCAGACAGGGAAGGAATCGCATGAATGATTGCGTATCGGTCTTCGTCACTCAGTGGGTTGAGAGTGTAATCTATAAATCCTTTTTCCTTTGCCCGGGTTCTGGCGACGGATTCGACGTTCTCTTCCTGAAAGCAGGAGAGCAGCAACTTGATGTTCGATGGTAGCCTTTCCGGAACCCATGCCAACTCCAGAGGCTGGTCCCCTCTATCCATTTTATCTATACCATCAATAAGAATGACAACCCGTTGTGTTGCCGGAAATACACTCGTGTAAAAACGAAACAACTGGACCAATCCCCAGAATTCTTCAGAAATATTTTTAGAAACATTCGATCGCTCAGCCAGTACAAGACACAAACGCCGCAGCGTATTGTGTAAACTGGTGGACTCAGAGCTCGCTCCTGCGAAATGAGCGATTACTATGACATCAGGATGCTTCTCCCGTATTTCGAAAGCCAGTTGTGACAGGGCAGCCGATTTGCCTGAACCGGAGGCACCAGTGAGCAGAAGCGGTCGACTGTCCTGACTGCATACATACACCAAAAGATCGTTGCGAAGTTGATGCCGTCCCACATAAATGCTCCTATGACTTTCCATAAAACATTCATGCCATTCCTGTTCCATATCCAATGAATGAATCAGGGGTACGGGATCACGAATTTCATCCAGGCACTGGTCTTTTTTTATTAGCCGCCAAAGCTGTTCAAGAACCTGGTTTCCAAAATGCTCAAGACCGACCAATTTTCCATTTCTTTGGCTGTATCGATCATATGCGCTCTTTTCCCATCTTGCATTGTAGCCGTCCATGACATAATAGCCGCTGGAACGAATCGCAGCTTTCAGAGCAGACAGTCTCTGTTTGGATTCTGCGTCTTCTTCCTGGTACACCTTTTTACGAATATCATAGGGGATGTCCTTTAATGAAAGGTGATTTCTAAGAAAAAAAAGCGCATGTTCATGTCTGTTCGAATTGTTCAAAGCGCCATGCAGAAACTCCATTTCTGTCAAACTTTTCCCTTTATGGTCGCGCGTCCATGGGAACCTTTCGAATACACTCTCCGGCACACATTGCGGAATCCAACCATAGCGTTCTCCAAGCAGGCCTATAAAATAAGGACGACATTCGTCTATTTCAGCTAAACATAGCTCGACTACACGGTTATTCTCAGCCTGCGCTCTGGTAACCCCCCAGCGCAAATCGATATCAACAAGATGTATTCGATATGATTCCAGTCGCTCTCGCAAAATCGGGAAAACAATTTTTACAAGATACTCACGTTCTGATTGCATATCTCTGAAGGTTGAAGATACAAAAACCCGAATAGTCTTCCAGAAACCCGATAATAGTTGGGAATGGTTCAAAACAATTCTCCATCGTCCGCCAGTATAACAGAGTTCAGTATCCGTATCAGTGCGATACTCACAAACTATAAAAAATTAGTCCATGAAAAGTCTCGACTCATTAAATTTGCAATTTTGTTCAGATTTCATTCTATCTCAATAATTTTTTACCTGCATCTGAATTAACGAAAACTCTTGCGTATTACATCGTTCCAATTTTAATGCAGTGGCGGCTTTAATGCAGTGGCGGCACTGATCCGATAAGAAGGTGCCAGAAGATTCATCCAGAAGAATGCCTTTGCTGTTGATGACATCGATTTCTTTTCCTCAACCTGTCGAAATGGGGAACGCTCTACTACTCCATCAAATCAATCTTGTCGGGTAAGAGTGAAGCTGACTTTGTTAAAAGGGGGAGTAGCGCATTTCACCCGTCAAAGTATGGTGGACAAAGTACCAGGCTTTGTCTCAAAAGTTCTTTTGGTATAAGCCGCCCCGAAAGGGCCCGGGCATATCAGCCCCGGGCAGCGCCCGGGGTTCTGGCGTCCGGTTTATGTTTTAGCCCTGAAAGGGCGTTCCATATCGGTTAATCCCAGAGGTATTTTTCATCATAAGCCACGCCATATTTTTCCCAAAGAACGAGAAGCTCTTCTTTGAAACTGTTTAACCTGTGGTGTTCCTCCTGGTTATCGACATAACGAAGCAATGCAGACAGCTGAGATTGGCCCTGGGAGAAAATGCCATATCCAGACTGCCATGAAAAATTAGCTGTTCCGCCTTCCTGTTGCTTCATCCACGAAGAGGATGTCTTTTTTACTTCCTCGACAAGTTTCGCCATTGTCAGGGTGCGCGGCAACGTGCAGGCAATATGGACATGATCGTCTGATGAATGCCATTTTTACCATGCCGCCGAAGTTCTTGGCAGTTTTTTCAAAACGAGAAAAGACTCGACGGTTTTCCGTGAAACCGCCCCGAAGGGGCTGCTGCATAACAGCCCCGGGCATCGCCCGGGGT
>JBNKCR010000115.1:0-57289 GCA_050287845.1 Polyangia bacterium
CTTTCTGGTTGAATCGTTGAAAGAGCATGTGAAACAGCAACAGACACGACAACGGGTCAGCAGCAGCGTGACCGTTGAGACATTGATCCGTTTGGTGTTTGGCGAATTGGCGCTGCCGCCAGAGCTTGCCACATCTCGGTCGAGACGAAGAGATATTGCGTTGGGACGCGCCCTCGTGGCGTGGATTTGGGTGGAACAGCTGGGGCGGCCCCAGGTGATTGATGGTGGCCGAAGGATTGAAGGTCAGAAGCGCTGCAATCAGCATCATGCTGAGAAAGCTGCGATCGGAAGAAATGTCGACCGAAAAATCTGCCGTTATCGAGTTGGTACTTAAGGCGATTGTGGAAAACGGAAGAGACGGTGCTGATGATGAAGGCGCTGAAAGTACCCGCGCAAATGAACCCCGCGTTTTTGCCTTGCTGCGGAATCGAAACACCATAAAATGAGTACTTTTTAACGTCTTAAGACCCCGGTCAGAAAAACTGCAGTCGGTGGTCGTTGGCGTTGAAGCGGACACCCAGCTCGCCGCGAAGGCATTTGAGGAGGTTTTCGCCCACCGCTTCTTTTCGCCAGCCGTTGAGGATGCGATGGTTTTCGGGGAAAAAGGCACCCGAGTAAAAATTCATGACAAGGGATTCCAGTTCGCTGCGGGTGGCAAGCATGGTGCTGGCGAGATTCTCCCGAAGACAGAACCCCTTCAGGCAAAAGGAGATGAACTCCACCAGCAGTTTCTGCTCATCGTCGAGGGCGCTGCCGCTGTGTTGGGGTTTGTCCGGCAGTGGTGCAGTATGGGCTTCGGCAATGATGCGGATAAGCACATTTGCATTTCGTCTGGCCAGTTGATCCGCCGACCGCAGGGACAGCAACTCACCGACGGAATGGGGTTTGCGCCGTGCCAGATCAACAATGGTGTAATCGGAAAGAATTTTTTTTCGCGGTAGATTTTTCGTCTGGGCTTCGACTTCGCGCCAGTTGGCCAACGCTTCGAGAACAACCGAATCGCGCCCCTTCATCTGTCCGGATTTTTTTACCCGTTTCTCCGGATTGCTCGCACTGGCGGTATAAAACGATGCGTCTTCGAAATGGTGCATTTCGTCCAGTGCCCACGACAGCCGCCCCCGCTGCTCAAGGAGCGCGCGCATTTTTTCAAACGCCTGTACCAGATAGGCCACATCATCGAGGGCGTATCGGAGCTGCTCCGGTTTGAGAGGACGTTTAAGCCAATTGGTGAAACTTTCGCCTTTGGCCAAAGAAACATTGAACAGGCGCTGAACGAGAGCGGCATAGGCAATCTGGTGTCCCATTCCCAGAAACGATGCGGCAATCTGAGTGTCGAAGACCTGCCTGGGCGGCGCGTTCGTGCGATGGAAGAAGATGCCCATGTCCTGGGCGCCGGCATGCACCACCACGATTACCTCTTCAGCGTTGATGACTTCGTACAGGGGCGATAAATCCAACGGCACCAGAGGGTCCACAATATAGCAGGTATCAGCCACCGCAATCTGAATGAGTGCCAGTTCGGGATAGTAGCTGTTTTCGGGAATGAACTCCGTGTCCAGACCCATGCTTCCGGTTTCTCGTATTTGTTTGCAGAGGGTATCCAGTTCTGATTGTTTTCGGATGTGCACTTTTTTCGCTTTCTGTGTTGATCGGGAATCGGTTCTTTCTTATACGATACCACTGCGTGACGTCAGCTATACGTATCCGGATAAATATTGTTGATGGCATCGGTAATATTGCTGACGTGATCAGCGTCACCGGTCACTACAACCTTTGCCACCAGATTCATGTAATCGCCAACGGATACCGTCGATTCAAAACCGGTGGACAGCACGATAAGATCCGCGTTGAGAAACTGTCGGGTGTTCTGTTTGCCGCGCTGAATCCACAGTCCGGTTTCGGCCACTTCTTCGTACTGAACTTTGTCGATGGTATCAATACCGTAAACCGCCATCTCCTGCAATGCCGTCCATCGGGTGGCCCGGCCCATGCCTTTTCCGAAATAGCCACGTCGCTTGAGAATCGTGACCTTTTTGGCCGGAACAAATTCGGCGGCTTCTGTGGCCCATCGGCTGTTTCCGAATCGTTGAAAAAATCCGATGGCCTCGTTGGTCGCAAATCCGGGGGTGGCCAACTGAAGCGCAATGGTGACTCCGGCGGCATTTCCGCCAATCACCACTGCGTTGTGAAAGTGGGGTGGGCGCTCGAGATCGATGAGGTCGTCCACATGATACACCCGGGGATGACAATGCAACTCCGGAATCTCTATTACGCGCTTTTGGGCCCCGGTGGCCAGCACCAGCACGTCGGGAGATAACTGTTTGATTAGCGCAGGAGAAACCGATGTGTTCAATTTTATCCGGATGGGCAGTGTATCCAGTAGCCTGATGGTCCCGCGCAATGCCCCTCTGGTGTGCGCATGAGAATCAGCCCTGCTGATTCGCTGCCATTTGCCCCCCAGGGTGTCGGTCTGTTCAAGCAGGGTCACTGTCGCGCCCTGTCTGGCAAATCCGATGGCCGCATGCAATCCGGCGGGACCGCTGCCGGCAACGACAACCTGCTTACCCTGCTGCGATGGCAGACCGAGAACGGATTTCAGCGCTGGCTTTTCGGCAAGGGAGATTGTCTTCACCGCAGGATTCACGGTGCAGTGAACCGGCTTTTTGCTGAATACCATGTCGAGGCATTGGCAACAGGCGACGCAGTTCATCGTGGAATTGTCGTCCATGTTCTTTTCGGGTTTGCGTTCGAGTTCCTGTTTTAATTTGGTCGCAAACTGCGGGTCAGCAATCAATGCCCGGCCGATGGTGATGGCGTCGGCGCCGGATGACCGAAATACTGAAATCGCGTCTTCCGCGTTGCGGATGCGACTTCCATAAAAAACGGGCGTTCCCACGGCGTCCCGGATGTTGCGTCCAAGAAATCCAAAACTTTCCGCGCTGCGTTGTCGCGTAATCTGAGGAACGGTGGTTCTATGACCCGCCACGGTGACATTGATGGCGGCAACCCCCTCGGCTTCCAGCGCCTGCGCGATTTGGGCGGCTTCGGTGAGTCCATAGCCGTTTTCCAGGTATTCGTGGCCGTGCATGCGAACCACAATAGTCAGTTGCGGCGCGTGTTTCTGGATGGCATGGATGGCCATTCGGGCGGCACGAAGTCGATTCTGAAGATTGCCGCTGAATTCTTTCAGGTCCGAACTGTTGTGATGGGGACTGAGGAAATGCGACAGCAGACTGCCGCCGCTTAACATCAACTCCACCATTTCGAATCCAGCCTGGTGTACTCGAAACGCTGCGGTGCCAATACTTTCAATCAGCCCTTCAAGCAGGTCCCTGTCGGGCATCCATGTGGGGGTGTTGTAGCCGGCAAGGGGGCTCAGTTGAACGGCACCCAGGGCGCCGCCGTCTGCAATGGTCCGATGTAACTTTGCCATGCCACTAATGTATTGGTCGTCCGAAATTTCAAGAACGCCTTTGATGGCGGTGTTCCTGAGGGGATGGGTATTGCAGAGTCCCACGATGACCAGTCCCAGATTTTCCCGGGCGCGTTGTTCAAAGAATTGCAGCTCCCCTCCGGATACATGACCATCGGGACTCATGCCCAGATGCATCGCGGGCATGATAATTCTGTTTCGGAGGCGATGCTGACCGATGGCGAAGGTGGAAAACAATTCAGATGTCATTTTGTCCTCGAATTCTTTTATCTTTCAGCGATTTATTTCCAGGACCGGAGGATGCCTGGTCCGGGTGGGACTTTCTGCCCGACGGCGGCGCCAGAAATAATATCGAAAAGTCCGATTCGACCTATAAATTTTCTCTTTGCCACGACGTTGATCTGAGACGTTAGACGGCAATCTCTGTGCAATATCAGAACAAAGGAACTTTAGCTATGGGAAAAAAAGTACTCGTTGTGGACGACTCGCAAAGTGTTCGTCAGCAGGTTGGTCTGGCTCTGCAGCAGGCCGGGTACGATACCATTGAAGCGGTGGATGGCGAAGACGGGGTAACCAAGATCAAGGCCATGGCTGATATTTCTCTCGTCATTTCCGATGTGAATATGCCCAAAATGAATGGCCTTGAGATGTTGGAAAAAGTGTCTGAATGGGTCAAAGGGGGATTACCGGTGGTGATGCTCACTACCGAGGGACAATTGTCCCTGATAAAGAGAGCCAGAGCGGCTGGTGCCAGGGGTTGGGTGATTAAGCCGTTCAAAGCGGCGCTTCTGGTGGCCACCGTCGACAAGCTGATTCAGTGACGAGGTTGGGTATCCAATGGGGACAGTATCAGAAGATAATAACATCGAAGTATTGCGCGGTTGCTCGAGAAAATCGAGATGGTTCGAGAGGCTATCATCGAGCGCATTGACGATGCGGAGAAAACTACAACACCGGAGGTGCTCTTTGCCGGCGAACAGGTGAATCGCATTGTTCAGATAATTAAGGAGCATGAAAAAGATAAGGATGAATTTCTACAACAGAGTTTTGATGAATTGATGAGCGTTCTCAACCAATATTCCCAAACTGCAGCACAGACAATAGCGGAGCAATCCAGAAGCATTGGCGTGGCGACGTCCATGACCAGGGATATTGTTGCGGCAGGGACAAACATTGAATCACTTGCGGCATCTGCCAGACTGCTGACGATAAATGCAAAAATTCTTGCGGCCTCTATGAAAACGCAGGGAGACGAAGTGAGTACTCTGGCCGGAGAAATGAAAGCATTGAGCGATGAAATTGCTTCAAATAACAAAACGATTAGAAAGTTGACCTCCACGCTGCTTGCCACCCTGCCGCAGATAGATAAAACGTCGGAGAAAATTGGAGAAGATGTTAAGCTGACCATGGAGAGAATAAATATTCTTGAGAAAGAAGCGAATGAGTCGTATCTCCTGGCAATAAACGAATCCGGGGACGCGTTGGATAAAATCAATACCGCCGCATTCGAAGCCCTGTCGCATCTGCAATTTCACAATCCGGTAGTTCAACGACTTAAATCAATAGATACATTTGTTTACAATCTTCTTCGAGAATTGGCGATCGAAGGCGGCGTTGACAGAACGTTTGACGATCCGATGCTGGGAAATACCTACATCGGCACTATGACTGATTTTAACGTCGATCGGAAAAATGAACATGTGGCCGATGCCGGCGAACCGATACTCTTTTAACCAAAGGAAAAACAATGTCTGAAAAAAGGAGACAGCATGAACGGGATATCGTCATCAGTTTTCCGGTAGGAATTCAGTTGGATGATACAACTTTCATGGAATCGCAGATTTTTGACTGCACCGTGAAAGGAGCGTTCGTCAGGTGCGACCTTGCACAATGCCCGAATGTGGGAACGACGGTTCTGCTTCGGGGGGAGTATCGACGGATTCCCTATTCCATTGAAGCAATGGTCAAGTGGAAGGGGCACAGTGCCACCCATGATTGCGAAGGATTTGGAATAGAATTCACCCATGAACCTACTGCATTCCGGCGCATGGCCATGGCGCCTTCCGTGATTCCTTCCATTCCCGCACCGGATCTTTTCTGACATTCTGCTTCGTGCCACAGCGCCACTTCCCGAAAGTGTGGCGACGCACTCCGGTCGGATTCATTTTTCAGAAATGTTTGTGAAAATACAAGGTCTCTAATTGGAAGCATAGTCCTGCTGGAACTCGAACCGCCAGGTAGTACCTTTGTCCCGCTCGCTCTCCACGAATACATTTCCATGTAGCTGCGCTACACTTTGATGCACTGCTGCCATACCGACACCTCTTCCGGATGTCTCCGATGCGGTATTCTGCGTGGTGAATCCATCGGACAATAAAACCGCCACGAGATCTTCCCGCGTCGCATTGGGCAGATTCATCTTCTCCGCTTTCGCGCGTACCACTTCCCAGTCAATGCCTCTTCCATTGTCGCCCACTGCGATTGTCAGTTTTCCGCTGTCGCTCACGCTGCTGAGGGTGATGACTTTTTCATGTTCGGTATCTCCTTTATCAGATAACCCGTGGTCAATGGCATTTCGGATGACATGGGAAAGCGATGCCCAGAACTCACCCCATCTTTCCGGATTCAATCGGACGTCGTTGTCCATTTTGACCACGCGGATGTCCCCTTTCCCGAGACGTGCGGCCAGCGCTTTCGCCTGCTCTTCAATACGGTCGAACTGATGTGATGTAGGTTCGAGCAGCCATCGCCGCACATCGGAAACAATTTGTTTCGGTGGAACGCCTGCTTCGAGGTCCCGCAGCAGTTGCGTGTAGTCTTCGGTCAATATTTCTATCATGTGTTCCGCACCGGTAGTGAACATCCGGGTGTTTTCCTGCAGGCGGGCAAAAGTGGAACGAATCCGGTCCAGCTGTTCTCTGGTGGGTGCCTGGCCGGATTCCACCATTTCATCCTCCACACGATGACAGATCTCGGCAACAGAGCTGATGCCAAACAGAGCGGAATTGCCTTTCAGGGTGTGTATCTGGCGTTTCAGCAGCGAAAGGTCAGTAGCAGCGTCATCTGCACAGATGGCGTCCACGAGCTTTCTGGCATCGCTTTCGAATGCAAGATATCCGGATTTGTCCCTGGTGACCCTCTTGAATACTGCAAGTATTTCTCTCTGTTCTGCTTCCTTCCTTTCATACTCCAGATGCTCGGTAATATCCCCGATGACAACCAGCAACCCCACCACTTTTTCTTGTTCATCCACAATGGCTGAGAATGTAAACTGAAGATTGCGACCTCGTGCCTCCAGGCTTGCAGGCATCTGATCGAGAACAAGTTCCACTGGCATAATATCGGCAAGCAGGTCTTCCCACGCCAGGTCGAACCATTCTGCAAAGTTGGAATCCACCTTGCCCACAAAGTCGCTGAATAGCGTGTTCTCCCCGTACGGATCAAACCATTCATTTACAATGGCAGAATGTTCCATGGACATAGTTCCATCCTTGCGAATTGTAATGAATCCCTGAGTCACATTCTCCATGACCATACGCATGTCCCGGTTGCGGGTAGACAATTCAGCTGTTCTTTCCAGTACTTTCGCTTCGAGGTTCTTGTTCATATCTTCAAGGGATGCATATGACGCGTTCAGGTCGGACACCATCTGATTGAACGAGTCACCGAGCAGCTCAATCTCGTCCCCACTCTTAATATCCACCGTTACCTTTCTGTCGCCCGAGGCAATGGTGTTCGCTGCCTGGGTCAGATTTCGAAGCGGTTCAACAATGCGGGACGCCACTCTCGATGCGATTAGAATACCGAACAGAGTGATAGACAGCACCACACCGCCAAGTTGATACAATGTTTTTTTCAACGATGCTTCTGATTCTTTGTGGGTTTTGCTCAGTTCGGTTTTAATTCTTTCCAGCGATAATCCATATCTGATGGTGCCCAGAACTTCGTCTTCATCAATGACTGGCATCGCAACTTCGTAAATTTCAGTACTGAAGAGTCGGACATCCCGGGTCGAAATTTTTTTAATGTCGAGGTTCTCTTTTTTCAGGTTCAACAATTTCCATTGATCATTTTTTGGGTCTCTGGATTTTTCTTTTTTATTATCGCCTTTTTTTGAAAGTGGCGATGAAAACGCCCATGGCATTTTTTCCGAATCCAGAAACAGACCGTAAACAACGTCTCTGTCCTCGTCCACAGTGCGATTCACCAGGTTGGTTACTGCACCAAATGCATTGTCCAGCGCCATCCCCTTGAGGGCCAGAGAATGATTTTCAATGAGAACTTTTCCCTTGCTGACAATGCTGTCATGGATGTGACGTTCCAGCGCAGATATATTTGTCTGAGATGTCTGATATTGAATCCATGCCACAAGGCTGAGGGTCACGATGCCTACAAACGCAAGTGTGAAGAACATGGCAGATACGAGTTTCGCCCGAAGACTGAGCTTCATCTTACTGTTTTTCACAACAACCTCCAGCAGCGATGCGTATGGTTCTGATTCGACCAGATATAATTAGCAAACGGCATGGTAATGTTTTATTTAACGGGTCGTTCCGTGCGACAATTAATTTTTTCTATGATCACGTCGCTCGCGCCCGGGGCTATGAATCACAGCATGAACAGAACAGGAGAAAAAAATATTCGGGCGTATCCCCCAACTATCGAAAATAAAAAAAGAAATCGATATGCGGGTTAGTTTGTTCCCTCCAAAAACGATATGGATACCGATCGCGTAAATTGCAGCAATGATTTTGCTCCCGGGTAGTGTATTGAAAAACCTAAACGGGCGTTAAGTAAAAGAAATCGCTGCCGATGACTTTCCATGTATCTTTTTGACTTGGGGGAATTTCCGACCAGAGGAATAACATCATATGAATGAAGAGATTCGTAACATCGCGAAACGCAAATTGACCCCTGCACCCTTCTCATTCGTTCTACTCGTCATCATTATTTTCACTTTAAGCATCAGTGTGATGGGCGACACAATTAAACCAAGGGTATTTGTTTACGTAAACACGATGACAAAAGCCCGCACGCTTCAGAAACAATTACAGAAGGTGCTGTCTATGGCAGAAGTAAAGGTGTTCAGTCGTGCAAGCGACTTTCACAAAGCTGTATCTGACGACTCACCTGAAGCGGTCATTGCACGAAAAAATCTGGTTCAGGCCGTGCAGATGCAACCCGTTTTGCAAGGTATGCAAAATGGTAAAAGCAGCGAACCTTATTCACTGCTGTCAGTGGATACGGGTGTAGTCGCATCATCTCTCGCAGGAAAAAATGTGGGTGCAGTTGACGAACTGGGACGACGAGAGACTTCGAATTTCGTTGCTGAGAGCTTAGGTGTGAAACCAACGATAAAACGTACAGTAAAGGTGGAGGACCTGTTGGCCCTGCTTCAGTTTTCTGCGGCGGATGCGGTTCTGCTTCCCAGACGCCTGGTACCTGCCCTCAAAAGTTCCAGCCAGCTGAATCTGGTGGAAACGCCTCTGCCAAATGCGAAAATGGCCCTGCCCGCTGCGGGTTTTGCTTCTGATGAAGCCAGGAATATGTTGGCACCATCCATTAAAAGCATGAGTAAAAAGATAAACGACATGTTGGGGGTAGATTCATGGCAATAAACCGAGTTTATTCAGTATGCGTTTTATCGTGCCTTTTTTTTCTGCCGTATTGCTCCAGCAACGCAGAAAGAGAAAAAACAGCGAAATCAAACAATAACGACATATCCGAACAGTTCAGGGACAAAAAGCGTAATCCTGACGTTGATACTATCGCAGTACTGACGCCGGCAACCACATCGACATATGAGCTGTGGAAGTCGCTGGGCGGAGAGTTGGGTGAGGAATTCAATATTCGCACAATGATTATGTCGGCCGATACAAGTACATCTCAAATAAATGAGTATATGAAAAAAAGCAAACCGGTGGCGGTCGTTCTGATAGACAATTCAACAGTAAAAAAATACCGGGACTACCAGAAGCAGCAAAAAGGTGAAAGCAAGCCTGTGTTCATATTCATGGCGTCGTTCCTGAATGAAATTATCGGAATGGTGCGCAACGCAAACGGTATTGCATACGAAGTCCCCGGAGTACTTTCGATGGTGCGGGTAAGAAATATTCTCGACACCAGAGTGATAAAAGTTGGCGCAGTTCACCGGAAAGCCTTTGATAATTATGTGAAGCAGGAACAGTCAATGATGAAGGTTGAGAAGTTTCAATTCTATACTGCCAGCGTCAGCGATCGACCAGATCTCTACGAAGTGGAGGCAGCGCTGGATGAACTGATCAATAAAAAGAAAGTCGATGTCCTTTGGATTCTCAACGACAATGCCTTATTGAAACAGGAATTTCTTTCTGACATCTGGTTGCCAACGTTACAGAATTCTCCAATGCCTACTGTCGTGAATGTGCCAGTACTGTTGAATCCAGAAATTCAATTTGGAACAATAGCGGTAGTTCCAGACAGCAGTGCGCTTGGGGTTCAGGCGGCAAACATGATTTTCAATGCATATGACATGAACTGGGAAATGGAAGAGAACTACGTTGAACAACCCCTTTCCGTACTGACTTTTGTAGATGAAGCCAATGTAACAACCAATTTCAGTCTGAAAAAAAATGCCGGTGATTACATTGACAAGCTACTGTAGCTCGAAGGAAGCAGGGTTGACGATGAAAAATACACAGACATCCAAGTTTTCCACCGCTGTAGCAGTAGCATGTTTGTTTCTGATTCTGTTTGTATCAGCGCCTCTTTCGGTACGTGCGGCCCGACCCGGCGGTGGTCAGGATGCGATTCTGGACATTTCATTGACCGAATTACAGAGCATGGAAGTGAAAACAAAAGCAGCGACCAAGTCTGTTGCCATATCCGTCGATGAAGCGCCCTCCATCATTTATATCATCACGCGGGAAGAAATTGAGACTTATGGATATCGAACTGTGGGTGAAGCACTCGCGTCTGTGCCGGGATTGTTTGTCATTGACGATTTGGTGACGTCAAATGTCGGCATTAGAGGTATCAACGCCGGTGCGGATTCGTGGAGCCGCGTTATGAAGTTTATGATAGACGGTAAGTCGGTTCACTACTATTCCACGGGTGGGGTCCTCCTTGGACCGGAGTTCATTCCCATGTCTGCCATCGAATCCATTGAGGTGATTGGTGGTCCTGGGTCCGCCATGTACGGTGCAAATGCATTTCTCGGGGTGGTCAACATCATTACCCGGGAACCTGAAGAAGGATTTCATGGACTCGCTTCCGGGGAGGTGGGTCTGGTTCGAACCAGAGTGGGCATTGGGGGAGACATTCTGACCACGGGCAGGTTCTTTCAAAAGTATCCCCTTTCATTTCTGGCCGCGTTTTCCTCCAGTCGGACAGACCGTTCAGGATTGAAAGTTCCCGACGGTTCACCGGCGGTGGACAGTTACTCGAACATAAAATCAAAAGATGACATCAGCACGCCGATAAGTGCGACTGGAAAAATTATCTGGGACGCAAAGAGAGCGGGTCAGTTTGAATTGTTCACCACCTATCAAAGATTGGATGCACTGGCGGAGTTCAGCGCTGAAAGCGTACTGACCAATGAAAATCACTATATGAAATCCAATTTCATCAACCGCTTTGATTACCGGGTATCGCTTTTCGATTTTGCCGGAAAGAAAAAGATTGGGAATCCGGCATCCTTTTACGATTTGATTAAAGGAAAGCATATATACACCAATGATCTCAGCTTTCATGCGTGGGCGGGCATTATCCGGGGGCATCCCCTTGACGAAGAAGTACTCGATGTTGGAAACCCGAATTTTACCATCCACCGAAATCGAAGCAATGTGACCTGGGAAGTTGGAGGAGAAGTTACCTACCAGCTGGAATTGAGCTCTCTGCTTGTTGGGGTGGATTATCAGAGTACGGTGGACGACGGTGATGATATCATCGAAATCAACAGACAATCCGGAGTGCGCACCCATCGTGCGGCGCCCGAAAAACTGGAGTATACCAACCTGGGTGTATTTGCGCAGGGAATACTTTACCCCTTCCGGCAACTCGGCCTCACCGCAGGCATGCGGTATGACGATTCCGATAAATGGGGAACCAATATCAGCATACGCTTAGGTGCGGTGGCAAAAATTATTGATGGGTTATATCTCAAAGCCCTTTACGGGACATCATTCGTGCCGCCTGCGCCGAGCCAGTTGGGTGCCGTTCCTCTGCAATTGAATGGTGGTGTTGAAGGCAACCCGGAATTGGAGAGTCAATCCGCCCGAACGCCGGAGGCGGCAATTATTTTCCATTACTGGAAACCCCTTAAACTGCAGATGAGCGTCTTCTATACAAAAATTGAGAATCGGGTCGAATTTGTCCAGAATGGATTGAATCTGACAGCAGACAATCTTACAGATTCCACCAGTGTCGGCGGAACGTTCAGTGCAAACTTCAAGTGGAAATTCTTTTTTTCGAAATACAACATTTCGTTGATAAAAACGGAAGTAACAGATCCTGAATCCCCCTCCTTCATCTGGTCGACTGTGTATGCTGACGACATCGAAGGTGGTCGGAGGTCACCCAATTTTCCTGGGGTCATCAGTCGGTTGAATCTTGGTGTGCGCTTTCCGGAATTGCACTTTCAGTTTGCATTGATGGGATCGTATTTTGGGGATCGAAAATCATCCTACGCGAATATTTCCGAAAATCGGGAGAGCTATCTGCTTGACCCCTTTTTCACCCTCGACGCCCATGTGAGGACTATCGACATTCGACTTATTGGCGACCGAGAAACCGTTATATCTGTGCACGGCAACAATCTGACCAATTCCCAGTACACCCATGGTGGCGCTTCTGGCGTAGACATACCGGCACTGGGCGTATCAGCGTTTTTAAAGATTTCTCAGGAAATCTAGACATAACAGAATGTTTTCACCTTTTTGGGGGTCGGAAAACGGAGGTATTGACATGAGCAGGAACGTCCTATTTTCAATGATAGTTTTAATGCTAACGCTGGGAGTACTGGCTTTCATGGCATGCGGTGAAGAGGACGCCAAAGGAGGGGGTGGAGAGAAGGTGACCATTGGCGTTGCATACTCCTTTACCGGACCGCTGGCGCCGGAAGGAGCCAGTTCGGAGCAGGCCATAGATCTCGCGGTGTCACAGATTAACGCCGCCGGTGGTGTACTTGGAAATCCTATTGCCCTGGTAAAACGGGATACGCAGACGACGCCGCCCCTTTGCGCCGACATTGCCACAGACCTCATCCAGAACGAAGGGGTCAGCGTCATTCTGGGGGCGATGGCCAGCGGATGCACCAGCGCTATTCTGGATGTCGCGGTGCCCGCAGGGGTGATAACCATGAGCAATGTGTCATTGTCCACCAATCTCACTTTTGAGCGTGATAATCAGGGACTGTTCTTTCGGACCGTTGGCGCCAGCTACGATAGCATGCTGGCGCTGGCTCAGAAAATTGTCGCAGACGGCAATACCTCTGTTGCGGTAGTTACCAGCGACAACCGACTTACCGCCTCATCCACAGCGGACTTTATCGCGGCGTTCGAGGCTCTGACCTGTGGGACAGCCGCCTGCACCGTGAATCTGAGACACGATTATTCAGAAACAATCGATCCGGCAACCTATGATTTTGCCAGTGACATGACCACCATCCTGGCCGCCGGGGCAGATGCCATTTTCTTCAATGGCTACCCCGAAGACGGGCTGGGATATTTGCAGGCCGCGGTGGCAGGTGGCTACACGGGGACGCCGTACATTTCGGTGCCCATGGCCAATAACATCGGTGGTGTGCTGGATGCAACCGTGGCCGATAAAGTACGCTGGATCTATTCGCCTCCTTTCGGCGGTCCCAGTTACAACGCGTTTAAAGCGGCTTACGAGTCCACGTACAACGCGGAATTGGGCGTAGACCGCATTGCCGAGTTGGCCTATGACAATTTAATGGTTCTGGCTATCGCCATGGCCAGGGCGAATTCCACCACGGATACAACCGCAATTTCGGCGGCCATCTATGATGTCGCCAACCCGCCCGGACAGCTGGTATATTCAAATCAGTACACGCAGATTCTTCAGTTGATTGCCGCTGGAACAGATATCGATTATGTCGGAGCATCGGGAAGCTGTGATTTTAATGAGAGTGGTGATGCTGAGCAGCTCACCCAGGTGATGGGATATTCCAATGGCCAGGCCGTTGTGAAAAACTGAACCCGGTTCCATGTTATCGCTCCTCCGTATCTTCACTGTCTCTGACCGCGCCAGTGATGGCAATGAAACGATACGGCTTACGGCAATCCCATCCCATGCAGGTTCCCACGTAAACCCCGCCATAAGGCCCCACAAACGGTCCCGCGGATAGACGGCCGGGCAGGATGGTGTCGAAAATAATTTTTGCCTGTGAATCATACATGGTCACGTTTGTGGCATCCTCAGTGCTCGAACCTGCGTAAACAAATCCTTCGTTGAAGAATGGGGCGATGTTGTTGTGACCTTTAACCAGTCGCTCCAGAACGGTGAACTGCCCGGTTTCACCAGTGAGCAGCACATTGTACGGACCTCGATTACCATCCCGTCTGGCGCAGGGGCTGGATACATCCTTGCAAAGGGCAATGGTTCGACGCAGACCACTCAATTCAATCACGGTGCCCCCGGTGACACGTCCGGAAATGGGCAAACTTCTTTTATAAAGAATGGTTCCCACTTTGTCCACCGTCACGATAGATACATCATCGGTGGGATCGGGCACAATAAACAGATAGGTATTGAAAAGTCTGAAAAAAAGAGGTCGGTTCTTCAGAGGGTAAGACCATTTCATTTCACCCCGTTCCCCAATCAGGGCCACATTTCCGGATGACCAGATAATCGGTTCGCAATTAAAGGACGCACCCAGTACCACCGCACCAAACGGCAATGCTGCCTCGCTGATAACCGCCCCCGTATCTGATACAACGGTGGCCACGCCTTTCTGTCCCCGCTTTCCCTGAAAGAGTACCTGGCGGTCACAGGTGAAAGGGCCTTCCAGTTTTCGAACGTCGTTCACGGTGACACGCCAGCGCTCTCTGCCATCGCCACCCAATCTGGATACATTGGCGGCATCCACCAGATACAATGTATCCGGGGCCTGGAACGATGGCGGGTATGGCCAGGGGCGCTTCCATCCCACGCGGCCATGTCGTTTCATCTGAAAAATACTCTCAAACTGCTTTGACCAGATGATTTCAACCCCTTCTGTGACATACACCTGATGTCCGGTTCCTGCATTCAGCTTCCAGCGCTCCTGGCCTTTGGTTGTCACATTGTGTACATATGTGCCACTTGAAACAGTGAAACCCGCTTCCGCGCTCCATGAGATGGATTCCACCGGCGCATCAAAGAGTACGGAGTGACGAACATGCCCGGGCGTTGTGAATCGCACCATAAGTGGCGCTTTCAGCATGGCGGAAAGCGATTCCGATGGGGACAACGGCATGTCTTCTTCGGGCGATTCGACCGCAGTATCGGCTGTGTCTGCGGCAGACTGGCCATCTTTTGAGGCGGTGTTATTTGTGGAATGTGGCAGATGACCATCATTCCGGGGAGACCTGTCGAAGCTCTCTGATGACGATTTACCGTTGCCACAGGCAAACAGAACGAACGCAGTTACTGTCAGGAGAAGAATCCGGCAGCGCGTGCGTGAAAGAGGAGTGCGCGGTGGGGTAAATACGGAAAGGCTGTGCTTCACTGTTTACAGCTCACTTTTGGCGACACATACCTTCAGCGGCTTCACGCGTTTTTTTCCAAACCGAACCACTGGTTTGCATTGATGACCATTGCCGCATTCATCATCGTCCTTGCATCTTTTTTTGCAACTGAACGGATTCGTTGCGTACTGATAGCACACATGACCCTCCACGCATTCCTCAGTTGCAGTGCACGCATCGTCCTGTATGCTGGTTCCTCGCGACTTGTTGGCACCCGTATATTTGGCCAATACCGTTGCACCGATGATGAGCAATGCGATGACAAAGAGCACTATCTTCACCATCCTCAGACCTTCTTTTTTTTCTGTAGATTTCGGGGAAGAAAGTGGTGCGCGTTTCACAAAGGTTTCTTTATGGGTTTTGGCAATTCTGTTTGCCGCTGAGGCGGATCGGGATGAGCTTTTTTTGACTTTTCTTTTTTTGGACACGATGAAACCTCGTTGTCGTGGATTACTTTTTAAGCAACAGTTTATTTTGTTCAGAGCGTGTTTCTCCGGCACTGGAAACGATTACTGCGGCTCTGTCGTGCACGGGACACACATTTTCACACGCACCGCACCCGGTACAGCTCGCCGGATCGATGTATGGCCGCAACAGGGTAACCGGTTTTCCATAAACTTCAACCGTAACTTCTTCCAAGCGAATGGCCTTGGGCGAAACTGGACAGAATTCTTCGCATACCGTACATGGTGTTCCCATAGCCCATGGCAGACATCTGCCGCGCTCTATGAATGCGGTGCCCAGACGAATCAGCTCTGACGGGTCGGCGCCGGTCTTCTGCTTCTCGTGCACCTGTCTGATTGCGGCGGTGGGACAGACTTGCGTACACAGCGTGCAGGTGGGTTCACAATATCCAATTCTGGGAATCAGCACGGGGGTCCAGAGCCCTTCCAATCCCGCCTCGTCCACAGCAGGGTGCAAGGCGTTGTTGGGGCAGATTTTCATGCACTGACCGCATCGGATACATCGTTTCAGGAATTCTTCTTCCGCTACTGCCCCCGGAGGTCTGATGCAGTCCGGACGGGGGCGGCCAACCGGAGCCGTCAGAGAGCCGCTTCGAATCACGGGTACCAGCAGTACCCCCGTCATTGCGCTGCCAACCAGTTGCCGTCTGGAAAGGTCGGGACTGTTATTGGTTGTGGCCGCCGCGGATTGCCATCCCACCAAACCAAAGGCAAGGGCGTCGTCCTGACATACCGCCACGCAGTTCATACATAAATCACATTCCGCCCGTTCCCACTTTGCACCCGGTTGCGGTGCTGCCGCGCCGGAGCAGTACAGTTCACATTTTCCACAATGGGTACATTTGGCGTCATCCTTTTTAAGGATCAGAATGCCAAATCTGCCAGCGATGCCAAGCAAAGCCCCCAGCGGGCACGCGAACCGGCACCAGAACCTTGGAATGAACCGATTGGCCATCAGAAGGCCAATGAAGAAGAGAGAAAGCGTAATGCCGCCCGCGGTAATCAGTCCGCCCTGGTGGACGATGAAACCGTGGGTGGCTTCGTACAGACTGTCTGAAACCTGTTGGACCGAAATGGCATTCGATGTCGCTGCGGCGCCAATGATTCGGGAAGTCAGATAATCGATCACCGGCAATACGGTGAGTGCCACGCCGCGGGTAATGATACTCAGCGGATCAAAAAGCCCCATGATGGCAGAGCCGGACAGGGCGCTGATCAGCAATGACATCAGAAGCAGATATTTGATTTTCCGCGCTGCGAACACCCGGTTTCGGTTGCGTTTCTGTTTTTTGGAGAGGCCGGGGCGGACTTCTGAAAATGCGTGATTCAGCGTTCCCATGGGGCAGACCCAGGCGCAGAACACCCGGCCGAAAAATACAGCAGAAGCGAGAACTGTCAGACTCCACAGCAGTGTTTGGGGAACCGTGAATGTGCTGAGCCACACAGTCATCATCGCCAATGGATCCATGTCCAGGAAAGCTTCTACGGGCAGTGGCACGTTTCTGGAATTTTCGGCATCAAAATTGGCGCCGGTCAGTGCGACAGTGGCAAATATCAGCCCCATAAAGAGTGCAAAAAAAATAATCTGGGAGATACGGCGACCTGTTCGCAAACGGCTCCATTTTTTTTTTGGAGCAACCTTTTTGCTGCACATCTCAGGAAACCTTTTTTATCTTGATTCGATTGAGATCTGAGACGCCCAGTCCCCGGGCCTCGGCCAGTTTCAGGTATGGCAGGTCGTCAGGGGAAAGACCAATGAGGCCGCAGGAATACGCATCCACCGCAACCTGATCAGTTGATGCGATGACCTCGCCGACGACCTTTGTGTCCTGGATGTTGCCCCCCTGGGGTCCATTTCTGAGCAATACCCGGGTGGCATCCATGACTGTCAGGGTGGGCCGAATGAAATCCGCCAGGTCTGCGATGGAATCGTTGATCTGTTGATGCAACCGATTTCGTCGACCGCCCAGAATGCCATACAGATTTTTCATGGCGCCGGTAAAGCGGGAAAGACCGTGGTGTTTGGCGATGGGCACGTTGATGAATCTGTCCGCGCTGACCGCCGGGCTTAACACCGGCATTTCTCCGAGTATCACGCCGCCCAGTTGAAAATTCCGAAATCGATGTTCCGCGGGTAGTACGATTTCTGCACCGGCAGCTTCCGCCATTTTCCAGATACCCGACCGGGTAAAGCAGCGGGATGGATCATTGCAGGTATTGTCGGTAACCACCACTTTTTTTGCGCCGGCTTCAAAGCACATTTCCACCAGCGCCTTTACCACCAGCGGGTTGGTGTTGGCAGCCTGAATCGGAGTTCTGTCCCAGCCGACGTTTGGCTTCAGCACAACTTTGTCCCCTCCGGAAACAAATTTGTCCATTCCCCCCAATGCCGCAATCGCATTGCGACAAGCCTTTTCCGGTGATTCATTTTTGGAGATCACGATATGCCCGACCCGGGACTGGGAGGCGATGCGAAAGTCGCGAATCTGACTGACTTTTCCGGTATCCGGTGGCGCATTGCGACCAGCGTCTGTAGCGAGCAGTGCGCCGCCGCTGATGGCACTGATGCCTGCGCATCCGATAGCCGTGTGTTTCAGAAATTGACGTCTGTCCCAGTCGTTTGCCATGATAAACTCTCTGAATTACTTCTTTTTTGTTTTCTTCGAAGTCGCTTTTGCAGCGATTTTTTTAGTTCCTGTCGTTTTCGATGTACTCGTTTTTTTCGAAGTGGCGGCCTTTTTGGTTTCCGTCTTTTTTACCGGGGTCTTTTTCGCGGGCGCCTTTTTGGGCTCGCTTTTTTTCACCGGGGTCTTTTTCGCGGGCGCCTTTTTCGGTTCACTTTTTTTCACCGGGGTCTTTTTCGCAGGTGTTTTTGTAGCAGGGGCTTTTTTCGCGGGCGCCTTTTTGGTGTCGCTCTTCTGGGCAGGGGCTTTCTTTGCCGGGGTCTTTTTAACTGGGGACTTCTTCGCTGCCTTTTTGGGCGTCTCGTCTTTTTTTACGGCCGCTTTCTTTGCAGTGGCTTTACTGGCTGAAGGTTTTTTCCTGGAGGCTGGTGCGGTGTTTGTTGCCTGAGCGGCTTCCACCTTGGCGGCAGACTTCTTTGGTGCAGTGCTTTTTTTGCTACTGGCCTTCGGCCCTTCCTTTTGCTGGTCCGCCAGAAGTTTCTCTTTCTGACGTTTTTCAATCAGTACCTTCCGCGCCTCGAGTGCGGCTTCCCGCTCGGCTTTCGCCTGTTTGTCAGCTTCCCGTTTTGCCTTTATTTCTGCGCGTTTTCGTGCTGCTTCCTCTTTTTTGGCTCTCGCTTCAGCACGAACCGCTGCCTCCTCCTCTTCCTTCATTTTCTTTTCCTGGGCAGCCCGCGCTTCTTCTGCCAGTCGTTTGTGGTCAATGGTATTTTCGATACGGGCCACCATACGGCCGCAGGCGGGACAGGAATCAATGACTTCGTCCTGAAGTAGCTTGGATTTGATTCCGGTGGGCATTTCCATACGGCATACTCTACAGATTCCATCCTGGAGAATGGTCAATCCCACGCCGGAACGCGACGCGCGCAGCCGTTCGTATTTCTTGAGCAGAGAAGTGGGGACTCCCTGAAGCTCATTGTTGCGCTTCTGCTCGAGATCAAAGATTTGATTGTTGTAGATTTTAATTTTCGCTTCCGGCGCCTGCTGAGAACGCTGTACTTCCTCTGCCCTGTCTTCGATGCGCATCTGGATGTTCTGTAAATTTTTTTCCAGAACTTCTATCTGTTCATCCGTTTCCACAACCAGCACCGCCAATTTTTCCTCTTCGGTGCGCAGTGCTTCGGTGGATGACCGGTTTCGCGGTTTGAACGCCCGGGCGCGATTCGCTATCAGACCTTTAATGGCACTGCGAATATCTTCCAGCGTATTCTGGTACATTTCTCTCTGTGCCCTTGTGGACTCCAGGCTTTCAGCAATATGCTGATACTCCGCTTTCAGCGTATTCAGTTGGGGGTCTTCCCGCATGCAACGCTGTTGAAGCTCGCTGACAGTATCGGCCACGCCTCTGATTTGTAAGTCTATTTCCTGGATAACCAGCAATTTCTCGAGCAGTTTTGAATCCCATTGTCTCATTTTTTACTTCCTTATTAATAGCGGACAAACTATTAGCTTAATTTAGGAAATATGTCAAAGTGCACCGGCAAGTTTGCACTTTATTCGTATTTTGATTCATAGTTATGAGAAGCATTGGAAATGCTGAGAGATGAGCGAAAAAAAAAGAGTATTTAATGTTGTCATAATCGGTGGGGGTCATGCCGGGTGTGAAGCGTTTGCGGCGGCCTGTCGGCTGGGTGTCAAAACTGCAATGATTGTGCCCTCTTTTGAGACAGTTGGATATCAGCCGTGCAATCCTGCCGTGGGTGGGCCAGGGAAAGGCCATCTGGTTAGAGAGATTGTGGCTCTGGGTGGGGTGATGGGCAGGATTACCGATTTAAGCGGTATCCAATTCAGAACCCTGAATCGCGGAAAGGGGCCTGCGGTCCGATCCACTCGTGTTCAAACCGATTCTGCACTGTATGTGCAGAATATGATGAGCCTATTGTCCAACTACAGCGAACATGGCGTGATCATTGAAGATTTTGCTGTTGAACTTCAGTGGACCGGAAGCGGTACCAGTCGTCAGATAACAGGCGTTACACTTCAGAGTGGTGAAGTTATTGTATCGCAGTCGGTAGTGATTACGACCGGTACGTTTCTCAGGGGGATGCTGTTTATAGGCGACGAGTTGATTCCCGGCGGACGTCGGGGCGCGGCACCGGCCGTATCTCTTGCGAAGTCTCTGGCAAAAACGGGGCTTCCCCTGATACGGCTGAAAACCGGTACCTGTCCGAGAATCGCTGGCGATTCCATCGATACCAGTCAGCTGGAAGAACAGTTTGGCGACGATCCGCCACCGTTTTTCAGTTCGGAAACCACTGGATACACATTGCCCCAGCGGAGCTGTTTTTTGACGTATACAGGCGAAAAAACCCATCGCGTAATCCAGGAAAATCTACATCGCTCTGCAATGTATAGTGGCCGCATTTCTGGAATCGGTCCACGGTATTGTCCCAGTATTGAAACCAAAATCGAACGGTTTCCCGAAAAGGAACGTCATCAGATATTTCTGGAACCCGAGGATCAGTTTGGAAAGACGGTATATCCGGCCGGGTTATCCACCAGCTTTCCCAGAGATGTGCAGGAAGCCATGGTGAAATCCATTCCTGGCCTTGAAAATGCGCGAATTGAGAAATGGGGATACGCTGTGGAGTATGATGCAGTGGAGCCGCAGACGTTGACTCCCCATCTGGAGGTGGACGGGTTTCGCGGATTGTTTCTGGCGGGGCAGATATTGGGCACATCCGGCTACGAGGAAGCCGGAGCACTCGGGTTGATGGCTGGTGCGAATGCCGCGTTGAGTGTCCATGGTGATGTACCGATAGTGCTGGCCAGAAATCAGGCATATCTCGGCGTCATGATAGATGATCTGACCGGCACCGGCGTGGACGAACCATACCGCATGTTTACGTCACGGGCTGAATATCGGCTCCTTCTCCGCGAAGACAATGCTGATGAAAGATTGTTCGAAGAAGGTGTGCGTACCGGATTAATCGGTGGAGATGTGGCCGCAAGAACCCGGGCATCTCTGGAGCGTATACGCGAAGCTGTGTCCCGTCTGCAGGAAACTGTTCTGACCCCCACTGGAGAAACAAATCGACGGCTGAAAGATGCGGGGATCGCAGAAATTAAAAAACCGATTAGTATCTTTAATTTGATTCGCAGAGAGGGCAGTCAGTTGGAAAAACTGTTTCCCATTGCCCCCTGGTTATCCGAACTGGACGAAAACACCACTACCCGCCTGGAGGTGAAAATCAGATATGAAGGGTATCTGGGACGTCAGGAGGCCCAGGCGAAACGCCTTGCAGAGGTGGATACCATCCGGTTTCCTTCGGGAATGTGTTTTGAGGGAATTCCTGGATTGCGCGGAGAAATTATTGAAAAGTTGAATCGTTCCAGACCTGCCACGCTGGGTCAGGCCAGTCGGATTCCCGGGGTTACCCCCGCCGCGGTAGAAATTCTGCGTGTATTCATTCTGCGATACCAACAGCGCACGGTATCATCTGCTCCTCTGCGATGAACCACGCGAACGGTCATATATGTGGGTGCGATGGCTCGAAAATTGGCGCAACACGTTCTTTTGTCTGCACCAGAATCGCAAGGTCTCAATTTTTTTCGACCATTCGAAGACTTCTCCGATATGTGTACGGATGGACAAAAGTGTGTGACCGGTGAGGACGGCGAACGCGGAGCACACTGGTGGGTTTCCGGACTTCTCACAGTGCATGCTTTTTTGTGCTTCGCAATTAACGTCTACTCTCCCGATTGTGAAAAAAAGTGAATATTCTATCGATAACTTTTGGGCATTTGTCATTTTTTTTGCGCTGTTCTTGATCCCCGGAATTGCAGGGGGTTTTGGTTGACACAATGGTTCAGAAAATATACCGACTGATTTTATGATTGATCCATTTCTGATGAATCTTTATAATTGAACTGAAATAATCCATTGTGATTGAAGGATATGCTTAAATTTGGAGGACGATATGAAAGTGGCCGGTATTTTTTTTCTGATGGTTGTTTCGATTCTGTTCTGGATGGGGTGCGAAGAGCAGGCAGAGGGAGTGAACAATCTGGATGCCTATGATGAGAAGGACGCGTCACCAGAATCTGGCAATGTGGCCAGTGAGTCCGACAGCAATACTGGCGAAACCGGCTCGTCTGCTACGGAAGCCGAGGACGGCACCGACTCAGCGATGGTGGTCGATTCCGGATCTGACACTGGAGAAGAAATATCCCCATCTACGGATGCTCCGAAGGATACCGATACTACGTCGGATATGTATTCAGATTCCGATACAGACAGCGATATGGATACGGATACGGATACGGACACGGACACGGACACGGATACTGACACGGATACTGACACGGACACGGATACCGATACGGATACTGATACGGACACGGATACCGATACGGATACCGACACGGATACCGACACGGATACCGATACGGATACCGACACGGATACCGATACGGATACCGACACGGATACCGACACGGATACCAATACCAACACGGACACAGACACCGACGCAGATACGGATACGGATACGGACACGGATACGGACACGGATACGGACACGGATACGGACACGGATACGGACACGGACACGGATACCAACACGGACACAGACACCGACGCAGATACGGATACGGACACGGACACGGATACCAACACGGACACGGATACCAACACAGACACGGATACCAACACAGACACAGATACAGATACGGATACGACCGATACCGATACTGAGGAGTTACCGCCATACGTGATTGCCGGCGAATGGCACGGGACTGCGTGGGCCAACAACGGCAGTGTTGACGGGGCCACCATCAACGAATTGTCGGGGACCTACACGCTTGGAGAGGATGCTATTTGTGTGAATGGCACATTGGTGGCTAGCTATGATTCCGTTGGGCTTGTAGGGTTCAATGTAAACGAGGAAGAGGCAAGTAACTCTGTAAATCCATGGTATCCGGGAACTACCTATTCGGGTGTGAATGTGAATATTACTCAGTCGAGCAGCGCGGCATTGCGTATCGAACTTGTTACGGAGGACGGGATTGCGTATTGTTACGAGCTTTCAGATGGGATGACAACCATTCCATGGAGCAGTTTTAGAGAGGAATGTTGGTTATCCGGCCAAAACGTCTACCAGACAGGAACCGGAATCGTGTCAGTTCAGGTCTACGCTGCGGGGAGAAACGATATGCAGGTTTCGTTTGATTACTGCGTTATCGACTTGTCTCCTTTACGCTGATATTGAAAAAAGTGAACCATTGAGTGCACCTGTAGTAACGTGTGAATAGGGGTAATAATCCTGTGGAATTATGGAATTGATTTCGTGAGAAAATAGCGATAACGCTTAGAGAAGGAACTTAACTGAGAAGATGATGTTTGATTTCTATTGGTGTGCTTTTTTTCTCCGTACTGGAAAATGTAATACTGGAAAACCGGTAAAATCAAATTTTTACAATTAATGTTAAGGAACGATTATTAATTTTCATTCCTGTTCGTTTTATTATCTTCGCAATTGCATCTTATTTTGAGGTGTTGACACACTCTTGGCATCAATGGAAAAATCGCAGAATTGATACTGGACGCAGAAGTTGTTAAGATTAAAAGGAAATTTATATTCCAGCCGCGACATTGCTGAAAGCAGGTTTGGAGGATAAGATGAAAAACACCAGATTGCTGTGGTTGTTGATTTTTGGGTGTTTTATCACTTTTGCATGTGAGGAACAGGTTAATGGAGTCAGTGTACCGTCGGAGAGTACTGAACCCGATGATACAGGTTCTGGGGATTCAGAAACGGAGACCGGATCGGATTCAGGTTCGGACACATGGAGTGATACAGGTTCGGGTACGGAGGACGATTCCGGGAGTGATTCGGGGTTCGACTCGGACACCGGTGAAGACACTGGAAGCGACAGTGATACCGCCGCCGACACCGATACGGATTCGGATACAGACACGGACTCAGACACAGACACGGATACGGATACCGACATAGACACGGATACCGACACAGACACAGATACCGACACAGACACGGATACTGGCTCGGATACGGGTCTGGATACCGTGGATACGGGCTCGGATACCGTGGATACGGGCTCGGATACTGTGGATACGGGTCTGGATACCGTGGATACGGGCTCAGATACAATGGATACAGCAAGCGAATCGGATACCACGCCACCGATTCCCTATGTGATTGCCGGCGTGTGGCATGGGGAAGCATGGACAGATACGGGCAATGCGCCCGGTGGCACAATCAGTGACCTCACTGGTATATACGATTTGGCAACACGTCCTATCTGTGTTCAGGGAACGCTGATCGCAAGCGAATCTTCGCTCGGGCTGGTTGGCTTCAATGCCCAGCAGGATCAGGGAAGTGCTGTTATCTCCCCATGGTATGCCGGAATTACCTATCGGGGAATTCATGTGAACATTACTCAGTCAACCAGCGTGGCGTTGCGGGTTGAAATCACCGGAGAGGATGATGTCCCCTATTGTGCCGTTTTTGGAAATGGGGATACTGTGATTGACTGGGGAAATTTCAGGTCCCAGTGCTGGTCATCCTCAGGTACGACGTATGATAAAGGTATCGGTGTTCGCCAGCTGAAAGTGTATGCGCCCGGAACGACGTGGGGTGCAACCACTTTTGATTTTTGCATTAACGACTTGTCTCCGGCTCCTGCCAAATAGTCTGGTTACGAAAAACGCAATGAAGATTCGAGAACTCACGCCAGAGGAATTTCAGTCTACGACGTCAGAAAACATGCGACTGCTGGCTGAAAATGATCACACGTGTGCGGGCTTTCCACTGGTTGAGTATGTGGAGAGATGTATTGGTGTTCAGGAAATGGCTGTGGAAGTGGAAGACGTTGAGTTCCACTATGCCTATATGAATGATGACAGTCAATTGTGCCACGTTGGGTTGAATTTCGGTGATGAAGATATTTATCTGGTGATTGTGCTGGATATTGCCGACCGATCCATTTTAGGACATACGGTGATTGATATTTCGAAGATGCGCAAACCGTGACGGGGTATTTCAGTTCAGTAAAGGCGACGTCCCGTAATTCTCTGCAATCACAGGGATATTGACATACGGCATAGTGTGTGGTTTCAGTAGAATCTGTTACGTCTGAATAGAATTTCACTGAGTCCGGTTGCGTTGCACGTGCATGAAAACGCGCATGGTAGCAGGTATGCTCAATGATTTGCCAGATATGATTTGCTGAGAAATGCATGGGGCCAGATGGTCAACTATAAAGACAGTGGCGAACGCGCCAAAGAAACGGCAACTTTTCGATTCACCAGTTACGAGAAACGGTTGCTGGCGCATCTGGCGGATGTTCAGGGAATGACACAGACCGCACTCATCAGAGCCCTTCTGGCGGAACGGGCGGACCAGATTGGTATTGTTTCGCTTCCGGAACCGCCAACTCGACGGAAACCGGGCCGGCCGAAGAAAATTATTCCCCCTGTTCTGGAGACTGAAGAGGAGAATGAACCGGACGAAGTGTTGCCTGAGGATTTGGATATCTCGGAACGTCTGTATGTGCGGTTGAATATTTCTACCGACACCGTTGGGGAATTGATTGTGCGGTTTCAGACCTTCTTTCAGATTCGTGGTGAAAAGATGCAACACGAACTGGAGAGTACGATTCGCTTCATCACGGGAATCACGGCAAATGAGATATACTTGAGTCCAGCGCAGCCACTGGCGGATATTGATGCGCCATTTCTTGCTCGGTTGCGGGAACGGGTGAAAGATGCGGACATCCGGTTTCCCCAGAAAAACCTGCATCTGACGTATCTGCGGATGATGTTCAATTTCGCGGTAAAAGAAGAGTTGATTGGGAACGACCTCCAACCCATGGAGACCCTTCGGTCATTTACCGCCAAAGAGGTGGCGGACGCATTTCCTCTGCCGATTAAAACAATTTAGTCGCGTGAATCACAGCCCCCGGCGTATCGACATCCTGCCATTTCCCGGCGCCGATGTCGTGTACCAGGGCGGTTCCTGACAGACTCATGGCTTTCACACCGTCGGATAGGGAGCAGTCACCATCTGCTCTGCTTCGGGCAGCGTCCTCAATGCGATCGAAAAGTGCTGGAGTGCACAAAAACAGACCGGTATCCACTGCGTCGAATTCGGTCAATTCTTTATGAATTTCTACTATCTTTCCATCTCGGGTTTTTACTTTGGTCGCATCATCTTCATCGTAAATGGCATCGAGTTTTCTGTCGACCGCCAGTACAAGCCCGTCCTCTGGCAACAGGGCGGTTTTCAATCCGGCGATGAGCGATGACTCAAAAATATGATCTGCCATGGAAAGAAAGAAACTGCGATTTTGAACGGCTTCTCTGGCAGCAAGAACGGAAAGCCCGTTGCTCATCTGATATTTGGGATTGTACACAAACCGGATATGGTTTGTCGGACTCTCCGCGTTGATTCCTGCCTGAATTTCATCGGCCCGGTGTCCGGTCACGATGACCGCTTCGGTGATTCCTGCTTCTGCAAATCTGTCAAGAACGCGGAGAATCAGCGCGCGACCGTTGACCTGCATCAACGGTTTGGGTAACGTGTCTTCGGTGGTCAGCCTGGAGCCCATCCCCGCTGCGATAATAACTACAATAGATGGTTGTTCCTGTTTCATGGCGATCTGTACTAGGCCAGTCGCGGTAAGCTGTCAATATGGGAGTATGAAAACCACTTTCCTTCCGAATTACAGGAAATAACCGGGAAACACCAGGTGTTATAATTAGCCAGGTACCCACACCAATCCCTGGTTTTTTTTGGTAAACCGGAGTATGGTGCCGGAGCATGATTACACTCCAGTTGGGAAAGACTGGTAGAACAGTATGAATGATAGTCCAATTGAATCAGTGAACAGCGTATATTCCGAATCGTTCGACAGACCACTTCTGCTCGTGGGGAATCCCACATCCCGCAGTGGCAAGGCAGCCCGACGAATTGAGCTGGTTACTGAGATTATGTCCAAAAAAGGAATCCCGTTTGAATTTCGAAGCACATTGCCCAACGGCGAAACGGTCCAGATGGTTCGTGATGCCATTGATGGGGAGGGCTTTGAAACTGTAGTGTACATGGGGGGAGATGGGACCTTCTACGAAGTGGCAACCGCGATATGCACCTCGTCATGTCCCAATCGGGTTCGGCTTGGGATGCTGCCCTCAGGCACTGCCAATGATCAGGGAAAGTCTTTCGGGATTTCATCCGAGGAAAAGGCGCTCCCTGACAACATCAATATTATCGCGCAGGGGCACACCGACACACTTGATGTGGGAGAAGTCACCGCCCAGGATGTGGATGGTCGCGCGATTTCGAAGGACTTTTTTTTCGATTCCGTGGGGTGGGGCCTGTCTGCAGCAATTCTGGCATTTCGGAACCGGGAGCTGAAACTGGTGAAGAAAATGCCGCTGTGGCGAGAGATGTATCGAGATCAGGCTGTTTATGTGCGTGCGGCAGTCCACGAGCTGGCACTTCATTGGGCTACCCGGGATAGGTTTGCTGCCGAAATATCGGTGGATGGCTGGGTACACACCTTCGAAAGGCTGTCCGATATTGTTGTGAGCAATACTATGGTGTACGCAGGAGAGTGGATTATCGACCCTCAGAGTGCGGCCAATGATGGCATTCTGGAATTGGCGCCGTTTTCCGGATTACGTGACTGGACGAGCAAGCTGATTGTGCATCATAAAAAGACATTGATTACCGAAGAGATGCTGAATCGGATCGGTGTATCTCACACGCCCAATCTTCGAGGGAAGGAATTTCGAATTCACCTGTTGCGACCTGCGGTGGACAAACGACTGCCCGCTCAGCGTGACGGCGAGGAGTTTGTGGGGGCAGATGATTACATTGTTCGGGTTATCCCGCGATTGCTGACAGTTATTGTCCCAAAAAATTTTCATTGGATATAGAGTTCGTGTACACTGCAGGGGCGATGAGTCAGACACAGAACCGCAGAGCACAGTTTCGAAGATATTCCGACAGACGAGTGACCGCACTGCTGGAATTGCATGAAATTCTGTTTTTCGAGCCAGCGGGGCCGGAACGGGATTTGCATTTCATGAACACCATGAACGAAGACTATCAGACGGATCGCGTCGCACTGGTCCAGGCGGTTGTCGGGCAGCCGTCCAGTGTGTCGGTGTTGACCGCATCAGGGAATTGGCCCGTGGCAGCAAGGCAGAATATTCTGGACGGCCCCGGAATTCAACGGATTATCAGGACTCATGAACATTTTGAGGGTGCGCTGACCCTCTCCAGATTCCGCAGTTCGTCAGTTTTTGTGAATGGAGAGTGGCAATCCCTCTGGGAGCGGGACCTTGGGGCGCCGGCGTCGGCGCTCCTCAGTGTTCCTGTGCTTCCCCGGAATATGCCCACGGTGTATATCTGGCTGGTATCCGACAGTGGCTCCAGGGAGTGGAGCAGTCACGACCGGGATTTGTCCGAAGAAGAAGCGCTTTTTGTGGCCCGGATGATTGAAAAAGGGATGCTCTCTTCTGAATAGTCCATTGTCGCCAACGATTTGTTCACCCGAATTTTTCTTTTCGATGGCACCTTAAAGTGCGTCTGGAGCAATGGTTCTGGCGCTGTTGATGGATCAGTCAATTTGAAAAGGTGAGAGAATTGACGTGGTTCTGAGGAACATTTGCATACCCATGGCATCGGATCGGAGGTGAATATGAATCCCGGGAGAATTTTATTTGTGCTCGGTGTGCTGTCGATGCTGGCGGTCTGTACCGGCGCGTACGGACAGCAATGGGAATTCGATGAAGCGCTGATGCAACCGGAACTGAAAGAGAAGGAAGCGCTTATCCTGATTACGGTTCAGGACAAAAGTGGGAAGCCGCTGGAAGGGGTGGTGATAAATGTGCAGAAGGGCTATATCAAAAAGCCGCTGACCAGGGTGTCGGATGGGGATGGCAAAATCCAGTTGATAGTGGAGACCGGTTTCACCTACGATATCCGATTCCTTTCTCTCGGCGGAGAAGAAGGAGGACACTCTGAGAAGTTTGACATTGAGCAGAAGCCCGAGCAACGGTTTTCGCTGATAATGACGTATGACAAGTCAAAAGATCAGAAGTATGTCCTCAAGGGAGTTCAATTTGATGCGGGTACTGCGAATCTGAAAAAAAATTCCCACAAGCGGCTGCGATCATTGGTGGAATATATGAAGATTAGACCGGCGGTGTATGTGGAGCTATCCGGGCATACCGATAATCAGGGGGACCCGGAATCAAATCTCAACCTCTCTGAAAAACGGGCGGAAGCGGTGAAACAGTATCTGGTGAGCCAGGGAATCGACGGTGAGAGAATCGCCGTGACCGGTTATGGTGATCAAAAGCCAATCGCATCGAACAATACGCCGGAAGGGCGTCGGAAGAATCGACGCACCGAAGTCCGAATCATGGAGTAAATCACATGGAGTAAAGCATTCCGCGCAGATCAACCGCCCGCCCGGTGAGTCGGCTCATCACATTATTCGGGCGTGTAGCCCGCTTTGGCGATGGCCTCTTTTAGGGCTTCCCGTTTGGATTCATCCGCATCGATGAGCACCTTTTTGCTATCCGGGTTCGCGGAAACCGATTTCACGCCTTCCATATCACAAACCGCGTTTTCAATGTTTTGGGCACAATGGCCACAGGTCATGTCGCCAACCGTCAATTCAATCATGTGGTCTCCTTTGGGGGCTGTTATCTTTTTAATGATGGGGCGAACGAGATAATATAGAGACAGGGCCATCAACCCCGTTGCACAGAGAATTTCGAACCAGCCCGGGAAATTTTCACCGTGGGTATGGACATGTTCTCCAATGGGCAACGGCAGATTGGAAATGCGGAACACCCAGTCCGTGGCCGCCCCCATGGCCATCGTACCCACCGTCAACACACCCAGATAAATGAACAGGGTTTTTTTCCCGAGTATATTTGATACCACGGTGACCGTAGCTGCGTTGGTGGCCGGGCCGGCAATGAGGAATATCAGCGCGGCGCCGGGACTGATTCCCTTGGCCAGCAGTGCGGCGGCGAATGGGATGGATCCACTGGCGCAAACATACAGGGGAATACCCACAATCAGCATCACCAGGTACGAAATGAACCCTGTTCCCATGGTGCGGGCGAGCAGGTCGGGCGGGAGGGTCGCGGCGATAATACCGCCGAGGAGTGAACCTACCAGGAGGGGCCGTGAAATGCCTTCGTATAACTCCGTAAACGCATAGGTGAGGGCGCGCATTACTGCCGACCCTCCTTCTGCCTTCTCGGGTTGACTGGCAAGTGTCTGGGCGTCTGTCCGTGTATCCGTGAGGTTTGTAAGAATGCCTGCCAGAATCCCCAGAATAAATGAGACGGCGACCCGCAGAACCATCAGGGGCCAGCCGAGCAGCGACCAGGTGGCCAGCATGGAGTCCACCCCGGAGGTTGGGGTGGTCACGAGAAAACTGACTGTGGCCCCTTTGCTTGCGCCGTTTTTCCGCAACGACGCGGCTACCGGGACCACACCGCAGGAACAGAGAGGAATGGGCACACCCAGCGCGCCGGCCTTGAGCACGGCTCCGATACTTTTCTGTCCCAGACGCCTCGAGACAAAGTCTACAGGTAGCAGCACATGCATCACACCGGCTGCAATGATTCCAACTAGCAGCCACGGAGCCATCATGGCAAAAAGTTTGAATGATTCGACAAAAATCTCCTGAATTATTTCTATCAATACAGTTGCTCTTTCCGTTATATGCCACCCCCGTCACTCCACGCATCTTCTCTGAGACGCGCCTGGGTGACGTGACTGTTTGGGGGAACGCCATGGGTCAGCCATACGTTCCCCCCAATCACCGAACCACGACCGATTCGGATTCTGCCGAGAATCGTGGCGTTGGAGTAGATGGTCACATCGTCTTCAACAATGGGGTGGCGGGGAATCCCTTTTACCAGGTTTCCGTCATTGTCTTTGGGAAAACTCTTGGCACCAAGGGTAACCCCCTGGTAGAGTTTCACCCGTTTTCCGAACACACAGGTCTCTCCGATAACGACGCCGGTGCCATGATCAATGAACAGCCCTTCAGCGATTTCCGCGCCGGGGTGAATGTCTATCCCGGTGATACTGTGGGCATGCTCGGTAATGATGCGGGGAATCACCGGTACTTCCAGTTTGTACAGCTCATGGGCAATCCGGTAATTGGTAATTGCCAGAATTCCCGGGTAGCAGAATATCGCTTCATCTGGGGTGTTGGCCGCCGGATCTCCTTCGAAGGCCGCATTCACGTCCGCAGCAAGGGTTCGTTGGATTTTGGGCAGTTGTGCAGTGAACCGGTTCGTGATGTCCATGGCCCGCGCCTCGCAATCAATGCATTTAATGCCGCCGGCATTCACCTGGGGGCAGCGAAAGCACAATCCGCGACGCACCTGTTCGGAGAATATCCGCAGCAGATGGTCCAGAGCCGAGCCCACATGAAACTTCATGTTCTCCATATTGATGTTGGATGTTCCGAAATAGCCGGGAAACAGCACGCTTCTGAGTTCCTCAACAATTCTGATGATTTCGTCCCGTTTGGGAAGCGGCATCGGTTTGGGACTGCTCAGACCGTTCATTCCCGATTCGTTGCAATGCAGACAGAGTTCATTCACTATCTCCGCCAGTGGAATCTGTTTTTCCGGATGCAACTGATTTGCCTGCGGCGTCACGTTGCAGCAGGTGTGTGGATGTTCAGAAGTATCGGTCATTTGCGTATCTCCTGTCGGGGCTGATTTTCAGGCCATTCGGGTTCATGTTGTGTGGTTAAATGGTTGCTGTTCTATTGTTCAAACAACCAGGTGCTCAGATAGCGCTCTCCAGTATCACAAACAAGAGTAACAATGGTTTTTCCTTTGTTCTCTGGTCTGCCTGCCAGCTGCAAAGCGGCAAAGACATTGGCGCCGGATGAAATACCTCCCAGAATACCTTCCTTTATACCGAGTTCCCGAGCTGTTTTTCCAGCCTCCACATGGTCGACTGTAATCACTTCGTCAACAATGTCCACATTCAGGTTGTCGGGAATAAAACCCGCGCCGATTCCCTGTATTTTGTGTGGTCCGGGCTTGCCCCCGGAGATAACCGGAGAATCCTGCGGTTCGACGGCAACCACTTTCACCTCCGGCTTTTTCTGTTTCAGTACCTCACCGACTCCGGTAATCGTTCCACCGGTACCCACGCCGGCAACAAATATGTCCACCGCGCCACCGGTATCCTCCCAGATTTCAATGGCTGTGGTTTTTCGGTGAATCTCCGGATTGGCGGGGTTGGAAAACTGTCCAGCCATTATGTGGTTGTCATTCTCGCTGACGATTTGCTCCGCGCGTGCAATGGCTCCTTTCATCCCTTCGTTTCCCGGAGTAAGTATGAGTTTGGCTCCGAGTGCGGCCAGCATTTTTCGTCTCTCGATGCTCATGGTATCAGGCATGGTCAGTATCAGCGGATAGCCTTTGGCAGCGCAGACAAACGCCAGTCCAATACCCGTATTTCCACTGGTGGGTTCCACCAGAGTGGTCTTTTCATTCAGCGTTCCGGCGGCTTCCGCAGCGGCAATCATATTGGCAGCAATGCGATCTTTCACGCTGGCGCATGGGTTGAACGATTCGAGTTTTACTAGCACAGTGGTGTTGTTCGTTGCAATCCGGTTCAGTTTCAGAATCGGGGTTCCACCAATCAGTTCCGTAATATTATTGGCAATTCTGGTCATCCGAATATCCTTTTTGTTTGTGTGTACACAATGTCGCTGTGACAGCGGCGCAGTCTCAGCAACGTTTTAAAAATTTATTTTTTAGCAATTATTATACCACCTGAAATAAGTCGAAGCATGGGTGAACCATTCCGTTTTTACGGGGGATTCCTCCCATTCGTGCGGTGGGTGAAGGATTGCATTTGAGACTATTGTAAAAAATGCGGACGCTGAAACAGAACGAAATGGGAATATGAGACATTTTGTATCGTGCGCTGTGTGCCCATTTTCCTGTAACTTCCATTCTCTCACGGCGGTCTGTGATTGTGGTTTTATAATTTTGAAGATATAGTGACTCGCATGATTCAACCGCAAACCATTGCACTTGCCACTTCCGACATTCAGTTACATCAGAAAATAAAAGATGGATTGTATCAGGCGAACTGTTCTCTTGTGTTGATTTCCACAGAAGAGGAAGCCATTCAGACCGTGGAAACCGGACTCAGCCGACTGTTTCTGATTGATACGCAGCTGGGGGTGGAAAAGGTGCTGGCGCTGTGCGAAGCCCTTCGCGAAAACGAGTCCCGACAGGTTGGCATCATTGCGATAATCGATGGGTACACGGATTTGGTGGGACAGCTGATGAATGCATCTGTTGACGATGTGTTAGTGTCTCCTTTTACCTTATTCAGCCTTCTTGCCAGGGTGGGCGCCCAGGCCAAGCGGATTTCGACAGCGGAACAACTGGCATTCAAGGTACGGGATTCCTGGATGCTGATTGAAATCACATCCAAATTGGTGGGAACCGGTGACCTGCTCGATAGTCTATACGATATGATTTCGATATTATCCGCGGAGTTGCATGCGGACAGGGGCTCCGTTGTACTTGTCCGCCCCGAAGGGGATCTGGGACTGGTGATTGCCTCCAGTGACGATGCGGAAATTCAGGACCTGATTATCAACCTTGACGGATATCCGGAGATTAAAAGTGTGGTGGAAACGGGCAGTCCGCTCATCGTATCAGATGTTTCCGACTCCAAGGTACTCCATAGTGTGCTGCCGAAACTGAAAAGCGTCTGCGTGAAATCCATTGCGTTGTTTCCGATTATTGAAGAAGATAATGTACTCGGTGTGATTTTCCTGCGGTATTCCGATAAGCGGGAGATGTTTCATCAGCGGGAACTGGTGTTCTGCCAGACCGTCGCCAATGCCACTGCAATTGCCCTTCGGAATCATGAAATTACAGAATCATTGCACAAAAAGGATCAGCAAATCAAACGGGTTCAAAGCGAGGCCCAGAATCGGCTTGCGGCGCTTCAACCATATGAGGATTTCTTTAATGGCGCCGTGGATGGGATGGTGGTGCTCAGTGATTCGGGAGTTGTGGTATTCGTGAATCCGGAAGGCGCTGCCATTCTGGGACATACGGTGGCTCAGATAAAAGGCGTGCCATTTTTCAACCTGTTGCCTTCCAGTCAGATAATGCAATTCGAATCATTAATAGAACAAAGTGAACGGGGAAGGCGAATCTCCATTGATTTGGAGCTTTCGATGGAAGGTGGAGGAGAACGGTCTCGCAAAGTGGTGTCGACGTCTGCGGCTCTGTTGGGGACCGAAGGAATGACATTGCTGACGATGCGGGATGTGACCGAAGAGCGGATGACCGCCAGACAGCTGGTGGAAGCACAGGAGCAGTTGATCAGATCGGAAAAACAGGCGGCTATCATGGAAATTGCCGGTGCAGCGGCCCATGAGCTGAATCAGCCGCTGACTGCGGTTTTAACGAGCCTTGCGATGTTCAAACGGGTCCTTCACGATTCTGAAGGACACACCTCCAGACTTCTGGATGCGATGGAACAGGAAGTGGATCGGATGACTTCCATTGTCAGGAAATTGAGCAAGCTCACCGAATACACGACGAAGGATTATGTGGGTCAATCAAAAATCATCGACCTTGAACGTTCAAGCGGCGCAATAAAAGATCAGGAGGAGTCCTGATGGTCATGTCGTTGTCGTCCAGTCCGCTGTTTATTCAGTCATTGATAACAGTATCCCAGGAAATCCATGTCACCATGCCCAAGAACCAGCTCCTTCAGCTGTTTTCGACCACATTTGAAAAATTGTTTCCGGAGTGCCTCATCAGTTTTCGATTGCTCAAGGAGTCCAGCAGGCATTTCGATTTTGTTTATGCCAATGGCCGATTGAAAGCATCTGAACGCGAGCGATTCAGTATCACCCGGCGCGCATTGGAAGGATTGGCGTTGACCGAAACAGAACAGGCGCTGGTCTTTTCTCAATCTGAAATTACATGGCATGATATATATATCCCCATTTTTGAGGATGGCACCTCTGGTTTTGGGCTGCTCCTGTGTGACCGAAAAAATCTGTATGGCATGATGAATCTGGAATTCAGAGAGGTCCCTCCTGCAGAGAAGCTGGAAATGTATTTCAACGGGGCGTTGCCGTTTGTGCACCTTCTTGTGGCCTCTCTTCGCAATACCAAGTTGATGAGCGATACGCTCGTTCTGAAGAACTATTGGGAAAAATTGCTCGATAATGCCAACGCGCCGGTGGTTGTGGTTGATCGGGATGGAAAAGTGTATCTGCTCAACAAGACTTTCGAAATCCTGACTGGATTAACCCGCACGGAAATTCTGGGAAAAGAGTTTCTGGCGCTGGTGCCATCAGCGAATCGCGCGAGATTGTTGCCGTACATTCTGAGTGCGGTCCGGGGAGAATCCGCCACCAATATCGAAATGAAATTTCCCAGGGTAGACAACGATGATGTGGCCCATATGGCGTTCAACTCGGCGCCGGTGTATAATTCCACCGGACAGATTGAAGGGGTTATTTTTGTGGGGCAGGACCTGACCCTGGTGAAAGATTTGCAGCGACAGATTATTCACTCGGAGAAACTGGCAACGCTGGGACAGGTGGCCGCGGGTGTGGCTCATGAATTGAATAATCCGCTCACATCGATTTCTGTATACGCCAACTATCTGGCTCAGAAACTCAAAACGGCCATCGATCCACAGGACATTCAGAAAATTGAGAGCATCATTGAAGGAGCGGAGCGAATCAAATCATTCACCAAAGATCTCGTGGCCTATGCCCGTCCTTCGGAGGATACGCCGGAAACGCTGGCCCTCGACAAAATTATTCGAAGATCGGTGTCCTTCTGCGAGCACGTCGTTCACGAGAGTCGCGCGGACGTGACCATCGAATGCGAGCCGGACCTGCCCGGTTTTTTTGGCATCGAAGGGCAGATGGAGCAGGTTTTTGTGAATCTGGTAACCAACGCATGTCATGCACTGGGAGAAAATGGCGGGCAAATCAATATTACCTGCAGCAGTGCTTCAGAGAATTTGATTACCGTGTCTGTACGGGATACGGGATGCGGTATCGAGAAAAAGGAATTGCGAAAAGTTTTTGAGCCATTCTTTTCAACCAAGAATGTGGGTAAGGGAACCGGGCTCGGATTGTCCATTGTGCGCAATATACTGAAAAATCACAATAGCAGTATCGATGTGGAAAGTGAACCGGGCGTGGGAACCGTCTTCGTGATTACCCTTACCGCAGCACCTGAATGAGTTGAACCGGAACTGACCAGTTCCGAACTCTGACGCAACACCTTTTTTTTACAGGTAAGCGGTTTTCGCGCCAGTAAATTGCTACTTGCCGGCAACGCAGGCGCTGTGACCAGAGAGAGGCGTGGTAACGGATGCGATGCTTTCTCCAACCACTTCAATCCGGTCCGGATCATTTTCACCCACGCCCATGTCGTTCAGCATGGTCAGATAATCTACCCGGGTGTGATCGCATTGCATGATTTGAGCCTCCACCGTGTCCATCGCGACGGCGTCTCTGGATGCCAGAATCAGACGCATGTCCTTCACGTCTTCACTGTAATCTCCGCCGGTCCAGGAGGGTTGTGGCCCATTGGCGCAACCGCGCAAACCATCCATCACTGACAATTTCGCGGGGTTTATGCTGAACATGTCCGCGACGTAGGCGCTCAACTCTTGCATGTTTCCATGATTCACGAAAAAGCGGGTACAATCTGAGAATCCGCCGGAGCTATTGGCCGCCACCGATGCCAGACCAATACCAACGTTTTTAACTGCCCCGGTAATCACCGCCTGCGCGTGGGTTTTCAGTACCGGAAAACTGATCACCGCGTCGGCGTCCCGGTATCGTTTGTCGACCATGTAGGTTTTTCCGTTCACGTCCACTGCCACCAGATTGGTATCGTCCGGGGTACGACAGGAGTAATTTTCGGCCTCCTTGCCTTCCAGAGGAATAATGTCGTCCACGACAGTCTCAAAATTGGCCATGGTGTAACCCAGCTTTACGTACGCCTCTTCGGTATCTTCAGCCGAACCTTCGAGAATAAAGACTTCTCCATCGGGGTTTTTCTCCCGGACAAGCTCTGCGGTTGCCAGAACAATTCGCCAGTCGGTGGTGACACCGTTGGCCAGTTCCGGCAGGTCCATATTGCCGGTAGTCACGGTGGAAATGAGATTCGGTTTCAATAGAACGCTGTCGCCGTTGCTGATAAATCCCAGACCGCCAACCAGCTCAATAGATTGTGAAACCAGACTTCGAATATCATCAAGGTTCATCTCCACGCCGGGACCGTCTCCCTTTACAATGGAAACAACGGTTTCTTTCACATCTGTATCCCGAACATCGGAATTCGTCTCGCTATCGCTGTCTGAATCCAACCCGGAATTGCTGTCTGACCCTGTGTCCGAATCGCTGTCTGTGTCTGTGTCTGTGTCTGTGTCTGAGTCAGTATCGGAATCGCTGTCAGAGTCAGAATCAGAGTCAGTATCTGTGTCAGTGTCCGAATCGCTGTCGGAATCCGAATCGGAATCGCTATCGCTATCGCTATCGGAATCGGAATCCGAATCGGTATCCGAATCCGAATCCGAATCGGTATCCGTGTCGGAATCGGTGTCCGAGTCTGCGTCTGATTCCCCGGACTCCCCGGTGTCCTTCGATGAACTCCCGGAGTCCGAACAGGTAATGAATGCAGTGCTGAAACAGATCATCCCCATCATTAAAAAGCCGGATGCCACCTGATGGCCGTACTTCAGGCGCCGGATGAAACGCGTTTCAGAAAGAAGAAGCGAAGCGCCCCCCAGCCCGAAAATCCACAGAACAAATGCGGACGCCAGGGGAAATGCCGCCTGCTGGCAGGGGTAGGTTGCCCGGGACGGCTTGGGTAAAACCCGAATGAAAAACCAGATCAGAGAAATGGCACCCATCAGCGGGAATGACCAGCGTTTCAGAAAGTCGGCCATGCGGCCACGGTTGTTTCTGTTTGGATGAGCCTTTTTTCTTTCGTTCATTTGGTCGCCTGTCTCCTGTTTCAGGGGAATTGAATGCCGGCAACATTCAGTTCAACCGAATACACCTTGCCGCGAGAGGTGATAAACAGCGTCTTCATCTCAGTACCTCCAAATGTGCAATTGGTCAGACTTCCCGCTGCTTCAATCACGTCTATGAATTCGCCGTTGTCATCGAATATCTGTACACCCATTGCGGAGGTGACATATAGATTCCCCTGGGTATCCATGCACATTCCGTCCACATCGGGGTTTCCTCCCGGCGTCGTATTTACCGTAACAAAAACACGCATGTTCGAGAGGATTCCCGGTGCGGTAATGTCGTAGGCGCGAATCTCGCCGCTGTCAAAATCATCAATGTACAGAATGTTTCTGGATGGATTCATGGTGATACCGTTGGGGCGGGCCATATCTTCCACAACAAGATGGGTGGTGCCATCTGCATCCACATAATATACCCCCATGGCGGGCTGCGCAGGGTTGGGCACCCAGGTGGGGTCGGTAAAATAAATGCCGCCGTCGTCACTAATGACGAGATCATTGGGGCTGTTGAAGGGGCTGCCATTAAAGGTATCGGCAAGCACTTTCACCACATTTCCACTGTCGTCCAGTTCCACCAGTCGGGTTGCATTTCCCTCACAGGCGCAGAGATGCCCACCGGGAAGAAACATCAATCCATTGCTACCGTTGGTGCTTTCCCTGAATATTGTTGTGGTATCGTCTTTCCATATATGCGTGGTGTTGCCGTCCACATCAGAAAAGAAGAGGGCGCCTGTGCCGGTGTTCCATGCAGGTCCCTCCAGCAGTGTGTAACCGAAATCTACAATCTGCGTTACATTCAGATTTTCTGTGTTGAGCTTCTCAGCATCCTGTGAATCCGTGCCGGTATCACGATCGGTGTCCACATCGGAAGCACTGTCTGAATCTGAATCTGAATCTGAATCTGAATCTGAATCTGAATCTGAATCTGAATCTGAATCTGAATCGGTATCGGTATCTGTATCAGTATCTGTATCCGCATCGGTATCTGTATCCGTATCGGTATCTGTATCCGAATCGGTATCGGTGTCTGAATCCGAATCGGAGTCTGCGTCGGTGTCAGTATCGGAGTCGCTATCAGTGTCACTGTCTGAATCTGAATCTGAATCTGTATCGGAATCGGTGTCTGAATCTGAATCTGAATCTGAATCGGCATCATTGTCCGAGTCGGAGTTGACATTCCCCTCATTGCCGCATCCGAAGGCAATCACTATCGTCAACAATAGAAGCGTATATTTCATTGGAGCAACTTTCCTTCAGTTGGCTGTGCCGCAGACAATTGATGTTTTATTGAAACGTACAATTCGCGGAATGTAAAGAAGCCAGGCACAAATAAAAGTAGTGGTGAATGTATTCGTGTTTATTTTTAAATACGATTCAAGGTGAACTTTCAGTTTTTCCGAACGTGGAAATCAGCTGAATAGTGGACGAAATGGATGATTTCAGGGGTGAATTTCTGTGCCGGCGCATTTACCAAGGGCAGCATGATAGATAGCGTCCGGCGCGGTCATTTTATACACCAGCGCACTGACGTTGTTCTGGAGGAGAAGGGTGGCAGCTGTCAGGTCCATGACCCCGAGCTTCTTTTCAATCATTTCGTCAAAAGTGAGACTGGTGTATCGTTTGGCATCTGCATGTCTGGCGGGATCTTTGTCGTACACGCCATCCACCTTGGTGCCTTTTAAAAACAGATCACATCCCAGTTCGGCAGCACGTAACGCCGCACCGGAATCCGTGGAAAAAAACGGGTTCCCGGTGCCTCCGGCCAGAATCACCAGGACTCCGGCGTTCATTGCGTCCCTGACTTCATCGCGAACATAGGGCTGGCCAATGGGGCCGAGAGGGCGTGCGGTATACAGCTGGACTTTGCCCCCAGCGCGACGGATGGCATCTTTGAGCGCCAGGCCGTTAATAACGGTGGCCAACATGCCCATCTCATCACCGGTCACCCGGTCCATACCACCAGCAGCGGCACTGAGACCGCGAAAAATATTTCCGCCGCCAAGTATGAGCGCTGCTCTGGCACCCTCTTTCTGCGCCATCACCAGCTGGTTTGCCGTGGCACTGAGAGTTGCCGGATCAATTCCACTGCCGGCATCTCCAGCGAGAACCTCTCCGGACAACTTCAGTACTACTTTCGGTTTGTTGTTTGACATGGACGTAATGAAAAACTATTTACATCATTTCCGCTACTTCGGCGGCCAAATCGTTCACTCGTTTTTCCATTCCTTCGCCTACTTCAAAGCGAGCGAACTTGCGGATGGAAACATCGTCACCAAATTTGGCAAGCAACTTGGAAATGGTCAATTCGCTGTCTTTCACGAAAATCTGATGGACCAGGCAGTTTTCTTTTTTCCATTTTGCCAGTTTGCCTTCGACGATTTTCGGTGCAATAGCTTCGGGCTTCCCTTCTTCAATCACCTGGGCTGTGAAAATTTCTTTCTGCTTGTCTGTGTCTGCGGCAGGAATTTCACTATCGCGTACATATGTCGGGTTCATCGCAGCAATGTGCATGGCGACATCGTCTGCCATCTGCGCAAAGTCATCACTGCCAGCGAGCGCCCCATCGGTGGTGGCTACATCCACCAGCACGCAGATCCTGCCGCTGTCATGGTTGTAGCTGCCAATACGACCGCTCGTTGTTTCATAACATTCCACCCGGCGCAGTGTGGTCTTTTCACCCGTGGCGGCGGTAAAGTTGGTTATCGCCTGTTCCACAGTGATTTTTTCGTCCATAATGTAAGGTGCGGTCATGACGCTCTGGGCATCATTGGTTTTCATTTGACCAACCTGTCGCGCAATCCCCTCATACAGTTCCTGGAACTTCTCGCCCTTGGCAACAAAATCTGTTTCGCAGTTCACTTCTGCCAGCGCGGCCAGTTTTCCATTGTCCGTATACATGCCCACTTTACCCTCAGCAGCGATGCGGCCCTGTTTTTTGGCGGCTTTGGCGATTCCGCGTTTCTGAAGCTCTTCAATTGCCTTTTCAATATCACCGTCGGTTTCGGCAAGAATTTTTTTGCAATCCACAACACCGGCAGCGGTGCGTTCACGAAGTTCTTTAATCATATCCATGGTAATTTTTGCCATAGCTCAAATCCTTTCAAATTGCGCTGCGTCAATACCGCAGTCTTCTCAAATTCCAGAGGCTTTATTCAGCATCCTTTCCAGGCGCGGGTGCGGGGGCTTTGCTGCTGCGGGCAGCAGGTCGCGGTCTTCGGGCAACTTCAACTTTGGGGCCATCACCCTGATCAGCTGTCATAGACGCTTTGGCGCCTTCCCGACGACGTTTCACACCGGAATTCACTGCGTCCGCAATCTTGGATGTGATCAGTTTGATAGTTCTGATGGCATCGTCGTTGCCGGGGATAGGCAAATCGATTTTGTCCGGATCGCTGTTGGTATCGATTAACGCCACAACCGGAATGCCAATTCGCTTCGCTTCAGCAACCGCATTGTATTCTTTGTGCGGATCCACGATAAAGATGGCCGAAGGCAATACTTCCATATCCTTGATGCCACCAACGAATTTGACCAATTTCGTATACTCTTTGTCGATTTTCAGACGCTCTTTTTTTACGAATCCATCGAAGGTACCGTCTTTGCGCATCTCCTCGATATTCTTCATCCGATCAACGGTATTGCGAATGGTTGCAAAATTGGTCAGCGTGCCACCCAGCCAGCGGTGGGTCACATGATGCATTCCACAGCGGACAGCTTCTTCTGCAATCACTTCGGTTGCCTGACGCTTTGTGCCTACAAAAAGCACCTGTCCACCCTTTGAAACGACATTTTCGATGGTTTCGTACGCCTGATTGAACAGCTTCTGGGTAATTCGCAAATCAATGATATGCACGTTGTTGCGTGCACCGAAAATGTACTGCGACATCTTCGGGTTCCAGCGCTTGGTGTGGTGCCCGAGATGCACTCCGGCTTCCAATAATTCTCTTAAACTGACGAGTTCTGATTTGGCCGTGGTGGCAGTTTCTTCTGTCATTTTTTCCTCCGGGTTGTATTGGCCACTCTATATTAAAGTGTGCCACTTCCGCTCCTTCCCCTGAGTCGATTTCGTATCTGCGAAACACCCGAAACAGGCAGACAAATTAATATCTGACGGAGCGTGTGAATTTTCGGCATGATTGCCGAAGGCGGCTCTATTAACATCCAATGGTGGTTCAATCAAGTTTTTCAGAAGGGAAATTGATTCGGGTTGTAATATACGTGTGTTGATATAAAAAACCAAAAAGAAATTCATAGTTTGTAATATTTGCGGGAGTGAGATAAAGGAAGTGAAATTGAATATTTAAGATTTTTTTTTAACCTGGTTGCAAACAGAGAGAGTACTGAACCATAGCTGAGCAAACGTGATGAATTTATTTTTCCCCGGGATTGACAACCCCTGCTTGGTGATTACTATGACCATCGCCGACGCCATGGTATGGTTCGCATCGGTTCTCAATTATAACCAAACCTATCGAAATGGTTTAGAAAATGGAGGATGCTATGGCATTGAAGCCACTACAGGATCGCGTAATTATCAAACGACTGGACTCAGAAGAAAAAACCGCTGGCGGGATAATCATCCCCGATTCTGCCAAGGAAAAACCGCTCGAAGGTAAAGTGTTGGCTGTTGGGCCAGGCAAAAAGGGTGATGATGGAAAAGCCACGGGAATGGATGTGAAGGAGGGCGACATTATCCTTTTTGGCAAATATACGGGGACAGAGATTAAAGTGGATGGTGAAGAGCTGATTATTCTCCGTGAAGATGACATTCTCGCAGTTGTCGAAAAATAACCAGCATAGTTTTGTGAACCCGAAGTCGACATTCAGTGACTTCTAAGATTTAATTTTCAGGAGTAATGCAATGAGTAAAGATATTCATTTCAGCGAAGATGCCAGAAGCAAAATGCTCAGAGGTGTTAATAAACTTGCAAATGCGGTGAAAACTACCCTCGGCCCCAAGGGTCGCAATGTAGTCATTGAGAAATCTTTTGGCGGTCCATCCGTGACCAAGGACGGCGTTTCGGTTGCCAAGGAAATTGAGTTGGAAGACAAAGTGGAGAATCTTGGTGCACAGATGGTGAAAGAAGTTGCGTCTAAAACGTCAGACGTGGCTGGAGATGGCACCACTACTGCTACCGTTCTTGCTCAGGCGCTTTTCCGCGAAGGTACAAAACTCGTGACTGCCGGTCACAATCCCATGGCCATCAAACGCGGCATGGATAAAGCGGCTCAGTCTGTTGTGAGCTATCTCGGCGAATTGTCCAAACCGGTGAAATCGCAAACTGAGATTGGACAGGTCGGTACGATTTCCGCCAATGGCGATGCTACCATCGGAAACATGATTGCCGAAGCCATGGATAAAGTGGGCAAGGAAGGCGTCATTACTGTTGAGGAAGCCAAGTCCATGGATTCCTCCCTTGAAACGGTTGAAGGGATGCAGTTCGATCGCGGCTATCTGTCTCCCTACTTTGTTACGGATGCAGATCGGATGGAGACGGTCCTGGAAGATCCCTTCATTCTCATCAACGAAGGCAAGGTTACGAATATGAAGGACCTTCTGCCCGTTCTCGAGCAGATTGCCCGTATGAGTAAACCGTTGCTGATTCTCGCCGAAGATGTGGAAGGCGAAGCGCTTGCCACATTGGTTGTGAACAAACTGCGTGGTACGTTTACAGCCTGCGCGGTTAAAGCACCCGGGTTCGGAGATCGTCGCAAAGAGATGTTGAAGGACATCGCCATTCTGACCGGTGGTACCGTGATTTCTGAAGAAGTTGGACTATCGCTGGAAAAAGTGACCCTTGAAGATCTTGGACGGGCCAAACGCATTACCGTTGACAAAGAGAATACAACCATCGTGGATGGTGCTGGTGCCAAGGATGCCATCTCCGGACGCGTGGCTCAGATTCGGAAGCAGATTGACGAGACGACATCTGACTATGACAGAGAGAAACTTCAGGAGCGTCTGGCCAAGCTGGTTGGCGGTGTTGCCGTTATTAAAGTTGGCGCTGCCACTGAAACCGAGATGAAGGAAAAGAAAGACCGCGTGGAAGACGCACTGAATGCTACCCGCGCTGCCGTTGAAGAAGGTATCGTTGCCGGTGGTGGTGTGGCACTGCTCCGTTCAATTGCTGCTCTTGAAAAAGTAGATGGCATTGAAGGGGAAGAAGAACCTGGTGTGGCATTGGTTCGTCGTGCCCTGGAAGAGCCACTGCGTCAGATTTCGGCCAATGCCGGTGCCGAGGGATCCATTGTGGTTCAGAAGGTAAAAGAAGGCAAAGAGAACTTCGGTTACAACGCTGCTGCGGATAAATATGAAGATATGGTTGCTGCCGGTATTATTGATCCCACCAAGGTGGTTCGTTCTGCATTGCAGAATGCCATCAGTGTGGCAGGTCTGATGCTGACCACCGAATGTGCGGTAGTTGATGCGCCCAAAAAGGACGATGACCCACCCATGGGCGGCGGCGGCATGGGCGGCATGGGCGGTATGGGCGGCATGGGCGGTATGATGTAAATCATATCCTTTCAGCCTGTTGAATATCAGCCTGTTGAATAAGGCCCTGTTCGTTAAAAACGCTCCGGAGAAATTCGGGGCGTTTTTTTTGCCGTATCGAAGCGTTTTCTTCGGTTCTTCACGGAACTGAGTTCTTTTTGCAGTGACACTTTTTGACGTTTTCGTTGTTGGAAGAGACGAGACTGCGGTGTTTGCTCGCGGTGGATACGGAGGATCTGTGGCAATGAATACGAAATATTATTTGTCGAACCTGTTTATAGGATCAATATTTCTGGGAATCTTCGCTTGGGGAGCGGGATGCGCCCACGCTGTCGGGTCGGGGATTGAGGGGACTTCTCCCCGGGCAGTTGAACCGTTCAGTCGATTGATTGTGTCCGGGCGTATGGTAGTGAACCTTGAGATCGGCTATAATAATAACGTGTCGATTTCCGGTGATGACAATCTGATTTCCAGGGTGAAAGTAGTGAATGACCGGGGAACGCTGCGGATTCAGGCGCCGAAAGGCACTATACAGAAAAGGGATTTGGAAGTGACTGTGATGACTCGTCAGTTGTCCAGTATTGCCGCAGCGCTCACGGAGAACGTGATTGTCAATGTTTCGGGGAAGCCTCTGGATGCCATTGATGTCCGATTGTCTGGCGTTGGGAATCTCGTGGTGAATGAATTGAACGCCACATCAATCCGAGCACGGATGGATGGTACCGGTGTCCTTCGTGTCTCCGGCGGCGCCAGAGAATTGAATTTTCGAATGTCTGGACTGGGTACCGCGGATTTTGAAAGACTCTGCACTCATACCGCCGATGTAGAAGTTCATGGGATGGGCACAGTTGTTGTGAACGCGGATGAATTTCTGGATGCTACTGTCCGTGGACTGGGTAAAATTTCATACGTGGGGGACCCCAGTATTCATCGCGACGTGAAGGGCGGGGGAAAAGTGGAGGCCCGGGATGACAAAGTTTCCGTTGTCTGTGCGAGTGAGATGACAATGTAAGATGGCGGAAAGTCCTGCTGGTGTGGTTAGTCCTTCAAATCGTCGAGTTGCGCATCCAGGGCATTCACTGAAATCTGGATTTCCCAAATCAGAATCCCCAGTGAGAGGATGAGCAGAATGAGGGCTACGCCGAAGACGACTTCTGCGACCATCTGCACCTGAACGTACACGAGAAACATGGTCACCACACACAGCAGCAGGCTGCTGATGCCGGCGATTTGCATGGTGCGAATCAGCTTGAGTCGGAGTCGCAGATTTCTGATTTGGATGAGCAGATGGGACTGCCGGTTCTCCCTGTACTTTTCGTGAAGACCGCGCACCAGGGTGGCATAGGCGAGAAACCGGTTGGTATAGGCCAGCATCAGCAATGAGATAGCGGAAAACAGTACCGCAGGAGTGGTGAGGTTGAGTTGCATAATTTGTATTCCTTCTGTCAGGCGTCTGCAGAGGCTAAAAAGGTCATCACCCCCTTGTTCACTTCATTGGGAAAAAGTGGTTTTACGAAACATTTTCTGGCGCCATGTTCCAGAAGATATCCGATTTGCGGAGCCTGGTCTCTTCTGGCAATAAATGCCACCGGAATATTCGGAAAATGTCGCTGAAGCACCTGCAATCGCTCAAGGGATTGCTTCGGGGTTTCTGCAGTCTGAAACAGGATCATGTTGTACTCCTTGAATGCGGCGGAGATGTCGGACTGATTGCAGTATTGAATGCGACATTGGTTGGCAGAGATTTCGAGTTTCTCCAAATCGGTCTGATCATCGCGAATCGCCAGAATCGTTGGACACGAAGCGCTCGCGACATCATTTTGGGCTTTGAACACTTTGGCGAGGTCCACATCCGGATCTTCATTCCAGTATTTGCGAAGGGCGTTGCCCAGTTCTTCGTCGGTGTATCCCAGGGCTTTGCCCATGAACAGATAGGCATCCTGTTCCCGCGGGTCAAATTCGCCATCCACCCGCACCATCCTTGCCAGCATAGCCAGTGCTTCGGTGCGGTCGTCTTCCGCATCAATCGGCACAAACTGCAGTGCCTGCGCCTGTACCTCCTGCTGCCATTTCCGTTGCAAATCGCCTGAAATATCTGAAGCTGCGGCAAACCGATGCAGAAAGTCCGCTTCAGAGGGATCGACGCGACCATCGGCCAGGGCCAGGATGGTCAGGTTCATGTATACGGCTTTTTGAATGCTGCTCATGGCGTTCTCCCGAATAACGAATTTTTAAATTTCAATTTAAAGCATTTATAGGCCGAAATGCCATTGAACACAAACAGATGGAAACAGACTCATGAAATTTTCATCTGGTTGACGCTGCAGGTTCTGTCCAGCCGAACCCGGCGAACGCATTTTTGTCACAGTTCAATTAACTGAGCGGGTAGACATGGCCGGGGAAGAGGGCAGTGTCCGTGCGGCATCCCTGCATTCTGTACCGGATGGTCGTAATGGCGCATTATTTCAGTATGTATCGAGATGCCCGGTAAGCAGTTTCACCTGACCATATATTTCATCTCCCTCCACACCGTACTCCGTCAGATATTCCCGACGCGCATTGTTCCAGCAATAGGGATCAATGGGCCTCTGCCAATCGGTGCATCCGGGACCGGCGCTCCACCAGGTCCACCCGACGTAAACGTCATCATTTTCTTCCAGGTGTTTCAGCTGATCATCCAGCGCGGCCATGCAGGTGGCATCATCATATGACCCGAATTCCCCCAGAAATCCCTTTTTATTATTGTCGTGAAGCCACTTCGTGAACTGCTGCATGCGATATGACCCGACCGTCTCAGGGGTACACCCGGAATCCTCGTCGAAGGAACTGCATTCGCATTCGCCCCAATCGGAGCTGTCCACATTCAAATATTGATGCACTTCAAAAATCAGATGGTCATCCCCAAGGGGGTCGACAATTTGCAGCATCGCCTCGGCATTGGTCAGCTCTCCATCGCGATCCGTCCAGCCCTGCGTCCAGCTGTGGGCGCTGCTCCATCCATTGCCAGTGACAAAAATCAGATTTTCCGCTCCGGTATCCCGTATGGCGGCGATAGCTGTGTTGGCGGCGGTCACCCACTGAGCAGTGCTCATGTCGTGAGGCTCATTCATGATGTCGAACATTACTTCCGGATAGGGTTTGAACGTTTCTGCCAGCCGTTGCCACACATCGGCATAATCGTCGAGTGATACCGCATCGGAACCAATCAGGTCACCACCGTACCGGGCGTAATTGTGCATATCAATCAGCACCCGGGCGCTGTATTTTTTCAGATGAAACACCGTGAGTTTCATCCTTTCAAATTCATCAATGTCAAATTCTCCCCCCAGTTCCGGCTGCAGATACTCCCACTTGAATGGCAACCGAACTGTGGTCATGCCCCATCCGCGAAAATACTTCAGATACGACTCGTACCCTTTGGTCAGATACGGATTCGGCCAACTTCCGGCACCACCGTCCCATTCCGGGCCGCTAATGTTCACTCCCACGAACGGAAGCCCCGAAAAATTGAACTCAAAGGATGCATGGTCATCCACCGCCGTATCGTACGCGACTCCGCCGCCCTCGACGGTGTCTTCGTCGGATGCGGTATCCGAGTCCTCAATATAAATGAGGACTGAATCCGATTCTGTGTCAGTGGCAATATCGACAACCGGTTCAGATGACGCATCTGTGTCAGTGGCGATATCGATAGCCGGCTCAGACGGCGTATCTGTGTCCGGGGTGGAATTTGAATCCAGGGGGGATTCGGTCCCGGTGGCATGCTGGCAACACGATTGCGACAACCCAATTATAAAAATGAAACTCAATAGTAAAATTCTGAACACCCTGTTGGCTCCTTCTGACAAATCACCATAAACGGAAAAGATGAGATTGGCTGAACAAAGGTATCCGATAATTTACTATATAAATAAACAAATTAAAACAGTGGGCGAAAAAATTTAAGGGAGTTTAAACAAGGCACTTTTTCGGCAAGTGGAGATTGTCCGTGTGCACTTGTGCGTGCACTGTGAACATCCAAAACTCGAATCGTAGATTCGAAGTTGGGGGACAGCGACGGCTCGCTGCGTCGAAGTTGCGCAACGTCAACATATACATTATTGGATTTCGATTGAAATAATTGCGATTCGCTTGAAGCGATACGTGATCGCAGAATTGCGCGAGACGGACGACAGTGAAGTCAGATGGACAAACCGGACTATCTGGAACGTTTTTCAACTTTTCCGGAGCGGATGCAGCGGGTGCAGGCGGTCACGCGAACGGCTGCGCCGTCAACTACCGCTTTTACCTTTTGAACATTCGGCTTGCATACCCTGCGGGTTTTCCGGTTGGAGTGACTTACCAGATTGCCGGCCTGAGGCCCTTTTCCACAAATTTCACATTTATTTGACATGCCTGTCCTCCTGACAGTTGAAGTTCAAATTTAGCGTGACCAATTACCATCATTCAGTGGCAGAGGCAATAGTTTACTGAGTAAAAAGGTGGATTTTTGTGCAACACGGATCTTCACCACTTTTTGTGCAGCTTGAGCGCGTCGATGGCCGACCGGATTAAACAATCGTGATCAAATGCCAGGGGGGGCAGATTGGCCAGTGCAAAGACGGCGGCGTGCGTCGCATCATCTCCTGCCACCGGTGTGATTTCCTCGAACGTCACCGCGGTATAGGCGACCGAAATGTTTCGTCCCCTGGGGTCCCGTCGGGGATCGCCGAATGCTCCCACCTGAATCAACTCTGCGGTCTGCACATCGGTTTCCTCTCTCAATTCGCGCCGGGCAGCAACTTCCAGGTCTTCGTCCATTTCCACAAACCCCCCCGGGAGTGCCCAGCATCCGGCAAAGGGCTCCTTTCCCCGTTGAATCAGGAGAATCCCCATGTCACTGTTGGTACGTCGCTCAAACAATGCGATGTCCACGCAAACCATCGGTCTTGGGTATTTATATCGGTACATGGTTCGAAGTGCCCGTCCGTTCAGATTTCATCTCCAGGATGGTCTTCATTCCATTTTTTTAGAAACTTGTCCACATACTCCGGCACTTCTTCCTGCTGCGAAGGCGACTGTTGCTGCAACTCTCTGTCAAGCTGTTTTTCGAGGTCGCTGCCTGGCCCTTCTTCGGGAATCGCGTCCGGAGACTCCGGTGCGGGGTCCGGAGCGAAGTCGTGGGAAAACAGATCCCGGAACGCTTCGTCAAAGGCAAACTCGCCGGCGGCGCCCAGCAGGGTGAATGCGTAAATCTGATTCAGATAAACCGCCCCCATCAGGGTGAGTTTATGGGAAAACGCAGAACTCGAAATCTGATAGATGCCGTCGTGGGTATTCTGGCTCATCCATACGGACCCGGGCGAGACTTTTGAAGCCAGCAGATCGATCACTTTTCTGAGCGACGCCAGCTTCTCTTCCCTCGCCAATGCGTTATCCACCGAACCCAGAAGCTTGTGATAGACTTCGGGAGATACATACATCAGGGAGTTCCCACGCTCGATGGGCAAGGTGGCCGCGATATCCTGAAACACCGCACCTTTCCCGAGCCCGTTTTTTTTCTGAAGACGTTCTTCCAGAAAATCGGCGCCGGTAGCCAGATACAACCGCTGTGTGGGTTTGTGCCGCCAGATGACCGGGCGATAGTCGAGCAGCTCTTCGGTCAAAAACTCGGATACGCCAATCCGTTGCCACTCTGAATCCTCCCAGACGGAAAACACCGGGATTTCTTCAGCCTTTGATACCAGGATATCCATGAGCGGCCCCATATTATCGATGGCATAGAATGCCTGAACCACGGGCACTTCAACATTCAGCTCCGGCAGAACCATGGTTTTGGATGGATGCAGCGTCACAGCACCCATCATTTTTGTATCCAGCCTGGAGAGCAGTTGCCGGTAGGTGAGACTTCCCGGAACGATGGGGGAATCCAGGTGCCGGTCCACATCGGCGACAATGTTCTGTTCCGCCACATTCTTCAACAGCGCGTAAAGGGTATCCAGAAACGCCTCAAAGTTAATATCCATTTCGAATGCGAGCACCGCATCGGCGGGCGCGAGTTCGAGAATTTCAAAAGGATGGGGTTCGCCGCCAAAATATCGCATCAGGCCGGTTCTCGGATAAACGGTTTTGGTAAACGACTTGTTGATGTAGCGGTCACCATATTTGTGGGAGCTCATTCCCACGGCCTGAACATCGGTTAACCCCAGATGTCTGGCGATGCCCACCGCGTCCAGCCGCTCTTTGTACCGGGGAGGGATTTCATCAACCACGGCCACCACCTCATTCAGCAGTTGCGCCGCGCCTTCAATGTCTCCTTCAACATCCATATACATGTAGACCGTTCCGCCCAATTCGAGATAGCGGGAGGTAACCTCAAAATTATCAGAACGGGCATCCCTGGGGACTTTTGGGGCTCCCGCACACGCCGTCAGGGCAACGGCGATGAGAAACAGTAAGAATTGCCGGTTGTTCATAATATATCCTTTGATCAATAGTTCTGGTGTCATTAAATATGTACAACATATACATATTTTTGCACTCTTTTATTCTGCAACATGGTGCCAATGGGTAAATATTCCCTGGAATGCGCAGGTATTCGTATATCGGGGGCAGGATAACTGACATTGCGCAACAGCACATGATAGTTTCCGGATTGAAACCAGAACAGGTTTTCCAACGGATACCCGCGTACCCGCTGAACTCTCAACGGCCGGTAAATGAGGACCATTCAGCGCTAATCCGCTATAAACATCGGAGTTGGACATCCCAATCACAGCATGGACAGAAACCGAACCAATGCGGATATTTCATGGCGGTTCAGATTATTTTTCCAATAACCATCTGGTCACCAGATCAAACGGTCGAAACAGCGAATCGTCGGATCGTACCACTGCCACATCTTCAATGGCGAGACCGATTTTCCATCGACCGCCTTTTTGTACTTCGCCATAGGCAAGCAGCAATGCCACATCATCGATGGTATCTTTCGCTTCCTCAAGCCTCACCCACTCGGACAGCAAATCCGTATCTGCCGGAAGTCCGGGGGGCAGGTCGTTGTGAAGTGGTCTTGCGGCGAGTGCCCGGGCACGGGCTTCGTATTCCGCGGCCTTGCTTCCGTCTTCAATGGCATCCAGGTGCACCAGCAGCTCTTTTGCCCGGGCAGTGGCATCGGTGGTTTCTTTTTCAACCGCCCGCAGCAGCCACGTGCGACAATCCGCCAGCCGGTGTTGTCGGCCGGTGAGTAGAGCAAGCGCCAGATCTGCCCGCGCATCTTTGGGATTGGTGAGCACCACGGTTTTATAACTGGCTTCTGCGTCACTCTCTTTTCCAAGCGCTTCCTGGACTTTTCCGAGGGTGAATGCATACAGGGGCAGGAGGGTCTGGTGCACGGCGCCGCCGTATTTTTCAAGATGCATCAAGGCTGCTTCGGGGTTGCCATCCGACAGGAATGTGGCCGCTTCTCCGATTTTTTTGGCAGTGCGAAATCGTCTGAAAAAAACGATACGTACGATCAATTCAATCAGTTTCCAGAACACAGCGGGTTATTTCTTTCCGGCAGCTTTGCTCTGCGGGGCTGCTTCAGTTGCCGGGGCGTCATCCCTGGTCATTCCCAATAATTTTCTCAACTGGGCGTCAATTTTGAGGGTGATGTCGGGGTTTTCTTTCAGGAATTGTTTTACATTCTCGCGCCCCTGGCCAATACGGGTGCCCTCAAAAGAGTACCACGAACCGCTTTTTTCCACGATATTCTGTTCAACGCCAAGGTCGATGAGGCTACCTTCCGCGCTGATGCCCTCACCGTACATAATATCGAACTCGATTTCTCGGAATGGTGGGGCCAGTTTGTTTTTCACCACTTTCACCCGGGTGCGGTTGCCCACCACTTCGTCGCCCTTTTTGATGGCGCCGATGCGGCGGATGTCCACCCGCTGTGACGCATAAAATTTCAACGCGTTTCCCCCCGTGGTGGTTTCGGGGCTTCCGAACATCACGCCAATTTTCATTCGAATCTGGTTGATGAAAATGATAGCCGTATTCGACTTGGAGAGGGTCCCGGTTAATTTTCGAAGTGCCTGACTCATGAGTCGGGCCTGCAGTCCCACATGGGAATCGCCCATTTCACCGTCGAGTTCCGCCCGTGGCGTCAGCGCTGCAACCGAGTCCACAATAATCAGGTCCACCGCACCGCTGCGCACCAGCATATCAGCGATTTCCAGCGCCTGCTCGCCACAGTCCGGTTGAGATACCAGCAGTTCTGAAGTGTTGATGCCCAGCTTTTTGGCGTACGTCACATCCAGTGCGTGCTCTGCATCGATAAATGCGCACACGCCCCCCAGTTTCTGCGCTTCCGCGACGGCATGCAGGGTCAACGTGGTCTTACCCGAAGACTCCGGGCCGTAGATTTCGATGATTCTGCCTCTGGGATATCCGCCAATCCCAAGCACCATATCGATTCCCACCGAACCGGAGGGGATGACATCAATTCCTTTTCCGAGGGCATTATCGTCTCCAAGACGCATAATGGCGCCTTTTCCGTAGTTTTTCTCAATTGAGCTGATGGCTAAATTCAGCGCCTTGCTTTTATTCTGTTCCTCGCTCGCGCTCATTGTTCCTGTTCTCCTTGTCCAGTTTCAACGATTGTTTCCACGTTGTCTCTCGGGGTATCCGAATCGACGTTATCTCCCTGTGTATCTGACACTGTGTCGGAATTCTCCACGGGTTCACTTGAAACATCCGGCTTTTCAGTATGTATTTCTTCTGCCACATCAATTTCCGGTGGATTTGACTTGGGATGGTTGCGTTTTTCGAAGGGCAGTTTCCACAGCAGGTGATAGTCGACGCCCGGTTTCTGCAAATTGCTCTGGTAACACACCAATGTTCGCACCTGAGACACGCATTCCGCTGGCCCGTGGTGGGTTTCAATCAGCTGTTTGATTTCGTCCGGTACACCGGTATCAATTCTGGCCAGCGTAACGTGTGGAATATAGGGCTTTTCGATTTCCTTGAAACCGGTATTTTCGAGAATGGTATGAATTGCACTGACCATTCTGGTGAATTCGCCGTCCGGGTTGATGATTTCACAATTCAGTACTCGCGGAGAATCCGGATCAAAAACACGCAGCGGCCCAGCCTCCAACTGAAACGGCACCGCCTCCTGAGTGATATTTTCGAGGCTGTCTTTAATGGCCTGAATCATGGGTTCGGTAATGTTTCCCAGAAAGCGAACTGTAACGTGCATGTTCTGTGGTGGTACCCAACGGAATTTCGACTGCATATCCGCGGTTTCCCGAATTAATGTCTGTTGAAGCTCAGATATCTGATTGGTCATTTTCAACTCAAGATTCACAGCCAGAAAGCATCGAACGGTTTTCATTTTTTCTCCATCAGTTGATGATACAGCATATTCAACGCGGTCCACGTTGAAGCGGTTTTTACCTTTGTACGACTGTACCCTTTAAACAAGCATTTTTTATGTAAAATAACATCGTCCACCACCACTGCGATGTGCACGGTACCCACGGGTTTCTCCGGCGTTCCTCCCCCCGGACCGGCGATGCCGGAGGTGGCCAGGGCCACTGAAGTGCCCATGAGGCGTTTCACCCCTATCACCATTTCCCGGACCACCTGTTCGCTCACCGCGCCGTGTTCGGCGAGTACGGTTTCATTGACTTTCAGCACACCGGTCTTGATGGCGTTGTCGTAAGCCACCACCGCGCCACGCACATATCCGGATGACCCGGGAACATGGGTCAATTCGTTGCAGATCATTCCCCCGGTACAGGATTCCGCGGTGGCAATCGTGCGGCCCTGTTGCAGGAGCAGGGGACCCACCACTTCGGGCAGTGAGAGGTTCCTCATGGAAAATACAAAAGGCGACAGTTGCGCCTGAATTTCGCGGTGTACGGTGTTGACCCGATCTTCATCTTCTCCCGATATAGTGGTTGTGATCTCAGGGTATGCCGCACGATATGAGAATGTGACATCCGGGTACCCCGACTCAAGGGGCATCAGCTTTTCCTGCAGCTGGGATTCGCCAATGCCGAACGTCCGGCAAGACAGGGTGAATAGACGTCGACCGCGAGGGGCCACCAGCGGCACCACATGGCGATGGAACATCACTTTCATTTCCGATGGCACCCCCGGGAGAAACATCGAAACGCACTGACTGGCATGGACCGAAAATCCAGGCGCCGTACCGGCGCTGTTTTCAAGTATCTGGCAGCCTTCCGGCAAATCGGCCTGCTTTAGATTAATGGCCGCCATCGGGAATGAACGTTCGGAAAATCGCGCCTTAACCTGTTGTTCCGCTTTTGCAGACCGCACCAGGGGAACGTTCAGGGCATCCGCAACAGCCCGTGCTGTGACATCGTCAGAGGTAGGGCCCAGACCGCCGGTGCAAATCACGAGTTCATGGGACTCCCACAGAGAAACAAGGGTTCGGGTCAGATGCGAACAATCATCCCCAATTACCACGAACTGATCTGTTTGAATGCCAGTTTCTCGCAAATGCCGCGCGATCCAGGATGCGTTGGTATCGGTGATTGTGCCCCGTACCAATTCACTGCCAGTACTGATAATTGCTGTTTTCATACCGCATGTACTAACGCATTGTGCAGCGGGCCGCCAGTTCTCTTTTCTGGGGTGCGACAGATTCTGTCAGGGGCGACCCGGGAGAACTGAAGAATTGACTTTCGGGGGACTATTGAAGCACCAGAAGCGCAAATTGATTGGTTCTGATGCTTCCCTGCTCGTTGGCTCGGTAAAATGCGAAGCAGTGGTCACTCTGTTGGTCAATATCGTGAACAAGAATATCGAATCCAAATGAAAGACCGCGCTCGGGGGTTAAATCCAGTGATGACCAGGGAATTCCCAGTTCAAGGCTGTATCCGCTCGCATTGGAATCCACATTCCAACCCAGCAGGGGAACATCCACAAGCATTTGAACGATTTTTCCATCTGGTCCAAATGTAAACCAGTTGTCGTTCTGGTTGTATGCGGAATTGGTTGGCGGGATGTCGATGAAAACGGTGATGGCGTCAAAATCCAGCAGATCGTCGTTTATTCCGGGTGCAACAATCTGAATATCGTCTGGCACCGCAACACCGAAATAGAGCCCGGCTTCGTCCCAGAGAATTCCGAATCTGATGGTATCCGGTATCTGCCCGGAATCGCAGCCTTCTTCATTGTCGAGTGTTTCGTTCGTTGTCCATATGGTTCCCAGCTGTCCGTTAAAATCCGGGGTCCACCCGGTATATGCGACCTGTACCGTGTAGTCGCTGTCATCCGTCGACAATTCCGTCGCCGAGCTGGAATCCACGTCATCTGTCGACAATGCCGCTGTGGTGTCGGAATCCACCACCGTGCCGGTGTCCGCAGCGGTGTCCGGGACTGAATCAGCGGTGCTGTCGGTGTCTGTTGCTGTATGACTGCCGGTGTCTGCTGCTGTACTGTTCCCGGTGTCATTCCCTGTATCCGAGGGAGGTGCTGTATCCGTTTCACTGTCGGAAGTATTGTCAGCAACGGTGAATGCCTGCGGGATGATATACCGGGAGCCATTTTCGCCTTTGATATGCACGTTATACGTTGCGCCGGGGATCAACTGTCCCTGCGCCTCGGCTGTCACTCCACAGGAAAGGGTCCGGGACGTCAACTGCAGTTGACCCGAACACAGGAGAAAGGTTTTTTTGCCTGTGGCTGTGGGCCCGGTCGCATATATGTCGTGCTCTGTTTCAATCAGGAACCCGGATGAGCCGCATCCCACTTCTCTGGTGGCTATTGGCCTGAACTCCCCTGTAATCTGAATCTGACCGCTGAATGCTGCCGACATTTGCACGGGGAATACCGTAAATGAATTGCCGGTTGAATCACTGCGGTCTGAACATCCAATCAGGAAAAAGAACGCCAGCAGCACGAAATATTTGTAGTATCGCCATCGCATCTCTATATCAATTTTAACATAATTTAAATGATTGAGGCAGGAGCAATTTTAATATTTATTATATTTTGCCACATTGATGTATTTGTTGGTATCTCTGCGGCATTAACCGGGGCCCACGCGTTGCCGTTCAATGATTCCGGGGCGGGTCTGAATGACGGTTTTCAGGGCAGTCCGAAACCGAATCGGTTGTGGTATCGGAGTCAGAGTCCGTTCCGGTTTCGATACTGGAGTCAGTGGGCCATTTCGTTTCGGAGTCGGGCGTTGAGCTGATGTCGGTTTTCAGTGTCTGACGTATCCGAGTCTGTATCACTGTCCATGCTTGCATCACTACTAGAGCGGCGATCGGTTTGGTTCCGCCAGCGAAATCGCGGGAATACGAGCAGCTTTGATGCGCGCCCGCAAGGCCCGACCGAGGTGTAGCCATAGCTACATCGACCGAGGGACTGAGGACGAAAGCGCAAAGATGCCGAATTACTGCGATTGCAGCAAGGAGT
>JBNKCR010000116.1:0-39467 GCA_050287845.1 Polyangia bacterium
CTGAGCTGGGGTATTTTTCCTGTATCTTCACCACTTTTCCCTCAAATTGTCGCTTTACTGCACAAATACCGGGGTAATTCTTTTTGCACAGCTTTTAGAAACCGCTTAAACACAACGATTCAGAACACCTCGAATAGCTCGTCAGCGGGTTGAACAATGGTGTGAAAAACGGGACAGGCAGATTATTGGCGCCGGTGTGCAAAATTGAATGATGGGCTATTCCATCTCTTCCAGCATCTGCGGACATTTCTGCTGAATAACATTGCACTCCGCCGGAGTTGCCACTTCTTCTTCCGGCACTTCTTCATATTGACCCATGGTTTCAAAGTACGCGGCAGTGAGTTCGCTACAATCCGGAATCTGATTCATGTATTCGGAACCAGCAGCCATCTCGGCATCAAATATGGCGGCGAAACAATCGGCAATTTCACCGGCTGTGGCATCGCAGTCCTGTACCGATTCATCGGCGCCACTGCAGAATTCCTCTTCGGTCATGGGTTCATCCGAGGTATCCCCGTAGTCTGCCAGCTGGTCATCCATTTCACCATTTTCGCATGCCTGAACGGTTTCTTCGCAACTGGCCACCAGCTCCGCGTCGGTGCCGCCCATCATTGCGATTCTCGCCGTCATCATAACCCCCACACTCTGACACATGATCTCGTCAGAAGGGGCCTGCATTTCGTTGTTGTATGCCGAGATGGCATTATAAATGTCCCCGCACACCGCATTGATTTCGTCTTCTGTCATTTCAGACGCCACTTTGTCCTCATCCACAGACAAATCCACCTGTGTGCCTGTTCCGTCATTATTGGTCCCGTCCGTGTTGTCATCGGTGCCAGTTCCGTCATTATTGGTTCCGTCCGTGTTGTCATCGGTGCCAGTGTTGTCGTCATCTCCTCCGCCGCAACCGAAGGCAAGCAGAAATCCCGTCAATACAATGAACGCAATACAGTTGTTTTTCATTTGTCACTCCATTTTTCTGGTTGGCTCGCCGGATTCGCACCACCCCAGCGTGGCTCTTCCGACTTGTTTTGCTTTCTTCAATAACGTTCACGCCGAAAAATTATTTAAATGTCAAAATTGACACCCATGCCTCCCTGGACGGGTCTGAGGCGTTCCGTTCGGCGAACCATCGGGATAACAGCACTGAACTATTATAGATTTTATAATTGTTGGCGTTCAGTAGTAAAATGTCAACCGCAGCCAGCTCTGAAAGCTGTTGGAGAGAAAATCTTCACGGCCGCCAAACCCCTTTGCGGCCATCAGCCACAGCTGGGCATCCTGGGCGAAGTCCCACTTGATGTCGGCTTCCACAATCGCGGAACTGTCCGAGAGGCCCTGAAACGATGAAATACCCAGGGACCAGAAATCCGCCACCGGATGCTCCAGCGATTCGAACAGAAAGTGTCGACCGAGCATTTTCAGGTGACCGTCAAGAACGTTCATCCATGCGTTGAGGGAGTAACTTCCCGCCACTGGCAGCGGGCTGCGTCCGTAATAAAAGTATTCCATCATGAGGTGGGTCTCAAACGGAAAAAAATACTCCAGGCCACCCACCGCTTCGACCCAGTTTTTCGCCCCCGGCAAATAATTGTATGCAGCCTCCCCCCACAGGCGGACCCCTTCCACATCCAGCACCACATCACCGCCCGCCATCACTCTTTTGTCGTCAGATACAATTATCGCATCCTCCGGATTCTGACCGGCCGCCACGGCCGTCATCACCCCATCCATGGCATTTTCCACATCCACCAGGTGGGTGCGGGAATAATAGGTCACCGCAGAAAACTGGAGGGCTCCAAGGGGAAATGTGAGACGGCCCCCACCTACCCAGTTATCGAATGCACTTTCCGGCGACGCCACCACCAAATCCAGCGATGCCGCACCCATGGGCACATCCAGCCGCGCGGCGATGATGCCTTCCTGTTCGTACGTGGGATCCAGCAAATCTTTCCGGATGAAAATATCGGTGGGATTCCAGACATATCCCGCGCCCTGTCCGAGAGGTTGTTTGCCCACGGTTAAAAGAAAGTTTCCCACCGGAATTTTCACGTACGCGTTGTCGAGCCATGCGCGATTTTCAAAATCGTAGGTGGTATCCAGCATGCCGGCAAGTCGCGCATCCTGCGCCAGCGCACGGCCAACCGTACCCGGCGGAATCACTTCTTCAAGGGGAAACGCCGCATCTCCGGCAAACAGTCGCCCCACCACGTCGCTCTTCAGCTCAATATGCTTCGACAACCTCGCATCCATATCCAGTCGCAGTTGAAGATAATCGTACACATGTTTCTGCCACTGATTGCCATGGTCCCGGCTCATGAGCAACACGCCCTGATTCTCGAAGCGACCGTAAAACTGCAGCGATTCAGCTGCGCCGGGAGGGGACGCGGCGGCGGGGGCATTGTCAATATCACTATCTGCATCACCGTCTGCATCCCCGTCTCCGTCTCCGGCAATAAAGGCGGCTTCGTCGAATCCAGCGGCCAGAAGGGGGGCGGCAATCACCATCAGAAACGTCAGAAGCATTCTCATTTTTTCAATCCCGCTTCGGTAAAGAGTGAATCCGCAAGGGGAATGTTCACTTCGGCATGGGCCACCTTCATAGTGGTTTTGCCCCCATCCAGCAGACTGGTCATCAGGTATTCATATGGGACCTGCACGCCACTCACCGTCCGATAGTCCCGGATGTCGAGCTGTTTGCTTTTTTCTCCATATTTATCAAAGTACACTACCCGCCTGGTGGTAAAATCGGTTCTGGAAACCCACGCGATGGTTTTACTGTAGCTTTTGGGCCCTTTTTCGGTGGGCGTCAGCATCAGCCGGTAACAGAGGACGCCCTCTATTTTTTCCTCGCCGGACACCGTGCCGCGCCAGGACTCGGCCATTTTGCCAGAGGCCATGTCATCGTAGGAAAAATCACTGCCCTGCACCTTGCGATTGCGGGCTGAAGACGCAATCTTGCGCACCCGGTTGGTGGAAGGAAAATAACTCCAGATGTCGTCTCCGTCATTCAGGGTCAGAATTTTCATGCCCTTCACCTGGGTGGGCGCCAGATATTCCGTGAGTCCCTTCTCATTGCCGTTTTTGGTGTACGACACCATCTTGAATGTCCGCTCGTCTCCCGACGGCGCTATCACCGTCTGGGTAATGTATATTTTGCTGGTGTCCGCCAGGGAAACGTCATCACTGCGTTTGAGAATATCCGCAGCACTCATTGCGGCTGTCCCGGCATCCGCCGATACGGCAACAATAAACAGTCCCACAACCGCAATGGCGGTACCTGGAAAAATGAGTGATTGTCGATTGATTGATTTCATTTGCTGACCTCCGTTTCCCGGTTGGTTGATTTCATTCCTTTACTGAATACCAGTCTGGCCACGGCCGGCAGCAGACCGATGGAAATAATCAGACAGCTGATCACCCCCAGAGTGAGCAGAATTCCCATTCCCGCAAGGCCGCGGTGGGACGCCCCCGCAATGGACCCGAATGCAATGGCCGTGGTTGCAGATGTCAACACCAGCGCGCGCCCCGTGTGTTTCAATACCTTTGGAAGCGACCTGATGCCCCCGTTCTGTATGCCGTGCAGAATATGCACCGCGTCATCTATGCCGATACCCAGAATCAGGGGGATGGCGGTGACGTTCGCCACATCAAATTTTTTACCCAGCAGCGTGAAGATGCCTACCATCCAGATGAAACCGAACAGTAATGGCAACATCCCGACAAAGGCGTATCTGAAGCTGCGAAAGTCCACCAGCAGAATCAGGAACACCGCCCCAAGGGCCAGCAGGGTAGCCAGGGTGCCCCGGGATCCAATCAGCGTGATCAGTCTATCCATCAATACTGCAGTGCCGGTCACGCCATCGGATACTTTCTGTGTGGCCCGGTTGAACAAATCCACTTTATTGCCATCCCACAGATCCACCGCCGCATAGATGGTCACCAGGTTCTCCCCCGAATCGCTCAGGTATCTGCTGCGGATTTTTTTTGGAAGCGCATCCATGGTGAGGGGTTCGGTATTGGCCATCTCCACCAGCCGTTCCGCCAGAAAGGGAATGTAACTCCGTTGCCAGCTCGCCACTTTTTTGCCAAGCGCCGTATCGGACTCGAACTTCTTTTTCAGGGCCAGAATGCGGGATGGCCAACTCTTTCCGTCACCGGCCAAATCGTTGCACTGCCGGACCAGCCGGTTCTTCATGGACACAAATGCCATCTGGCCAATTTCCTTCACGTTCATGTTCAGCCGATCGAGCTCATCGAGAATCTGTTGTTGCTTTTCCGGCGAAATGGCATCTGCGGTCATATATGCGGGGAACGACGCCATCGCGCCCCCCGTGGGCAACCCGGCGGTCACTGCCGGCACCAGATAGGGGGTGGCATGGTCGGCAATGGCGCGAATCACCGGTATCCGCCTTTCCTGCGCCTTTTTCGATGGTACATACTCCGAGACACTGTCCACCTGGCCCACCAGTCGGTTCTTCTTCATCCGCTCTGTGATTTTCCGGGCATCTGCCACTGTCTTCGCACTCACCATGGCAAAGTCGGGATTGATTTCGAATTCCCGCAGCACTTCCCTGTGCAACAGCACCGAGGGCATATCGGCGGGTTCGATTTCGAGCATATTGGATTCAAACTGCGCTTTGTTTGCCTGGAGGCCCAGATACACCGTCACACCGGTAAAAATAGCAACAACCATCAACGCCACCGGCCAGCGCAACATCGCATTACCCCCTGTTTCGAGCAACGGCACCGGGAGGGTGCGCACATTGAAAGCGCTTCCCGGAAACAGCCGTTGACGGACTCTATCGGTGACCACATACATGGCGGGCAATACCGTCAGTGAGGTTATCAGCGTCAGCAGAATACCACTGGCGAGAATGACCCCCAGTTCCACAAAGGCGTCCAGCCCGGTGAAGGCCAGCACCAGAAACGCCACGGCGGTGGTGAGGGCGCCGGTCACCACCCCATTGCCGACACGGCGATACATGGCGGATATGGCGTCGGTAACGTTGTCAAACTCCGTTCGCGCCATGCTGTAGGCGGCATTCAGGTGGATGGCAAAGTCGATGCCCAGACCAATGAGAATGATGGCAAACATGGTGGTCATCAGGTTGAGTCTGCCAAACGCAAGAGCGATGACCGGCAGGGTCCACAGAATCCCCACCACCAGGTTGATCATGGCCAGCAGCGGCGCGGTCCACATCCGGAAAGCCAGAATGAACAGAATCAGAATCAGCCCCAGCGACCACAGGGTACCGGCGCCCATATCCTTTTCGGTAACTTCCATCTCTTCGAGAGACAGTACCGGCATTCCCGTGAGTCGCACATTCAGCGCCGGAAAATCCTTCTGAACCGCCCGCACCTGCTGTCTGAGCGATTTGGCCCCGTCCATCGTTTCTTCCATCCGATCGAGGGAAATGGTCGGTACCACCATGGCAATCAGCATCTCATTATTCTGGGAGAACATGTACTGATCTCCAATGGTCATGCTGTCCACCGTCGCGCCGGCCCAATCTGCCCGCTCAGCGGTATCTCTGACCTCAACCCCTTCGAGCCACTGGACGATGGCCTTGAGATTGGAGATGGCCCCGTCTTCCTTTTCGCGCTCGGTCACCGCCGCGGTATTTTCGATGTACTCCATTTCCAGAAAATCGTTGTACGCCGTCAGCAGGTCGGCCATCTCCGGATTGCGGAAAAGCGTTTCCAGATTTTCCAGATCCTGTCTATTGGTGAGCATGAGGCCGTGCCGGGTCAGATACTCGGTATCCATTCGGGTCACCGCGTGTTTCACGTAGGGTATTTTTTTCCCGGTGGTCGCGTCGGTGTAAGTGACACGTTTCAACCGCGGTGTCAGCCGATCGATGAACGCCATTTTTTCTTCTTTCGTTCCCCCTTTCACACCGACGATAATCTGAGAAGCGGAATCGTACTGATCAAGAATATGGTTGTACGCAATGGCCGCCGGATCTTCTCCTGGCAGCAAATCGAGGATGCGGGTTTCCATTTTCACCCCGTGCATCTCCACCACCCCCACACTGAGCACACACAGCAACAGCGCTGCGCCCAGTACCTGCCAGGGTCTCTGGGATACCAGCATTGAAAGCCATTCAAACAATCGGCGTCGCATGACTGCACCTCCTATTGGTGACGGGTAATACCCGTACTGAAAAAATGCCAGAACGCGGTGGCCATGGTTTTCATGTCCGGGTCCGGAAGCGTCATCCAATGAAAAATGGCGCCATCAAACCACGCCGCGTAGGCAGCCGCGGTGTTGGCAATATCAATGTCCGCCCGCACCTGTCCCGCATCGATGGCGGCTTCCAGCAACCCGGAAACCATTTTGCGATACGCCTCCAACAGATGCCGAAGTGGTGATGCATCCGCCTGGCCCCGGCTGAGCAGCAGCATATACTCCATAAAAAATCCATACTGATCCCCCACATGCTCAAAGACTTCGGCCAGCGTGAACGTGGATTTTTCCAGCGCGTCCAGCGGCGTCTCGGTCAAGTCCATGGATTTTGCGATTTCTTCTTCCATATGGGCGAGCAGTACTTCAAATGCGCCGTGAATGAGCGCATCCTTGTTCCTGAAATACTCATACACGGTGCCCTTGCCAATGCCCGCCTCTTCGGCCACATCATCAATGGTGACTTTTTCCAATCCATATTTACCAAACAACACACCTGCAACTGCCGCTATTTCGAGGCGTTTCATTTTCTTATCCACAATCTTCGGGGCCATGACATCTCCTTTTCCGACCGGTCAGTCAGTAAAAACTTAATACCGACCGACTGGTCGGTCAACAAAAAAACAAAAAAAATTCTGTCGGTTCTTTTTTGACCTTTCTGGTTTTCAGATTGGGTTGATCTGTACCCCCCACACACAGATTTTTTTGAAATTGAATCCTGTAATTTCAATACATTAGGAAAATTTCAAAATTGGCAGAAAAATTGCGTTGTATTCAGTCAAGCGAGACGGATCTCGCGACGACAATCAAGGATCACGGACGATGAAATCGGCACTTATTTTCTTTCTGGTACTTTTCATTTCTCAAATCGCAAACGCTTTCACGGTACGCACCACCAAGTATGGTGACCTGGTAAAATGGGATTCCGACGAGATTGATGTCTATCTCAGCCCGACCCTGGAACAGCTTGGGCCGGCGGAAAAAGTATACATTGCCGTGGAGGATGCTTTTGCCACGTGGATTGAGGAGGCTGAAATTTCCCTGCAGGTGAACTTCATCTATGCCCCCTGCGAGCCCGGCTATGTCTCCGGTGGGAAAAACACCAACTGTATCGCCGTGAAAAGCAGTCTCATATCGGGAAATGAGGATGCCGGCGGCAATGCGTCCATTACCTACTCCCAGTCTTCCGGGGAAATATTTGACGGCGACATCGTTTTTTATCTGGAAGCGGGCAACTGGAAATTTGAGGATAACCTGGACGGCCTGGACTTTCACCATGTGGCCCTCCACGAAATCGGACACTTCCTCGGGTTGACCCATTCCCAGGTGGACCGGGCAGTGATGTTTCCCACTGTCAATCTGCACACCCGTAAAGTCAGCAAACTGGATGAAGACGACATCTGGGGCGCTCTTGCCCTTTACGACACCGATGAACTGGACGTGGGTGCATCGTGTCAGATATCTCCGGCACTCTCCACATCGACGATGGACCACCGCAGCATTTTCGGGCTCATCCTGTCGATGTTGTTCTGAACCGGCGGAATTCAATCAAAGATGGATGTGGCGTCCCGTTCAATGAGCCGGGTCCGATCCCGGAGGTCATCGGTGTCGGACGTTTCGCTTTTGTCGCCGGCAGGGGAAACCGGTGCATCATCGGGGCCGCGCTGCTCCTCCACGGCAGTGTCTTCTTCCGCTTCGGGTTGGGCTGCGTGGCTATTTTTTCGCACCCCGGTTTTCACGGCGCCAATGGTCTTTTTTTCTGAAATCGTTTCCTCACCGGGGTCGTCCACGGCGTCAATTCCGCTGATGGCGGATTCATCAATATCTGCCTTCATCGCGGGAACAACGTCCAGTTGAACCGCGGGTCGCAGTTTGGCTCCATCATTGCTTCCCTGGCCGGATTCCAATGTATCGATGGCGACACCCTGCGCGGATGCATCCACTTTATCGGGCAGTGGTTCGATAGCCAGAATATTGGCACTCTCGGTTCGGGGTGTCCGTTTCAGGATGATAAAAAATACACCGATTGCCACCGCAATCAGCGACAGCACGATAATACCGATGAGCACGGCGGGAATGCGATTGGCGCCGATCTGTGTGGTTTTCAGGTCGGTGTCCAGCAAATCCGCCGGCACGCTGCCACGTCGTCGGCCGTTATCCCGGGTGGTACCGCCATCAGTGGGCGACTTGATGTCCAGGGTGCGGATATTTGCCGAAATCGGTTTCGGCGCGTTGCTGGCCGGATATACAAATGATTTCCGCGCATCAATATTGGCCAGCGCCGCAGCCCGCAGCAACGCCTGACGCATCTGGAGCGCGCTCACGTACCGGTCTCTGGCTGCAGGGGACATGGCTTTGAGAATCACCGATTCGATTTCCAGCGGCACATGGGGATTTGCTTTTCGTGGTGCGATATAGGGAGTGGTGGCAATTTTCAGCAGCACTTCGTTGAAGCTGTTCCCGGTGTAGGGCAACTGTCCGACAAAGCCTTCATACAGCACCACCCCCACCGCATAAAGATCAACGGCAGAATCAATTTGTCTGGAACCCGTGGCCTGTTCCGGCGACATATACAGCGGCGTCCCCATGGCGATACCGGTTTTCGTCAGATTGAGGGCTGCCTCGGACTCCAGATACTTCGAAATGCCGAAGTCGAGGATTTTTACAAAATTGTCCCGATCCCCGATGCGGGTGATGAAAATATTGTCCGGTTTCAAGTCCCGATGCACAATTTTCTTTTCGTGGGCGGCGTGAAGCCCAAGAAGGGTCTGACTGATGATGTCGATGAAAATGGACGGACTCGGAATCACCCAGGATTCGAACCAATCGCCCAGGGACTGACCGGAAAGCAGCGGCATCACGAGATAATACACATCGAAATCGTCATCGGTGTGATGGCTGCCGAAGTCAATTACCTCACAGATGTTGTCGTGACCGATGGATGCCGCAATCTGCGCCTCCTGCTGAAACCGGCGCAGGGAATCTTTGTTTTCGTCCCGACGGGCCTGGAGGGTCTTGATGGCCACATCTCTTTTGAGAACAATATTCTGGGCTCGATACACAAAACCCATTCCGCCGCTGCCGATAATGTCATCAATGCGATATTTGTTGTCCAGGAGCGTTCCCGGATCGAGTTTGAATAATGATGCTTTATTCACAGGGTGTTCTCACATCTTTTTTTTATTTATGCTAGAATTTTAAATGTTTTTATAAAGCATTGTGAATAAGTTGCAAATGACCACCTTGACAAAAGGTACTGTATTTCTCTGGTCTATCGGCATCAGTGGATAAATTAGGGATAAACTGGCGGGGTGATCCAACGGATTCATGAATGAAAAGCGCTGTCAGATGCTGGCGCTTTTCAGTTTTTGCGATTACTTCACCCCTGGAACACTGGAGGTACACATGAAAACAATATTGGGCGGTATCGGCACCGCAGTGGCCATCGCAGTTGTTATCGGTTTCAAATTTCTTGGCCCACCAGCGGAAGTCGCCGTAAAAAATACCACAGGCATGGGATGGGATAAGGCGCGCAAAGATTTTGTGGCAGAAATTTCCAGCGTAATCAATACGGACTATGACGTGTTCGTGCTCTCTCAGACCGACAAGGACAATATCGCCGGCTGTATTGCGGATAAGTCCATCGTCTTTCTGAACACCACGAATTGCTCCTATCTGTACAACACGGCCACCACCTCGGAAGTGGAACACCTGGCGGCGCAGGAAAAATGCATGAACAACGTGCAGTTCTTAAAAAAGCAGGAAGCGTTTTCCGTTGAATGCCTCAAAGCGCATATTCCGGCCAACTGGTCCGTGATGGAAAAGGTTTTTGCCGGGGTGTACGAGGACGCCTATGTGGAACAGGGAATTGCCGCGCCACAGGCGAAACAGATTGGGGAATGCATGTCCCGTAAACTGATAGCCCTGTGCAATGAACGAAAGTACCAGTTGGTGGATCAGAACGCCACCACTCCGGAGAATCTGTTCATCCCCCTGGCCAGATACATTCCGGTGTTCGAAAATGATGAAGGAATCACCACCATCATGAGCGAATGCGCCCCCGATACAGAGATGTCTTCGAACTGATACTGCCCGATACTCATGGTGATGGTCCCGGGGTGAATGTGGTGTTTCGGTGCCATTCCCGATGGTCTCCGGACAAACTGGTTGACACGCCTTTCAGGACAATGGTATTAGCGCAATATGAACTTTTTTCAGAACAGACACTGGCATTGGCGTCGTTGGTTGAGTCAGGACGGGCCTGTGTCGCGTTAAGTTATTTTTATGCACGATTTATTCAAAAGGCCCACCGCAACGTGGGCCTTTTTTTTTGTCTGAGTTTCAGAATTGGAGGTATGGGATGCAAGCGTATACCGTTTTAAAAGAATGCCAGTTCCATTCGGATCCATTCACCATTTTTTCGGCATTGACCAGGGACCGTCAACATGCGGTGCTGCTCGAATCCAAGGATGGCAACGGGAAAAACAACGTGGCCAGCATGCTGTTTGTGGAAAACGCATTGTGCATTGAAGCCAGGGGCAGCGTGGTGACCATCACTTCCCTGACCGAAAATGGCCGGACTGCCCTTGCCGCGGTGAAACCCGCATTGGCAGATTTGGCGCCACTTACCAGCACCGAAGACAGCATTACATTGACATTCTCGAGGGAACGGCCACAGGGAGATGATCTGACGCGAATCAAAGCGGTATATCCTTCCGGTGTATTGCGGGTGCTTGCCCGGAACTGGAATCTCGGCACGGACGATAAAATGAAACGGTTGAGTTTGCCGGGAATTTTTTCTTACGACCATCTCGACCATTTCGAAGTGCTGCCCGAAGCCCACGAGGATACACTGGGGTTCGCAGATTTCGTGTTTTATCTGCCCGAAGTGGCGGTGAAGGTGGACCACGAAAAGAATGTGGCATACGTGCTGATACACGGCTACAACGCCACCAGCTATGACGCGCGGTATGCCTCGGACGTGGCGCGGGCAGAGAAGCTGGCGGACACGGTGGCCGGAATACAGGGGGAAACCCGCTACAACCTGACAAATCTGTCCGGGCATGAGGTGAGCATTGATGCCGTTGCGGATTTAAGTGACGAGGCGTACGCGGCTCTGGTTGAAAAACTGAAGCGGCACATTGTACTTGGGGACGTTTTTCAGATTGTACCGTCCCGCACCTTCAGCACCGGGTGCACGGACCCGGCCAGGGCATACGGCGTCCTGCGGCAGCTCAATCCCAGCCCCTATCTGTTTTATGTGACCCATCCCGAATTCACGCTTCTGGGGTCTTCCCCGGAAACCAGCGTGAAAGTGGAGGGCAATCCCCTGGTGGCCTCCATCCGTCCCATTGCCGGCACCCGTCGCCGCGGGTATCGCCGGGATGGCAAACTGGACAGAGACCTGGACGGGCGCCTGGAAGCGGAACTGAAATTGAACGAAAAGGAGCTGGCGGAGCACATGATGCTGGTGGACCTGGCCCGTAACGATGTGGCCCGGGTGTCAAAACCCGGCAGTCGATATGTGTCCCGGTTGCTGGTGGCCGAGCGGTATTCCCACGTGATGCACCTGGTCTCCCAGGTGGAAGGCGAACTGCGGGATGATCTCGATGCACTGCATGCCTATCTGGCCAGCGCCAACATGGGTACCCTTGTGGGGTCCCCAAAAATTGAGGCGTCCAGGTTGCTCCGGTTGAACGAGAAGAATAAGCGTGGCCCCTACGGCGGCGCCATTGGATATCTGACGTCGGATGGTGAGATGGATACGGCGATTATCATTCGTTCCGCCGTGGTGAAAGACAATACCGCTTATGTGCGGGCGGGAGCCGGTGTGGTGTTCGACTCCGATCCCATGGCCGAAGCCCACGAAACCAGAGCCAAGGCCAGCGCGGTACTCAAGGCGATTTCGCTTTCGAGGGAGGTGTGAGATGCAACGGGAAAAACTGAACGTTCTGTTCATTGATAATTTTGATTCATTTGTATTCAATCTGGTGGACGAGTTTGAAAAACGGGATTGCAATGTGGTGGTGTGGAGAAACGACATCAGTGTGGAAAAGGTGCTGACGCTGTACAACAGCTTCACGGGGCCGTCATTGATAGTACTGTCCCCTGGCCCAGGTAGCCCGAAGGACGCCGGATGCTGTGTTCCCCTGGTTCGCACCGCCACGGATATTCCCATTTTTGGCGTATGTCTGGGACAGCAGTCCATCACCGAAGCCTGTGGGGGCGAAGTGGTACAGGCCGGGGAAATCGTTCACGGTAAATCATCGATGCTGGAAATCGATACTGAAAGCGAAGTGCTCAAAGGGCTGCCCAACCCGTTGTCGGTAGGGCGATATCATTCGCTGATTTGTAAAGTGGATGAATCCGCGTTCCACGTGACCGCCAGACTGGGTGACATGGTGATGGCCATTGAACACAGGGAACGACCGCTCAAGGGCGTGCAGTTTCATCCCGAATCGGTGCTGACACCGGAAGGGGGCACCATTATCGAAAACATCATGGATTGGGCTGTTCAGCACCATCACAACAACCGGAATCAATGACAGGGGGCAGACATGAAAAAATATATCGAACCCATTACCAACCGTGAAAATCTCAATGAGGCACAAACCGCTGAGGTGTTTGAAAAGCTGGTCACCGGTGAAATGGATCCGGTGGAAATTTCGGCGCTGCTCATTGCCCTTCGAACCAAGGGGGAGTGTCCCGAAGAAATCGCCGGCGCTGCCAAAGCACTGCGTCGTTGCGCATCGCCCTTTGAGCGTCCGGAATACGCATTCGCCGACTCCTGCGGTACCGGGGGCGATGGCGCACACACCATCAATGTATCCACAGCAGCGGCGGTGGTTGCCGCCGGCATGGGAATTCCCGTGGCCAAACACGGCAATCGCTCCATTTCATCCAGATGCGGGTCCGCCGATGTGTTTGAAAACCTGGGCATCCAGCTCAATGCGGATGCCGCCACCTCCCGTAAATGTCTGGATGAAACCGGCATCTGTTTTCTGTTCGCGCCGGCATATCATTCCGGTCTGCGTCATGCGGGACCGGTACGAACGAAACTGGGTATGCGCACCATGATGAATCTCCTCGGCCCACTGGTGTCTCCGGCGGCGCCGACCCATCAGGTGATGGGGGTCTACGATCCGTCCCTGTGCAGGACGCTGGCCGAAGTATTCAAATCCCTGGGAACCACAAGTGCGCTGGTGGTTCATGGCAGTGGTCTGGATGAGATTGCCATTCACGGTAACACCACGTGCGCGCTTCTGAAGGAAGGCGCGGTGACCACATTTGACATCTCACCCGGAGAGGCCGGACTGAAAACCTACGCCCTCGAAGACATCCGCGGCGGTGCACCCGAAGAGAACACGCAGATTGTGCGCGATATTCTCAGCGGCAAAGGCAAGGAAGCCCACAATGCCGCAGTCGCCATCAATGCCGGCGCCCTGGCCTGGATATTTGGAAAAGCCGACAGTCTGAAGACAGGTGTGTCTCTCGCCATGGACGTGATGCAGAGTGGCAAAGGCGTGGACATTGTGGAAAAATTCAGGGAGCTCAGCAATGGTGCTTGAACGGATTGTAGCAGACAAGCGTCTGGAACTGGATGCAAAGTATCCCGACCGGACGCTGCCGTCGCTCACGGAGATTGAAAAAAGTGACCGCAGCTTTGAGGCTGCGCTTCGAACACCCCGTACCAGTTACATTTTCGAGTGCAAAAAGGCATCTCCATCGAAAGGTCTCATTTGCCCGGATTTTGACCCGGTGGCCATTGCCCTGGAATACGCGGGGTTTGCCGATGCCATCAGCGTGCTCACCGATGAAAAATATTTTCAGGGGTCCCTATCGTATCTGACAGCTGTCCGAAACGCGGTGAAAGTACCCGTGCTGTGCAAGGATTTCATTGTGGAGCCATTTCAGATAGTCCAGGCCAGATTGGCCGGCGCCGATGCGGTACTGCTGATGATGAGTGTGCTTTCGGACGGGGAATACGCTCGCTGCTTTGAAACGGCCGAGGCACTCCAGGTGGATGCCCTGACCGAAGTGAGGGACGAAGGGGAATTGAAACGGGCACTGAAACTGGGCGCGCGGGTGATTGGCATCAACAACCGCAACCTCGATACACTTCATGTGGATTTACGCAACACCGAACGGGTGGCGCCGCTGGTACCGGAGGACAAAGTGGTGATCAGCGAATCCGGCATCTCCACCCATGGGGAGGTCCGTCGCCTTCGCCATCTGGTAAACGGCTTTCTGGTGGGCAGTTCTCTGATGGCAAAGCCGGATATTACCATGGCCTGCGGGGAGCTGGTGTACGGAAGGATCAAGATATGCGGTCTGACCGATTACCGTCAGGCGAGGGACATCAAAAAGATGGGCATCCGGTATGGCGGATTGATATTCGCTCCGCAATCGAAACGGGCAGTCACTTTGGAAATGGCCCGGACTATCAAAGGAGACGTACCGTTGAACTGGGTTGGTGTGTTCATGGATGCGGATGTTGCTGAAGTCGCCGGTATCGCGAGAGACCTTTCCCTTGCTGCAGTGCAGCTCCATGGAAATGAAACGGCCGCATACGTGGCATCTCTGAAAAACCTGTTGCCGGACGGGGTGGAAGTATGGAAGGCGATGCCGGTCACCAATCAGGGGCCGGACGCTGCATTGTTTGCCGGAGACCGGATGCTGTTTGATGGAAAAGAAGGAGGCAGCGGCCAGCCGTTTGACTGGTCATTGCTGGAAGGAATCGATTTGCGCGCCCATGTGGTTGCCGGCGGTATCGGACCAGAGAATGTAGACCGGGCGTCGCAACTCGGTGCGTTTGCCCTGGACGTGAATTCCCGGGTGGAGATTTCACCGGGGCACAAGGATTTGACAAAAATTCGTCAGCTTCTGGATGTGTTGCGGGGATGAACTGCAAACCGCGAAGCCTGTAAATAAGAATAGTTGATTATTAAGGAGAACTTCGAATGAAAAATAAAGGTCGCTTTGGGGATTTCGGGGGCGCGTATGTTCCCCAGATTCTGTATCCGGTGCTTGAACAGCTGGAAGAACAGTTTCTGGCGGCACAGGCAGATGAGTCATTTCAACAGGAACTGCAGCAGTTGCTTCTGGAATATGCGGGCAGACCCACCCCTCTGTATCGGTGTCGCAATCTGATGGGAAACACCGCCACGCGCATTTATCTGAAGCGCGAGGATTTGCTTCACGGGGGCGCCCATAAAACCAATCAGGTGCTGGGACAGGCGCTGCTGGCAAAACGGGTGGGGAAAACCAGGCTCATTGCCGAAACTGGTGCCGGCCAGCATGGGGTGGCTACTGCCGTGGTGGGCGCCCTGTTTGGATTTGAAACCCGAATTTACATGGGTGCCAAGGATGTGGCCCGGCAGCAGCCCAATGTGTTTCGGATGAAAATGCTCGGTGCTGAAGTGATTCCCGTTGAAACCGGATCCCGCACATTGAAGGATGCCATCAACGAGGCACTGCGGGATTGGGCGGCCAGCTACGAGACAACGCACTACATGCTGGGGACGGCGGCGGGCGCCCATCCGTTTCCCACCATCGTTCGGGAGTTTCAGAAGGTGATTGGCATTGAAGCCCGACAGCAGATTCTCAACGCGGAAGGTCGCCTGCCCGATGGGGTGGTGGCCTGTGTGGGCGGTGGTTCCAATGCCATCGGCATTTTCCACGAATTCATCGGCGACACTGGCGTTCGATTGATTGGTGTGGAACCGGAGGGCAAAGGTCAGGATACCGAGGAACATGGCCTCACCCTGCAGAAAGGGTCTCCCGGAGTCCTGCATGGTGCGTACACTCATATTCTGCAGGATACCGACGGCCAGGTTCTGGAGTCTTATTCCGTTTCCGCCGGATTGGACTATCCCGGCGTTGGCCCCGAACATGTGCATCTCATGAAGACCGGACGGGCGGAGTACGTGGGCGCTACCGATGACATGGCCCTCAACGCGTTTACTGTTCTTTGTCGTACGGAAGGAATTATTCCGGCGCTGGAATCCTCTCATGCGCTGGCCTACGCCATGAAAATGGCAGAAGCCGACCCGCACAAAGAGCAGATTCTCGTGGTGAATCTCTCCGGCAGGGGCGACAAGGATATGGAAACCGTGGCCGCTATTTTTGAAGGGAGGAACAAATGACCAGCCGATACGATCAGATGTTCACGAAACTCGATGCTTCCCGAAGAGGCGCATTTATTCCATTCATCGTGGTTGGGGATCCTGACCTTGAAACCAGTCTGACCATCATTGAAACCCTGTTGGAGGCCGGTGCGGATGCTCTTGAGCTGGGTATCCCATTTTCGGACCCCGTTGCAGACGGACCTGTGATTCAGGCATCCGTGGTGCGAGCCCTGGAAAATGGCGCAACACCCACCAGCTGTTTTGAAGTGATTGCCAGAATCAGAAGCAAATATCCGGAGGTTCCCATTGGGATTCTGACCTACTGCAATCCGGTTATCACCAGCGGGCTCGATGCATATTTCAAACGGGTTGCTCAGGCGGGCATCGATTCAGTACTCACGGCGGATATGCCCGTGGCCGAAGCCAAAGCCTATGTGGCTGCAGCCCGAGCCAATGGCGTGTGCCCCGTATTCATTGCGCCGCCCAACGCGGATGAAGCCACCACAAAACAGATCGCCGAATACACCGACGGATATACCTATGTGGTGACCCGCAAGGGAGTCACCGGTACCGATGACAACGTGCAGACCGGTTTTTCAGGGGTCATCGACCGGCTCAAGAACGTGGGCGCCCCCCGTCCGGTCGTTGGATTCGGCATATCCAGACCGGAACACGTGGTTGCGTCCATCGGCGCCGGCGCCGCCGGTGCCATCAGCGGTTCTGCCGTGGTAAAAATCATCGAGTCCAATCTGGGCAATCCCGGCGCCATGAAAAGCGCCCTCACCGCTTTTGTAAAAGATATGTCCGCCGCAACGAAGCGGTAATCTTTCAGGCCCTCCCGGAGAAAAGCGTAAAGAAATGACATTGGGGCAAGGCGTGGAATATTGTTCGGTTGCAACGCGTATTCTCTGCAGAACTCAAAAAGGATTCAGGAGGTTTTAAAGATGCCCATAAGGCTGTTTTTTTTATTGATACTGATAGTGGGCGTCTTGGGCTGTGGTCGGACACAGGGGTGTCCCACTCCCGAAAAGAGAACGGGCCGCCCATCGCCCAGAAATAATCTCTACGAAAATGCAGACCTGGCCAGCCACATGGATGGTATCCCGGCCACCTTTGTGTTTCTGGACGTGAATCGGGATATTCAGCTGGTGCACAACCGGGATCGCGCTGTGACCCGCTTTTCTCCCTGCTCCACCTATAAAATCCCCAATACGCTGATTGCCCTCGACACCGGGGTGATGAAAAATGCGGAATCGAAAATTCCGTGGGACAAAAAGAAATACCCCAAACAGCCGTTCTGGGATGATTTGAAAACACAGTTCGGGCTGAACTGGGAAACCGATCATACGCTGGAAAGTGCGTTTCAGAATTCATGTGTCTGGTGCTACACGGAAATCGCCGAACAGATTGGGCTTACGCGCATGCAGAAATACGTTTCCCGCTTCAATTATGGCAACATGGATATTGACTCGGGCGCTCAGCCCTTCTGGCTCGACAGCAGTCTGCAGATTTCAGCGGTGGAACAGGTTACTTTCCTGAAGCGTTTTGTGCAAAACGAGCTGGGCCTCCGTGAATCCACCATCCGGCATGCCCGGCGGGTATTCAAACGGGAGCAGAAAGGCGAGTCCACCCTGTACGCCAAAACCGGCGGCGGAAAAAATATCGGTTGGTTTGTGGGGTTTGTGGAGGACCGGACCCGACCGTATGTATTTGCCTTCAATATGGATAAGGATGCATTCCCCAAAGAGGCGTTTGCCCAAAAGCGAATCTCCATTCCCACTGGCATCCTGGCAGAACTGGGCGTGTGGCCATAATTTTTTCACTGGTTCCCCGGCGCATTGGGGCTACTCAGGTTTATAGAAAAATGATCTGCACCAATGCTCCCTCATTCAGACCAATGTTTCGGTTGACACTGTCGGTGCAGATACGGGGCTGCACCTGACCCACGGAAAAATTGAACCGGGTGTTGCGCTGCTTCATCACACACTTTCAAGTTCGCGCCGTATTCGGAATCGGAAATAGAAAAGTTCTCTCCGCTTTTTTCTTCACGCCGTGTGTGGCCGATTTTCACAACACACCATTTTGTTCCATGATTTCAACCAATTCCCAACTGGTATGGCCGTTGCTATTCTACCATCCGCATGCACCCGGGCACAACATTCACAAACGGAAGCAACACAATGAAAACAACACAGCAGACTATCTGGATTATCCTGCTTACAATTTCCATCGTCCCAGGACCGGCGTTCGCCGGAAAAATCGCCGACACTCAATCCACTACCCGAAGTTCGTCTTCTTCAGACGACGATGATGATGATGACGACGACGAAGGCAGTATTCTCGTTGCCATTCTCCGTGCGATTTTCAGTCACGACGATGATGACAACGAAACCGTTTCGGGACCATCCGGTTCCGGATCTCCCAGGGGGCACACAGAGCGGGAAACCGCTTTCCATGACCATCCATACGCAGACAACCAGCCGGGGATAGCCATCATTCATGTGAAGCAGTACGACGCACATCATCAACTGACCCACCATCGCGTCACTCCAGCCAATGCAACTGCTTACAGCGGCAAGGCATACGCCGGCACCTGGCAGGGAGACTATCAGTATGACTGGGACCACGTGCACATCGCCACGGTGCGGGCACGGTTTATGAGTTCTTATGTATTCGGTCTGGACCTCAAGTGGTCCGGACTGTTCGAACCCGTGGACAACGGCACCACCGACACGGCGCACATGGGAGAGCTCGGACTCACTTTCAATCGGGCGTTTTCTCCCAATTTTGTCGGACGGTTCGGATTCGGCGCTCATCTGATGGCATTTCCCGGCAAAGACGCCAGTGTGGCGTTCGGCGGCACCGGACTGCTGGGGTTTGACTTCTTTCCCGTCCGCCCATTGGTTTTCACTGCGGAAACACAGATTGGATACCTGAATCAGGCGGTGTACCTTCGCGGTGACGCCACCGTCGGTGTCATGGTATTCGGCCCCCTCGAAGTCAACGTGGGCTACCGCGTTCAATCATTTCAGAATGTTGAATCCAACAGCAAGGTTCGTTATCACGGATTTACCGCAGGCCTGCGCCTGTGGTTCTGAAGAAACCGGAACTCAGTTTGTTTTGGTAATCAGACCGAGCTGGTAGGGAATCGCGCCGTAATCGCCACTGAAGGGGGCCGAGCCCTGATACAGGAACTGCAGGTTGCAGGGATCGATTTCCATCTCCTGATTGTATCCGGTCCGAATCATCTCTCCGTGGCTGATGTCGTCGGACCATTTTCCGTCCGGGAAGGTCACGTTATTTGCGCCGGCAAATGGTTGCTGCTGAGTAGCCGCCAGTGGAGTCCATTCGCCATCCAGACTGTCGGCCAGCCAGGATTTGAAATAGCGCGGACCGTAGCACTCTTCAAGCATCAGGTATTTGTCCTGACCTTTGAGCTTGTACACGTTCCCCGCCTCGAACAGATCCCCTGCGTTGTTTTCGTGCATAATTACCTTGGGATTGCGGAAAACAGGGAATTCATCTATCGGTGTATCTGCCCGATAAATATCCCCGCCATCGTTAGAGAAGAAGAGATAGCAATTCACCTTGTCGCAGATGGCCCATACGTCGATGGTGTTGTTCGGTTCGCCATCGGGCATCAGCGGCTTGGATCCGGTCCAGCCATTGGGGTCGTTAATATCGGGGTTCGTGGCATATTTTGCCGGCCACTGAGAAATCAGATACCACAATTTCTGCGGTTCAAAATACAGAATCTGCGGTGCAATCATTCCCCCGGTGGCCCAATTGTCCATGGGCATCTGCTCTGCAGCGCCAGCGTCGGCCCAATCCGTAAATTTCAACCAGACTGACTGCCAGTTGCCGTCATTCACAGTGGCAAACACGTGATACTCACCTTCATACTGAATAATTGTGGGATCCTTAATGGATTTGTCTCCCGGATTTTTGGGACTGATGAGTGGCCCGGTTGAGGTCCACTGCAACGGCGCCGTCAATTCACAGGTCGTGTAATCCGTGTCCGTGTCCGTATCGGTATCCGTATCGGTATCCGTATCGGTATCGGTATCGGTATCGGTATCCGTATCCGTATCGGTATCGGTATCGGAATCCGTATCCGTATCTGTATCCGGTGCGGTATATCCATCACAGCATCTCAACCCATCTTCACATTCCCCATCCTGCAGTGTTCCTCCCCAGGAAACGCAGTGAGCAACGCAATCATACTGACAGGCGCTGGTATCCGAATCGGTATCCGTGTCGGTATCCGTGTCGCTGTCCGTATCGCTGTCCGTATCGCTGTCCGTATCAGTGTCGCTATCGGTGTCGCTATCGGTATCGCTATCGGTATCGCTGTCCGTATCACTATCCGTGTCGGAATCTGTATCGGTATCAGAATCACCAGATGATTCATCAGTATCATCTGAATTCGAACTTCCACAGCTGCTCATTGCAGCGATGAGAAGAAACAACAGTGTAAAACGCAAAAAGTTTTTCATGTGCCAATATCTCCATTTCTCCATTGATAGATGGAAAGACCGTTGTCTCTCCCATTTTTTATTCCCGATATTTGTTATCCCAGGCGCATTCTGATTTCGGGCTCAGCAGTTTGTGGTGTACAAGTTCCACAACCGGGTAGTATGGGTCGTATTTTTTTTTACCGTTAACTTGAGAACAGATAAACTCAAAATCATGGACAAACGAAAACTTCTCAAATCACTCATCAATGCCATCACCGCTGACCTTAAAAAAATTCAAGTCGCCGCACAGGCTTCAATGGAAGGTGCCATCCACGAAGAAAACCGGGCGGAAGGAAATAAGGATATGCGATCTACCGAAGCCTCATATCTTGCCAGAGGGCAGGCGATGCGGGTGGCGGAATTGACCGAATCCCTGAATCGACTGCATCAGATGCCACTTCAGACTTTTGACAAAAATACCCCGGTCAGCGCCGGAGCTATCGTGCGTCTCGAAACCACATCCGGGCAGCTGTTCTGGTACTGGGTGGTCACCCATGGCGCCGGATACGAGCTGGTCTACGACGATGTGATCATCACAACAATTACCCCACGGAGCCCGCTGGGGCGAGAACTGGTTGAGCGTTTCCTCAACGACGAGATCGATTTGTTTATTGGCGGCCGTCATGAACACTATGAAATTGTTGAGTTAATCTAAGTACAGCGTCCCGTCAAACAGCCCCGGCTTCGCTTGTCCCGAACCGGGAATCAGGCGGTACGCTGCACGGTCGCGCCTCCCGCAGGAACACAATGAATCACATTCACTATCCCTGGAAACCCGCGAAGTTGCGCCTCAATCTCTGCGGCATCCTGTGCCTGACACAGAATCTTGGGCTGCGGCCCGGCATCACATGTGAAATACGCACCGACGCCATTTTGGCGAAGCTGACGGGTCAGATGAAACACATCCAGGGTGGTTCCCTTAAAAAAAACAATTGGGGGGGCGGCGGCCATCATTGCGGCATGCATCCCCAGGGCACTCTGTTCCGTGATATCTCCCAACTTTTCAAAATCCCGCTTTTCAATGGCGTCCACCGCTTCTCTGGCCGCCTCATGGGTGCGGTCAATCCACGCCCCGTAATACGGTGAGGTGGTGCGGGTCTGTTCCATGGCCAGCGTAGACCCCACCGCTTTGGGCCCGGTTGAGGTCACCCCCACGAGAACGCGCAAATCCCAGTGTTCAGGCGGTGCAATGGACGCCGCATAAGAATCTGAACCATCCGAACGCTCCCCTCTTCTCCAGATGACGTATCCACCACAGACCGATCGGGCAGCAGACCCGGAGCCCCGACGGGCCAGCGCCGACAGTTCAGATTCCGTTAATCTGAGGTCATACAGGACGGCGGCTCCCACCGCCAGCGCGGCAAAACCGGATGCGGAAGACGCGAGTCCCGCCGCGGTTGGAAAATTGTTTTCAGTGTGTATGCACACCGCGCTGGTATTCCCGGACATCGTTCTGAATAATTTGAGATATTCGGAAACCCGTCGGGTAAATTTATCGTCTGCAGGTTTATTCTGAACCAGAACAAGATCTGCATCGCCATCAGCGAATCCCAGGCGGGTCACTGTATTCAGCGGCTTCAATGTAATGGATACACTGGGTGCTGCCGGCAGATTCAACGCTGTATCGCGCTTGCCGAAATACTTCACCAGCGCCACATTGGCATGGGCGCTGGCCACAATTGAATATGGGCGGCCATCGGTCATGGTGTTTCACCCGGGGTAAAATCAAGATATTTCTGAAGTGGTTCGCCGATAATACAGTCGGTGGTCTGCAGCCCGGCAATGCTCTTCTGGCCCACGCATACCATCACATATTTCAGTCCTGCCAACAGCTCGTTCATTTTTTCAATCATTCCCGGAAGGCCGCCCCGGTGATATGCCAGCAACCAAGGGCGGGCCATGGCGACCGCATTGGCTCCCAAACGGATGGCCCGGGCCGCATCCAGCGCGGTATAGACACCGCCGGATCCGATGGTGTCCATCCCCAGTCCTTTCATCCATCCGATGCTTGCGGCCGTGGGAATGCCGAAATCCCGGAGCATCTCTCCCACCGCTTTATCAATCCCCGAAGCCCGTTCGGTTTCCACGCCAATCCAGCTGGTTCCCCCGGCGCCTGCGGTTTCCACGGTTCGAACCCCCGCGCTTTTCAGCGCCATCCCGTCCCGGATGGACAATCCCATGCCGGTTTCTTTCACCGCCACCGGAAAGGATCCCGCGGCCTCCACCAGTTTCGCGATGGCGTCCACCTGCCCCGAAAATCGGGTATCGCCGTGGGGTTGAATCAATTCCATCCCGGCGTTGAGGTGGACGAACAGGCCGTCTGAAATGCGCTCCGCCAGTTCAAGAATCTGCGATGACGTAAAAGCATCGAGCTGATTGGCGCCAATATTCGAAAACACCGGCGCCTGGCGGGCGTGGGCCTTCACATCAAATTCGGCCACTGTATCGGGATTCATCAACGCGGGGCGAATACTGCCCAGGCACAGGGCCACATTGAACTGCCCTGCCAGTTCCGCCAGGGCCACATTGAACCCCGGGCCATCACCGGTGCCCCCGGTCATGGCGCCAATCATAAAGGGCGTCGCCACCGGAAATCCGGCAACAGTGGTTTCCAGCGACACATCTGCCAGATTCAGCTCGGGCAGCGCGCAATGAATCAGCGTGACCTCTTCGAGCAGAGTGGATTGGCGAAACGCCACATCTCTGTGGGTACAAATCTCAATATGGCTGCGTTTTCTGCGTTGGATGCCACTCATGGAATATCGAGGAGGGGCGCAAATTTATACGCATACAGAATGGGCCCCCTTTCCCCCTGGGCGGCGATGCGGCGGGTCACCATCTCCACCTTCATCCCCACAGTCACTTCCCTGGGTTCGACATCTGTGATCATCGCAGCAATATGAAGCCCTTCTTCCAACTTCACAATGGCGGCGCAATACGGCACGTGTTCACCGAAATCTCTCGCCGCCTCATACACGGTGGTGGCCACCACCACCTCTGCCCTGCCACAGAACTGATAGGGTTCCTGATCTGTTCCGCCACATGCACTGCAGCGAATGACCGCCGGAAAATCAAGCCGTTCGCACCGGGTGCATCGCGTGCCTTCCAGACGGAGATTGGATGGTTGTCTTCGCCATGATTTCGCTATCTGCATTGTTTCCCTATCCCAATATATGCGTCACGGCCTGAGCGCCGAAACTGCCCAGGCACTGTACCAATGCTTTTGATGCCCCGGAAACCTGATTGTCTCCCGCATCGCCCCGCAAGCCGGACACCGCTTCGACAAACTGATACAAACCGCTCGCTCCCGGAGCCAGCCCTCTGGATTTGTGTCCGCCAAACGTCCACAGCGGCACGTCGCCATCTTTTAAAAACACATCGGACGCGGCCATCGTCAGCGCTTTGCCGGGGGCGGCAATGCCCACCGCCTCGATGGATAGCGCGGCAAGGAACGCATTGCTGTCGTGCAGTTCCAGGAGCGACATTTCCCCTCGCGTACAACCCGCCTCCCGGAGCGCATCGTGGGCACTTCTGGTTGCCGCGGGTAAAGAGAGCTCCACAATCGGATGCACGATTCCGCGTTCCAGAGCAACATTGGCGCTGCCCAGAATACAGACCCCGGAAGAGGTTGCTGTTCCCCGCTTCAGAATGGCAGCCGCAGCGCCATCACAGGGAGGCGCCGTATCACAGACCGACAGCGGTATCGCCACCACCGGTGATTTGAGATACTGGTCGAGTTCAAGCGTCCATCGAAAAATTGCATTTTTATTCACAGCGCCGTGCTGATGGGCCGTTCGTGCAATATGAAAAAAGTCTTCTCTGGTGCACCCATACTGCGTCATATAATGCTGCATTCCCAGGGCGCCGGCAATGGTGGGACTGAATCCGAAAGCCGCCTCCCGGGCAGCATCCAGACCTGCCGCACGAACGGATTCCAGCATATCCGGCAGGGTATCACTGGTTTTTTCGGCGCCAACCACCAGCACGCACTCATGCATGCCCGATCGAATCAGCGCACTGGCCAGACGCAGGGCAGCGCCTCCCGACGCTTCATCGCAGGACACACTGTAGGTCTCCACCAAATCGAATCCCAATCCGCTGGACAGATGGACGGCCAGATTCTGCTGGTCGCCCAGCGCACTCCCCAACGCGTTGGCCACCACCACCGCATCCGGCGTCTGGGCACCAGCGTCCGCAAGCGCCTTTCCGGCAGCTCGAATGGCAATATCCAGTAAACCCAGTTCCCACTTCTCAGCGGATTTGGTAAGCCCCACACCCGCAATCTCAATTTTCGTCGTCACATCCACTCTCCCTAGTTCAACCGCAGTTTGCCGCGATACCGCGCATACACCGCATAATCGATGAGTCTTGTCCGCTTCAGATAGACCTCGATGGGGACCCCCCGTCGGCGAATTTCATCGATTCGTTCGGTGACGGTGAAACTGAACGCATCTGAGCCGGCGCCGGAACCATAAGACGCCAGCAGTATCCGGTCACCGGCCTCTGCCTGATCCAGCGCCTTGGCCAGCCCCAGCAATGCAGCGCCCGAGTAGGTGTTGCCAATCTGACTGGTCAGGATGAAGGGCACCACCTTTTCTTTGGGAAACCCGAGTGTGGCCGCCACCTTCAGGGGAAATTGATAGTTCGGCTGATGAAAGACTGCGTATTTGAAATCCTCCGGTGTGGCGCCAGTCTCATTGAGCAGTTCGCCCACCGCTGCCCGGATATGATGAAAATATGCCGGCTTTCCGGTGAACCGCTGTCCATGGGACGGGTACGGCTGCCCTTCCCGCCGAAAGAAATCCGGGGTATTGGTCACATACGAAGTGGACGCCTCCAGGACAGCAAGGCTTTCCGCTGCCTCCCCCAGAATAAACGACGCGCCGCCTGCACCGGTGTTGTACTCGAGAATATCTCCCGGGCGCGCCTGGGCCGTATCCGCGCCGCCGCACATTGCATAAGGCGCCATCCCGCTGCCCACCATGGCAATGGCCGCCTGCATGGCTTCGGTCCCCGGTTTACAGGCAAATTCCCAATCTGCCGCATTCGCATGGGGCAACGCGCCAATGGCATCGGCCACAATGGTGGATGTGGGTTTCACCGCGTAGGGTTTTGACTCGGTCCCAAACCAGATTGCCCGCAGTTTATCGGGAGAAATCTGCGCCATCCCCATGGCATTTCGCGCTGCCTGAATGGCAATGGTCGCCGTATCTTCATCCGGACCCGGCACCGCTTTGAATGATCGGCCGGGGGGCATCTGACTGTCCTTCCAGACTCGATTCACTTCCGCCGCATCTATCCGGTATCTCGGGATGTATCCACCGTAACCAACTATTCCTACTGCCCAGTTGGGCTTCATGACCGCCTCCGTTTTTGTCTCTCAGCGCATGCGCGTGTTCCATTAAGGTCAACAGATAATAGACATCAAATCATTCCACGTCCAGTGAAGACGACATGATTTTCAATCCGGAAAAAATTAGTTTCAAAAATAATTGAAACTACAATACACACGTAATTCCAACGATTTAACCACCCAGGACGAATGGAGTCGCCGGGCGCCCTGGTCGCGGATTCACCCAGCCGACAATCACTTCACCCCTAAATATATTCATCGGATTTGCCCATGAGTGGCGCGGAAAAGGAGAGTACCCGTGGTCCGGCACGGAATCCGTTCAGACCGGGGAGAATGCCAACAGAGAAAAAAAGAAATTACAGCTTATTTGTATTCACGAACTGCCCCCATATCCGTTATTATTGAAAATACGGAATCCGAATCCACCTGCTGCAGCGATTACAGGGGGTGCACCAGTGGCGTTGGTTGATGAAGATGATATCAAAATTAAAGCGGAATATCCCGGAGCAATGGAATAGCAGTGACAATCAGAAGAACAGAAAAAAGAATAGGCGTGGTCATCGATGCCATCCACGAGCCCTACCAGTCGGGTATCTGGAACGGCATTTGCCATGAGGCCGGTCAGCAGGGAGTTGATCTTCTTTCCTTTGCCGGAACCAGCCAGGATGGCGTTGATCATTTCGACACACACTACGATGTCATCTCTTTTTTCGCGCCGGGGAGCGATATTGACGGCGTCATCGTTTTTTCGGGCTCCATTACCGAGCACCATGGCAAGGAGTTCACCACCGGGCTCTGTCGGGCATTCCAGGGAATCCCCCTTGTCTGTGTTTCGGAGAAAGTGGAAGGATTTCCGGTTATTATGGTAGAAAACGCACCGGGAATTGAACAGATTGTTCACCATTTTGCAGTGGACCATCACCTCAGAAATATTGCGTTCATCAGGGGTCCCGCCGGGCATGCCGAGGCAGATGCCCGTTTCAATGCGTATTGCCATGGCCTTGAAAACAATGGACTCCCATTCAACCCCGCTCTCGTGTTCAGCGGCAGTTTCATCGCCAGAGACGGTGCCCGGGCAGTTCGGGAACTGCTTGACGGCAATCAACCTTTTGACGGCATTATCTGTGTCAACGATGATACCGCGCGGGGGGTCCTGGAAGAATTGCAGAAACAGAATCGCCATGTCCCGGGTGAAGTCTCGGTAGCGGGTTTTGACGATGTACCGGAAGCAGAGAATCTGGAGCCTGCCCTCACCACTATCCGGCAGCCGCTGTTTCAGATCGGAGTGGCGGCGATACGGAATATTCTGGAGCAGATCAATGGCATGGACGTTCCCACCGAGATCGTGCTGCCCACCGAGCCGGTATTCCGTCGTTCCTGCGGCTGTTTTTCGAAGGCAGTGGCCAGTGCCAGGGCCATTCATACCCATGTGGAAGGGTTGTCCCTTCCCGACGTTGCGACGTCCATTTCCCGGTTGGTGCTGGCGACCGTTGATATTTCATCACCTCGCTTTCCCGGCGTGCAGGCCTTTCAGGAATCCGTTGTCCGTCTGCTTGAATTCCTCAATAGCGCAGCAACCCGTCCGGGGTCGGGACATGGATTTTTAAACGAAGTGGATCGACAGCTGTTTGCGGCGAAGACGTTCTGCGACAGTACTCAGCTTCTGACGGCCATCCTCCGGGAAATGACCGTCCATCTGCCCTCCCTGTTCAGGGACGGTACTCATCTGACTGAGTCCGCCAATCTCCTGCAACAGGGAAAAGTGCTGGTTCAGGAAAATCGCAATCGAAACGAACGGCAGAAATATATCGCCGAAGCAAGCTTTCAGCGGAATATCAACGTGGTGTGTCAGCGAATCATTTCTTCTTTCGAGCAACGGGAACTGCTCACCAGCATCGCCGATGGACTGCCCGAACTGAAAGTGAACAGCTTGACCCTGGCTTTGTTTCCAGATACCAGTATCAGCCGGAATAATTGGCATTCTCCTGAGTTTTCCGAGCTGATGCTCGGGTTCAATCTGAGACTGGGCGAGGTGATGTTTCCCCGCGGTGAAACCAGAATCCAGCGCGCTGATATTTTCGTTGACCATCTGATGGATTCCCAGGGGCCGGGCAATCACATTTTCATGCCCCTGTTTCACCGGGACGAATACCTCGGGTATGTGGTGCTGGAATTCGCCGAATCCGCTCCCCTGTTTATGTATGAAGAGATTCGCCTGCACATCAGCAGCGCGGTGAAGAGCGCCATGCTCCTTCGCAAATTCAAGGCCCAGTCCATGGTGGATGAGCTGACGGGTGTCTACAACCGGCGCGGCTTTGTCACCCTGGCCCGAAAGCTGATGGATTCCGCCCGCGCATCGAAGGCAGAACTGATGATGTTCTACGCGGACGTGGACGGACTCAAGGGTATCAATGACACCTTCGGGCATGAGCACGGGGATACCATCATCAGCGGCACCGCCCGGGTGCTCACCGAAACCTTCCGGGAACGGGACCTGATTGCCCGCATCGGGGGCGACGAATTTGTTGTGGTGCTGCTCAGCCAGAAAATCCAGGGACTCGAAAAGAAAATCCGCCGACGTTTTGCGATGCTGGAATCGCGTTTCAACGAAAAGTTAAACAGGGAATACCAGCTGTCGGTTTCTCTGGGCGCGGCCGTCTGCCACCTGTCGGAAAACGAATCACTGGACACGCTGATGAAACGCGCGGATGCCGACCTGTTTGCCAAAAAGCGCGCCCGAAAACTCAGTCTCTGACCCGGATTTTGTCTTGTAACCCGAATTAATAGAGGAAAAACCGTTGATATATCAAGGGGTTGAAGAAAGGGCGCCGGTGCGCTTCAGGGCGAAGAGTGCGGCAATATTCATTGTTACCGCAAGGGCGATAGCCCCCCAGTTTCCCTGAATAAATGGCCCCAGCTTGAGCAGCATATCCACGGCGATGAGTCCCAGTGACGCCAGAAGATACCAGCGAATCACTTTCCGGGTGCGGGGTTTGATTTTTGCCCGGAATATCAGTGCCATCCCCGGACCCACCAGCCACAGATGCAACACCGGATTGATAAGAAGATTTTCATTGTAGTGGGTATCGAAGTGGGTCGTCGCAGTCCAGTAGAGCAGGAGCATCAGTCCTCCAAGCCCCGCCAGCAGTCCCCAGAAAACCAGTCCCACGCCAAGCAATCGACGAGCCCAGGGTTGCGTTTTTCCAAGGTGGGGCACTGCAAATCCCAGAAGGAAGATGGCCGCCAGTCCGAAGATGACAAGCAAATCAATGGTGGGGATCTTCGCGCCGATGGCCGCGCCCTCCCGTTTGAACAGATGCTGCTTTCTGGCCACCAGCGGAACATGGGATTTTCCCACCGTCACTTTGTCGAGATCTTTAAAAAATACTTCGGGCAGAAACTCCTCATCCCAACGGGTCAGTGGCGCATCAATGGCCGGGCCAAGGGAATAGAGGATGACGCTCCGGTACAGGGGCAGTCCGTCCAGGCAGCGCGCCGTCCAGTATCGGAAATCCCTGTCCACCGGCACACTCCGGAACTGTTCGGCCACCGCGCCGTCCGTGGCATCATCGATGACGTCTCTGACCCGGGTGCAGCAGTTGTCCAGAAAATGACGATACAGATAATAGCGATTTTCCGGCAGCGCATTTTCCCGAAGGCGCATCGCGACCTCCCGCGCTTTCGCATCGCTGAGATTGAGGGTTTGCAGCCACACATCCCGGTTGGTCCGGGCGTAATAGTTCAGGAACGGCTCAAACGGCACTACCGACAGCCAGTAGTTGAGAAACCCGCGAGCATACTTGAATCGCAGCTTCGGATCTTCAAAATCGAACGTCCCGAAATTGTACACCAGGCGTTCGTTGGTGTTCCGATTTTCCACCATCAGGGCAATATGCCCGAACCGGGTGAACAGCTCGTCGCCGGGGCCGATGGTAATCACGTGGATTCGGTAAACATCGTCCGGGTCATCGCGGTCGCTGCCATGGGCATGGATGCCACTGCTCGCCAGAAGAAGCATTGCAGTCAGCAGAAATCGGAGGGGCGTACGCATGGGATCAGAACGTGATGCCCATCAGGAGCTGCAGGGTCTGGGGAATGGTCAGGTTGGTGTCCTTGTACTTCTGCGGGGTGCCGTTCTCCTCCCAGTTGTATGTTCCCTTGAATCCGTTGAGCGGGAAAAGGATGCCATACTTCAGGCTGGCGTGAAAGCGGTCCGCGGTGACAAAATCCACCTGGGCATTCAATTCAAAGCCCAGATTGGCAGAACTTTCACTGATGGTGGATTCTTTGAACACCGCCCGGGCGAGAATCAGATCGAGCTGTACGCCCAGCTGTTTGCCCATTGCCGCCTTCAGGAAATCATATCGCATCCAGGGTTTAAAATAATAGGTGCCGGACACGGAACCGAGAATATGGCGATACAGAATCTGGCTCACGCCGAACGCGGGATTAAAGGAAAACACCGAAAACTTCGTGTCGTTGTCCTGGTCAAATGAGGTGGGGGCGCTGTTGCCCTTCACCTGTTTGTCGCCGGAAGCAAAACCGAATTCGAAACCCAGCCGGAGCTGATTGGAGAGCAACCCGTAGTCCGCCTGCAGGACACCACCGTACGACAGAATTTTCATGGCGCTCATGTTACTGTCAGTGGCTCCCGGTTCGTCCAGTTGCCCGGCGTGAAGCGCGATTTCGAGTTCCAGATGGAACGTATCCTGGAGAAACTGGAACCAGAGGTCCGGGGTGACCATCCACATGCCGCGATTGTACGCTACAATGGGATTCGCTTCTGTAGAAGTCGAATTCGCATCATCATCCCACTGGAACTCCATAGACTGGGATCGATATGAAAAATGAAGACCGGTATTGATGAGCCAGTCGCCCCGTTTGAGCATGGCGTCCTGATCTTCCTTTTCGTGCTGATACGCCAGAACGCCGACCACCCGGTATCCCTCGTCCAGCTGGGACACGTCGAATGGACGACCGTTGCGGCTGTTGAGGGCGAGCCCCTCGTTGGGAAAGTCAAACGCAGGCATAATCATCCAACCATTCATCCGGAAGGCAAAAGAAATCCGATCGACCGAGTCACCCAGGTCATCGTTCAGACCATCCCCACTGTTGTAGAGCATCCCGGTTCCCCAGTGTTCCGGCATCCGGCCGAAACGCAGATGTCCGATTGAACCTTCCATCTCACCCCATACCCGGTTCATGGTGAGATAGTCACTGGGGACGCCGCCCTGAGTGTGTCCCATCACCGACCCGGTGGCGACCGTATTGGCGTCACTCGATGCGCCGGCGTATGACGGGGTGGACCCGAGCATCATGTTGTCAAAAAATATCAGTTCGGAATTGATGCGGACCTCTTCGCTCAGATTGATGGTGGGCGCCAGCAGAAACCGCATGTCCGCCCCGGCCAGGGTTTTGCACTTGTCCTGACTGGCACAACCTTCTTCGCGGTTGGCATCCAGGGGAAACAATGACCTGTCGTTGCGGATAAAAAATTTGTTGTACAATCCCGGACGTACCCGGAAATACCCGTGAACTTCGAAAATATCGAGATTACGCTGGGTCCAGTCTTCATTGACATTAATGACCGAATCGTCTGCGCCGCCCTGGGACTGCAACTCCTGTTCGGGATTCATTTTACCGAGGGCCGCATAATCAAGCTCCAGATCGTCGGCGGACGCCTTCTCCGAATCGGTGTCCTCTGCGTCCATGCCGGTATCATCGTCCTCATCCTCAGTCTCGTCGCCATCCTCATTGACCGCGTCGTCCATATCATCATCATCGGACGCCGCAGCATCATCCGCCTCGGTTTCCCCGGTGTCGGACACGGTGTCATCAGCCTGAGCGAATGCCACCTGTGCCAGTGAAAACAAAACCATCAAAACCAAGAGCGCTAAAACATTACTGTGCCGTGTCAACAAAACTGTCCTCCTCGAAGGCCCAAAACAAGCGAATTTGAAATTCATCAATCCCTTTTTCAGTATCATTAAATTCCTAAGCACATATAGAGCAATGTTCTTTTGCAGTCCAGCGTTGATTGGACAAATCTGAACCGCTCCCCCAACGGAGCGGAACCCACCGGAACTGAATTGGTAATTTCACAATTTCATGGTAAGAAGTCCCGCATCGCCGCCAACGGCAGTGGGAATCTGTTTAAAATCAACCATTCGGCCTCTGGCCGCTGACAGGGTAAATGATGAAAAACCGTTTCAGGGAACTTTTAGAAAAAGACACCGTTATCTTCGATGGCGGCATGGGAACCACTCTGTTCGACCATGGTGTCTTCATCAATCGCTGCTTTGACCAGCTCAACATTACCGACCCCAGGCTGGTGGTCCGGATTCACAGGGATTTCGTGACCGCCGGCGCCATGGTCATTGAAACCAACACGTTTGGCGCCAATCGATTCAAGCTGGCATCCTTCGATTTATCCGCCCGGGTTCGGGACATCAACATCGCGGGCGTTCAACTGGCAAAAGAAGCCGCCGGAGAGCATGTACTGGTGGCCGGCGCTGTCGGGCCGCTCGGCGTTAAGCTGGAGCCATTGCTGGAACCGGACAGTGACTTTACGGTCAGCGATGCATTCCATGAGCAGATTGACGCACTGGTGGAAGCGGGGGTCGACGTGATTATTCTGGAAACCTTCGCCGATCTCGACGAGATAAAGCATGCCATTGAGGCCATGAAAGCCGTCTGCGCGTGTCGACAGGTGGATGTTCCCCTGATTTGTTCGTTCACGGTCAACCAGGAGGGGAATACGATTTATGGGGCCAAGGCGGAAGACCTGGCCATTCAGCTGGAGCGACTTGGTGCAGATGTCATCGGGCTCAACTGCTCGGTAGGGCCCAAGCCCATGCTCGATGCCCTGGAGCGAATCCGTCGGGTAACCAGCATTCCCCTGAGCGTGATGCCCAATGCGGGTCTGCCCACCCAGGTGGAAGGCCGAACCATCTATGTGTGCAGCCCGGATTATATGGCCAACTATGCGCGGCGATTTGTATCGGTGGGCGCCCGGGTCGTGGGCGGCTGCTGTGGCGCCACCCCGGCCCACATCCAGGCCATTTCATCCTCCATCCGCCAGATGAGCGGGGAGGCGCGCTCCCTGGTGGTAGCCACCGAAGCGGTCATCGAGGTGGACGAAGCCAGACCGGAGATTCCCCTGACAGAGCGCTCCAGACTGGGCGCCAAACTCGCGGCGGGAGAATTTGTGGCCACCGTGGAACTCACTCCGCCCCAGGGCTGGGATCTCAAACGGATTCTCGTCAGCAGCCAGACGGTGATGGAAACCGGGTTTGACGCCATCAATATTCCCGACGGCCCCAGAGCGTCCGCCCGGATGGGTCCGCTCGCCATGGCGGTGGTCATCGAGCGGGATGTGGGCATTGAAACCGTCATGCACTACGCCTGTCGCGATCGGAACCTGGTGGGAATGCAGGCGGATTTGCTGGGAGCCTATGCCCTCGGCCTCAAGAACATTCTCGTGGTTACCGGCGATCCCCCCATCATGGGTGACTATCCCAATGCCACTGCGGTGTTTGATGTGGATGCCATCGGGCTCACCAAAATGATCAAGCAGTTGAATTCAGGCCTGGATTTGAGCGGTCGAAGCATTGGTCAGCCTACCGGCTACGTGCCCATGGTGGGTCTCAATCCCACGGCTGTGAATCAGGAGAAGGAACTCAAACGACTCCGACTCAAGGTAACCGCCGGCGCTGAGGCCATTATCACTCAGCCGGTATTCGATGCAGAACAGCTGCTCCGTTTCCTGGAACGCATTGACAGCGATACAAGGGTACCGGTTCTCGCAGGAATCTGGCCCTTGCAGAGTTTGCGCAATGCTGAGTTTCTGGCCAACGAGATGCCCGGGGTATCCGTCCCGGATGAGGTGCTGTCGCGCATGGCAAAGGCGCACCGGGAAGGCAACGAACGGGCCGAAGGTCTGGCCATCGCCATTGATCTGATGGAGAAAATCCTTCCGTCCGTTCAGGGAATTCAGGTGGCCGCTCCCTTTGGCCGGATAAAATCCGCAGTTGCGGTTCTGGACGCTGCCAGAAAAATGCTATAACATTCCGGATATTGAACAAGTGCAACCGGCAACTGGTTTCGACCACTTCAACAGGCCACCCGGCAGTCCGCATATCGGCGCCCCGGATCGCCCAGGAAAAGACAATGCCACTGAAGCCGCTCAAACTGCTCATTGCAAATCATCGATGGTGGTTTCCCACCATGGTGAGCGGCGCCGATATTGCCAATCATGAATTCGCCAGGCGGATGCAGCGCAATGGGGTGGAGGTCCGCGTGTTCGGCATGGTCGCTCCCGATGTGGAAGGAACCACCCGTCAACGAAACTATGTGACAGACGGGGTGCGCGTCAATCTGGTGCAAAGCGACTTTATCCGCCGACTGACCAACAGCATTGAAGAATTCAAACCCGATATCGTAATGACCACTTCACCGGAAACCTCTTCGAGCACCGACGATATTGACCGGATGATGAGTGTTTTCGAACACTATGGACTCCCAGTGGTGGTATACATCCACGAGCTGGAGCCTGCGATGAAACTGTTCGCCAATGGGCGCAATCAGATTGCGGCCGTCGTCACCAACAGCCACTTCATGGCCGGAAAAATCCAGTCTCAATGGCACCGGGACGCGGCGGTGATTTATCCGGTGCCCAGCAGTAAAACGTTCAAGGTCACCGAAGCCCACGGCGACTTTATCACCTTTTTCAACCCCACCCCCAGAAAAGGGCTGGATATTGTTGAACAATTGGTGAAAGAGGAACTCTCCGATCATCCGTTTCTCTTTGTGGAAGGGTTCATGGATGCCGGGAGTCACGGGATTGCCCTGAAGCGCTCCGGCAATGTGGTGCATGCCCGCCGCTCGCCGGATGTGGCCACCATTTACAATTTGACCCGCACCCTCATCATTCCCTCCCAGTGGGAAGAACCGTTCGGTCGGGTCGCGCTGGAAGCCATGTACAATCAGATTCCGGTCATCGCTTCCAATACCGGCGGGTTGCCTGAATCCGTGGGAGAAGGGGGCCTGCTGATTGACGATTTCACCAATGTGGATGCCTGGGCGGAGGCCATCCGAAAAATGGAAACCACCCGCTACCGGAATCAGATGATTGAGGCGGGCAACACCCACATGGAGAAGTTTTCCCTGGAACAGCAATATCGGGGGTTCATGGATGTTTTCGAAAAGGTGCATCGATGATATGAAAATACAATTCGCGAATTTAAGATTGGATTCGCATGGAGACATGTTGCGGATTTCTGCCACTTGGTTTATCCAGGGACTACGTAATGAGTGATATGAAATTGATGGATATTTTAATCGGTATAAAAGCGGAACAGTCCCTCAGGGATGCTGTTCGCAATCTGGTGGAACAGTCCGACACCGAAATTGAGCTGACACCGGTGGGTCGCAAGGACTGGATTGCCGGTGAACGGATAGGCGACAGCCTGTCTCAGCAGAATCTGGAAGAGACCTGTCGATCGGTTCATCGCAAGCTGATGGCATTGCGCTCCGAACAGCGCATTCGATTTGAAAACATCAAGTTGTATGCCGTTGCCCCCCCGGTACCGGTATTCAAGGACCCCGAAGACCCCGACCGCGTGGAGGATTTCGCCGACGGTCACCCGGAAGAAAAGGCGCCCGCCGCACCGGAAATCGTATCGGGACCGTCCAGCTGTCCGGTGTGCAACCGCACCGTACACAGCTACAATCTGCACTACAGCACCGATGGCAAAGTGGTCGGTTGCTTCATGTGTGGCGGAAACCGCCCCGGGTACTGACCCGATGGGAACTGACCCAATGGTGCCTTCATCATGAGCCGCATCGCCATCGGCATTGATATGGGCGGAACCAAAATCGAGGCCGTGGCCATCTCCCTCGCAGCCGAGTGGCGCATTCTGGAACGAATCCGGATTCCCTCTGAAGCCCATCGGGGATACGACGCGCTGGTGCACACTCTCTCGGATTTCATCAGTGATTTTGCATCGGCATTTCCCCGGGTCACCTCCGTGGGCATCGGCATGCCCGGAAGCACTGACAGCGAGGGACGGGTAAAAAATTCCAACACCACCTGCCTCAACGGGCAATTCTTTCGCCAGGACGTGCAGAAAAAGGTATCTTGCACGCTGACCTTCGCCAACGATGCCAACTGTTTCGCCCTGGCCGAAGCCATACTCGGCGCCGGGCAAGGCAAATCCATGGTATTCGGCATCATTATGGGTACGGGAGTCGGTGGTGGTCTGGTGCTGGATGGCACCGTTCGCGATGGTCCTCATTCCATCTGCGGCGAATGGGGACATACCAGTCTGTGGCCCAATCATGACGTGCCCTGTTACTGCGGCAAAAACGGGTGCGTGGAACAGTTCATCTCCGGCCCCGGGGTGGAGCAGCACTACGCCGTCCTTACCGGACGCCGGGAATCCCTGCAGACCATCCTGAACCTGGCGGCCCGGGGAGATGCCCACGCCACCCGATGCATTGACACCCTGCTCGACAACTATGGTCGGGCGGTATCCAATCTCATCAATGTTCTGGATCCGGATGCCATCATACTCGGTGGGGGAGTCTCCAATGTGGACCATCTGTACGGGAGGGGATACGACAAAGTGCTGCAGTACGTGTTCAGCAGCGAATGTCACACCCCCATCCTCCGCAATCAACTGGGCGACTCCGCCGGCGTACTCGGCGCCGCGCTGCTGACCAGGGACTGAACCAAAGGAAGTGCGATGACCAATCGCCGACAGAAACGCATGTCATTGATTCGACGGCTTCTCGCGATGTGGGTGCCATGTATCGTTGTCGCCTGCACACCTGCCCTTGCGCCGCTCCACTCCGCCGTGTCACGGGGACACATGGATGTGGCACTTCAGTATGCCCTTGGAAACCCGGTGCTGGAAGAACATCTCGCCGGGCTGATTGTTGAACAGGCTGCCCTTGAAAGCAACGCCCCAAAATCCCTCATTCTGGCGTTGCCGGTGGCCCGGGAAGCCGGACGGGATGCCCTGTTACGGCTGGCCGAAAACAGGCGGAACCTGAACGCGGCACAGCTGGCGCGCATTGTCCTCACCGAAGAGCGACCGCCCCGGACGGACATGGTAAACGAATATCTGAACAGCCCGGATTCTGACATCCGTTCACTGGCAGCCACCCGTTTTGCCCACACCCTCCGCCGGGAACAAAGGGTGTCCATGACCCGGGATCTGAGTGATACGGTGCGAAGCGCCGCAGTGGTCAGTCTGTGTCCACTGGCGGAACATCCCGACATCACCGCTGCCCTGGTGGAACGGCTTACCCGGGACCCGGTGGCCCATGTGCGGGCGGCCGCCACCCGGTGTCCCCTGCATCTGGGAAAAAATCGCTCTCAACGGCTCAGAGAGGCCATTTCCACAGACCCCAATCCGGGGGTGCGCACCGCGGCCATCCAGGGGCTTGTCAGTATTGGCGACGACAGCGATATGGTCTGGCTCACCCGAATCATCAGCGGACCCATGACCACCGACAAAGTCATTGGGGCGGTGGCCCTTTCCCGCCGCCGGCATCCCGACGGATTCGCCCGTCTCGCCGATGCGCTGGAAAGCCGGAATCCCGCCGTGTTGGCCCAAGCGGCATCGCTGGTATATTACGCCGGACTGCCCAATGCCGAATCCCTGCTGGTTCCACTACTGGATCATCGCGACAGCACCGTCGCCATCACTGCCGCCACCCAGCTGATGCAGCATCATCACCAGGTTTCCCTGGCCACTGCCGTGCTGGAACAGCACTGGAAAAAAGGCAACGAATCTGCCCTGCAGGCCCTGGTGGATGCCAACTATCCCGATGCGGTCGCACACGTCCGATTGTTACTGGCTCCCAATGCCATATCGCTGTCAGTACTGGAACGCTATCAACGCAATCCCGTGTTTCGGTCCGAATTTGTAAACCTGCTCTCCCATGCCGACAGGTCCATTCGACTGGGTGCGAGCATCGCGGTGCTTCATGCCCACAACCCAGACAGGTAGCCATGTCCAACATTGCACGACTGTACAATTTACTTCACACCGGAAACCCCGGTGACCTCGAATACTATCTGCAACAGTGCCTTCCGGGAATGCGGGTGTTGGAGCTGGGCGCCGGCGCCGGCCGCATCAGTGCCGCCCTGCATCGCAGGGGGTGTCACGTGGAAGGAATCGACAATGACCCGCACATGTGCGACGCATTCCACCAGACCATGTCCACCCTGTCATCTCCCCCGCTCTGCCATCTGGCGGACATGCGCTCCTTCGACCCGGGACAGAAATACGACCGAATCCTGATCCCGTTCAACGGTCTGCTGTGCATGCTGTCAGAGGCCGATGTGGTGCGGGTGTTTCGGCAGGCAAAGGCGCATCTGGCAGATGACGGTGAACTCATCTTCGATGTGTACTATGTGCCCGACGACTTTGAAAACGATGGCATCGAAGACGACGCCTACATCGACACCGCCGTCATGGACGACCGCGGCGTCCGGGTGGACGTGTACGAAAAAACCCTGTCCACCGATGATCCGCAGCGGTTCGATACCTCCTACATTTACGTCATCAACGGAGGAACCCCCGAAGAACAACAGATGGAGCACACCATTTTACAACGCTGTCTGTATGTTTACCAGATACAGACCCTGCTGGCAGAAACCGGATTTCGCAGCGTCCGCATCGGCAGCGACTTCTCCAGGGCATCTGCAGACTGGAAACCCGACGACAACACCAGTCAGATCACTGTTCACGCCGCATTCTGAAAAAACAGACTTCTGAAAACAGCCTTCCAGGTCCATCGTACCGCCACTGCTTTTGTCAGTTTCGGTGTTGCTTTACACCGTTCAGCCCCCCCACACCATGTCACTGCAATTCACTTCCAACTGCCACCAACACGATTGAACCGATATTAATTCGCATACCGCTTCTTTCATCTTCCACCATAAGTGCATGAAATTATTAATGAAAACAACAGAGGTTCAGTTTCGTCTGAAAAAGTGCAACCGGTTGCACAATGTTTTCTCTCGAGATCTGAAAACGTTCTCACTACCCAGAATGCATTCACCGAAGTGAACCAGCCCCCGGATCGATTCAGCATAACCGATTCCCAAACAGATTCCAACCGATTTGGATACGAGCTATTCGAGGTGTACCAATTTCGAAAACGAGACGATGCAACAATTCGGATACAGAATTAAGTTGGGCCAGTAATTTAGGGAAACAGAGCCGCTGTGGTGAGGAACGAGCGTAGCGAGTGTCTCGAACCGCGCGGCG
>JBNKCR010000117.1:0-3071 GCA_050287845.1 Polyangia bacterium
TTCGGCATCTTTGCGCTTTCGTCCTCAGTCCCTCGGTCGATGTAGCTATGGCTACACCTCGGTCGGGCCTTGCGGGCGCGCAGCAAAGCTGCTCGTATTCCCGCGATTTCGCTGGCGGCACCAAACCGATCGCCGCTCTAGAACCTTTGCCTTCGATTGGGTCAAATCCTGAAAGTCGTTAATCAAATACAGGTCCACCATGAAACATCATCTTATCAAATCCCCTTACATCTTAATAGCAACATGGTCATTGACCGCAGCCACTTTGGTGGTCTTCGGAATCTCTGCTGCGGTCGAAGGATATGATGCGGATATGCACCTTCGCTCAGCAGTATGGACACCGTTTCAAATGGCTGCAGCAGCGATGTCCCTCACCTTTTTTGTCATTTCAGTAACTGCGACAGTGCAACGATTTAAAGATGTGCCTTTTCATCCGTACTGTCGAGCTATCGCACGCTGCCTGCCATGGGTGCTGTGTCTGATAGTCATATTCAGTCTTCTGGCGCTGCCTGTTGCACTTCTTTTCATCATTATTTCAGCGATATATTTGGCAAATCGACAGTGAAAAGTTCTTCAATACCGAATCAGGATGATGCTTTCTTTGAATTCTTCATTTCGGCTTTCTTTCGCAGCTTTGCGATCTCTACCGATAGCTCCACCCATTCCTCGGTCAGGCTTTTGAAGGTCTGAAAGTACAGAGCAGGGACGGCAAAATGAAAAAGCGGCTCCTGCTGGTTAAGGTTTTTCGTCCAAATCATCTTGCCAGATCTGGACGCCGCTTCTTCATTTGGCCGTCTCCTGTTGTTTTCCCTTGTTGTTTCTTCATTGAACGACGAATCCAGATGCCCGGCGTATTGAAATTCAAATCGGTTGCCAGTGGCTGTTTTAACCCCTGTTATCAATCGGTCATCCTTCCAGCGACGCAATGTGCGTGTACTAACGCTCTCCAAGCGCCGCCGCTTCCTTTGGTGTCAGCAGTTTTTTGTTTTCGACTTTTGGACCCATCGGGCGGCTCCTTCAGCTGCGGTATCGCTTCCTGAACAGTGGCAAGCAGTTCCGACCCCTCATTGACTCCTCATTTTGCGCTTTTTAGGGTCCATGGCATTTGACCAGAAACGGTTAAGGTGTGATATGAGTTACCAGACCCCTGTTCACTGCTGCACCAAGTCTTCGATGAATCCGTATCGCTTCTTCATCTGAAACCAACGAAAGCAATGTATTCAGGGTGTCCTGCTCGTCCTGGGTGATTTGCTGCGAGGCCAGTATTTTTTCCAACAAGCTGTCTGCATCTGCCAATGATTTTGCCTGTTCGGATCGCGTCACCGCCGAATTGTCTGTACTATCAGTCAGTCCTTCGGCTTCGGTGAGCGGCGATTGTACCATCGCATTTGTTTCGCTTCTTTGAAACGCCTTTGTCGAACCGAGTTCTGTTTTGATCGCGCGTCGAATTGTATGCGCCATCCCCGCTTCAAATGTTCGATTCTGGATATCAATGCGCCGAATCAAATCGTCAACCTGCTGCTTTGAAAGCATTGAGGTCGCACTCGCACTGGTGCAGTCTCTGGTGGTGTTACCAGCAATGGAATTAAATATTGCACCCCCGCAAAAACCAATGCCTGTACTCAGAACAATTAACAATATATTTTTTTTCATATTATCAACCTTTTAAAAACAACTGTGATGGCGTGACGACATGACAATTCTTACTCTCACCTGGAAGATGTCCGCGTCACTCAAACGGATAGTAGATGAGATGCGAGGTATGCCCCGCACCAATATTCAGACAATCTCCGTCCAGATTGGCGACGACACGAATGGAATCCTGGGCGCTCATACTTCGAATCACCGCTAAATGTACAGTGTCAGTTGTCGTGCAATACAATTCGTCACCTTCCGCGTCTCTGATGAGGCATGAACCGTAGCTTCCATAATCCCAGCAGTAGGCAAGATCAGTTGAATTTGAAGAGTATCGCGTCTGAACCAGCGTTGCCCAACCTACCAGATTTCCATACTGCGTTGTCACACCGGTAATCTGCCCATTTCGAAGACCACCTACTACAGTCGCAGCAACCAATAAAGATGCAAAACATGTGACCAGGATCGTTTTAATTTTTATCATTTTCTATTCCTTTCATTCACTCCGAAATGGAGCGTTAACACAGCGATATCGCTGCGGGGCTATTACTGTTCCCAATCACAGAAATCATACAATTGGAACCATACTCAAATGCAGATGCAGAAAACTCCAACTGAAGAAACAACTTGATGTCTGTTTACGCGGACGTTAGTGCACTATGAGAAAAATGACAATAACAATTCAGCGAAGCAGTGGAATTTCGAAAAGATGAACTGTGCCAGGAATTATATTTATTTCGGCATATTCCGTGGAGAAAAGTGACGTCGCTGTTTGCATTTTTTCATTTTGCCGCCCCCTGTTTCTTTGTTTCTCCCCGGTGCCAACCCTTCGCGCCATGAACAGACGCTGACAGTTGGAAATGTCAGTATTTTACCGAATGCCGGATAGATACGGAAAGCCCATTAATCCCACCCAACGAATGGTGGTTTCAGATTCTTTTTCATCGGTACGGCCAGCGCCTGATTCTCCAATATTTTCACTTCAAACGCGTTGTTTTTCTGGAATAGCGGATTGAGGTGGCGCAACTTGAGCGGTATGAACGGTGTGTTCTCGCCGGGATCGACGGCATACTTTTCGAAATCAATCCACTGGACGATTTCCAATGCATCTTCAGGGGGGATTTTATCGTTTTTCATCACCGGTACACAGAGCTGCTCAGGTCGGTAGGCAACAATCTTTTGCTCCTTGAAACCCATCTTTTGCAGCACGGGATTAAGGTGCGTCAGGTACAGGTCGAAGGGAAAAAACTCTCCGATAGAGTCAATGTCGTAACACGCCACATCCACATGCTCCACGAGCCACAGAACCGAATCTGGCGGTTTGACACCGTTTTTCATCACTGGCACGCAGAGCTGCTGCAGGTCGAACATGAGCACCTCTTCGGTCGGCAGTCCCATCTTCCGGAGTACCGGGTTTCGGTGTTCGAGAAAAAGGT
>JBNKCR010000118.1:0-88601 GCA_050287845.1 Polyangia bacterium
CATCGTGAAGGGATTGCCGATGGATTCACCAAAAAATACAGCATACACAAACTGGTTTACTTCGAGCAGTTCAATGACATGGACAACGCCATCACACGGGAAAAGCGGCTGAAAAAGTGGCGACGTTCATGGAAACTAAAAATTATAGAAGAGAATAATCCAAATTGGAACGATTTGTGGAAACAAATCACCACCTAAGGATCCCTCATAGGTTAGTCTTTAAGCCGAAATCACCGCCATTCTCAGCAATTCGTCATTCCCAACTTGATTGGGAATCCAGACTGCAAGCTACTGGATGCCCGAATTCTCGGGCATGACGGCTGCTTTTTAAACGGAAAAATTCGGGTAATTGCTATATTTCAGGCTAAAGATCTTACCTATGAAGGATCCCTACGCACTGGATACCCGCCTTCGCGGGTATGACGTCCTCTAAAGTTACTGAACTCTATCTCTGAGAGAGATCCAGACCCCACATCCCTGTCCGGGCGTATTCCATATCTGTCCGGAGGTGACGGGCAGCAGGCGATTTCACCGGTGATAAGACAGAGGGATGAAACGATGTCCCGAACTTGAAATCGGGGAATCTGGCGCTATTTTTTCAGGGGTTCGGAGAGGGAGGGCATGGGTTGCGAAAGGGAGGGCACTTTCGTTCCTGTCTTCTTTGGCCCGGGCGGCGCCTTTTCGGCGGGGGCGGCTTCCGGTTTTGCGGGGGAGGTTTCCGGTTTCGCGGGGGTATCTGTTACCGGAGGCGCAGCTTCCGTTTCCGCATCGTCTTCATATGGATTTTCCAGCTTCGGTGTGTTTTCTCCGGCCGGGGGCTCAGTTGGCTGTGTACTGATGGGCGTCGCTTTTTCCGGCTGGGGTTCAGCAGCAGTAGCAGTGGGCTGGGGTTGCTCCACCGGAGGAACCGAGGCTTTTGCCGGCGTTTTATTCTTCTGTGGATTGTCGTTGATATGCACAACGATTTCTTTTTTCAGCTTCTCCGCCTCTTCTTTTCTGATTTGATTGACGAGTTCCTGATATTCCTTGCAGTCTTTCAGCCGGTTCAACACCGTGGAACACGACAACTGACTGGCGCGATGGGCCTCCGGGCGAATGCCAAGGGGCGCGTCGTCCCAGGCAAACGCAAGGGCCGTACCGATGAACCATGTGGGGGAGGCATCAAAATCGGCGCCCACCTGGGCGACAGTGCCATTCATCTGCAGGTCCAGTCTGTCCCCCAGATTCAGCACCATCGAAAGTCCACCCCGCATGCGAAACGCCCCTCCCATCTCGTACTGGATGAAATCAGTGAGCACCTCGTCCAGCAGGGCATCCGGATTGCGAATTTGAACACTCTGGGGCACGCCGTTGTCGTCGTAACTGATATCCACATATTCCAGGAGTGATTCAGCGCCCTGGTCGAACGCACCGGAGAGTTCATCGGAGAACTCGATTAGTCGCTGCTGGAATTCCCGGTAATTGATCACCGTGTCAATGTTGAAGCTGGGGGCGCCCTCCACCCAGGCAACAATGGAAAGATGGCGAATCGGATTCACTTCAAATCCGGTACCGAACACAAAGGGGAGTGTCACATAATTGTACTGCCCGTTGGACAGCACCGTGGGCACCGATCCCGCATAAATTGAAAATGACGCTTTGGGCATTCCGTTGTCATATCTCTGGCCAATGGGGATGCCATACAGGGCAACCACCGAACCGGCGCCCCCGTGCAGCGCCCAGTCCACACCATCCGGGGTCAGATTGAGGTATTGCATTCCGAACTGCGCGCTCAGGCGTCCTGTGGTGGATGTGAAGTTTGCATTGTACCCCATAATATTGGAGGACCCGCCACCAGACATGAACCCATGTTCAAAATTCAATACGACGGTGGAACGGGTTGTATCCCAGGTGGAAACGGCCCACCCATGGGTTCCCGGCTTGGCGATGACATTGCCCGACATCAGCGTAAGGATTCCGATGGCGAGAGACACCATGAATACAGCGATACGGGCAACACTCCCGTTTCTTTTCTCCGGGAAGCAGAATGGATTCACACGGTACATATCACACCTCATTTTTACACCTCATTATCTTCAGCACCATTGTCAGTACCAATTTAACCGATAGTGATTATCAACTGAATTAACGGACAACCTCGAAACAAATAAACAGAGCGCGGAGAGATTAAAGCGATGAGACTTATAATTTGTCTTCCAGGATGGCGTCGATGCGGGCGGTCATTCTGGCGGTGAAATCAACTGAATCCTTTTTCAGTCCCTCGTGGCGGTTCTGCAGTTCATGGAGCTCGTCGAGCAGTACCACGGCCACCATGGTCATGGCGCGAAATGCCTGGGACGCCCGGGGACCCTTGCGGGTATTCATCTGATCAAAACGTTGCTGGATGTTCTGCGCCAGCGCTTTCACGTGGGATTCCTCTGCGTCTGATTTGATGGGAAACGTTTCGCCGGCTATGGTGATTTCATATGTCTTCATGCCCGGCCAGTCTATCGGCGTTTTTCTTCGTGGTCAATTCAGATATTCCGGCACCACACATCGAAGTCTTCCAGACTGGCAATATACTCCACATTCGACATGCCAGGCAGTTGATCGTTGCCGCCAAAGGCCAGACGTACCCCCAGCAATCCCTGCTGCAGCATTCTGAGAAAGTTCACCGATTTTTCCGGGTCCGATACCGACGAGAGTCCAATAACCACGGCGCTCGCTTTCTGGGCTCTGGCGGCGATGATGATGTCCTGAAACGGCGTGTTGGGGCCAAGGAACACCGGTTCGATATTGTGGAGGGTGGTGAGCACCGCCGCCATCTGCAGCCCGAGACTGTGCAGGTCCCCTTCCTGGTTGGCCAGAATCAACTTGCGTCTCTGATTTTCGCTGACCAGCGGGCGCCATCTGGACGCCAGAAACGTTTGCAACACCTCACTGGCAAAATGTTCATGGGCCACCGAGAGGGCGTTGGTCTGCCACTTTTCCCCCACTTCCCGCAGAAATGGCAGCGCCTGCTCAAAAATAAATCTGCGGGCACCGATGCGATTCCACTCCCGGGTCAGACAGCGGTTGAACTCCACCACATTCATCGATTCCGCGAGTGCCAGCCATCGGCGAATCACCGTGTGTGCGTTTTCCCCTTCGGTATCCTGCCGTTCCCCATCGGGGTCAACGGTGCACAACAGCTGATCTATCTCATTATCATCCAGATTCACCGCAAATGAGGGTTTGTACCCCAAATCCACAAGGGTTTTGATTTTACGAAGCCTGTTAATGATATCTATATCATACCTGCGATGACCAGATTCCAGACGGAGGGGGGATGGAAACCCATAGCGCAACTCCCAGTTTCGTATGGTTTCCACCGGCACCCCGCTTCCGGCAGCAAGACCGCCGATACTGATGTTTTTGTTTTTCTTGGCGATTTTCGTCATGATTTTCTGTTTCCTTTATAAAAAACTCATCAACACTTTGTCAAACTTAATCATTGAATAATTTTTTTCAATCATCATTGACCGTAATCTATTCAATGATTAATCATTATTTAGTCACGCATTGATGCGTGTGAATAGCAGACAAGGAGAGTGCATCATGACGAACCATTCCACCGGGATTATCGGAACACTACTGGGATTGCCTGTGTTTCAGGCCGAATGGGTACTTTGGCTGCTGATAGGACTGTCGGTCGTATCGGTGGCAATAATGATTGAACGGTTTGTATTTTATAGAAGACATACTGTCGATATCGACAAGCTGAAAGACGAACTGTCGAAGCTTCTCGCCGACGGCGATTTTGAAGGGGCGAAACAGCTCCTTGCAAAACATGACAGTCTGGAGACCAACGTGGTGCGTTTCGGGCTGGAGAGCCATCGGCTCGGGCCGGAATCCGTGGAGGATTTACTGGTGGGTGCAACGGGACGGGAACAGGCCAGATACGATAGGCGACTGAATGTGCTGGCCACCGTGGCCTCCAATGCGCCGTTTATCGGGCTGTTCGGAACAGTGCTGGGGATTATCCGGGCGTTCAACGATTTAGCGGGCAACATGTCCGAGGCCAGTTCCTCGGTGATGGGAGGAATCGCGGAGGCGCTGATTGCAACGGCAGTGGGACTGCTGGTGGCGATTCCGGCGGTGGTGGCGTTCAACATATTCAAGTCAAAGGTAAAGAAGTTCAGCGAAAATCTTGGCCTGCTGGCGTCGGTACTGACCGCCAGCCTGAAAGCGGCGCCGGTTGAAGCAGCCGCCACAAAGGAGTCCTGATGATGGCTGGTCCTATTGGAAAACGAGATGACGAGGTCATCTCGCAGATAAATATTGTTCCGTTCGTAGATATTGTGCTGGTGCTGCTGATCATCTTTATGGTCACTTCCACCGCCATTGTGAAAGCGGCCATTAAAGTGGATTTGCCGAAAGCGCAGGCCGCCGGCGCGGATGTCACCGCCACGGTCAACCTGGTCTATACCCTGGATAAGGAACTGTTTCTCGATGGCAGGCGGGTGTCCATGAACGACGCGGGGCGCATCCTGAAACAGCGGGTGCAGGAGAGCCCCAAACTGCAGGCGGTCATTTCCGCGGACACGGCATTGCCCTACGGGGATGTGGTGGGATTGGTGGATGTGGTCAAACAGGCCGGGGTGAGCGGTTTCGCCTTGAACATTGAACGCAAACAGATGGCAACCAGATGAGGGTGCCAGTATTTCGGAGAGTTATGGATGACCCCCATGACAATAAACAGCAGCAATAAACGCAAACCGGTCATTTATGCGGAGCGCCGCAGGCAGCAACGCATGACGGCAGCCACCCGGCTCAGTGAACGGGTGAAAAGACCGGTGGTTGAACAGACGGCGCCTCCCCGGAAAAAAGGAATCCCCTCCTGGATGACGGGAGGTGGCTTCCTTATTGCGGCGCTGGCGCTTCACAGTGTGATTACAGGTGTGCTGCTGGCATTCGAGGAAAATGGGGAGACAGTGCAACGAACGGAGAAGGTGGTGTTTCAGGTGGTGGAGCCCGAGCCCCGGATGCCCGACGCAATTGAACCCGAACCCGAGCCGGAGGAGCCCATAGATGTTGCAGTGCCCGACCCCGAGCCGCCGGCCGTTTTGGAAAAGCAGATAAAAACCAGGCGGGTGCGGATGGCCAAAGCCGATCCCGTGAACCGCCAGGAACCGGAAGTCAAGCCTGAGCCCGCCAGACGCGCGGTGGTGGGGATTGAAATGTCTTCCACCGTAAAAGGAGGCGCCGGTCCGGCATATGCGGTGGGCAACACCCGCATGGGGGCCACGGCCGCTTCCCAGAGCTTCGAGAAAATCGAGAAGCTGACCAAAGGCACCCAATCGGGAACAGGCGGGGGAGACGTGGCGGCGACATCGAATCGAAAGGCCACGTTCATTCCCACGGTGTCGAGTAATTTCACCCGGCCCAAGCGGTTGCAATCCGTTGATTTGCCCTATCCGCCTTCTCTCAAATCCAAAGGTATCGAGGGAAATGTGGTGGTGCTGATTGTGATTGATGAACAGGGAACCGTGCAGAAAGTGCGCATCCTGAAAAGCTCCGGCTATCGGGAGTTTGACGAAGCGGCAATGAAAGCGGCGCAAAAAGAACTGTACAGCCCCGCCCAGAGAGACGGTCAGGCCGTTGAATACAATCTCAAATACACGTACCGGTTCAGAATGAAAGGCGCGTGATGGCAGGTGGGCTAAAAAAAGGAGAATGCGATGAAGAAATTAATCCTGTTGATTTTTATGGGCATGGCCTCATTGAGCTGCACGGAGGAAATGGAAAAATTCACCGATGTCACCAAACTGCGCGTGCTGGCCATTCAGGTGTCGCCGGCCGAACTCCTCCCGGGAGATACCGGCGAAATATCGGCGCTGGTGGCCGCATCGGAAGATAGAGAAGTGACGCGTCAGTGGTCCTGGTGCCCGGTGCCCACCACTTCCCTTAACGGCCATGAATGTCCGGTGGATGAGCAGATGCTGCGGCAACTGATTGCAGACAATGCGGGAGTGCCCGAATCGGTACTGCCAAACGTGTCGCCCTTCGACCTCGGTAGCGGTGAACAGGCCAGATTTCCATACATTGTGGGGGATACCGTCCTGCAACTGGTCTGCGAACAGGTGGTGACCCAGTTCGGCGACACACTGCCCCTGGTGCCGGATTGTAATGGCAAACTGACCACTACGGTCCGTCTGGACATCAGTGACGGCGTGGATACGGTGACCGCGGTAAAACGGATGAATCTGCTGCTCAACCCGAACCTCGTTCCCAATGAAAATCCGCAGGTGGGCGCGGTGTATCAGCTGACGTCATCGGGACTGAGCGAAATCACCGCCACCACCTCCTTGCCCCAGAAAAAGACCGCCAATCTTCGGGTGGCCATTCCTGCCGATGCCTCCGAACCGTTTGAAACCGTGGCCATTGAAACCGGGCAAACCGTGGCGGATGCTGAAAATCTCTTCATGACATGGTTCATTACCGGGGGGGAGACAGAATTTGGCAGAACCAGCTATATAGCGGGCGAAACAAATTTTGAAAAATTGAAACAGAACAGTTGGGATACGCCGTCCGTGGCAGAGTCCGGTGGCACAGCAACCCTTTATGTGGTGCTTCAGGATGAGCGGGGGGGCGTTTCATGGACGCAGAGGCAGGTCTTCATCCGCTGAGGAGGTGGGTACAATGAGAAAACTGATTGCAACGGGAATTCTGATGCTGACAATCCTTCCATCCCAGTGGGGACTGGCACAATCCGACACGGACGCAGCGGTCGATTCATCGATGGATGCGACTCCGGTGGATGCGGCACAGAACGACCCGGTCATTCCGCCCGTACTGAAGGAGGAAGTGGTGGCAGTGTATCCGGAAGGGGCGCTGGCCGACAGAGTGGAAGCCGAAGTCATCCTCGAAATCGATATTGATGAAACAGGTACCGTCGAGGGCGTGCAGGTGGTGACGCCGGCGACCCCGGCGGGCTACGGATTTGACGAAGCGGCGGTGGATGCGGCCAATCAGTTTTCGTTTGAACCCGCCCGCCAGGGAGGAATTCCCATTCCGGTGCGCATCACCTATCGAACCGTCTTTCAGTTGGCCGAAAATCCCCCGGCGGAGGCGGATACAGATACGCAGGTGGATGGAACGGATACGGACGCTGAGAATGGGACTTCCGCCACGCAGGCTGTAGAAGCCAAAGCAAAGCGGGTGCTCAACTTCCGGGGAATATTGAAGGAACGGGGCACCCGGCTTCCCCTTGCCGGAGTGACGGTGACCATCTTCACCGGCAATGGCAACCTGGCCGTGGGATACGAAGCCATCACCGATGCGGACGGCCGGTTCGAATTCTACAACCTGGCCGCGGGCACCTGGATGCTGCTGGCCGAACCCGAGGGGTACTTCCCTTTGCGGACCAGAGATGAAGTGCGCGAGAACGAGTTGACCGAAGCCACCTACTTTGTGGAGCGCAACGAGTACAACCCCTACGATGTGGTGGTGGAAGGGGAGCGCCTGCGCAAGGAGGTGTCCAGAACATCGTTGAAAACCGAGGTGATTGAGCGGGTTCCCGGCACATTCGGAGATGTGCTCACCGTGGTGAAGAATCTGCCCGGAGTGGCGCGCACCAACGCCGCAGCGGGCAATATTGTGGTGCGGGGGTCGTCGCCCGAGGACACCCAGGTGTTTGTGGACGGCGTCGAAGTGCCCATCATTTATCACTTCGGTGGACTGCGGAGTGTGATTCCCCTGGGCATGCTGGATGGGCTCGACTTTTACCCGGGCAATTTCGGTTCCCAGTTCGGGCGAGCCACCGGGGGCGTGGTCGATGTGCGGCTCAAGCGTCTCAACCCCGAAAAATTCGGTGGCTATGTCGACATTAATCTGGCGGATTCCGGGGTGTATCTGGAAACCCCGCTGGGCAAAAAATCGGCCATGGCAGCGGCGTTCCGGCGTAGCTATATTGACGGCATCATCAACGCGGTGGTGCCGGCCAGTTCGTCGGTGAACCTGATTACCGCGCCCAGATACTACGACTATCAGTGGCTGGGAACAGTACGCCCGAATCGAAGCAATGAGTTTACCGCCTTCTTTTTCGGATCCGATGATGAGCTGAAACTGCTGTTTGACAACCCGGCAGACTTCAGTCCCGACCTCACAGCCACCAGCGGAACCACCTCCACGTCGTTTTACCGGACGGTACTGGAACACCGGTTCACGCCATCGAAGAAATTTGAAAACGTGTTCAAGACCTCTGCCGGCCGAAACAAAATCTACGTGGGTCTTGGCGATCAGGTGTATCTGGATTTGAACACCTATGTGGCTCAGATTCACGACAAGTTCTCGGTGGGCCTGAGCGATGACGTGCGCATTGCCGCCGGCATCGACTATCTCTACAGCATTGCCAATGCGCGCATTAAATTTCCCGAAGTGGCCAAGGAGGGCGAGCCCGGTGGCAGACCGGACCTTGGCAACATTCTGTACACCGAGTCAAAGGGCGATGCGAACCACTCCATTGGTGCTTTCATGCAACTGGAAAGCCGGCTGTTCAATCGCTGGACCATTGTGCCCGGGATTCGGTTTGATTATTTCACCCGGGTGGGAAAGTCCTCCCTGGCGCCCCGGTTCAATACCCGGTTCGACCTGGGGAAAAAGTGGACGCTCAAAGGCGGGGTGGGCGCCTACCACCAGGAACCATCGTTCGATGAAACCGATGCGGTCTTTGGAAATCCCAATCTGGGTCTCGAAAAAGCCATGCATTACTCCCTGGGATTCGAGTTTTCCCCGCTGGGGTTTCTCCTGCTGGATGTGACCGGATTTTACAAGAAAATGGACGATCTCGTCAGCCGCACCGATGCGGTGGACACCGGGGGCGGCGGGCAGTCTCCGATAAATTACGTCAATGGGGGTGAAGGACGGGTATACGGTCTGGAAGTGATGCTCAAGCATGAATTCGCCAACAACTTCAACGGATGGATCAGTTACACCCTCTCAAGGGCAGAGCGCAAGGATGTGGGAGATACAGACTGGCGGCGGTTTGACTATGATCAGACCCATATTTTCACCGCCCTCGGTTCATACAGTCTTCCGAAGAACTGGACCGTGGGATTTCGCTGGCGCATTGTCACCGGTTCCCCATCCACTCCCCGGGTTGGCGCCGTGTATTCCGTGGATAACAGTTATTACGAGCCAACCTATGGCAGACCCAACTCCGCGCGGTTGCCCACATTTCATCAGGCGGACCTTCGACTCGACAAAAAGTGGATTTACGACAGGTGGATGCTCACCGCGTATCTGGACGTGCAGAACATTTACAACAGCCCCAACGTAACGGGGTACCAGTACAACTACGACTCCTCGGAGCGCAGACCGCGTCAGGGTCTGCCGATTCTCCCGGTGATTGGTGTGAAAGGAGAATTCTGATGAAGTGCAACCATACACAAAACCATTGGCCGGGCAGGGGAATCTCCCTTCTGTTTTCGCTGGTACTGCTTTCTGTGGTATCCGGTTCGGTCCGGGCAACAGAGCTGGTCAGGCCCGACCTGAAGCAGGGGTATTACTTCGCCCTGATTCCCGTGGGCGAAATGGTGTTCGTCGATTCAAAAAACAACTATGGGCCGTGGGCATCGGCGGGTGGTCAGCTCCGGATGGGCGAAGAACTGACCCGGTGGATGGACCTTGGAATTTCCGGGGGCGCCAGTGTGGCAAAGGGCGATCATCTGCGGTTGATTCACGGTCACTTCGGCGTGGAAGCCACCATCAAACCCACCCGGTTTCTGGCCCTGGGGGTTCTGGCCGGAATGGGGTTTGCGGATTTTTCAAGGTTAAAAAGCGGCATGGATGCGGTGACTGGTCGCTTCGGCGCCACGTACGGTTTCACGGTGGCATATGATTTCTTCCCCGGCCAGAGACACGACCCGTATCGGAGTGGAGGACTGGCCATCACCCCGGTGCTCGGCGTCCACCTCGGCCCGGCAGACGTGACCGCTGTCTATTCCATGTTCCTCGGCCTCTCCATCACCTGGTGGACCGGCCTGCCTAAAAACCGCCTGGACCTCCCGGTGGAGGAGGCGTTTTGACAAGCGGATTCATGTTGGGACGGGGAAGGCGGCGTTCGTTTATCGTGAACGGTTCGTAGGTGTAGGGGAGCTGAAAGTAGTGGAATGCATACTTGAAGACACTGAAATTGGGAGACACGTGTTTTTCCAGGGGAACAAAGAACAGTTGTTCCAGACTCAACCCCACCCCGAAAAACAAGGTGGTCTTCCGATGGGTATCGGTGGTATTGCTGGATAGAAATCCGCGGGCATAATACCCGATCATCAGCTCCAGGAACCGAAAAGGCGTGCGAAGCAGCGGTTTGATTCCGGCCACCTTGAACACCAGCATATATTTCTGTCCTTCATAGTCGATAATGGGATGAAACCCTTTTGCTCCTCTGGAAGGCCAGAATTGAAACCGGAAATCCACCAGGGAGGCGAACCTGGGTGAGATGCTGCGGGCCAGAGACATGGAGGCGCCAATGGTATCCATTACCACATCCTCCCAGGACCATCCGTGATCCACCGAAAAGCCATCAAACAGTTCGGTGTACAGCATCAGGAACATGGAATAGGCCGCCGGATAAAAACTCGGACATCTTCTCTGCTCACAATGCGCATGCAACCGCCACTGCAGCAATTCCGAAAACACGTAACCCCCGTAAATATGCCCCAGTTTATCCATGCCGCCGCTGCCGGTGTCCATGCCGAACCAACCCTCGGAATTCACCCGGAATGAAGCGGTGCCCCATTTCCAGTCCCGGAATCCGGTAAAGGTGATCAACCCCAGGGTACCGGCGCTTTCCAGCCACAGCAATTTGGCCGATTCCCACATTCCCACCCAGCGGATATCTTCATGGGCGTCGCTTTCCGGAGAGACGATGGCATTCCCAGGGGCGGAGGGTTCCTCTTCTGTGGCTGGCGTGTCTGTTGCCAACATGTCTGTTTCCAACGTGTCTGTTGCATGAAGAGAGGCGGTTGCTGCACCATTGTCCGGATGAATGTACTCGTTGCCGGGGCGCGCAATTTCGGTGCCTGAATCTGCAACCGCCTCACCACCCACCGATATCAGACCGATGAGGCTGCAGATAAAAAAGATACTGGACTTAAATAAAAACATATTTTTCAACTATCGAAAGGAACCTGTCCATTGTCAAAATGACGGTTGGTTACGTTGCGGTTGCATTGTATTGCATGCCAATGGAAAAATGTGAATTCAAAGTTCGAATAAATGAATCGATGGCGCATTTCTGAATGATTTTTTTCAGCAGGCTTCGAATCGGCGGAGGCAGTGGTGGATTTCCGTAACCGTCCCCGTTGTGGCGTGGGCCAGACTTTTGCATCCGGCGCGACAGATGCCATTAAGGGGGCAGGATGCGCAATCACCGGAAAGCTGTTGAAGGGAAAACTCGCGATTGTATGCAAAAGCGCCCCTGCGCTGCCAGATGTCGATAAATGACTCGTTGCGGATATTGCCTTCATTGAAGTGATCTGATTGCGACAGACATCCACGCACCGTGCCGTCGCTGGTGATGCCCACCACCTGAAGCCCGGCCTGACATCCCGAGAAGAACTGCTGTCGCTCCGGCAATCCACTTCGAAGACGCGGTTCGTGCCTGCCCATGTAACCAAAGTTATCCGCCGCCTGAATAAAGAGTGTTGAATGCGCCTTTATTTGCAGTATCCGCGTCTCCACCGCCTTCAACCCTTCCGGGGCAAGACACAGGGTGTCCGAATTTTGCCTTGCCATTCCCCGGGGCATGGTGAGTTGAATCTGCCAGCCGTCAAAGTTGGCATCCCGCAGCGCCTGGTGAATATCAGCCAACTCGTGTTCATTCTGCCGGTTAATCTGCGTTGCCGCACCAACCTTTACACCACGTTGCTTCAACGCTGCAGCGCCTTTCATCAGTTGCCCCAGCGCGCCCTTTTTTCCCCGGAGTCGGTCATGGGTGTCCGGGGTGCCGTCCACCGAAAAGGTTACACCGGTAAACCCGGCGTCGGCAATGGCATCGGCCAGCTTTGCCGCCAGCAATCCGTTGGAAATCAGCTCAATGCGAATGTGGCGTCCGGTTGCTGCGCGGGCCAGGATTTGCCAGTCATTTCGGAGCAGGGGTTCTCCACCGGAAAACGTAATACTTCGCACCCCGGCATCCGACAGTTGAGATATCAATTCCAGCGCCTCTTCAGTGGACAACTCGTCTTTTCGGGCGCTGCCGGCGGCGGAACCGCAATGGAGACAATGGGCATTGCATTTCAGTGTCAATTCCCAGATGCAGAAATGGGGAACATACGGAAAGGCGGCCGTCATGCGGATTTCCGGCAGTGTGTGCGGGGGAATTTTTTTGTATCCGCCACCCGCTGATAACAGAAAGGATTGTCGTAAATGGTGCCGGTCACCGCATAGGCCATTGACGTACAGCCCGCCCGGCAGATAGCGCGAAACACGCACTTTGCGCATTTTCCCACCAGGTCCGCTTCACGCCATCGGGTGTTGTACGAAAAGCGAGTCGCATCCCGCCAGATGGTTTCAAACGATTCCTCGTGCAGGTTTCCCACCGCAAACTCCCGGGGATGAGAGGGGCACCCCTTGACCAGTCCGTCGGAACAGATGGCCACGCTCCGGCATCCGGCCTGGCATCCGGTCCAGAAAGCGTTCTTCTTTCGCAGACTTCCCCGGACAAGTGGTTCCTCCGGGCTGTAATAGCCAATGTTGTCTGCAACGGCAACGGTCATGGTATCCCGCTTGATGAGGTCGGATATGGTCTGAATCAGCACCGGCAAATCTTCCGGTGAAATCAGATAGTCGTCGGTATAATCCAGCAGACGCCCCATGGGCATGCACAGCTGCAACTGCCACACGTTCACATCCATGCCTGCCAGCAAATCGAATATCTGCGGCAAATCCGCCAGATTCTTCCGGTTGATCTGGGTAACCACATGCACCCCCATCGACGCCTCCCGGCACAGACGCACCGCGTTCAACGCCGCCTGATACACCGACTTCTTTTTACCTCCCGGACCAATGCGAATCTGATTGTGGGTTTCCTCATCCCCGTCGAGAGAGACGCAGAGGGTATGCACGCCCGCCTCTTTGAGCTGTCCAATCATTGGCCCGTCCACCAGAAGGCCATTGGTCACCACCTGCACATTCATCCCCTCGCCAATGCAGGCCGATGCAATCTGAAACCAGTCCCGGCGAACCAGCGGCTCTCCCCCGGTCAGAATCACCGTTTCACATCCCATGGCCCGCAAACTTGCGGGGAGTGCCAGCGCTTTTTCGGTGCTCAATTCGTTTTTCAGTTTTCGTCCCGCTCGATTTTCACAATGAATACAGCGCAGGTTACAGGCATCGGTAATTTCCCAGAAGCAACTCACCGGCACGCGGGGCAACAAATCTACATTGCGGGGCGTCTTCATCTGGCATCGTCGTCCGGAAAGGCGACGCCCTTGTACAGGATGACCGGAGCACAGATGGAGCTGCGAATGAGTTCGTCCTTCTTTGCATTCGAAAATGGTGAATTAAAATACGATTCATCATACTGGCAACAATCCATCAGGGAGCTCAGGGTCTGGGCAACCTCATCTGAGGAGCCGTTTTCGAAAAGTTCGGTCAGACCGCTGTTCCAGTCATCGCTCAGCATCTCCAGACATTCACACAACGAGAGTTTGCGCTCATCATTCATGGTGCTGTTGTCGATAGTGGTGACCAGGGTGCCGGAACTGTCCAGGGAGCATTTCTCTGTCCAGTCGGTATCGGAGTCGGTATCGGAGTCCGTGTCGGAATCAGAATCGGAATCGGTATCAGAATCGGAATCGGAGTCTGTGTCGGAATCAGAATCGGAATCGGAGTCGGAATCGGTATCAGAATCGGAGTCAGAATCAACAGCGCTGACCAGTCCTGAATCGTCGGCGTCATTGCACCCCATGGTGGCAGCGCCCAACAGCAGAAATGCGCTGAGCACGGAGCCGGACAGGGTCCCCAGAAAGCGGTTCGCCGCGCCGGGAGTCTGCCCGTCATCCGTATCCGGCAGCGCCATGCGAAGTCGATGTACCAGGTTTTCAATATTCCAGCTGGAGAGAAGCTCTGCCTTTGGCGCCGGTAAAGCGGATTGGCTGACCGCATCCTGACGGATGTCCCGGAGCAGTCCGGAAAGGGATGGCCAGAATGCCGAATTGGACCGATTCACCTGCAGCAGCGCGTAAAGACTCCCATAGGTGTCGTCCAGGGTCGACCATGGCACCAGGTCAATCTGGTTCTCTCGCAAAAACTGTCTGACCCTCATGGTCACCGTGGGACGAATGGCTGGGGGTTGCATGGCATCTCCTTTGTTGATGTATTTCATATATATTACACCAACCCCCCAGTCGAATATAGTGAGAACCGATTGAACCCGGAAAAATGCATTTTACCGACAATAACCCGACAAATCGCATTTTTTGGCAGCGAACCTTGTATTCGCCCTGAAATGCCGCTCTGAAATACCGCCCGGAATTATCGCCCGGCCGCTCCCATCACATCAGAATGGTTTCGGTGTTTTCGATGGCTTCTTCCACTGCTTTTTGCCAGTTGGCGCGGGACTCGAATTTGGCGGCGGTTTTGGCCGTGCCTCTGGTTTCCGGGTGGGCGGGCACAAACAGGGTGCAGCAGTCTTCAAAGGGCTGAATGGAAATATCATAGGTGCCAATGGCTCGGGCAATATCAATGGTTTCAATTTTGTCCATGGCCAGGATGGGGCGCAATATGGGCATGGTGGCGGCGTCTTCCACCGCAGCCATGTTCTCCAGGGTCTGACTGGCCACCTGACCCAGATTCTCCCCGGTGGCCAATGCCCCGATACCGTCCTTCTGGGCCAGTGCTTCGGCAATGCGAATCATGGCCCTTCTGTAGAGCAGTACCAGGTACCCCGGATTGGCCGCATCGCGAAGGGCTTCCTGCACCTTTGCAAACGGCACCACATGCAATCTGAAATGCTTCTGGCGCCTGCCGAGAACTTCCGCCAGTTCTATGACCTTATTTTTGGCGCCATCTGATGTGTAGGGAAACGCGTGAAAGTAAATTCCGGTCAACGAGACGCCCCGCTTCTGCAGCATGTGACCGGCCACCGGTGAATCGATGCCTCCCGACAGAAGCAATGCCACTCTGCCGGAGGTTCCCACGGGCAGACCACCGCCGCCCTTGCGGGTTTCGGTCCACAGGAAGGTCCATTCCCGGCCGATTTCAATACCGATGCTCAAATCCGGATGTTCCAGATCCACGCCATATCCGGTGGCCACATTTACCGCCGACCCCACTTCAATTCCCAGCTGGGCGGAAGTATGGCTGAATGATTTGTCAGAGCGCCTCGCAGCGATGCGAAACACCGTATTTTCGTCGCCCCCGAAATCCCTGGCCATGTTCACCGCCATGTCGGTAATCGCCCCCATATCCTTTGCACAGAACGTCACCGGGGAATAGGAGGTGATGCCAAATACCCACCGCAATCTGTCGAGTACATCCTCGTCATGGGCGCCGCACACAAAAATTCGTCCCTGCCCGGCGTGAACCTTGATGTCTTTTCGGTCCGTAAACGCCCGCTTGACATTGGATACCATGCTGTTCATGAACAGATGGCGGTTGCCGCCCTTGAGATACAGCTCGCCGATGCGGAGCACCACGCCCTTTCCCTGAAACAGTTGCAATTTCATTGTCCTGCTTTCCCCTTTCTGACCTCTTCAATAGCGGTATGAATATGGGTGGCGGCGGTTGCCAGTTCCACTTCGGTGATGTGGTAATTCAGACTGATGCGAAGCACGCCATCCTCCCGGCGAAGCCCAGCATCCATCAGACACTGTGCTGGTGCGGTTCGGGTGGAATGGCAGGCTGACCCGGCGGACGCCAGCACACCGTATTTTTCAAGAGTATGCAGCAACACCTCGGATTTGACATTATCAACGGCCAGAATGAGCATGCCTGGCGCCCGGTGGTGGTTGTCCCCCAACTGGCGAATCGTGTCCGTGCACACCCGTTGGCGAAATATTTCCAGATGCCGGTGCATGGATTGGCTGCCTGAATCTCGGCGTTCCAGCGTAAGCCGGGCAGCTTCCCCCATCCCTGCGATTCCCGGCAGATTCAACGTTCCGGGGCGCATCCCCCGCTGTTGATCACCACCGCAAAACAGCGGTTTCACCGAACTGTTTGTCCGAAACAGCAGTGCGCCAACCCCCTGGGGACCGTGAATTTTATGTCCCGAGATGGTCACCGAATCCACCTCCCGGCCATAGTCCAGTCTGGGCAGCTGGGCGGCGGCCTGCACCGCATCCACGTGAACGCGGCATCTCGGTGCCGCGCGCTTGACTGCTCTTGCAATCTCGTTCACCGGCTGTACCGTGCCCATTTCGTTGGCCACGTGCGTAATTGTCACCAGAGCCGTTTTTGCAGATGCCAGCGCGGCGAATTCCCCGGGATTCACCACACCGCGTTCACCGGCGCCAACCACATGAAGGCCGCAGCTCCGGGTTTCAGCCAGCATCGTTGCCGTGTCGATAACCGACGCATGCTCCACACTGCTTGTCAGAATGACATTGCGTTTTCCCCGGGGACAACTGGAACGAATCGCCAGATTGTTCGCTTCGGTGCCGCCGGAGGTAAAGAGGACATCCCAACCACTGGCGCCAACCAGCGCTCGGATGTGCTGCCTGGCAACGGCCACCTGACGTTCCGCCTCCACCCCGCGACGATGGAGCGATGCGGTGTTTCCGAATCCCTCTGCCATCGCGCGTTGCACCACCTGGCAAACTTCCGCATATGGACGCGTCGTGGCAGCGTTGTCCAGATAAATCTCAGTCATGAGCGTAAAAGTATACTGCCCGAACACTATCGACGTGTTCAGTCATTGAAAAACAATGGGGATGGAACAACTCGGTTCCGCGTTGGAAAGCGAGGTGTTGTCTACTCAGGAGTAACGCCGATGTATTTTCGGTTGTTCCGGGTGTAGAATTCAACAACGCCTTCTTCAACTGCGAACAGTGTGTAGTCGTTTCCGGTTTTAACGCCTTTGCCAGCGTGAAAGGTGGTGCCTCTCTGGCGAACCAGGATATTTCCGGGAATAACGAACTCTCCGGCAAACTTTTTAATGCCGAGTCTTTTACCGATACTGTCACGACCGTTACTGGTCGACCCCTGACCTTTCTTATGAGCCATGGCTAACCCTCCTGGCCTGAAATCTTTGTGATGCGCAAATCAGTGAAGCTCTGACGATGGCCGTGCTTTTTACGAAACTGTTTGCGTTTCTTATATTTGAACACAATCACTTTCTTATCGCGACCCTGCTCAAGAATTTCTGCTTCCACTTTGGCGCCTTTAACAATCGGGGCTCCCAGCTGCGATTTGTTTCCATTTCCCAGCATGAGCACGTTCTCCAGAACCACTTTGGCGCCAGCTTCACCGCTCAGTTTTTCCACGCGAACTTTATCGCCTTCGGATACGCGGTATTGTTTTCCGCCTGTAGCAATTACAGCATACATATTCTAACCTCTTCCTCTTCCAAATAACCTCGCCTTTCGATGACATGGCGAGAGGGCGGTATTGTACCCAGACCGCAATTTGGATCAAGTTTTATTTTTATCAAGTTTTCCATATAAAAACAGGGGACTTGCACCGCCAGAAAACGTAATGATATCACCGTATTTGACAGGGACGGCCACGTGGGGACCGTCGATGAACAATGTTGCGGATAACGATTTTGAACGAATTGAGAACGAATCGTTGTTGCCGACGATGCCGCGAATCAGGTTCGGGAGGTTCTCCTGGTTCCGTCCACCCACCGGACAGGGCTCCCGGACCACGTACTGCAATGCGTTCAGTCCCGCATCCATGGGGACCCCGCCGGCGGCCTTGACTGCGGCCGTACTTCCCGCAGCGGTGGAAATCCATACACCGGAAGATATTTGCGGTTCCGCTTTATCGTTCAGCGTCAGAAAATATCGGGTGGTCATGGCCGGGCAATCATTGCAGAACAGGACATCGTTAAGCACCCGATTGTTCACCACTTCGCCGTTCACGGTCACTTCCATGCGAAACAGCCGCATGAGTTTTAAATCGTTGTTCAGCAACTGGGACAGAATCTGCGGAAATTCATCGGCGTCTCCGGAGGAAAAATATCCGGTGGACGTTTCCGGTGAGGAGTTGATGGAGAGCACAGGTACTCTGCAGATGGCATGGGATGCGTGCAGCACGGTGCCATCACCGCCAACGGTAATCACCAAATCGAAAGTGTCGGGAATCAGCCCGCTGAAGTCATGGCGCCATGTGGCGTGTATGCCACACCGTTCCAGCTCCCGGTGAATCTTGTCCATTGCATGTTCGTGGCTGTCATTGGCCAGGAGCATGCGATGAATAATGGGATCCGACTGCTGCTGCAGTATCTCCACCGTGGCTCGGGTTTCCCCCTCCATCATCTGTCGGTATGAGGTCATCCGGTGGATGACCAGTGCGTTCAGTTGGCTCATGTGCGCGACTTTACGTGCCGATGTGTTGAATCACAAGGGATAAATGGCAAAATGGCTTCTACTGGAACAACTCAGGGCGCGCAGGTTTCGGGGTCAACACACTGGTAGCAGTCGTTCCGGTAAGCGAGGATTTCCGGTGACGTGCACACGGGGATAACCATATCGCAGAGGGGAACCGTTCCGTCGTCGCACCGGTCATCCCGGGAGATTTCGATTTTCAGGGAAGATCCCTCGTGGGGGACTGTGAAGGTGGCCAGAAAATCGCGACTCTCACCAACAGGTAATCGGTCGTAAAGCATGCCACTCTCCGTGGGGGGATCGCAGGGGTCCAGGTAGCATTCGGTGCCGGCGTGTGCGGAAACGCTGAACTGATAATCTCCGGCCCGGGGCAATTCGCTGTAGTAACAACCGCAATCGCAGGTGGCGGTTTCCCGCTGATAAATCAGTCCTTCCCACGTAAACGTCGCCACGTCCCCGGGAAGAAGGGCATACGCCATGGTCGCCATCTCACATTGAATGCAGCAGACTTCCGGGTCGGTGGATACTTCGTCACAGGCGATGGCGCAACCGGGTTGATTGAGGGTGAGATCCGTCCAGTAGTCGTTGACTTTTCTGGCGCCATGCACGGGAATGACGCCGTCCAGATACACCGTCGACAGCGAGCGATTGGTTACCCGGACTTCAACCGGTTGCTGCTGGACACCGTTGCCCGTCGCCGTATCGGTGGTGGTGGCGGAATCTGAATCGCCGGTTTCCGTCGTCGTATCCGAATCATTGCCAGTGCCCGTGCCGGTGTCCAGCATCGTATCGCTGTCCGTTTCCGTGTCATCATCGGCGACAATCCGGATTTCCAGATCGCCGTCAGTGTGCGGAATGGACGTGACGGCGGAATAGCGCCGGGGTTCACCTTCAGGTATATATGAATAGATGATGCCGGTTTCAGGGGGCGGAGTGCAGGTGCTCGGGCCACAGGAAATCTCCGTGAAGACATCCACGGAGAATCGATACTCGCCCGCAATGGGGTCTTCACTGTAATGGCAGGCGCACTCACAGGTCTCCGTTTCTGTCTTGAAAAAGCGCCCCTCCCAGGTATAGGTGTAGGTGTCGCCGGGCAAAATGGACACCAGTGCCACATCGTAATCACAATCGATGCAACAGTATCCGAATTGCTCCCAGTCCTGGCACCCCATCATACAGAACGGCGCAACCGGCTGTTCTGCCGTCCACTGGTCCCCGGAATTCCGCTCGGCGGCAATGGGAAGGTAGCCGTCCAGGAAAACCGTTTCAGATGTCATATTGGTGATGCGAATATCCACCGGCGCCTGATGGACCGTTTCAATGCCTGTTCCGGTGTCCACTGACGTTGCGGTATCATCCGTATCCGCAGTGGAGTCAGTGGCAGATTCTGTAGCGGTTGCGATACCGTCGTTGGAATCCGTTTGAGTACCGGTGATGGTACCGGAATCCACGCCCGTGGCGCTGTCAGTACTGTTCGCGGATCCTGTCTCTGAGTCCCATTCCGCCCTTCCGCTCTTTGCACAGCCCGTCAGGGTTCCAGCAATTGCCATCGTTATGCATATGGCGGTCAGTATGCGTAAACAGAATTCATTCATAAGCTCCTCCTGATTTAAAGCATTAAGCATACACCCGGCGTCCGGTGTTGGGGTACTTGAAGAATAATATCACAGATTCAAATCAGGGTGAACAGGTGCGGGCATCGACACATCCGTTCGGGGGGAGCGGCAAAATGAAGAAGCGGCGTCCACATCCGGCTGGAAAGGCAGGGCAATCGTACAGTCATGAAACCGAGTTCAATAGAACAGTCAACGTTATTGCAAACGGCAAGCAAAACACCGTCACCTACCCCAACGGCACCATCGCCGACTACGACTACGATGCACTTGGGCAGCTGGTGTATCTGGAGAACAGGACGGCGGGTGGAGCGATTATCTCCAGCTATGTGTACATATATGATGCTGTCGGCAACCGACTGACGATGGCGGCGTGTGTGGATGCGGATTGTGTGGCGACGGAGTATGCGTACAACATCAATAATCAGATCATCAGCGAAACGACTGTTGGCGTTCTGACCCAGTACTTTTACGACGCAAACGGAAACACCATCGAAAAGGATGTGGATGGGGTTGTGACCGAATATACCTACGATGACCAAAATCGTCTTCTAAGTGTAAAACCCGCCGAAGCCTCTGGCGGAGGAGGGCAAGCGACAGTTGAATTCACCTACGACGCCGACGGCACCAGAGTCAGCAAGACTGTGGACGGAACAACAACCGAATATCTGCTGGATAAGAATCAGCGGTACCATCAGGTGCTGGAGGAGAGAACTGATAGCGGTGCGTTGATTGCGGAATATGTGTACGGAAATCAGCGCATCAGCATGACGCGAGGTGGGGAAGAGCGGTTCTATCATTATGACGGGCATGGCTCGACGAGTGAATTGACGGATGGTGCTGGCCTGGTGACGGATGAGTACTCGTATGAGGCGTTTGGGAATCAGATTGCTTCCAGTGGCATTGGTGTCAATCCGTTCCTGTATACCGGCGAGGCGTGGGACAGTGAGACGGGAATGGAGTATTTGAGGGTCAGGTATTATATGCCGGGGATTGGGCGGTTCTTGAACATGGACACCCATCCGGGGAACAATCAGGTGCCACTGACATTGAATAAGTATCTGTACGGTAATGCGAATCCGGCGATGTTTGCGGATCCGAGCGGGATGTTTGGGATTGTGAGTGTTTCGATTTCGATAAATATCGGGAGTGTACTGAGCTCGGTTACGATGGCGAATTATAGCTCTGGTTATGTGGATTTGGCAGGCAATCCAAAATCAAATTTGTGGTCTCTGGGAGTGAATATTGTTTTTGTTCAGACGCCACCGATCAAATCTCCAATTAATGGAGTAAGGATAGATGGGGATGTAACCATAATAAAATATCAAAGTTTAGATAGGAACGACGCTGGTAGAAAAATCGAAAAAAATAATAAGAACAAATTTGTTCCTTTGGGTTCGGTTTCTGCCGATATTGATTTATATGGTCCGACAATCGGCAGCAATATTAAATTGAAATTTAATCCATTCTCTATCACTACGAGTGACACATACTTTTTCAAAACCGGTCGACTGGTAAATTTTTCAGATTTCGACAGATTGCCGATTGGATGGAATATTGTTCAGGCAAGCGCGGCTGTAGGCTCATATTCTATTATGTCCGACTTTATTTTGAAATCGCCAATCGATCAGGTCATAGATATGTCGGGTTGGGATTGGGGACCGATCTGGGGAGCTGGAGCAGTGTTCACTCGGGGATTGCTCACAACAAACACTGGTGTACCAATCATGCCGTAGTAGGAGAATTTGACGATGAAGCAACTGTTTTTCCTTTCTATGATCGTAGTATTTTTGTCCGTGAGCGGTGGATGCAGGGAGAAGGCATCTGAAGCAAGTGATGAAGTTTTGCAGGAAGCAGAGGACCATTGCAAACGGGAAATTGAAAGAAGAAGCAATTGGTGTTTTACGAAGAATGGTTTGATCACTGTTGAAGATATGAAAAAAAATACACCTGCTTATCAGGAAGTGAAAAAGTGTCATGAAGGTCAACCGGCCGCATTCGAAAAATGTATGAAGGAAACAACTCGAAAACTAAAATTGAAAAATGACGGATCTTGACTTCTGGATTAATCGCCGCAATAAGTGTTAACGTCCGAATTGACATCGACCGCTGTGCTCAAATTGATGTCGTAGGAAATTGAGCTGATTTCCACACTGACGTCGTATTTCTTTGCCGTCCCGATGTCCGCAAACGGTAACGTGGCGACACACACAGACTTCACCGGCGAAGTCACCGCGTATTATTACGACGCCCACAATAGATTGGAGCGCGTGGAATATGACGACGGCAGCGAGGTGAGCTACACTTACGATATGTTGGGTAGAAGAGTCAGTGTGACCGACAGCAGGGGAATCACCGCGTATCAATATGATATCCGGGGCCGTGTAACTCTGATAACGAATCCGGACGGTTCGCAGGTGGGGTACACTTATGACGCAAATGGCAACAAACTGAGTGTTCAGACTTCAAACGGTACCACCACCTATACCTATGATCCTCTCAACCGGATTGCTACCGTGACCGATGGCTCCGGTGTGACCGTCTACACCTACGATGCAGCAGGCAAGCAAAACACCGTCACCTACCCCAACGGCACCATCGCCGACTACGACTACGATGCACTGGGACAACTGACATATCTGGAGAACCGCACGGCGGGTGGGGAGATTATTTCCAGTTATGCGTATACGCTGGATGATGGGGGGAATCGAACGAAGGTTGTCCGCCTTCGCCAAGGCTCCGGCGGATCGACAACTACAACGACGACGACATATGCATATGACAACCTAAACCGCCTCGTAAGCGAACAATCCGCCGAAGCTTTAGCGGAGGGCGGACAAACGTCATCGTATTCGCGGGCGTACACTTACGATGCTGTTGGCAACCGTCTGACGATGGCGGCGTGTGTGGATGCGGATTGTGAGGAGACTGGGTATGCGTACAACGATAATAATCAGATCATCTCTGAAACAACAGACGGCGTTCTGACCCAGTACTTCTACGACGCAAACGGAAACACCATCGAAAAGGATGTGGATGGGACTGTGACGTCGTTTGCGTACGACGATCAGAACCGATTAATAAGCGTGAGTAATGATGGCAGTCTCGTGACATTCACCTACGACGCCGACGGCGCCAGAGTCAGTAAGACGGTCGACGGCGTAACAACCGAATACTTGCTGGATAAGAATCAGCGGTATCATCAGGTGCTGGAGGAGAGAACCGATAGCGGGGCACTGATTGCTGAGTATGTATACGGGAATCAGCGGATAAGCATGAAGCGGGGTGGAGAGGAAAGGTATTATCATTATGACGGACATGGCTCGACGAGTGAATTGACAGATAGTGCCGGTCTTGTGACCGATGAGTATTCGTATGAAGCGTTTGGGAATTTGATTGCATCGACGGGGATTGGAATCAATCCGTTCATGTATACCGGTGAGGCGTGGGACAGTGAGACGGGGATGGAGTATTTGAGAGCCAGGTATTATGTGCCGGGGATCGGGCGGTTTTTGAATATGGATAGGTGGATTGGTGACAGATACTCGCCGATTACATTAAACAAATACTTGTACTGCAACGCTAATCCAATATATTTCACAGATCCTTCTGGGCTGATGGGCGGTGCCACTCTCACATTGAGTGGTTTGAATTTCGCGCAACTGGGTTTGCTAGCATTGGCGTCTGTAGCACTTCCCACATTTTCAATGTATGCCATCCGAGCAAGCAGGTCTGTTGAATTTAACTTTGGTTTCAGTGAGGCGTTGGCTAAACTAACCACCTTACCAGTTTCAATGGAAATGTATGATGCCATGCGAAAGTCTATTGAAATTCTTAGAGCAAGAGCGCTATCGGAAATTTCGAAGTTTGGTACTACCCATCAATTGATCGTAATGATGCCAACGCAGCCACCACCAGTTACAGCTTCAAGTTTTAAACCTGCGATTGGTGGCCCAACACCTGTTGTATTCGAAAATGGCGGAAACGCGTATCGCATACTTGGTTTACGTATGAGAAATCGCCTTACCGGTGAAAATACATGGATTGGCAGGTCAGATTATCATCCTTATCAAAAATTGTTCCCCGCTTCGGCGTATACAGTTCATTATCATGTTCCGCCTGACATGAAGATCCATCATTTTTTATGGCCTGAGATCGTAAGCCATTAAAGAAAGGCAAAAATATAATGAGCGCACAAATTGTTTTTGGGTTGCGAACACAAAAAAATAAAGACGAAATTGAAAATGAATTGAAGGAACGCTGGAACGGCGAGTATGTTGATGTGTTTAGACCCGCTGAGGAAGAAGTAGATATTGAGCTACTTTGCGACATTGCATTCGTCACGGGAGATGATGATGAAAGAATTCAAATTGAATCGATTGCTCGATATCTCCAAAGCGTATCAGAGGATAAGTACATCTGGTATTACAGAGGAAGAGACTGTGTCGCCGACTGCCGAGCCTCTGATGTTGTATTGAATGTATCTGATATTTTTTCAAAAGATTACGAACCAGGATTTGTAGATGGCGTTTGGTACCGTTATAAACTTGAGTAAGTAAGACTTGATTTCTCACACCACCGCTTTCCCGCCACGGCCACACGGCAACACACCACCCCGCGGCCCAACGCCCTCACACCCTTGCACTTTTTTCACCGCCCAATTTTCAAAACCAATTTTTCAACGGAATTGGTTGACTGCGCGCGGCTTTGCCGTGCTCGTCGACCCGGTCGAAATTATTGCAGCTACACAGACTGGCGTCTGTTTCTCTTTGCAAAATTTCCACAGCGGGTTGGGCCGATTGGTGTTGGTTTCTTCAGTTCTGGAGAAGAGCTGGTCGATTCGGACTTGGATTTTTAGGCGGGCAGTTGGTGGCGGGTATCCGTCCTGTAAACACGCCTGCTTAAAGGCTATTGCAAGGCTATTGGGAAGGCTATTGGGACGGTTCTCGATTTCTCGATAAAGGGTTAACTGGGGCATGGTTGCTGGTACTGTTCAGGCATGCCGAGACATGCCTGAATTCATTATCCGGGTGGGATATATGTTAACGCCCGAATTAACATCGACCGCTGTGCTCATCAAATTGATGTCGTAGGAATTTGAGCTGATTTCCACACTGGCGTCGTATTTCTTTGCCGGTATCATCATATTTTTTTGCCGGGGATTTCCACGTTGACATCATACCCTTGAAAATTACCAAATTCTGGTCATACGATTTTGTAAAATTGTATCCCGGGGGATCGTATTGATTTTGTGGTGATACGGTGTGGCGGGTCGAGGTGTTGGCTAAAATGGCAAGTCTTTGTCTGTCATTTTTGTTGAATCGTACGATGAGGCGGGCAGTTCGTTGCCGGAGGGATCGTACTGCGCGCCTGTTTTATGACGCACGTGGTCGAGCAGTTTTGTTGTGGCGGAGGGCTTGCATGGGAGGATGGGTGAGGACGACCGCCCGCATCTTTGCTTTGCAAAGCTGCTACACCGGGAATCATTCCGGCCGAAGCCGAAATAATTCTGTGCAAGACATGTGACACTGTGATCTTCCGATAATATTTATGTTTCCGATGTTCACATGGGTGGCTGAAGGTGAATAATGGAAAAACAGATGCGGATTGAACTATCCGACCCCAATCGGATTGTCACATATGATATAGCAGCAAAGGAGAACGCATTCCCCGGAGTGTAACGAAGGTGCAATAAAGGAATGAATCTGTGAGTTTATCTGCAAAAGAGATAGAGATAGCCACCGGCAGTCTCGGTGAATCGATTGTAAATACCCTGGTGCGTAAGGTGATTTCACCGGCGGCGAAAAATCGCATATGCCTGGAGTTGCGCGGACCGGGGCTAAACCACTATCTGCAAATCTGCGTTGAAAATCCGTATTGCGCCATTGGACGGGTCGATGCAAAACCAAGAGCGGCTGAGGTGCCGGCGGCATTTGTCATGTTGCTTCGCAAGCTGTGCATCAATGCCGCGGTTTTAAAAATTGAACAGCTGAATCACGACAGGGTGGTGGCCATCACCCTTGGGCGTAAAGATTATTCGCTGGTGCTGATGTGCGAGCTTTCCGGACGTCATGGCAACCTCTTTTTATTGGATGAGCAGGGGAACATCCTGGGATCGTTTCATCCGAATCGATCTCATCTGCGAAAGCTGGTTTCCGGTGCGCCCTACCAACCTCCTGTCAATCCGCCACCGATGAGCGGACAGAAGACCCGGGTGATGCCCGGATCGGATGCCGACCGGGCGCTGATGACGCTGATGGCCGAATCCGAAAAGAACGCTGCGGCGGATGGCAAACGGGCAATGGTGGCTCGTGCGGTGAAGGCGGTACTCAAAAAGCAGCGGACGCTGGTGGCGAATCTTCAAAAAGATCAGCAGAATGCGGAAAAAGCCGCGCAGCTGAAACACAATGCATACATTCTTCAGGGAAACCTGCGACATATTCACAAAGGCGATACGCAATTTTGCGGGATGGATTTTGAAGGGAGTCCGGTGGTCATTGCCCTCAATCCCCAGTTGGATGGGGTCGCAAATATGCAGGCCATGTTCGAAAAGGCCAGTCGACTGGGCAAGGCTATCGATCAGATTGAAGAGCGGCTGCTTGCGGCCATGATGCGGGAAGAACACCTGGTCGAATTGCAGCAGCAGGTGACGGTTGTCGCGCTGGAAACGCTTGACGAACTGATGGGGCAGCTTTCGCAGATGAATGTCCAGGTGGTGCAGCGGGTGGGGAAGCGGGGGCAGACCGTGCGATTGCCCTATCGTCAGTATCCCGTTTTCGGCACCCACATCGCGCGGGTGGGCCGAAGTGCCAGAGATAACGATGCGTTGACCCTGAAGCACGCCGGTCCAAACGATTTGTGGCTGCATGTGCGGGGACTGCCGGGCAGTCATGTGGTGGTTCCCCTGGGTCGGGGAGAGGAACCGGGACAGGAGTTGCTACTGGATGCCGCCCATCTGGCCGCCCACTTTTCATCGGCCCGCAACGATGATCACGTGGAAGTGACCTGGACCCTGCGCAAATACGTGCAAAAGCCCAGAGGCGCCGCCCCGGGCGCCGTCCGCCTGCTTAAAGAAAAAACGTTCATCCTCAGAGTGGATCCACACCGTCTGGAAGAACTGCTGTCAGCACAGAAATGATTCAGTAGCGGAGGTCGCTGCAACTATTTTTCCTGCACCCGAAAGTACACACATCACACATGATGCAGTCCTTCAGGTCTGAAAAATCCTCCTGGGCTCTGGTGGAGTTCGGGTTCTTTTTGAGACACTGATTGTAGCAGGTATTCCATATGCCCTGTTCCGGATCGTCGCAATCAGCTATGACACAATCATAGAGCTCGACGCAATACGGATTGCTGTCGCAGGCCGCTTTGTAATCTGAACAGTATCCGTTCAAGGCGCAGTCCCAGCAGTTGTCCAGACAGTCATTCATGTTCTCACAGGTTTCCGGATCGTACTCTGAAACCAGCGCCGACGAGAGCTCGACCCAATCAATCTGAATGCGGCCGCTGTCGTCGTCTTCCTCTTCGGCCCACAACGTAATGGCATGAATCCCATCAACGGCAGCTTTGCTCAGGCGAATAAAGTCGAGTGGTGCTGTAAATGCCTGAAACCCGCCATCCGCAGTGCTTTCGGTAATATTGAATAATGCGAGCGTGGTGCCATTTTCGTCCAATCTGGCTCGGATTGTACCAGTTCCGCCTATCGATAGGGCATAAATCGTTATGCTGCGGTATTTCCAGACAAGCATGTTATTGAACCTGATACGGGTTCCAGGGACCAGATCTCCGATAACCGTGCAGCTCGGATTGCTGCAACCGATTGAATCATCGGCTTCACCCACCTTGTCGCATTTGGCCAACGCGCGTGGATCATCCAGGGTGCACTCCGCTTCAAGTTTGAGTATCTCCAGTTCCCCGGTATCCGTTTCCGAATCCATCGAATCAGAGGGGGTATCCACTATCGTGTCGGAACCGGTGCCTGTATCGGAATCGTTGCCGTTATCCGATACGGTATGCGTATCCGGTTCGGTCCCGATGTCGGTGCCGGTCCCGGTCCCGGTGTCGGTGTCGGTATCCTGGTCTGCACAGGCGTTTGTGCTGCCAAAGCTGATGCCCCCTTCGGGCTGTCTTACCCATTTGTCGCTGGATGGAAATTTCACCCGAACTGTGTAACAGATGTTGTCGGCCAGAAACTGATCATCCACCAGGCTTTTCTTATCGCTTTCTGAGATGATGCCATTAAGCGTCTCTGTATCGAATTTCGGTGGTCCCACCCGGGTGACAGGTCTGCAGTCGTTGCCGTTGCAGAGTTCAATTTCATGTTCCCGTTCAATGGCCATGGGACTGCCACCGCAACCCAGGTTCCGGTACACATTCGGCGTATTGTTTCTGGTCGTGACCGTGATGGCGATGGCGGAGTCCCCGTTCAACTGCGTCGGCGTTGCCGAAACACTGAGAATCTGCGGTTCCTCCGAATCCAGCGAGCGACACCCGAACACACCGGCACCCAGTGCCGACAGGCCGAGCAGAAAGCCGAAAAATCGCCAAAATTTGCTTACAAATGCATTCATATTTCGTGCGTCACAGAACAACTTGCTATGAAATGTGTTCCTGTGAAATGTGTTACTGTGCCTGAGATAAAGATCACTATACCACAATGGCGACCGGAATTGTAACACTTTGAGCAAAACAGACCCCCCGGATAGATGCGCAAGTTACTTTTGTTTCTGCTGTTCCCTATATATCCAACGGTGAACAGCGGTGCAAATGGGTGTGCGGCTTTCAGTTGGTATTGAGTCCGTCAAACCACATAATGGCATCCACAATGGCCAATGGGGCTGCGGATTCGTGGTCTTTATCCGGAATTTGCACCACCGAAATGTTTGCCGCGGGCGTTCCCGCCCCGATCATGGCCTGCTGGAAAGCGGTGGTAACCGATGGCGGAATGTACACATCGGTGGTGCCGTGGGACAGGCGGATGGGACTGGTGGCCGCGAATGGTGGAATACTGTTGGCAACGAAAGCCGTCTGCAACGCCAGGGCGGAAGGAGCATCCGATGCCACTCCCATGCTGACATTGACGGCCAAATCTGTCAGCAGGACCGAGAGATCGGTGCTGAGTGCCCCATTGATTTCGTCCGCTGATTTGGTCCCATCAAACAGTCCCGGAATGGTTGTGGCGTAGGGGTCCTTGAAATAAAGCGCGAGGTCGTTGGACAAAAAGCCCATTGAGCGGAATGCCATCACCACATATGGTGCGTAGTAGGGCATGGGATAGGTGGGGGTCGACAGCATAAACTGGTTGACCGCAATCAGGTCGTAGGGGCCGGCGCCGGCAGCGGTTCCCTGGAGCACCAGGGGAAAATCCGGGGTTCGTTCCAGATATTCATGCAGGGCCATGGTGGCGTGTCCGCCCTGTGAGTATCCCATCAGGTACAGGTCTCCACTGAGTTGGAGCGGCGATTGCGGGGTGTCCGAATATTCCACCACCGCACGGAGCAAATCCGCCAGCGAAGAGGCCGTCACATCGCGGCACAGATATGGGTGAAAGAGCTGGGCCGATTCCCCGAATCCGAGATAGTCCGCCACCACAACGGCATAGCCGAATGCTGCGGACGCACTGATCATTCTCATGTTGACGCTGGTTTCCACCGATAGCGTCGGTGCGTCGCTGGCCAGGGTATTGGTACCATTCTGAAACGAGAGCACCGGTAACGCAACATTGCCTTCCGGAATGATGAGCAGGGCCGAGGCGGACACCGTCGCCCCCATGTATGCAGTCTGGTAGGTCACCCGGTAAATCGAAACCCCGCCGGTGACATTTGCGGTATACACAGCAAGGTCGGGCACCTGGAGCTGCAGGAGGAACATGACACTTTGCACTTCCTGCTGGGTGAGACTTTTCAGAAATTTCACTCCTGTCAACTGCTGGCCGTTAAACGCGGTATCGGCAGTATCGCCGGTCTGGGTGGTGTCGCTGCCGGTATCGGTATTGTCGGGGGCGGTATTTCCGCCCTCATCCCCTTCATCGCAGGATGCCAGGGCAACCAGGAAGAACAGCATAAAAATTATCCGAAACAAGTTATTCATTTCATCCTCTTTCCTGTTGGTATTCTGTTATTCTTTCGGCTATACGGGAAAAAACAGTGGCGTACAATGGAAAGATATCGGTTGGCCATGTTATCCGAATCTCTTATGATTTGATGCCCCGGGCCAGGGCCGGGCAATCGGGAAGACGAACTGTTTGGAAAGGAAATCCCAGTGGACCGACCAGAATTTTCAGTGGTGATGCCGGTATTCAACGAAAGTGAACTGATTGTTCGCACCGTGGACAATCTGGTGGAAACCCTTGCCCAGGAAACCAACTACGAAGTGGTGCTGGTGGATGACGGGTCGAAAGACGACACCTGGCACTACATTTCGGTTCTGGGGCAGAAATACGCCCATGTGAAAGGGGTACGGTTCACCCGCAATTTTGGCCATCAGGCGGCGTTGCGCGCCGGCATCACCCACGCCAGTGGCCGCGCCGTAATATCTATGGATTCAGACGGGGAGCATCCACCGGCGCTGGTGCCGAAAATGCTCGAAAAGTGGCGAGGCGGGGCCCGGGTGGTTCAGTCGGTGCGCGCGGAATCCCGGAAACTGTCTCTGGCCAAACGATTGAGTTCCAAAGGGTTTTATCGCCTGTTTTCGTGGCTTGCAGAAACCGATATTCAGCCGGGCATGGCGGATTTCCGGCTGCTGGACCGGGAAGTGGTCGACCTGCTGCTCAACCATCCCAATGCCAGTGGATTTTTACGTGGCTTCATTCCATGGACCGGGTTCAGGACTGAATTTATTGAATTTGAACAGGGACATCGCACCATTGGCGTTTCAAAGTTCACCACCAAAAAAATGCTCGGACTCGCCCGCAACGGAATCATTGGTTTTTCAATCAAGCCGCTCCGACTGTCGATGGTGCTGGGGATGCTCACCTGCTTTTTCGCCCTCGTCAACCTGTTGTATACCCTCATTGTGCGGATATTCTATCCCGAAACCGTGGTGCCCGGCTGGGCCACTGTCACGGGACTCATGGCGCTGCTGGGGGGAGTGCAGTTGCTCGTGATTGGCATCCTCGGTGAATACATTGCCGTGCTTTTCGAAACCATACGACACCAGCCGGAGTTCATTGTGGACGAAACCGTGGGATTCATCAGAAAAAGATGAGTCTGTGCCCGGGAAAATTACAGAACTGTCATCAGAGAATTGGCGTCGGTTCAGTACATGGGAAGGCAGCGGTCATTGCGGGTACACACGACAACCCGGCGAATCCAGAAGCCGATAACCAGCAGCAGGGAGAGCAGACACAGAACCACCAGTAGCCGGTGGTGCAGGGGCATTTCCCATTTCAGTTTCAAACGATGCACGCCGCTTTCCAGATGCACGCCAACCAGATCGGGACCGGTGGCAAACGTCGGAATTTCTTCCCCGTTGAGATACGCTTTCCATCCGGGATACAGGTTGAGGGGCAGCACGGCAATGACCGGTTCAATGTTTTCCACATCAAAGACAAACTGCTGGAGGGTGTGTTTCGAAGGCTTCACAGGCTCTATCTGAGTCACTTCAAGGCCTGGATCGTTCTCTTCCCGCTGGGTGATGCGCATATTGGTCCCGGCGCTGTTGATTTCTTTGGGCAGTGCCTGCCACGGTTGCTCTGACAATTCGAGTACCCGGACATCCAGTCCTTCAATGGCAACGGGTGAAATCACCACGCCACCACTCTCGATGAAGCTGTCCAGGGCATTATAATCCTTCGTCAGATTGGCCATGTCAAAATAGAAGATGGCCCGGGCGCGGTTGAGCAGCCCGCTCTTCGCCAGGGTGCCGGCCTTGACCCGCATGGTTACCGGCATGGCGGTTTCCCACAGTTTGTAGCGGTAGGTCTGCATCCAGTTGGTGGTCAGCCACAGCCACTGTTTATCGTTACAGATGACCGGAAGGGGACTGCCTCTGAGGGGGCGCAGGAATTGTTCCGCACCGGTGTCCATGGTGACTCTCGACGTGTTGGGATTTCCGTCCCGGGTTTTTCCCACTTCGATTTTAAAGGTTGTGGGCAGATTGTCTTCGTCAACCTCATTTCGCAGGGGCTTGATTTCCTTGCCGGAACCGGTGAACCAGCGAACCCCGGAAAGGGCCAGCATCGGAATACTGTTTTTGGGGCTGCCCAGAACACCGCAGTGCTTGAACGTGGTTTCCGGGCCGGTGCCCTTCCAGTGGGTGCAAAACGGCATGAATCCATGCATGGCAAACCATGCCTGACGGATTTTGGGACGCCCGGGGGTCTTCACATCAATTTTAAACGGATACCCCTCGTCGGGGATGTTCTGGATGGCATCGAGATCCGCATCCAGAATATTGGGGTCCCGGACCATCAGGTGCCGCTGTCCCAGCTTCACGCTTTCGTATCCGCCCCATCCCACAGCGGCGCCGGCCATGGCTACCCAGATGAGAATGAACGGCACCTTCAGCCACCACCAGGACCATTTGGCTTTGCGGGCAATGGTATAAATCGGTGAAACCAATGTTTCAATCCCAAGCGCGACCAGACCAAACGCGAATATTTCGTACAGATAGGTACATCGGAACGCCTGGACCTTGTCCATAAACGGCAAATATCCAGTCCACCTGAAATCATCCGGCCCCGCAAACAGCATGATGGAAAAGGCAAACCCCCCCAGCAGAAACCGGACCGACAGCTTTCTCAGTTGAAACAGCGCACACAAAATGCCGAACGCCGTCAGGATGGAGAGGATAGGCGGGCGATGACTCAGGCTCCCGATGATATTGATTTTATCCATGAATTTTTCAACATCGTTGCGGGCGTCTCCGTCGTGTCGGGCATCGTCAAGCATGTAGCCGGCCCCGGCCACGTCAATGAGCTCTGCGGTGGAGACACTCGTGTACCAGTGCACGCCGCTGCCGCGGAATACCGGATCGGGAACCGGTCGCATGGATTTGTTGTGTTCGATGAATGGCAGCACCCAGAATGAAACCAGGGCCACACCCAGGGCACCGAAGACTATCACTTTTTTAATGTTGGCGCGCACACTGGTTTCGCTCATGAAAAAGTAAAGCGCGCCGCCGAAGGTGGCATATACCGCCATGATGGCATGGCTGAGGAAAGCCAGTGCGAACAACAGCGCAGCGGTGATGGGGCTGTTCTCGCCCCGCAGCATCCCCACGAATGTGCCCATGAACCAGGGAAAGAAGAGCCCTCCCATTGCCTGGGTCACGATACCGGCCTGAAAGAATGCTTCATAAGAGTTGCCAAAAGCCGCCACGGAAACCATGCTCAGGTACGATGCGAGACCTGCGGTCCATTTATTGAGGCACAGCTTGCGCATGAAGTAGTACAGGGTGAAAGGCGAAAGTCCAAAACAGATGCACAGGGTGACATTGTGGACGGTTCGCAAATCAATTCCCGAAATCAGATGCACGGCCACATTGAACATATAAAACAGCGATTGATAGAACCGGAGCACCGGTTGCCCCATTTCGATGGCCAGCGGACCGAGAATGTTGTCCCCGGCGAAGGCGCCATGGGCCATGGCATATTCATTCATCAGATGGTAAATGTTGTCGCCGCTGCGATTTAACACCGGGCCGAACAGAATCCAGGTGGAAATGAAGGTGAGCACGGATGCACCCAGTGGCAGCAGCAGATGTCCGTATCTGTGTATCCAGTAGCAGATATAAGCAAAAATATTTTTTACGGTTTTCATATTGTGCTCTACAATTTCACGTGTTGCTCAGATACAACGAATTTGGAAACGGGACTGGGAACATCGTCCTGCACCAGTCGCCAGTAATATACCTGACCCCGTTCGAGATTCTCGCTGTAATTCTGCGTAATGCCGCTGACCTCCCGGTCAAAGACCGGGTCTTCAAAGTCGGCTGTCGTGGCAATCTGCAGCGAAATTGGCTTTTCAATATTTCCGCGATTCCATTGCAGGGTGACCGAACCATTTTCAACAACATATCCCCGGGGCGGCAGCTGGGGCACCGGGGGCATGCCATACAGCAGCGTGGAAATGATTTCCCAGCCAAGTGTGGTAAGGAGCACCAGTAGCACTGCGTACTTACGCAACCATCTTCCAGTTTTAATAAACATATTCAAATTCCGCATGGGCCTCTGTTTAACAGAAAGCGAATAACTTTTCGAGAGAATATCCACTTTCAGGTACCGTTAAATGTGATTTTGTTCTTGAGACGAAAGAGCGTGCATTCGCAACCATCGGGAAAAATCCGGACCGGGTAATGCACTGCGGAATCGGTTACAGGGTCAGGGCAACACCGGCACCCAGACTCATCTCGTTGGCCATTGAGGTGGTATCGTCGTCCAGTCGTCGGAACCGTCTGCTGAATTCCGCAAATACCCGGAAAGGGCCTGTAATCTGATGATGGTACGCCACTCCCGCCAGAGCGTCGACGGAGAACAGGTCGCTGCCTCCGCCGATGTCCTGTCCGGCATAAAATGCGCTGAAAGCAAGGCGGTCGGTAGGCGCCACCTGCATTCTGAAAATTACCCAGTGAGGGCGATGACGTGCCTGGTAGTCGTAGCGGGCGCCAATTTTTAAAACGGACCCTGGTTGAAGCTCCAGGTCAACCATGAATCCGGGGGCAGATTCCACCTCCATGTCGGTGCTGGCGAGGTGGTCCCGGAGTGTGTTTTGCTGGCCGGATACGGGATCCACAGAAAAAAAACGCCGGTTGTGGTTGTAGAACGGATTCATGATCGCCGGGTAATAGTCCGGGCCCATGTATCGGAATTCTGACTGAAAATGGAGCCCCCGTTTTTTACTTCGGGAGAACACATAATCCGTTACAATACCGCCGTGAAAACCGGCATCCCCGTCCATTGCTCCCACAGAAACATAGGTGGTCAACTGTCCGGGATTTCGCTCAATTGCAACAAATGAAATGTTTCCGCCGGCGGCCAGCAGGACTTTATCGTGTCGGTTGATGGTGCGATGAGGAGCGTTGAAATCCACAAATACCTGGAGGCCAGTCTGTAAACGTCCGGCGAGGCGACCATGGTTGAACCAGGCAATGGGAGCTGCAAATACATAACCGGTCAGGATGGCTGGGTTGATTACATCATCGAGGAGTACGGAAATACCGTTGTCGTTGATTTCAATAAGGCTGCTCACGCCGCCATGATAGTGGTCCATATCAGTGGAATTGTAATAGTGGCTTACAATTTCGCCGTATGCCTGGTGCACACCGTTCAGTTCGCCAAGAGACAGGTCGATTTCTCCGTTTTCCAGGGTCGGATGGAAACGCATGTGTCTTAAAATACGAGCCCAATCCGATTGATCATCCCAATCCTGGTCTCGCAATACATTCTTATCCTGTGGGTCCAGGTCTGCCACCCGAAGCTGAAATGGCCCACTCAGCACCAATTCAAAGGATTTGTAATTTACCGAAAATTCGACAAGTAGCGGAATGAAAATATCTTCATCGATTCTGGCCACACCGGTATCCAATGCGATACCGAATATGGCGTCATCGGGATTCTCTGATGCAGCGACCCTCCCCGCGGTTGCCCACAGAAACAGGACGGTCAGACACAATATAAGGGGGAATCGGTTGTGCATTAACGGCGGTGGTCTCCCTCATGGCACCGGAATGTCAACGAGTACATTTTACTGCGAATACCCAGCGCCCTTTTGGACTTTTAAATCCAGCGGCAATGAACGGCACTCCGCTTCCAGTTGTTCCTTCAATAATGACAGGAGGGCTCTGATTCGTTGACAGATTCAGATTCAGGTTCAGCTGGTTGTTACTTTTTCCTCTGAATTCCAGCGTTCCGTTTAACTTTCCCGGAAGTTGAAGGGTTGTTGGCGTGTTCAGTGACAGCTGATACACTTTTTCGTCTGCAAGTCTGAAACTGTTGAATGCATCAAATGGCTTCTGCTTAAAAATAGACGCATAGGGTTTCAGGGCGTCATCAATTCCCGTACCGTCGCTGGTGGCTTCAATGGTAAATACCCTGCAAGTCACTTTCTCATCCGCGTTGGCGGGGGTGGACTGAAACATTCCACAACAAAGGAGCAGCATCAGAGGAACTGTCCATAATTTCACATTTTTTTTACTGTTCGCCATTGAGAACCTTATTCATTAATCCAGACCACTGCGATTCGCTGTCCGGTTTCGGTTTCCAGACTATATTTCTGAACGTTCAGTTCATCTGGTGCGGAAACGGTCACTGTGGAGGCAACTGCTTCCGTGGTCCCACTGGCTGTCCAGGTGGACGGTGCATTCTGCGACGGCATAAGGGGGCTCCGGGGTTGTCCGGTGGTGTTCAATCCCACTGCCAGCAATGCGGCGCAAGCCGCCCCGGCCATGGAAACCGTTGGAATCCATAGCGATTTTCGATGCGCAAAGAACTCACTGAACCACACTTTTATCCGCTCACCGGCGGAGATGGGGGACGGATTGCTACGGATTTCGTTAAGGATCCGCTTGTCCAGACCATCGAACGAAATATCTTCCAGATGCTGTTGTTGCATTGTTTGAAACAGTTCACTCATGGCCTTCATGTTGCGAATCGCTTTGGTGCTTTCGGGATTCGAGGCCAACTGGGCTTCCACCTGTGCACGTTTCCTGTCACTGAGCTCGCCGTCGTAATAGCTGTTTAAAATCAGGTCGTCTTGTTTCATTTCAATCCACCGTAAAATCTCCCTCCAGATAGGGTTGAAGCAATGCCTGGAGTTTTTGTCGTGCATGGTGCAATCTGGACATCACAGTTCCTTTAGAGATATTCAGTGTGTCTGCCATATCTGCGTATGACATTCCTTCCACCTCGCGCATGAGGATGACTGCCCGGTGATAGGGGGGCAACGCCTCAATTGCCTTCTGCATGTATTCGGCCAATTCCTTGCGGCCGAGGTTGGCAGATGGATTTTTGCCGAGATCTGAAGACAACACACCTCTTCCCTGTCCGCTATCCTTTGTGTGAATCCGTTCGTCGTATTCATCTTTCGCATAGCGACCATTTTTTCGCAGGTGGTCGATACACAGATTCACAACAATTCGGTAAAGCCAGGTGTAAAAACTGCTGCTTCCCTGAAAGTTGCCGATGTAGCGATGAACCTTCACGAAACCTTCCTGGGCGATATCCATTGCGTCTTCCGGGTTCTTCACCATCCCAAGGGCTACGGTGAAGACCTTTCTCTGATATCGCTGTACCAGTTGACTGAATGCCATTTCATCGCCATTCCTGCAGCGATCTACCAGTTCAAGATCTGTCAGTTCTTTCGGAGTCGCTGCTTCCATGGAGATGGACACCTTACTAGTGATTTTATTCATTCGTGTTTCATCAGATAAACTGCTTTTCGGACGCCCATTCGCCCAAAATACCCCAAGATTCCACAGATGGGAGCTTTAATTGCGCACCTTAGCATTAAACGCCCACCAATCGCAATAACAGGCCGATGAAAGCCCCGAAAATCCGTTTTGTCTCGCCTGTGCCTGGACAATGACCAACTAAATCAGAATTTCATATCCGGCTATAAAATACGATTAAAAACGGCGCGGATCAAATTCCAGAGAAACGGGAAGGCCAGACGGATTTCAACAGCGACTGGACAGACAAGGAGCGGAGTGGGGGCACCATGCCTGTTTCACTGGCTTCAGGGCTTGCGATTTTTCCCGTCCAGTGAGCGCTACAGTCTGGTTGCAAATATCTGATTTCGGAGCGGCGTCATCCTATGTTTCAAATTAATGAATTCAATCACTTGGATGTCATCTTCCCCGGTTTATCCACTATTTATCCACAGGTGCCGTGGTTGAACCGGTGTGCGATGTACATGCGTGTCACTTCTGACATTTTCGTGAATCCGTATTTGTAACTATTCGCAATTAATTGATTATTTGGATTCCGCAAATAAAATGCAAAGCATATATTGTGTGGCGTGGGGTGAAAAATGACACACATGTATAAAAGCGTGCGGATAAAGTTATTCACATGTCATCAAATAAAAAACCGTATTTAATATTTAAATTTCTACTGGAAGTCAAGATGTGAATAATGTTTTTTTGAACAGTTTGAGCAGTTCAAATGCCCTGTGTTTCATCTGCGTTTCGGTGGCGTCATTTTCGTGAGTATGCCCCATGAGATGCAGGATACCATGGATCAGAAGAGAGGTGACCTCATCCAACAGAGTACCACCCAGTTCCTCCGCCTGACGGGCGGCGGTTTCAATAGATATAACAATATCTCCGAGGAGAAGTCCGGTGGGCGTTTGGAGAGCGCCTTCGTTCATGGGAAAGGATAACACATCTGTTGGCTGGTCTTTGTGCCGGTATTCCCGGTTCAGACTCTGAATGAATGAGTCGTCCGACAGCACGATGGATAATTCACATTGTGTACACCCCAGCGTGGCGAGGATGTGTTGGGCGCGTTTTTTCACCGTAGCGGAAGCCGGACCGGCTTTAACGCGTTTTCGGGAAACCGCCACGGTATTTGTTTTGTTTTCCGGTGTCGTGGGTGGCCTTGAAGAGGGAATGTTTGTATTTTTCATTGCGCATTATATTCGTTGAAAATTGACGCAATGTAAATGAAACAGTGGATTTTCTCCATATTTATAATGGACAACAATTGGATTTACCACAGCCATGCGTTTTGAGTGGTACATGTGCCTATATGTGTCTTTTCAGGTTAATGAGTACCTGGGCAGCCGTTTTTTGCAATTGCGTTGCACCGGTTCGAAACATGCAGGTACCGCGAAGCTGTTCCATTAATTTCTCTGGCGCCATCGAGGCAAACTCTTCCAGCGATGACGCAATATGTTCGTTGGCTGGTCTTTCCAGAATGGTAGGCGCCTGGCGATTTTGAGGACAGACGGATACACATCTGTCGCATCCGAAAATTCCCCCCAGTTGCTCAAGTATATCCCCACTCGGCACAATTGTATGGGATTCGATGGTAATGTACGAGAGGCAACGGGGGACATCGATGATTCCGTCCGCGCAAAGTGCGCCGGTGGGACACTCCTTCTGACAGCTATGGCATTCTCCACAAAAGGCAAACGGTTTGAAAAGTGAATGCGGCTCGGCATGTTGACAGTCTGGCACATGGGCCAGAACAATCTCGCCAAGTAGGACTTTAGCGCCCACCCCGGGAACAAGCAGCATGCCGTTGCGCCCCAACGCGCCGATGCCCGCCCGGAGAGCGAGGGTTCGCTCCATGAGCGGTGCCGTATCCACGAATACACGATATTCGGCATCCTTATATACGGATGAAATTTTTCGAGAGATGCGCGTGAGGCTGGCGCGGACCGTTTTGTGATAATCTCTGCCTCTGGCATACTCCGCGATGTATTGCCAGATGGGGGGAAGTGTCCCCGGCTGGCCACAGGGAAAGGCAACGCAGACGATAACATTGGCGTCTTTCAGTATCCTGGCGGACCCGGGATTTCTGCGAACCGCCAAGTGAGAACGAAGGTAGTTCAGTTCGCCGCTTCGGGGCGACTGCACCCAGCTCTGGTACCGTTCGAAATCGTCATGCGTTATCTCTATTGCAGGACATACTCCCACTGCAATGGCGCCGGCTTCCTGAACGATGGGGATTAAAAACTGCCAGGGATGTGGGAGGTTTCCTATATATATTGAATCTGTCATCGGCAAAAACACTAAACCAATTAAACGCGGTTGCACAAAAAAAACAATAATTCTAAACTGTAGTGATAAATTTGCGTGTCGTTATCACAGACGCAAATATCGAATTGCAACGAAATCTGACCGGAAAGGTGCCAATGGCTTCTTTTATTGACGACCACGAACTCACGACCGTTTCGACCAGAGAAAGCACTTTTATCGGTTCAGTAGAACGTCGGGATGCTCTGGTGCAGATTTATCCCCCGGGCGCGCAATTGGGACGAAAGTGGGAGCTTGGCGAGGACGCGATTACCATTGGTCGGGATGCCTCGAACCACATTGTGATTCCGAAGAATGCCGTTTCCCGAAAACATGCCAAAGTTACCCTGGAAGGTGAGACGCGAATTCTAACGGATTTGCAGAGCACCAATGGCTCTTATCTCAATGGCCGGCCCATTATTTCAGCGCCATTGAATCAGGGAGATCAGGTAAAAATAGGTGGGACTATCTTTAAATATCTGGAAGGCTCCAATGTGGAAACGGCGTACCACGAAGAAATCTATCGAATGGCTATCATTGATGGTCTGACCAGTATCAATAATAAGCGTTTTTTCATGGGAGAGCTCGAGCGGGAAACGGCTCGGGCTGTTCGACACAATCGCCCGCTGTCTCTGCTGATTTTCGATATTGACCGGTTTAAAGTGATTAACGATACATATGGCCATCTCGCTGGAGACACCATTCTTCAACAACTGGCACGAGAAATTTCCAACCGGATTCGTTCCGGGGAGCTTTTCGCCCGATATGGCGGAGAAGAGTTCGTTATTCTGCTGCCGGAGACCGCCAAGGCCGGGGCCATGAAGTTTGCAGAACAATTGCGCCGTCTGGTCGCTGAATCCACATTCCGGTTCGAGCATGTAGTGATTCCCGTTAGCATCAGCGTCGGAGTGGCAACCCTTGACAAGGAACATTGCAACTCTGAGACACTGATAGCGCTGGCAGATGAAAAATTGTACGTTGCCAAAGCGGATGGGCGAAATCAAGTCATGGGATGATTTGCGAAGCAATTTCGTGGCCAGTCCAGCGTGTATCCATTCATTAAATTGTCACAAGGGGTGATGAAAAAGCCGATTATTTGAGGAGACCGGTTGGCGGGACTATTTTTTACGCTGACTCTTGCGGGAGCCCAATGCCCGAATATCCATCGCCGCGCCGGATTCTTTCACGTATGTGAAGCCGTCGCCAATCAGGAAGTCGTCAATACCATTGTCAAAAGTAATTCTGATGTCCACCGGTCCGGGAGCGTTACCGGGCGGGGTGCTGATGATCAGTTTCTCAGTTCCCTGGATGGAGACGTTATCTGCTTTATTGCCCCCGACATATACAGAGATACCCATATTGTTGTGAAATCCGGAGCCGATGATCTCCAACGGTTCACCGCCGGCGACATTGCCGGTTTTCGGGGAAATATCTTTGATGGCAAGGGGTTTTTCACAGCCGCACAGGGCTGCTGCCAGAACCATGATTCCAATTACCCAGAATGTTTTTCTCACAGCATTTACTCCTTATACTCAAAAAAGTATGTTGACCATTACTTTAATTTACCCGTCCATTTGGTGGTACCCGAGGGCGGGCGTTAAAGTCAAGGATTTTCCACGTTGACTGAAATCCCAATGACAATTTGTGCGAAATTCGGACAACGAATGATGCCAGTGTCATTCTGTTCCTCAATATGCAGACATAACTGGACATTCCATTTAATAATTCAATTGTTTGTGCGGGCAGAATTTTACGCGTTTTCCGCTGTTGCGACGGGCGGGACTGCTGGATTTTTATTAAAGTAATTGAACAATTACTTGAAAATAAACTTTGTAAAGACAATACTTAGCATCTGACAATAATAGCGATGAAATCAGGTAGGATTCACAGTGGCAAAACAACATCTGTTAATTGTTGATTCAGATCCGAAGAGTTTGAGAGTATTGGAAGTCAGTTTGAAGAAAGCGGGCTTCAGCGTCACTCGCGCATCCAACGGCCTGGATGCAATCGAAAAAATTCAGATTTCGGCTCCGGATATGATTATCACGGAAACGGCGATGCCGGAGATGAATGGGTTCGAGCTCATACAGCAACTTCGGAGCAGCAAAGAATGGAAGGATATTCCAGTGATGTTCCTCACCGCGCAGAAGTCCATTGAGGACAAGATTCGCGGTCTGGAACAGGGGGTTGAAGATTATCTGACCAAGCCCATTTTTATCCGGGAAATTCTCGCGAGGGTGTCGCTGGTAATGCAGCGGCGTCAGCGGGAGCGGCTTGAAACCCGCGGATCTAAAACAGAATTTGCGGGAAATCTGAGTGATATGGGAATCATTGATTTGATTCAGACAATTGATATCAGTCAGAAATCCGGCGTTATTCATGTAGATCGAAAAGGGGATTCCGGTGATATTTTCTTCAGAAACGGGAAGGTGATTGACGCTTCCACTTCGAGTCGTTCCGGTGAGGAGGCGGTGTACCGGATGCTGGTGTGGTCGGAGGGGCATTTTCACATTGAGTTCAAGAATGTAAAAAATACGGACGTTATTTCGCTTTCCACACAGGGGCTTCTCATGGAAGGGATGCGACGTCTGGATGAATGGGGGCGCCTGCAGGAACAGTTGCCGTCATTAAATTCGATTTTTGATATTGACGATCAGTTGCTTGCCGAGCGGCTGGGCGAGATTCCAGATGAAATTAACACCCTGCTGAAACATTTTGATGGTCGGCGTTCTCTGATGGAGGTGGTGAATCTGTGTCCTCTGGGAGACCTTGAAGCGCTGACCGTAATTACGAAATTGTTTTTCGAAGGCTTGATTTACGACATGGGCACGATGCAACCGGAGGACCTGGAAACGGCACCGCCAGTGCATCCTGCAATGTTTGATGCGACGGGGGCCGGCGCTTCGATTCCATCTCCGGACGCTGTAGTTGGGGAGGTTGAAAGCGCGGCGGAGGCGGAACGCGTTGCGACACGTGCCAACACCATGGAAACGTATCAGCCTACCGTGGGGCCTGACGAGACCATTGATGCCATTGGAGATCCGCGCAAAAGTGAGGTTGTCGCCGGCCGGGGAGAATCCAGCGTCCGAGCGGAATCGAAAGACCGGCCAATTACCGGAAAGTACAAACTTGCATCCATGGCAGATGCTGAACCCGATGCTGAAGATGGGACGTCGGGTGGTCAGGCCTCAGAGTTGTCTCTGCCTGCTGAGCAGAAGACTATGATGATGCATGTATCCAAAACGCCAACCGATCCTCCTCCGCGGGTGGCAACCAGACAGGATGACGACGCGCGCGTGGCTGCGCGGGGACAGTCCGATGCGGAGCGTCTTCATTCGGATGATACGGATACATTGTCTGGAGGGGTTGTTCCATCAGATTTTGATGAATTGGTGCATAGTACGGCTGACATTGAGACAACAGCTCCCCATGCTGTGGTCGATGATGTTGACGGGGTAGTGCCGGATAGAGATTCGGATGTCGCAGTATTGACGGAGGAGGAAAATGACGATTCCTCGAGGTATACTTCTCCAGTCATTCGGAGGGATGAATCGCCGGTATCGGCTGAGCAGGAGGCGGGGGGAACCAATGACGCCAATGACGCTGTAGTCGCTCAATCCGAGGCAGGGCGGGGTGATGCGGAACCGAAAGTCGATGAAGTCGATGTGGACAGAGAGACCGCTGATGATTCGACAACCAGGAAGGAAACGACGTCCGGAGAGAACAGAGGAGCGTTGGCGGAGAACGATGAGGCGGAAGACGTTGACGAAGGCGAAGAAGAAGGCGAAGAAGAAGGCGAAGAAGAGGACGAATGGGCGGAACTCGACAGCGCAACATCCCGGGGACATTTGAAAAAAGTGATTATTGCGGTCATTGCGATGGCCGTGCTGGGTGGGGCGGCTGCGGTTATTTTTGGTACGGATTTGATTTTGAAATCTTCTTCGACTGACGGTGACGTGCCCGCTAAGGCCGATTCGGTTTCGCCCACCGATAAAACAGAAAGCGGGGCAGGCAAAGCGGCAGGTCTGGCAGAAAAGAATTCAGTGAATGAACGGGACCGCGACACGGCAGCAGAATCGGTTGCTTCCGCTGCGACTGCGGAGACGCCCGGTGAAGGGACCACTGTTGACACTGACTCGGTAAAAGCGCTCGATTCTGATGTGTCATCAACAATGGTATCCGCCGTCTCCCAAAAACTGCCGTCGGTTTCATCACCTCCTGCACCGCCACCTGACGCTGAAAAAATGGCGGAGTATAAAAAGTTGGTGAAGAAAGCATCGAAGCAATCCCGGGAGAAGCAACTTGCGACTCTGGAGTCTGCCATAGCCATTTATCCCGACGGAGTGGACGCATTGACCGATTATACCCTCGTGGCGATGGAAAAACGCAAATATCACGATAAGGCGCTTGAGTATGCCGCGCGTGTGGTCCGAATCGATCCCGGCAACGCCAGGGCCTGGCTGGCCATTGGGTATATCTATCAGTTGCAGAATAAAAGCGACGAATCGAAAGAAGCCTATAGAAAGTGCGCTGAATGCAAGGGACCTGCGGAGTTTGTCCGAAACTGCAAGCTATTGGCCAGGTGATCGGGATCGCACTGCTGAAATGACTCACCGGATAGATAGGGAGCTTCCGTTCGTGGCTATACGGACTCATGCAATTTTCAGTTATTGGATGGCCCCTGAACACATTGTCCTTTCGAATCAGGGAATCTCAATGCTCTCGCCGTATCATCAACTGCTCATGTGTTCTTTTTAATAAATCTGAATTGTGGGATTGTTGGTATTGCAGTTGATGGGATTGGGTTCCCGGGGAGGCGTACCATCCGTTGTGGATGGGTCTGAGGTACAGGCACATCCACTGGGGCTGGTGCAAAGGGTGCCGTTGGGAACGCAATCATTTCCGCAGGGAAAAGTACATTCCGTGCACACCGTGCAACAGTCTCCCTTGGATGACTTGGAAAATTGCTGGGGCGTCTTTTTTTCACGGGCCACCTGAACTGCTTTCAGGGTGACTGCCGTTGCCACAACCGCTCCCACGGGGGCACCTTTACCAGAGCAAGCAACCATAACAACGCTTGCGAACAGGACTGCAATACTACGTGCAAGCAACTTCATGTTTCAAATATAACCAACAAAACGCTGGAAGGCGAGGGTTAATTCTGCAAACGAATCACATCGTAGACGCCTTTAATCTGACGTAATGTGCGGATCAGCTCGTTCAGCTGTATGGCATTGTCGACCGGAAAGGTGAATGTGCTCACCGCGCCGGTGGGATCGCTCGTATCACAATGGACTGATGTGATGTTGATATGGCGGTTCTGAAAGGAATTGCTCAGCGTAGCCAGTATTCCGGGGCGATCGCCGGAGATTACCTGCAATTTCACTGGGCGCCTGGCGGTTGCATTTTCACTCCAGCGTACTTTTGTCTGCCTCTCTTTTTCTAGGTATGTCGACTGTTGGCATCCCTGCCGGTGAACAATAATTCCTCTGCCGCGACTGATGTACCCGATAACCGGTTCCCCGGGCAGGGGATTACAGCATTTGGCAAAGTGCACCAGCATATTGTCCACACCATCGATGACTACTCCGTCATCCTGCCATTTCACTTTCCGCAGCAGTTTTTCGAATGTGGTTTCCCGGATGTGGGGCTTCACGTTTGTTTTACTGTCATCGGGCAGCAGGTCGTAGGCCACGGCATTTTCGTCCAGTCTGCCGTATCCGATGGCCGCAATGACATCGTTGGCGCTGGACAACTTGTACTTCGGCGCCAGTTTATCCAGCTCGCCGGATTTTATTGCTTTATTGTAGGAAATGCCGGCCCCGCGGAGAGCTTTTTCAATCAGTTTTTTTCCGAACTGCAGAGACTGCGCCCGCTGTTCGGTTCGCAGATAGGCTTTGATTTTGTTTCGTGCGCGGCTGGATTTGGCGATGTCAAGCCAGGCAAGGGAGGGGCGTTGATCCCTGGAGGTGATGATTTCGACGTGATCGCCGTTTTTAAGATGCGTATCAAACGGTACCATGGCTCCGTTTACCCGGGCGCCTCGACATTGATGTCCCACTTCGGTGTGGATAGCGTAGGCGAAATCCAACGGCGTGGCGCCGGCGCTGAGGGTTTTTATTTCGCCAGCGGGAGTGAAGACAAATACATCTTCATGAAGCAAGTCCACTTTTACAGAATCGAAGAATTCTCTGGAATCCTCCAAATCGCTCTGATTCTCCAGAATTTCTCTCAACCAGATGTACACATCTTTTTCGTTGGGCTGGGTCCCCTCTTTGTACGCCCAGTGGGCGGCGATGCCATACTCATTTATCTGATGCATCTCACGGGTGCGAATCTGAATTTCCATTCGCTCGCCGCCGTCACCCACCACCGTTGTGTGGAGAGACTGATAGTGATTGGGCTTGGGCATGGCGATGTAATCTTTGATATAGCCAGGCACGGGAATCCATTTGGAGTGAATCACGCCGAAGATGGCGTAGCATTGTTCAATGGAATCGCACAGTACACGAAATGCAATCGCGTCATGAATTTTATCGAGCTCCAAATCCTTTCGAACCATTTTCATATGAATGGAGTGCAGGTTTTTCAGCCGACCCGATACTTCCGCTTCGAATCCTCGGCTGCGCAGTAACTGCTCAAGCTCTTTTTTCACGTTATTGATGTACAGAATCCGCTCTTTACGGGTTTTTTTGACTGCCGTTGCCAGCTGGTAATATTTTTCTGGCTCCAGATACTTGAATGACAGGTCGTCGAGATCCGCTTTCAGCCAGGCAAGTCCGAGTCTCCCGGCCAGTGGTGTATAAATATCCCGGGTCTCCTGGGCAATGCGTTCCTGTTTCTCGGCTGGCAGTGCATTCAGGGTTGACATATTGTGCAACCGGTCTGCCAGTTTGATCAGCAGGATTCGGATGTCCGAGACCGTGGCGATGAGCATTTTTCGAAAGCTTTCCGCCTGTCGTTCCTCTTTGTGGACGAAGTGAACATTGTCGAGTTTTGTCAGGCCGTCCACCAGCAGTGCCACGTCGGTTCCGAACTTTTCCTTTATTTCTTCCTTGGTGGTGTCAGTGTCCTCCACTACATCGTGGAGAAGCGCCGCACAGATGGATGGCTCGCATAGACCCATGTCCGCCGCAATTTTTGCCACGGACATCGGGTGAACGATGTACTCATCTCCGGAACGTCGTTTCTGACCTTTATGTTTTTCGAGGGCGTAGCGGTAAGCCTCAAGAACTACGTCTGTGTTTCCGTCGGCATGATGAAATGTAAAACTCTGTAGAACGTGTTCGATTTGCGCCATGAAAATATCAGTTGCATCCGGCCATTTTGAGCCGGAAAATCTGAAAGAGGTTCTCCTCTTTAATTTCGTCAAAGTTAATCACTATATTAAAAAACGACAATTGGATATACCTTTATCTGACGAATTATGTTTTGAATTTAGTAGATAACTGCTATTAATCGCCGCCATGAAGACGGATAAAACCGGGGGCGATATTGTTCGTAATACTGGCATGGGGATTATCTATATCACCTTTGCCAAACTCTGGTTCATGGTGATGGGGTGGGTGCTGGTGTTCGTGCTGCCCAGATTGTTCGAGTGGGCAGCGGGAGGTGATTCGACGGCGGGGAAGGCCATGTATGGCGTGTATGGATTGGTGATAACCGGCATCTCTTTTGTGAACAATGGGGTTGTCACCGGAACCATTCAGTCCGTTTCAAAGTTCACCGCTGAAAATGAGACCACAGCTGCATCGGTGCGGAGATATGCGTTGCGTACGATGGTCATCGCCGGTGCGGTGATAGCGGTGACTTATGCACTTCTCAGCGGCGTGATTGCTTCGTACTGGTTTGAGAGCGACGACAATTCTCTGGCTTTTTATATGCAATTGAGTGCGGTGGTGATATTCGCATATGCCTGTTATTCGGTGTTTATCGGAACGTTGAATGGATTGCGACGGTTTCGCGCGCAGGCCCTGTTCGACATTGCCTACACCACTCTGAAGACCGGGTTAATCGTTGGATTCGTGCTCGCGGGTTTCGAAGTGCTGGGAACGGTATTGGGATTTATCTGTGCTGCTGTCATCATTGGTATTGCCGCGGCCGCGGTTACCCGAAGGACCCCCGGAGACACGTCGTTCGATGGCCGGAAGTTCGGTTCGTTTGCCTGGGTAATCATTGTATATACGTTTGTTCTGAATCTGGTGATGATGGTTGACATTTACGTCCTGTCCGGATTTGTTCCCGATTTGGCCCGGGCAGCGGGGATGCAAACCAATGAGATTACCGAGTGGATGAAAATTCAGGCGGGGCAGTACAAGGCTGCACAGCAACTGGCGTTCATTCCATACCAGGCAGTTATCGCCATTGCTTTTGTGGTTTTTCCGCTGGTTTCCAGGGTTGCCAGCGAAGCCGACGCGGTCGTGGCAAAAAGATATATCTCCCGCGCGCTGCGATTTACACTCATTCTGATTGCGGGGGTGGCGTCGGTGTTTGGAGCAGTGTCGGAGGGGGCGTTGCATCTGGTTTTTCCTCCGGGGTACGAAGTGGCAGCACCGGCGCTGCGCTATCTGTCGCTTGGGATAGTGGCTTTCGGGCTGCTGGTCATATCAAATACCGTTCTGAATGCATCGGGTAAAAAATGGCATGCCATGATTACAGTTCTTGCGGGACTGGTGGCCGTTGTGGGGTTGGACGCATTACTACTGTCAACCGCAATGGGTGCGGATGCGGATGTATTGGCCCGCACTGCAATCGGGACAGCTCTTGGCATGGGGACGGCGCTGATTATCAGTCTGATTTTTGTTTATCAGCAGTTCAAGGCTACTATTCCACTGGTTTCCACACTGAGAGTGGTGGTGGCTTCGGCGATTGCCATACTCGTGGCGCAGTTTTTACCCGGGGAGGGAAAACTGATGACACTGGTGCATTGTGTGAGTGTGCTGGTGATTTATTTGGGAATTCTGGGTATCCTGAAAGAGTTTAATGGAGAAGACGTGGCTCAGTTGAAGCAGGTGCTCAATAGAAATGCCAGAAGTGAACCTGTACGTGCGGCGGATGGAAAATAATTTTGAGCCAACGCGATGGACGTAATTTGTAAGTTCTGATAATTGGTGTGGCATGGATGGAACGAACGAACTCAGAAAAATTGAGAAGGAAATCATTGAAGCCAGGGCGCTGATCATCAAATCGAACAATCTGACCAACTCGCTCAGTTCAGATGTGCGCTCTATCGCGAGGCGACAGTCTGCATATGAGAGAAGTCTGTCCGCCAGTTCGTTTGTTGTCTACATTATTATTGCGGTGCTGGCGGTGCTGGGCGCACAATTTGCGTATAATGCCAGACAGGCGTCCCTTCAAAAAGAGTTGACCCGGGTCTCCGAAGAGGCGGAAAAAGCCAAAGCGGAGTTGAATGCGATGAAGAAGGTGGAGGGAACGGATGTGCCGCAGAGCGATAAAGATCTTGTGGCATTGTATCAACTCATCAGTGAAGGCGAGCGCCAGGCAACTCTGGATGCCTACGAAAAACTGAATTTGAATTCCCTGACGTTTCTCGAAAACAAATTGCTCTCAGATGTGGTGGAACGATTTCGAAATGATCTGTCGATGGAGCACTATGTGAAGGCGCTGGATTTACTCGAAGGGAAGAAGTATCCCGAAGCCGTTCAGGAATTCAAGGAGAGTCTGCGCTATAAGGACGACGCCGGTCACGCCAAGGCGGCTCGCATTGAAATGGCCAATGCCCTTCGCCTCCAGGGAAAACCCAGGGAAGCCATCGCTATTTTACAGCGGGTCATCGAAGAACATCTCAACCGCGAACTCTCGGATGATGCCCTGTGGTTCCTGGCCAAAAGTCACGAAGATGCCCACCAGAAGGATGAGGCGCTTTCCGTGCTGAAAGCACTGCTTCGGCGTCATCCGGAGAGTCAGTACTATCGGAATGCCCGGGTTCGCGCTGCAGAATTGAGACTGCATATGTGGCGTAGCGGAGATGAAGACGATTGAACCGGGGCGGACCTACCTGTTGAACGGGTCAGATGGAGATGGTATCGTCGGTCCCGGGCTGCGTCCCGCGAGCGGGTGAAATTCTTTTCTTAAAACTGTATGCATTGAAATCGTGGAGGAGCTCCGGGGCATCAGGTGTATCTTCATTCTGAAACCGCTGCTGAAACAGACAGCCACTGGCGCAGTATAAAATGGTATCCGCCACTACCTCGGCCCATTCCCAGTCGTTGTGCGCGATAACGGCGTCCCCTTGAATGAGGAGGTGCTCATCGAAGTAGCGGCCTCTGCTGTGGAAGGACGAAATTTCTTCGACGCACACTTTTCGAAGTATCCGGTTTTCAGAGACATTTTTATCAAACAGAACCCTGGTCACTGCGTCGCTCACGGTCTCGCGCTGGGCGGGACGCCATCCATCCCGCTGAAGCCGATTATAATAGACGTGGGGACATTCCCGGCCATAGTGATACGGAGGATGATAATGACTGGAGCGATGAACCCTGTCAGACTCGAACAGGGGGACGTGTCCCAGACCGTCATTGAGCCAGAAGGTGCGATTGCTTAGAAAGAGTCCCCCGCCATTCCAGCAGTTCCCCTTTGCGTAGAGCGATATGGCTTTCAGTTGCGGCGTGCGCGCCACGGTAGTCCATGAACCGCTGGTTTCGGCCTGCCATTTCCCGTTCATGGCAAAATAGATCCAGTACTTGCCATCCGGAGAAATGTCCGAGCGCCGTTCGAATATTCTACCTTTGAACCAGTGCGCAATCTGAAACAGGTTTGTTTCCCGATCCCACGTAAACACACAGGTCTGCGAAGATGGCCCACGTCGAATCACGATGGCGCGTCTGGCTTCACGGGCGAGTAACACGTGGAGCTCTGGAGGAAATGAGTTGTTTCTCATGATGCACCTCCCCAGTTGAGTGCTTCTCCTGTGATAGTGTTCTTTGGGCAATCCGTGGTTCGGTCTGATAAAGACGGGACGGACGCGGGTGATGACCGCATCTCCCCCGGGGCTCTGGTGCCACCGATCCGTGAATATCACCGGTGCAGCCAATCCCCAATCGTTGCGCTGCGCATTTGCCCTCGCAGACAGCTTAATGGGTTTCATCTTTTTTGCAACTGTCTGTGTGTGGATTGTCGCAGGTTCAGCAAATCGTTACACCAGTGCGACAATCTTGCAGGACAATCGCCGAATTGGCAGAACCCATCCAGGGCAGACCACGTCACTCCCGGTGGTGGATGTTCAGTACCGCGATTTTGGTGGAGTGATTGAAGGGGGCGGGATCGATGAGTTGCGGTGCGGAGATGGTATCCGAATAGCCGATACAGTCCTCGGGAATGTCAATTCGGGAATTAATGGATACATAGCCATCACTGCACAGGACATCCAGAGAGTCCATGAATTTCCGACCACTGAGGAAGACCGCATTGTTCACTGCAACGATTTGTCCCCCATTTCTGACCAGGGGGCGGGCTTTGTTGATGATCCGAATCATATGGCGTTCGAGGTCCACAGTGCCGCGGCTGGTGGTGGAGAAAAACGGTGGGTCCAGAATGACACAATCAAATTTTCGCTGTTGCCGCTTCAGCTGTTGCGCGATCACAAAAAAGTCACCGCATATGAAATCGCGTTTGACCACAGGAAAGCCATTCATGGCGCACGATTGTTTGGACAGGTTGAGGAACGTGCGATTCAGGTCGGTCTGAACCACCGATGCGCCGGCCGCCATTGCGGCAACACCGATGCTGCCAGTATAGGCAAACGTGTTCAATACGCTTTTTCCACAAAGGGATTCTGTTGCCCAGCGGCGCAGATTTCGCGTGTCCACATAGAAGCTCGCATCCCGGTTCATGGAAATATCCAACGCAAACCATACCCCGTTTTCCTCAACGCGTGTATCGACCCGCGCGCCCTGTTTCACGATACCGTTACGTTCGCCTGATACGTCCGATTTTCGGAGTTTGAAAATGGTGCAGGCAACAAAAGGAGTCGTTCTTTCAAGAAGCTCTATCAGTGCACTATGGGTTTGTTGCGATGGTTCAATGCTGTAATCGTGAATGACTGCAGTACGCCCGAGAATATCGATGACGTATGTTCCGCTACCCTCTGTGAAACCATTATAGAGGCGGAATCCATGACGATGGGGAGGAGTGAACAGATGCCTTCTGGCGTGGATGGCGCGCTGAATTCTTCCGATGGGTGAATTGGCCACGAACGGACTACAGTGCCAGCCGACGGCGCAACAGCGATGGCATATGCATCATGCCCCGGCCGAACAGACGAAGACTGAACAGAATGGCTTCCGGGCTGTTGCCCATTCTGGATTCATCGGGACAAAATGTATCCACTTCCAGGTGCCGCGTAGTCAGACCGGCCCAGGCGGCGCGAACCAGGATTTCCGCGTCAAAATACATGTCGTTTTTTACGGCAGTCAAATTCAGGACGTCTGCCACGGGGTATCCCCTGAATCCGTTCCATGCATCCCGAATCGGGCACATGGCACTGGCGGTAAGCAACGCATTTGAAAAGGAAGCCCGGGGTTTCTGTTTCCCGGCGGCAACAAAAATGGTGCGGGGATCCTGCCAGAATGCGCTGACGAACATGGGAATGAGCTCGGGTCTATGGGTCTGATTGTTGGCGTTCAGCAATACAGCATGGGTGTATCCCAGTTCGTGCACCTGCTGCAGCGCCTGAATCACCGAAGGTTGACCGTTGGCCTCGTAACGAAGGAAACGGGCACCGGTGCCGGCGGCGATGGCTATTGTGTCGTCAGTGGAACCTTTGTCGAGCACATATATGTCCGGCTCCAGCACATTTCGGGCGCCAAGTACAATGGATTCGATTCTTTCAGAGCTGTTATTGGTGAATAATATTGCGCAGACAATCATCGTTCCGATGCCCTTATCCGGCCCCCTTGTAGAGTATACTCTCAGTGAGTATCATGACAAGTCTCATCCTGCCGGGCAAGATTCATATCACGAGTTTGTCTGAAGGGAAATATATTCTCCCTCAGATTCAATCTCAGAGTGACTTTTTAACGGTGATATCGGCTCCATGACGTTGGTTGGCACGTAGCGGAATTCGCTTACTTGGAGGGAACGCAGTTATCCTCCAACGAGAAGAATCGGACTTGTACCGATTGGGCAGCTTCACCGGTGAACTGAAATGTAGTGGGGCAGTTGGGATCAACATCCCTAAAACAGAACGTCTGCCATATCTTTGAGAACGTTTCCGAACCCCCGGCTACAATGTTACCATCACATCCGTTTTCCCAGTCAAACGATATCGGAGGCGTCCAGTTGTCGAGGGAATCCAGTCGGAGCACGGTTGCCCATGACAGCAGTTGTTCCACGATGACGCATCCATTTCCGGCCACTTTTATGTCAACCGTCTCGGACAGTATGGTGCAATCTGCCCCGGTGCCGGTATCCACACTGGTATCCACGCTGGTATCCACGCTGGTATCCACACTGGTATCCACACTGGTATCCACACCGGATTCGGTATCTGCCCCGGTACGAGTATCGGTTTCAGTATCCACACTGGTATCCATATTGGATTCAGTATCTCCTTCGGTGCCGACGTCGGTGTCGGTGCCGGTTTCTGTTGCAGTATCCACGACGGTGGCGGTTCCGGTTTCTGTATCGCTATTCGTGTCGGCTACGCCGGAATTTGAATTTGTTGCCGAATCCGTGCCGCTGTCCGTACTGATGTGCATATTCGGTGCTGAACCGGTGTCTGTCCCAAAATTTAAATCGCTGACCGTATCAGTATTGGTATCGGTATCGGCATCCGAATCGGTGACCGGGATATAACGATTATCAGACTCATCGAGATGCGTGGAGACACAACTGATGGCGACGGGAAACAGGAAAAATAGTATGTAGTATGGCAATCTCATGCGTCGAACCTCCTTATTCTGCTGTTGAGTATACTACAAAATCTGATTATGTGGTAAAATTGCAGCCAGATTTCAGGTGATTCAGAGTGTTTTCAGCAGAGCGAGGAATTGTTCACTCAGGGTGAATTGGCCTTTCTGGGGCACCATTCCTTCTGCAAAAATTTCCCAGTTGAGAAATGGCTTTCTGGCAAAAGTTTCGAGATGTTGCCGGTGAAACGCGATGGCCAGTTCGAAAAAACAGTAGCTTGAACCCGGGTGAATATCCCGTGAAATGACAAAATAGTGCGGTCCGGATTCATCGGTCTGCCAGCTGCGGGATTGTTCCACCTGAGCGGTGAAGTAGGTGGCGGCGTGATTGGTGACCACGAATCTGGAGGTGGGAAGGATAATCTGGCCACTGCAGCTGCTCGCGTTCCCTTTTCCGCTATTGCCGATGAAAAACTGAAATGAGAAATAATGGGTCCACGTCTTTTTGGGATACATGGCGCGGATGCTGGCGGGTTCCTTTACTTCGATGTGCAGCCGCGGATAAAAATGACGTCCGAAATATCGCTGCACCAGATAATGTTCCATGGCAATGGATTGGGCACCGGAGCGATGAAAATACTGCTTGTGTTTCATGGATTGATGGGGGCCCTCATCACTGGCCGGAACATACACCAGCAACACGGCGGTTTCGGTATCTGAGATTTTTTTTCTGGCCAATCCCTGAATTTCAGGGCGGATAGCGGCCGTAATGATGCGATCCAAATCTTCCACACCGTTGCGGGGATGCAGTCCTGAGATGGCAATGGGTTTGTCCTTATCGAATTCATCGCATTGGACGCCGAAAACGAGAATTCCTCCTTCGGAATTGGCAAATGCAGAAACGTGTTTGGCAATTTTTTCCTTGGCGGTGTGGTTCCAGCGACGATCGGCCTGTTTATAGTCGAGGGTCACTGATTCCCGCTCTTCGTCACCAATCAGTCTCTGGATATCATCAATGGTTTGAATGCTGTCATAGAAATTTTTTATTGAATCGCTCACAAAAATAAATCTCCTGTAAGCAATGATGGCCAACAACAGGGGGAAAGTCCAGTGGCAACAAATGAAGAATTCGTACTCGAAAGGATTTTTTTTGAAAAAAAATGTGATAAGCAATTGCTTTTAGGGAACTGGTGATTTGTCTGTGTTGCGTCCCGGGGGCATGACGGATACAGTATTGTTGCCGTCTGGAAAGAACGAATGCCATTGCCGCGTATTTTTACGTTCTGGAAGTAATTCGCGTGGCCCCATTTGGCAGACCGGCGACACCGAAACGTCATCAATAGAAAGGATTTGCAACGCGTGTCTTTTTATAATTTTGAGATGGATTTGCCAACGGTCATTCTTGATATGCCGGAATTGGATGAGTTTCTGGCCCGTAGACGGGCGATTCTGAGAGTACTGATGGGCATGGCGGTGATTCTTTTTGTCGGAATGGCCCTGCTCATATATTGGGAGCTCACGGTTATGCCCCGGGAAATGGTGAACGGCGCAGCGGCGGAGGTCGAAGATTTGCAGACAAAACCATCTGCGCGACTATCAGTAACCACCGTGCCCCCACGGATTAGCGGTGCAGTGATTACCGTGGATGGCGAGGAAATCTCCGGCGATCCGCCCTATGTGTATCTCAAACCGTCAGAGAGTTATCATTCCATTCGAATCAGCGCACCGGGATATGAAGTATTCAGTAAGGATGTGCAGATTGGTCACAGTGAAATGATGACTTTTTCGCTTGTGGAGCGGGAAGACCGTGCAATGGCCGGAAATTTGAATCAGCGGCCGAAGAAATCTGCCATTGATTATGATTTTGCGTCTGACACGCAACCCGAACTGGCTGAAAAAGGAAAAATTGCCGTTGCCACTCGTACCAACGTCGCCGGCGTTGTCCCGGTTGGCAAAGCTGGGTTGTCGTCCGTGGCGGGGGCGGCGCGAACACCGCGCGGACTTCAACCGGCGACAAGGGGAAAACCGGGTGGAAAACAGGGAAAATTGTCTGCCGGGCGTTCCCGTCCAGGAGGAAAAACGGTTTTGGCAGAGGTTGGTTCTGGAACATCGGATGGCAGTCGCAATGGTACCGCTGCTGCGCGCAGGGGGGGGGAGAGTATCGCGGCATCCCTGATCATAAATGCGCCGGTGGGACTCTCCCATCGCGTGAAGGTGTCGGTGGACGGCAAGATGCGCGGATATCTGCCCGTGCTGCTGAAAGTGGATGCGGGCCTCCATGAATTGGCATTTTCATCAGAAGGCCGCCGTACGTTCCAGATGGTGAAGCTCGGCCCGGGGCAGATTTCCCGCGTTGTACCTCAGTTATAAACATATCTCAACTCAGCCGGATGTTGCTGTGGCGATTTCATCGCCGATGCCGGCCCAAACGGCCTGAAACTCACGTTCTCCAAACTGGGCACCTGAAACCAGCCAATCGGTAAAGAGTTCACCGCCTGCACCATCGAACTGGCCTACGATGTCGAGATGGTCTGCGCGGGTGGTGTAAATCAGTTTTCCGTACAGTTGACTGACCAGGGGCGAAATACCGTCGTTGCAGGACGGCGATATGGGCATATCCAGTGTGGTTCGCAGCGTCTGAAAGATATCGCGCGGCAGGGACGGATAGGGATAACTGGGATGTTCCCGTCGGGCAATGGTGTGCAGAAAGGTAAACAGGAGCAGGGACAGCGCTGCGGTTGGGGAGACCGATTCTGTCCGCAGTGTGTTGAGGTTCGGAGACGGGACGGCATTCATCACGCAGCTATATGCAATACCGGGCCGATCGGTCACCGCGGCGTTGAACAGGTGCAGGGCTTCCGGTGTCAGTTGGATGATGGCCCCCTGATCGATTTTCATGGTTTTGAGGAATTCCCAGATGGGATCGTCTGCATCGAGGGTGATATGGCTCAGCAAACGGTTTACCAGATGGTCGAGAAAGGTCTGATTGCGGCCGAACCAGTCATCCATGCGCGCGGCCAATGCGAGGATTTTGGAAAGCCAGAAGATAGATCTCCTGCCAGCAGAGTTGTTGGACAGACTGGTGAGAAACTGCAGCAGCTGTCGCCCCGGCAGGGTGGTGAAGAAACCGGCAAGGGGTGTGCCGTAATGGGGGGTGGAAACGCAGATGGCGGTTCTGGTTTTTTCTCCAATCCGGTTTTCAAGCCCGTCGTCGAACAGTTTGACACCGGGAGACAACAGCAATCGGACGTCGAGACCGCCTGTGGAATGACCGATAAAGTGCAGGGTATCTGCGTCCGTTCCGCCGTTCCGGTCCACCTCATGGGCCAGTTTCTGGGCGCGACGATGGATGGAAGACGTGGCCTGGGTGGCGCATCGGATGATTTCCACATCCAGCTGATGCGCCTTTGCCAGGTACTGTTTCAGCGTTTCTCCAACTCTTAAAAAATAGCTGTACGTCCCCAGCGATGAGAAACCGAAAAAACCGGGAACGAGGTATATCTGTATCTTTTTCATTTTTTCCGCCGTGTGGTTCGGGTGAAAGTTCCGAATTGTCAAACCTTGTATCGGAGTAAACTGCAAACGGACGGTTTTGTCAAAAGCGCCCGGGTAAAAGCATATCCAGGGGTATGTGGCAGGGAGAAGTGCTGGACACACAGTGATTGTACCGATTTCATAATGCCCCATTGCATATCGGGTAGGCTGGGATTACTATTTTTCAGAATAATTAATTAGACATCCCGGAAGGAAGCTGTAATTCATGCCGAAATTGAATTGGGGACAGTACGATGTAAACCATGTATTTGACGAAATGATCGATGATAAACAGGACGTTCGTGCTCATTATCGTCTTTTTAATGAACGGATGGGTCAGATTGGCTGGAAAAAGCTGAGTTCACTGCAGCACGCCACCGACCGCGCGCAGTTGTCTCAGGGAATGACATTCAATGTGTACAGTGATGACCAGGGAGTGGAGCGTATTCTTCACCTCGACATCATTCCCCGAATTATTCCCGCCGAGTCATGGCAACAGATTGAAAAGGGCCTGACCCAGCGAATCACAGCGTTGAATCTGTTTATTCAGGACATTTATGGAGAGCAGAAAATCCTTCGCGACAAGGTGATCCCCGACGAACTGATTCTTTCCAGTGCCAACTATCTCAGGCAGTGTCATGCGCTCAAGCCGCCCCGGGACATCTGGTGTCACATTACCGGCACAGATATTATCCGGGGAGCGGATGGTGGATTTCATGTGCTCGAAGACAATCTGCGCTGCCCCTCTGGTGTGTCCTATATGATTGAGAATCGGGAGATCCTCAAACGGACCTTTCCCGAAGTTTTTGAGAAATTGAATGTGAGACCAGTGACCAACTACACCCATCTGCTTCGGGACATGCTGGAATCGCTTTCTCCACGAAATCCCGCGGTAGTCGCCGTGCTTACCCCCGGCAGTTATAACTCCGCCTACTATGAGCATTCGTATCTGGCCCAGCAGATGGGAGCGGAGCTGGTGGAAGGACAGGATCTCGTGGTCCGGGATGATTGTGTGTACATGGTGACCACCCATGGACTGCGGCGTGTGGATGTGATTTACCGTCGCATTGATGACGAGTTCATTGACCCCACGGTGTTTCGTGCGGACTCGCTGCTGGGGGTTCCGGGCATTTTTAACGCGTACCGGAAGGGTAACGTGGTGCTGGTGAACGCGCCGGGCACCGGAGTTGCAGATGACAAGGCCGTCTATGCCTATGTACCGAGAATTATCCGCTACTATCTCGACGAAGAGATTCTGCTGCCCAATGTGCACACGTATATCTGTGCGGAGGCGGACGACCGCCAGTATGTGTTGGAGAATCTCAAGGACCTGGTGGTAAAGCAAACAGATGCGTCCGGGGGATACGGCATGCTGATTGGACCCGCTTCCACAAAGGCGGAACAGGCGGAGTTTGCGTTGCGAATCAGGGAGAATCCACGGAAGTATATTGCGCAGCCGGTGATTCAGCTTTCCCGGGTGCCCACTGTAACCGATGACGGCGTGGAAGGACGACACGTGGATTTGCGTCCGTATATTCTCTATGGCAATAAGGTGCAGATTGTTCCCGGCGCACTCACCCGGGTGGCGCTCAAAAAGGGATCGCTGGTGGTGAATTCATCCCAGGGAGGGGGCAGCAAGGACACCTGGGTACTTTTGGGGGAGGATGATCATGCTTAGTCGTGTTGCCAATACGGTTTACTGGATGAACCGATACCTGGAACGCGCAGAAAATTATGCGCGATTCATTGATGTGAATTACAACCTGTCACTGGATATGCCCCATGACCAAACCGAATCCTGGAAGCCCCTCATTGTGACCACGGGGGACTGGGCGCTGTTTGAGCAGTTGCACGGAAAAGAAAGCCGAAGCGCCGCCATCGAATTTCTGGGATTCCAGGAGGAAAATCCGAGCTCCATCTTTAACTGTATCACCAATGCCCGTGAAAACGCGCGGTCCATTCGGCCGGACATCACCCGGGAAATCTGGGAGCAGATTAACGCCATGTACTACGCAGTCCAGGAAGGGCGGCAGAAGAAACTGTGGCAAAGGAAGGATCCAAGGCCGTTTTTCAATGAAGTGAAAAAGGGCTGTCAGTTGCTCTACGGTATGTTCGACGTGATTCTGGCGCGAAATGACAGCTGGCACTTTGGCAACCTTGGCCGATTGATTGAGCGTGCAGACAAGACGTCGAGAATTCTGGATGTGAAATTTCATCTGCTCCATGCAGAGACCGACGCCCACGCGTTTCCCACGGAGCTGGTGCAGGCCGTGGCGCTGTTGAAGTCGGCAAGTGCCTACGATATGTACCGAAAAAAATATGGACGCTTGAGTATTCGCAATATCACCCAGTTTCTGATATTCGATACCGATTTTCCCCGGGCCATGCACCGCTGTCTGATGATCGCGGAAAAGTCGCTGATTACCGTTTCAAAGGGGCGGCCCGGCCCCAAGACGGGTGCGGAAAAAGAGCTGGGAATGCTGAGAGCACAGCTGGAGTATTCCGACGTCGGCGATATATCACCGGAATCGATGCATGATTTTCTCGATAATTTTCAGCAGAAGCTCAATCAGATTTCAGATGCCATCTTCACTGATTTCTTTTCGATTGCCAACATCCAGCAGCAGACTGCGGAAGGATATTTTTCTCAATGACATATTGCCTTGCCATTAAACTCGAATCCGGTTTCATCGGTATCTCTGATACAAGAATCACCTCCGGAAATATGACCACCACAGCCAAAAAGGTATTTACCATCAATGGAGACAATCACTCCTTTTTTATCATGACCTCCGGGCTACGCTCCGTGCGGGACAAGGCCATCACATATTTTAATGAAACCATCGACAGTGAGGACGAAAATTTCAATAAACTGTACAAGGCGGTGAACGCTTTTGCCAGCCAGGTGAAACGGGTTGCCAGGGAAGACAGGGAGGCGCTGATGGAATCCGGGTTCAATTTCAACCTGCATTCCATTGTTGGCGGTCAGCTCCAGGATGATGCTGAGCACAAGATTTATCTGCTGTATCCGGAAGGAAACTGGATTGAGGTTTCCGACGGTTCGCCGTTTGTGATCATTGGCAACAGCGGATATGGCAAACCCATTCTCGACCGGACCGTCACGTATCAGTCGACCATGCAGTTTGCGCTGAAAGCCGGATTCCTGTCCTTCGACGCCACCCGAATCAGCACCAATGATGTGGGATTTCCCATTGATGTATTGTGCTATCTGAAAAACAGTTATCGCATTGAGGAGCAACGGTACACCCGGGATGATTTGCGGGACGTTTCAAAGTTCTGGGGCAATAAACTGAGCGAATCGGTTGACAGTCTTCCCGACGAATGGACGCATCGACTGGGTGCGTTGAAACAGTTGTGAATTCGCAGAACACAAAAGATGCGGTGCGTTACGCGGTATCCCATCACACCAGGTATGAGTTTGATCGGGAAGTGTTCCTCGAACCTCATCTGCTCCGGTTTTATCCCCGGAGTTCTTCCCTGTTGCAAACGTTATCCCATGCGCTGTCGATTTCTCCAGTCCCCGCTGGCCAGGCGGTGATTGAAGAATGTACCGGCGTCATCGCTCAATTGTGCTGGTTTGATGGCACCCATCGTCTGCTGGAGATAGCTGCGGAATTTACAGTCAGTCTGACGCACCGGAATCCGTTTTCGTTTCTGATATACCCATCAGACAATTTTGAGCTGCCAGTAAGATATGCAAACGAAAGCGGCGCGTTGCTCACCCCATCTCTGGCAACATCCCCATTGCCCGATGGGCTCATCCGTTTTGTCAATGACCAGAAAGCGGCAGCAGAGCGGCAGACCGTACCGTTCATCATGACACTTACCGACGCCATTTCCCGGCATTGTCAGGTGGTCATCCGCGAAGAAGGTCCTCCCCGCGCGCCGGAAGCGACATTCAGAATGCGGGAGGGCTCCTGCAGAGACCTGGCCTGGCTGCAGATTCATCTGCTGCGAAACGTCGGTATCGCCGCCCGCTTTGTCAGTGGCTATTTTTATCTGGAAGCCGAGGAACCCAGCTGGGAGTTGCACGCATGGGTGGAAGCATACATCCCCGGGGCCGGATGGTTCGGCGTGGATCCCTCTCATGGCATCGCATGCGCCCTTGGACATATCCCAATGGCCGCCAGCCCCTTTCCCGACCAGACCCTCCCGGTGTCCGGCACATACCGCGGGGACGCAACGTCTCATTTGAGTCATCAGATTATCATTCACCGACTTTCAGTTCATGGGAGTAAACCCTAAGGTTTCAATTCATCATTTTTTGCAACGTTAGCGTGAAGTCTAATCATAATTGTGTGCCACGCAACGCGGACTGAACTCAATGAAAACACGATGGATACCTCCCGCTATCCAACGTGTCCGCTGGGTATGCCTGTCCCCTTTGTAAAGAAAGCAGGATCGACGACTCCGTCTGTTTACTTGTGGAGAGAAGCGGTTAAGTTGGTAGCGGCATTAACATTCAACCGAGGATGGCTGACGAATGAACATTTCGCAAACGGAGAATCAACGGAGCACACCTTACAGGCACCGCGTGGTCATCATTGGTGCGGGATTCGGGGGATTGCATGCGGCAAAGGCATTTTCCCGGTTTTCAAATCTGCTGGAAGTCATTCTCATCGACAAGGAAAATCATCACGTCTTTCAGCCGCTGTTGTACCAGGTGGCCACCGGAGGACTCTCTGCGGCCAATATTGCTGCACCGCTTCGAATGCTGCTGCATCGGAAAAAAAATGTCTGGCTTCGACACGGCAAGGTCATTGACATTGATCTTTCTCGCCATGTGGTTCATCTCGAAGACAGTGATGTACTGTTCGATTCGCTCGTACTGGCGACTGGCGCTTCACCGGGGTACTTTGGTCATGAGGAATGGGAAGCCGTTGCACCGCCCCTGAAAACGCTGCATGACGCACATCGCATTCGCAGTCAGGTGCTGAGCGCGTTCGAAAAGGCAGAATGGGAGATTGATGCCGGGAAGCGCGCATCGTTGCTGACGTTTGCCATTGTTGGCGGTGGCCCGACCGGAGTGGAGCTGGCAGGGGCGATTGCAGAACTGTCAAGGTCAACGGCGCCGCTGGAGTTTCTGAACATCGATACTACCAGCGCGCGCGTGATGCTGTTTCACGGGGGAGACCGACTGCTGCCGGCTTTTGCCATCAAGTCTTCTGAAAAGGCACAGCGTGCGTTGGAGGCGTTGGGAGTTGAGGTGTGTCTGAACCAGCATGTAGTGGACGTGGGCGCCGATGGCGTTCGCGTGAATACTGAAAATGGTGAGGTGACAATACCTGCGGCCACAATACTGTGGGCTGCGGGAACCCATGCTTCGTCATTGGCAAAAAAAGTGGCCGATCAGGCAGGGCTTGAGGTGGACCGGCACGGATGCATCCCCGTAGATGCAAATCTGCGCATTGCCGGGTATCCATCGGTATATGCCATTGGTGATGTCGCCCATTTCGAACTGGACGGCCAACCAGCGTTGCCCGCGCTGGCACCCGTGGCGATTCAGCAGGGGCGGCATGTGGCTCGGCAAGTGGTTCGTCAGTTAAAAAACAGACCGGTGAAACCGTTTCGATACACCGACAAAGGAAATCTGGCCACCGTTGGTCATCGGTTTGCGGTGGGTAATGTGGGGGAGGTTACTTTCTCAGGCGCGATTGGGTGGTTCTTCTGGGCGGTGGTTCATCTGTATTATCTCATCGGTTTCGAAAACCGATTGCTGGTGTTCATTCAATGGGCGTTTAACTATCTGATTCAGAACAGAGATGCCCGACTCATCTTTCGCAGTTGCCATGAAACCGCCAATTCGGACGGGGAGACCGCATCATGAACCAGAACGCCAGTTCTACAGACATCGTAAAAGCAAACAAGTTCGGCACATTCAAGGGGGTTTTCACACCGTCGATACTCACCATACTCGGCGTGATCATGTTTCTCCGCTTCGGCTGGGTAGTGGGGCATGGCGGATTGATTGGCGCCATTCTGGTGGTGCTGCTGGCCCATGTGATTTCGTATACCACCGGACTCAGCGTCAGCTCCATTGCCACCAATCGCACGGTGAAAGCAGGGGGCGACTATTATATGATATCGCGCAGTCTGGGGCTACCCATTGGCGGGGCTATTGGATTGGCGCTCTTTTTTGCGCTGGCACTGTCCACCAGTCTGTATATTCTGGGGTTTGCCGAGTCGTTTATTGCGGCGTTTCAACTGGAAAACACCCTGTTCAACCGACAACTCATCGGCGGGATCACCCTTGTGGTGATTACAGGCGTGACGTTTTTCAGCACCTCGCTGGCGTTGAAGATGCAGTACTTTGTGCTGGCGATCATTTTACTTTCGCTGGCCTCGCTGTTTCTTGGGGAAGGGGAATTTCGAAAGCCGTCAGACATACAGTTGTGGTTTAACGACAGCTCCGCATCGTTTGAAACAATCTTTGCCGTGTTTTTTCCAGCGGTGACCGGATTTACCGCAGGAGTGGCCATGTCCGGCGATCTGAAAGATCCCCGGGTGTCCATTCCACGGGGTACCCTGTGGGCTGTCACTGTGGGGTTGCTCATGTATCTGGCCATACCGGTGTTTCTGGCCTTTACAGTGGATCCCCAGCAGCTTCGCGATGATCCGATGATCTGGATGAAGGTGGCCAGAGTGCCGCAACTGATTGTGGCCGGGGTCTTCGCTGCGACCATCTCGTCTGCGCTGGGTAGTGTGATGGGCGCACCCCGATATTTGCAGGCGCTGGCGATGGACAGGGTGGTGCCCCGCTTTCTGGGCAGGGGATATGGGGCACTCAACGAGCCGCGTATCGGTACCATCGTGACGTTTCTGGTGGCTGGCGCCGGTATTGCGGTGGGAGAACTGGACCTGATAGCCCGAATTATCACCATGTTCTTTCTGACCAGTTACGGGTTCATCTGTCTGGCCAGCGGGATCCAGACGTGGAGTGGTATTGCCAGTTTCAGACCGGACTTTAAGACACCGGCCTGGTTAAGCTTTCTGGGGGCGGCGGTTTGTCTGGGTATCATGTTCAAGCTGGATACAATCGCCATGGTGGCCGCCACCCTGTCGATGATGGCTATTTTTGCGATTCTCCACCATCGGAATTTTAAGTCCACTCCCACCGATACCTGGGGTGGTTTCTGGGCGGCTGTTGTACAGAAAGGGCTTGTTCAGCTTCAATTGCGCGAAGACGATTCAAAAAACTGGCGTCCCAATGCTATCGTGTTCGGGGGTGAACCGTCGGAACGGCAGCATCTGGTGCATCTGTCACAGTGGATGGTGCGCAATCGGGGGATTGCCACCTATTTTTATCTGATTCAGGGAGATATCATTCTGGAAGCACGCAGGGCAGCGCGAATTACACCGTCCACCCGGGATGGCGTACGAACTATCTATCCCGAAATGTTCGCTCAGGTGGCGGTGACCGAAGATATCTATGAAGGGATTGTGAGTACCGCGCAGGCCCATGGCCTTTCGGGGATGAAACCCAATACGGTGATTATGGGATGGGGAAAGGAGTGCGATGATCCGGCGAAATTTGCCCATCTGATTCGAAACCTGATTGCCCTGGATCACAATCTGCTTCTCATGAAATACGATGACCGGCACCGGTTTGGCAAACGGGAGACCATTGATATCTGTTGGGGCGGTCTGGACCGCAACGGTGACCTGATGTTGTTGAGCGCCTGGCTCATCTCCACCGCAGAGGAGTGGCATCGGGCGACCATTCGCATTCACGTGTTTATTTTCGATGACGCACAGCGGAAAATCGCAGAGCTGAGCCTCAACCGTATCCTTCGCGACGCCAGGGTAAAAGCGCAGTCCAATATAGTGAGTTGCGGCAAAGATGCCGAGGCGGTGTCGAGAGCCATCTCTGATGCCGCCAGAGACAGTGATTTAACGATTCTGGGCCTTCGGGCGCCGGATGAATCTGAAGGCGGAGACTGGGTGGCCCATGTGAATCGTCTGATTGACCCGCTGCGGACCGTTCTTTTGGTGCGGGCCTCCAGCAGATTCGAAGGGGATGAAGTGCTGTTTGACGACGAAGAAGAATGAATTTGATTGTTCTTCAATGCGCGTTTGTAGGATGCCGGGCCGCCAACGGTGTATTTTTTATGGTGTATATCCAGATTTTAAGGGCACTTTTCTGTAAAAAAGTGCGCTCGGAAAAACTAATTTGATACAATTCCACCAGTTCGGTGGTCATTTTTCACACAATTCGATGACACGACGCAGATGTCTATTTTCACAAGGAGTAAATGATGAGCATTTCCAGAAGAACGATTCAATTTGTTGTTGTGATATTGATGGGGGTGGCATTGTCCATGTGTTCCGAATCAGGAAATGGCAAAGAGGGAAATAGCACGGACACGGATACGGACACGGACACGGACACGGATACGGACACGGATACGGACACGGACACGGATGCGGACACGGACACGGATACGGATACGGATACGGACACGGACACGGACACGGATACGGATACGGATACGGATACGGATACGGACACGGATACGGATGCGGATGCGGACACGGACATGGATACAGACACGGATACGGATACGGATACGGATACGGATACGGACACGGATACGGATACGGATACGGACACGACGGATATTCAACCGAGCGCGGGATGCGGAAAGACGCCCACACTGAAGAACAGTCCCTCGGGGCCAAGTCAGAATACGCTTTCGGTGTCGGGCGCGAACCGGGAATTTATTATTCGCTTACCCGATAACTACGACAACACGCGCCCCCACAGACTCATCATCGGTCTGCACGGTGCTGGAGGAAGCGATGCGGAGATCGGTCCGTCATACTTCGGACTGTTCGACCTCGCAAACGACAGTACGATTTTTGCTGCTCCCTCCGCGAATGGTGGTTTCTGGAACGCCGAAGCAGATACAGCCTTTGTCGACGCGATCCTGGATGCGATGGAGGCGGATCTCTGCATTGACACGTCTCGAATCATGCTGGAAGGATTCAGCCAGGGCGCGGCCATGGCGAGGGTGCTCGCCTGCGCGCGTCCCGGGCGATTTCGCGCTGTTATTGGTCACTCCGCCGGCGGTGTGGACATGCCCTCGACGTGCGAACCCGTGCCATACCTTGGCTCCCTCGGCCTTTCAGACATCATGCCCAATTCACAGGAAACGCAGACGGATCCGTTTGCCGAGTGGAATGGATGTACGATCACCGCATTGCCCACGGCACCGGGTGGGGGGCATGTTTGCACGGACTACTCGGATTGCCCGACGGAGTTTCCGGTTCGATGGTGTTCTTACGATGGCGGCCACACACCTTCTCCCACAGATTCCGGACAGTTTTCTTCATGGATGCCTGATGAGGTCTGGACATTTGTAAACCTGTTTTAATTTCGGAGGGCTTCGGTCGTATCTTCCAGGTTCGGGGTTCATTCAGATATCTCTCCGGTTTCAGAGGATCTGAAATTTGGCGACAACCTGTGCAACGTAGCCTGAAGTCCGGGGCACGAGGAATGAATGGCGAGCTTATCGCTCAACACGTGTTTGCAGAGTATCGGGGCGACAATGGAGCATTTTTTTTATGGTGAATATCCAGATGGGACTTAAGAAGAGTGACAGGGCAATGGTGCTGATGATGAGCTGAAATGTGAATTCCCCGATGATTCCCTGAGAGAACCCCAGGGCGCCGATAACAAAACTGAACTCACCAATCTGCGACAGTAGCGCCCCTCCATAGAAACTGTCGCGCCATGGAATCCGGAATGCGAGAAATACGAATCCATTGATTGCGGTGTTCAGCAGAAACACAGACCCCACCAGCCCCATGATGAGACCAATGTTGTTCCAGAGAAACGCTAAATCGATAATCATGCCCACGTACACGAAAAACACGGAAACAAAGATAATCTGAAACGCGTGCAGACTGCCCTGTACCCATTTGGTGGATCGGGTCGCCGACACAATAATGCCGCCGATGAATGCGCCCAGCGCAGCAGATAGATGTGCCAGTTCCGCCAGCAGTGCGAATCCGAAACCCAGCAGCAACGCAACGAACACCTGCAGCTCCCTGTCTCTGGCGATTCGGGTGGAAAAGGGGATGGTGATTCGCTTCTTTTTCAGAATGAACGCCAGAATAATTCCGATGAGGATGGCGCCTATCACCTGCTTGACAACGATGTGACCTTCAATGGGAGAACCGTCGAGATATCCCATGACAATGAGCATCACCACCACAAGGACATCCTGGGTGAGCAGAATACCAATCACATTCTGCCCCACACGAGTATGCATTTCTCCCCACTCTTCGAGCAGTTTCAGAATAACGGCCGTGCTGCTGAGGGCCAGTACAAAGCCCATCATGACAATGCGGGGCAGTGACCATTGAGTGTAGGTGCCCAGGGCCCACATGACCAGCAGACTGATGATGACCTGAAGCAGTATGCCGATAACGGATATGCGCCAGTTGGCAATCAGATTGGGCAGACTCATTTCCATGCCAATGAAAAAGAGCAACAGCACCAGCCCCAGAGAACCGATGGAAGAAACCTCTGAAATGTTTTTTACCACTCCCAGCAGAGATGGTCCGAGCAATACCCCCACCACGATGTAGCTCACCACCGACGGCTGCCTGAGCAATTTGAGCACAAACCCCACCGCGATAATAATTGCGGAAATCATGACAATATTATTGAGCAGACCTTGAATACCAACCACTGCAGGCATGGGAATCACTCCTTTATCTGAGGTTATGAATGAATGTCACGAGTTCAGGAGACATTCGCGTATGGGTGACAAAATGGGGATTCATCCGCATCTCCCTGAGTGTCGTGTGCCCCAATGCAATACTGGATTCCGAAAAAGTTGCAATGGCAATCGGGGCAATTCCCGCGCGGACAGGTGCGATACGTTGTGGTGCCATATAGGTGGCGGGAGACGGGACGCTATTTATTCCTCCATGTTTTTCCGGTCGATATTCCAGCCGCTGTCTTCGCAGAGGGTGCAATCTGCGCCGTAGAACCAGGAGCGCAGGGCGGTGTCGTTCATCAGATGCACTCGCATCCATGCCACAAACGCGGTTTCCACCGGGCTGATGGAACTGCCCCAGAATGTTGCCCAACTGCCGTGATCGGACTCCAGATGCTCTGCATACATGGCGGGAAAATCGGTAACCATTTCGAGCGCGCGCGCTGCGCCGTCGCACCCCACAACGTCGTCGAGCCCACCGCAGAAGAACATGGCCGGACCGTGCATTTCCCGCTGACCCATGGCGCCTTCGATGGGAATGTGGGTGATAATGCGGCTGTCTGTGGATGCGCGACTGGTGGCCATGGCGCCCTGAGAATGTCCGGTGGCGCCAATGTTGACCGTATCGATTCGATGATACAGAGCGCTTTCCGGATTTTCGTTTTCCTCAAGTATCCAGTCAATTCCCACGTTCATGGGCGGGGGATCGCCCTGGGCCACATTCTCGCTGTCCGAGCCGACAACCACAAACCCGTGAGAAGCCAGATGTTTCAGGAAAACACCGTACATGGTTGGCGTGGAGCCGGTGCCATTGCCCCAGGTGATGACGGGATGGCACAGGCCACTTTCCGACATGTCCGTGGGGCGAAACAGAGTGAAATGGGGCTGTTCTTCGCCGTCTTCGGCTACCCCTGCAGCAGGACCGACATTCAGTTCTGTAGTCACTTCAAAAGGGCCCGGTGAAGCGGGATCCACAGTAGACCAATCGCCCATCTCACATTCATCACCATCAGCGTCAGTGTCCGTATCCGTATCCGTATCCGTATCCGTGTCGGTGTCCGTGTCGGTGTCAGAATCAGAATCAGAATCAGAATCGGTGTCCGTGTCGGTATCGGAGTTGGTATCAGAATCAGTGTCAGTATCGGAGTCGGTGTCCGTGTCGGTATCGGAGTCAGTATCAGAGTCAGAATCGGAGTCGGCGTCCGAGGTACTGTCTGCATCTGAACTGTCATGTTCCAGCGTGGGGCCGTTACACCCGACAGCCAGTATCGCAAACACGATCCAGGTCAGGTAAAAATGTTTCATTGTTTCCTCCTTGTTTTTTTTCCAGAATTTTAATTTCATCACGCTTTTGGGGAGAAATCAACAGCATTGGTTGAAATTCACGGGCAGAGCGAGGAGACGCCGCGACACCAGTTTCGGATGGTTCGTGTAGAGATGTGTTGGAACGGGATGGGGCGACGAGTCAGTCGATGCCGTATTCTTTCAGTTTGTTGTAGAGGGATCGCAGGCTGATGCCCAGTTTCTCGGCGGCGTTTTTCCGATGGCCATCGGTCTGCTGCAAGGCGTTCAGGATGGCTTCTTTTTCGAGTTCCTTCAGAGAAGTTCCCTGAAGTTTCGAAGCAGAGGAAACGGCGTCGGGATTGATCGCCTGCGATGAAAATACAAGGTCGCCTGTATCAATACGCGGCGGTGTGCACAGGATAGCCGCCCGTTCGATGGTGTTTGAAAGTTCGCGAATATTGCCGGGCCACGAATAGGAGAGCAGGGCATTCCGGGCGGCTTCACTGAATTCAAGGGACCGCCCCTGCTTTTGCGAAATGCGGGAAAGAAAGTGCGCGGCCAGCGGCAGAATATCGTTTTTTCGTTGTACCAGAGGCGGCAGATGAATGGGAAACACCGATAACCGGTGATACAAATCCTCCCGGAATCGACCTGAGGATATTTCAGTCTGCAAATCCCGGTTGGTGGCAGCCACCACGCGGACATTCACCTGAATGGCCAGACTGCCCCCCACCCGTTCAAACTGTTGCTCCTGAAGTACCCGCAGCAGCTTCGCCTGCAATGAAAGGGGCAATTCCCCCACTTCATCCAGGAAAAGGGTGCCATTGTCCGCCAATTCAAATCGGCCGCGTTTCTGCTCGGTAGCGCCGGTGAAGGCGCCTTTTTCGTGACCGAACATTTCACTTTCCATCAGTGTGCTTGAAATGGCAGCACAATTGACGGCAATGAACGGTTGATTCTTTCGCGGGCTCTTTTCGTGGATGCGTACCGCGGCCACTTCTTTACCTGTACCGCTCTGTCCAGTCAATAGCACGGTGGCATCGGTGGGGGCGACTTTATCCATCATGGCCACCACGGATGACATGGCACTGTCCGTAAACACCAGTTCACCCGACGCACCGGGAGAAACCACGCCGGTTCCGGCGCCACGCAGGTGAGTGGCCACCACGGTACGCAGTGCGGCCGGCGATTCCAGTGGTTTTGTCAGATAATCCACTGCCCCCAGCTTCATGGCGTCCACGGCATTGTGAATGGTTCCGTGAGCGGTGAGCACAATTACCGGTATATCCGGATACTTTTTACGGCATTCCGCAAGCAATGCCATTCCATCCATGCGGGGCATCTTCAGGTCGGTAATGAGCAGTTGATATATATTTTTTTCAAGTAATTCCAGGGCATATCTGCCGTCGGACGCCACATCCACCTCGTAACCGGCACTCTCCAGAGAATCTTTGATGAACAGTCGAATTCCCTCCCGGTCATCCACAGTCAGCACTTTGGCGTTCATGGCATATCCTTTCGCTCTCGTGGAGGCAGCTGAATGGTAAATGTGGTTCCGTTTTCGCTGCTGTTCGCAACGATGGTTCCCCCGTGCGCTTCCACGATGCGACTGGCCAGGGCCAGGCCAAGGCCCGTTCCTTTGGCGCGGGTGGTGAAAAATGGTTCGAATATGCGGGAAAGCGCTTCTGCAGGGATACCTTTGCCGTTGTCTTCGATGCGTAATTCCAACCCCGTTCTGCTGTTGGTTATTTTCAAAAGAATTTCGGTGGCGCCGGATTGGTGGGCATTGTTGATTAGATTAATCAGTACCTGCTGGATTTTATGGCGGTCGAGATAAAAGGTGGGGTCGTTACCCGCTATGTGTGTTTTCACATCCGGGGCATCGCAGAAGGTAATGGCTGCCTCCGCCAAATCGTCCAAGTACACCTTTTCGTACTGCATGGTACCGGTTCTCGCAAAATCCAGCATCTGTTCGGTGAGTTTCTGCAAATAGAGGGTGTCTTTGGCGATGAGTGCGGCATTGGCGTCATTGGACGTGCCCGCCAGTTTTTCCTCCAGTAGCTGGGCGTGTCCCTTTACAGATGCAATGGTGTTTTTCAGCTCGTGTCCCAACACCGCCGACATCTGTCCCAGAAGTTTTAACTGCTGGTCTTTTTCCAGCTGGTGCTGCAGCACATCCTGTCGTCTCGAAAGCTTCCAGAATACAATGGCCGCCCCCATCAGAATCAATGCGGCAATACCGTCCAGCACCATAATCTGGAAAGCGCGGTCCCGAAGACGAATCGCGTCTCTGGGCGTCAGTTCCAGCAATACCATTCGTTGGGCGCCGTCCGGCTCATCCGGAGAGGCATTGGGCGGGAAATTTCGCATCATGCGCATTCGTCTGCCTCTTCCCATGGAGGGGCGCTGGGGCATCACCACCCGGGCATGGACCAGGTCATCCTGAATAAAGTGAATCTGCACGGGCTTCGAAAGTGACATTTCCGGAAAGTCAGAAGGGGACAACGGTTTTGTTCCCTTGCCGAACTGGTGCAATAATCGGGACCCGTCGAAAAAGGCCACCTGGTGCACGCCTTCGGCAGCCAGTCCCGTATACAGGTTTTCAATGATTTCGGCGGGGGGCATCCGCTGGTGGTGCAGTTGCCTCTGGAATCCGATCATCATGTACAGCACCTGGGCTTCGGTGATGCGAAAGCCGTTCCGTCGGGCATCCCGGTATTCGAAGACTCCCAGAAACACCAGCAGCAACCCCATCAGAATCGCAATGAACAACAGCCCGATTCGCCAGACTCTGCCCCTGCTACCGGTCAAGGGGCTGGCAGAGAGGGAAGTCGTATTGTTGTGGGAATATGATTTCATGGTCTGTTTATTTTGGGGGAGTATAGCGCGGGGGAAGCGGCGGTTTCAATGAACATTTGTCAGATTCTACCACATGGGCCCCATACCGTTGCCGCGGCCGTGACCGTTGCCGCGTCCTCTGCCCCGTCCATCACCGGGCCCCCGGCCGTTCCCGGGACAGTCTCCCCATGCTTCCTGCCGGTTGTCGCGGTGCTGATGAAATGCCTTGCGATCGGCGGCGGCCTGTTTGCGCTGCTCCGGAGTAAGAATGTCATACACCGCCAGGCGAAACTTGAGCCGGGCATCCGCAACCTGCTGATGAAGTGATTGTACTTTATTGTGCAGCGATTTGATTTTTGATTTATCGATTTTTTCCTTTTCCCATTGGGCGCGAATGTCGTCGCGAATTTTATCCATTTCATCGTGAATCCGGTCTATTTCGGTCCAGTGGGTATCCCGCAGCGCGTCAATTTTTTTCTGCTGGGCATCGGTCAGATTCAGTCGGGTCATTGCATAGTCGCCCCGCGGTCCGCTACCATCGCCCCGTCCGCCCCTTCGATTGCCGGCGTTTACAGCAAATGCCATGGAAGTGGCGACCAGTGTGGCCAGAATGGCGAGACCCAGTTTTTTTGCTTTTCGTGTGTTTTTTGGTTGTGTCATTTGAATTCTCCCTACTTGTGTTTCTGTTCAATCTGAAGGGCGTATTGCCCGTTGTTATCTCATGACCGGGAATCAACTCAAAGCCTGTGCCAAATATGCAACTATATGTTTTTATTGTGTTTGTTTAAGGGTTTGGTTTTCACCAAAGACAAAAGATGCAAATATTGCAGTCCCGCATGCACATTGTGCACGTGGGACTGGTCAGAGGAGTTGCGCTTTCGAAGCCTGGCGGATTGTAATGAGACTATAGGGATACGACCACGGCGTCGGCCTGCTCCGGGGTAAGGGTGATTTCAAATCCCTGTAAAGCAACCACAAAAGAGGACGCGGCCTCCATGGTGCCGGAGAGGAGTTGGATACTGGAGTCGGGAAGCAGTCCCATGTCAATGAGCTGGTGATGGAGTTCTCCCCGTGCGCGAATGTGTCGAACCACCCCTTTCTGACCGGGTAACATCTCCGCAATGGTGATTTCCGGCGGTTTCGATGAAAGTGAAATCAGGGAATGGCGGCCCGTCAAGGAGGGGTCAACACCGGCATGGCGGAGCTGGTGCATCAGTCCTTCCAGCCGACGGGTGGACTGTTCGGTCAGGCTATGGGCAACCCGGGCAGATTCTTCCCGGGCCATTTCCGCCGGAATATTCAGAAAATTTTCGAAGAAGTCCATCAGCAATTGCCGTCGACGGACCAGCTTTTCCGCCATTGTCCGACCGATCTGGGTCAGGGAAATGGATTCACGCCGTGAATAGTTGATGAGACCGAGTTCGGCCAGTTTGGCCATGGCAGGAGACACCGAGCCGGGCTTTACCTGGCGATATTCAGCAATATCTTTCACGCGGACATGGCTGCGATCGTGATGCAACTGCCATATGGCCACCAGATAACTTTCCTGGGAGCCGGACAGAAGGGGAGGATTAAATCTTTCTTTAGTGAATTCGGGCATTTTCTGTGAAGCATCTCCCCGGGCCACAGGGAACGGTATATCTGTATGTCGTTAAAGAATGAAATTTTGTCAAGAAAGCAAAAGCAGGTGATTGATTTTATTGAATATATGGTCTACGGTGCTTCCTTCTTTTACAAGAGGAACATTTAAACTGCTTTAGCGCATCGGAGCACAGACATGAAAAAGTATGAAACGAAAAATATTCGAAACATCTGTTTGATTGGTCACAATGGAAGTGGAAAAACCTCCCTTGGGGAAGCCATTCTGTTTGACGCCGGCGCCACTACCCGTATGGGATCGGTTCTGGACGGGAATTCCACGTTCGATTTTGAGCCGGAGGAAGTCAAGCGCCAGGGGTCCATTTCGACGGCATTCGCGGTTGCGGACTGGAAGAAGCACAAAATTCAGCTGTCCGATACCTCCGGTGATGCAAACTTTTATGTTGATGCCCGAAATGCAGTACTGGCCAATGATGTTGCAGCAGTGGTTATCTCCGCGGTGGATGGCGTTCAGGTGATGACCGAAAAATTGTTCGACGTTGCCCAGGACAACAACCTCCCCGTACTGGTGATTATCAATAAAATGGACAGGGAGCGCGCCAATTTCGAACGAACGATTCAGGATGCGCAGGATAGTCTGTCCAGGAAAATCGCGCCGCTCATTATTCCCATTGGCGCCGAAGACAACTTCAAAGGCGTAGTGGATGTGCTGAAACAGAAAGCCTATTCGTTTGCAGCGGACGGGTCCAGTGGCGTTACTGAAATCGACATTCCCGCCGATATGGCCGATGACGTGGAGTCTTCGAGAGAGTCGCTGATTGAAGTGATTGCAGAGTCTGATGATGACTTGATGGAGAAATATCTGGAGACCATGGAATTGTCAGAGGACGAAATTAAAACGGCGCTTCCCAAGGCGATTCTGTCTGGTCTGCTGATGCCGGCGGTGGCGGTTTCCTCCACGAAAAACGTGGGGATTGACACCATGCTCGATTTGATTTGCGAGAGCTTTCCGTCCCCAGCGGATAGAGAACCTCAGACCACCGAGTCCGGAGATGAGCGCGCTCCAGCTGAAGATGCGCCATTCTCGGCAATCGTCTTCAAGACGGTGCAGGATAAATTTACGGGAAGTCTGGCGATTTGTCGCATCTGGTCTGGTACCATCGATGCGGATTCCGGTTTTTTCAACGCTACCAAAGGGGAAAAGGAGCGTTTTGGTCAGATTCTGGTTCCGGTTGGCAAGAAGCAGGATAACGTGCCCAAAGCGGGGCCCGGGGATATCGTTGCGTTTGCCAAACTGAAAGTAACCAAGGTAGGCGACACCATCTGTGATGAGGGAGCGAAGGTTGTGTATCCACCGTTCCCGGTGGTGAATCCGGTGATCACCTACGCCGTACACGCCAAAGATAAGAATGAAGAAGACAAACTGGGACAGGCCCTCAACCGCATCGCGGAAGAAGATCCCACCATTCATATCATTCGGAACAAGGAAGTGAAACAGACGCAGATTGCCGGTATGGGCCAGGTGCATATCGATACGGCGATTGATAAGATTAAACGGATTTTCGATATTGATGTTGATCTTCAGCCCCCGAGGATTCCCTACCGTGAGACCATCCGCAAAAAAGTGGAAGGTGTCGAAGGGAAACACAAGAAACAGTCCGGCGGTCGTGGTCAGTTCGGGGTGTGTTACATCAATGTGGAGCCCAATCCGGGACAGGGATTTGAATTTGTGAATGCCATCGTGGGCGGTTCCATTCCCAGACAGTGGATTCCCTCCGTTGAAAAGGGCATCGTCGAACGGATGGCGCGTGGTGTGATTGCCGGCTACCAGGTGGTGGACGTGAAAGTGACGCTGTACGATGGTAAATACCACGATGTGGATTCCTCAGATGCGGCTTTCCAGATGGCCGGTTCGAAAGGCTTCAAGGCAGCCACCGAGCAGGCAGCACCCTATCTGCTGGAACCCATCTGGAACCTGGAAGTGGTTTGTCCCGAAGAATGCATGGGGGATGTGATGGGCGACATCAGTTCGAGGCGCGGCAAGGTGCAGGGAATGGAAGCCAAAGGCAAGAACCAGGTCGTGAAAGCACAGGCGCCAATGGCGGAGCTGCTCCGATATGCCCCGGACCTCAAGTCCATTACCGGTGGTCGCGGCGCCTTCACCGTTGAATTCTCTCACTATGAGGAAGTGCCCCGCGAGATTCAGGACAAAGTGGTCGCCGACTTCGAGCACGAAGAAGAAGAATAAATCGTTTCAATTCGCCCCCCTGTCATTTCCCCTGGCTATCATTTTCCCGGCTATCTCAGCACAGATTGGACGGTTGGGCTTCAGTAACAGATGTCGATGAGATCCTGGGTCTCATCCGCACAGGGCAAATCTTTGATTTCTCCAGCTGCCTGTGTGTATGCATCCAAATCGTCGCAGGTATTGAGTGCCAACTCGCATTCGTAGAGGATGAACTGAGCGCTCTCGCAGTCTGTGATCACCCGTTCTTTTTTTTCATCCAGGTCCTCTTTACATTTTTTTGGGCATTCTTCTGCAGTCGTGAACCATGCCACCTGGTCGACAAGTTTATCGCCGCCTGCAATTGTGATGTCGCATTTATCCAACATTTTGCAGTAGTTTTCGCAATGTGGTCCGTAATCGTTTTCTGTGAAATCGTCGGTATTCAATGGTTCGAGAGTATCGGGTTCTTCTTCATCGGTATCGGTGTCCATGTCGCCGTCTGAATCGGAATCGCTGTCCGAGTCTGAATCGGAGTCTGAATCGGTATCTGAATCTGAGTCCGAATCGGTATTTACAGGAGGCGGGTCAGCGGTATCTTCGCCACAGGCGGTGCTCAGAACAAATGTACCTATCAATGATAAAAATAAAATCGTTCGCCAGTTGCCAATCATGAAAATCTCCTCACTCTGATAAATGAATACCACGGGGCGCCTGATAATATATCATCGAACGCCTGAAATAAACATCACGTAAATGCGATGAATGCGACCGTTCCAGCGCTATTGTATGCAGCTGGCTGTGACGGGACCCGACGTGAGAATCCGATACTTTCATTTGATGGTATCAGGATAAAGTCTCGAAAATAATTTTGATTTCATTGTGAACATATCTGAACTCAGCGTCATGGTACCGACTCAGAATCCGTTGCCCAGCCGGATCAGGTCGCTGCAATGGACTCGCCCTGCCGGCAGTGGGACATTAGAGAAGTCTTTTTTTTCACATTTTGCAGTGAGTTGGTTAATATGACAATAAATTGGGATGTAGTCCGTGTTATCGGCAACCACAGTGATGGACCGAGGAGGTTTGAATGACCCGCAATAAAGCAGCAGTGTTGACGGTTGGCGCTTTGATCGCCTCCGCGGTTTCGGTTCAATTGGCGATCGCTCAGTCAAAGGACGATTGGCGCGACGCCACAGCAGAAACGCAGCAACCGAAGCTGCTGTTATCTCAGAGCTATCGGGGAACGAGTCCGGGAGACGGGAATAATCTGCCAAGGGTGACTGAACTGAAGGAAAAGAGTGGCCTCTGGATTACCTGGCCGGGATTCATGATGACCGAAGACGGTGGTTCCCGGGTGTTTCTCCAGACCACCGGGCCAGTGAAATATACGCAGAAGAAAACCGGAAAAAAGGAAATTGTTCTGGTATTCAGAAAAACCGGGATTTATCTCTCCAATAATCGAAATCCGCTGGTTACCGGCCATTTCAATACCCCGGTTGCCCGGGTCAATCTGAAAAGACGCAGCGGGAAAACCACGGAATTGGTGATGAAACTCAAGGTGGAGTCTACCCCGACCATATCGCAGATGACGGATAATGATGGATACAACTATCTGTTTATCGATTTTCCGGCGGGACAGTATCCACAGACCGGAAACAGCGAACCCCGTTCATCATACAGCAGCAGCACCAATGCGGACGTCGTTACAGATTACGTTGTTCCTGAAGAAATTCAGGAGTGAATCAGGCGTGTCACGGGTGAGCTGTTTCAGAATTTTCCCGTAATCAGATTAATACCCAGTAAAAACTGCCTATCGTTGACCGGCGATTGAAACAGCGCGGGCGCAAGCACATTGATGTCAACAGATTTCGACATGTGAAAATGTTGCAGGGTTTGCATAGTGGCAGCGTTTATCCCCGGGACCAGCGATGGCAGAGCAAGCTGAATCAGGATATTCAATACGTTAACATGATCATCGTCAGATATGGTGTGGTTGCTGCCCACCGGCGTCGGGTTGAACATTTCAGCGCGCTGCAGTGGCTGAAGTAGCGCCAGCCCGAAGGTGGTGACCGCCGTACTGATGTAGGCGCCCAGAAGTGATGGGAGGAAACGACCGGATGTACGGGAATGCCCGGTCAGTTTCCTGGCGAGGGTGACTCCCAGTATCGGAGCGATGGCAAGGGAAGCGGACAATGTGAGTTGTCTGGTGGACTCCGGATGTGCTGACTCTCGATGGGTCAACGTGACCTGCACAATATTGACACCGGGAAAGTTGGAATCGGTCATTTCTCCGTCGATTTGCAGTACGGATTCAGTGGATAGCCCATTGGTCTGTGCGCATATCCCCGGGGGCACAATCAACAATATGAGTGCGGCGATCGGGGCGTGAATGCTGTTTATTTTTGATATTTTTAACATCATTGTTCATCCCTGCTTGCGAAAGGCGTACCAGACACTCTCCCGGCGCAAATTCGATAATATACCGGGGAACCTGAACAGAGAGACGTTCGGCCGTGAAATAACTTCACACTTTCGTCCGTGTGGAACGCGCTGTTCCGTAGCCGGAAAACTTATGATGATAAATGTGATTTTGGCAGTACCAATAAGATCTTTTATGCAGATCCGCCCGAATTTGATTTAGTGCTGCCTCTTTATAATCGGATTTGTATCGATCCGCTTGTTTCAACGAGCCAACTGAAAAGGAGCGAAGTATGAATAAAAAATTCCTTATGTGGTGTATCGCATTGCTGGGATTGACGATGTTGGTGGGATGCGGTGCAGAAGATTTGCCGGACGCTACCAGTTCCAGTGACAGTGATTCGGATACGGATACCGACACTGATACGGATACCGACACTGATACGGATACCGACACTGATACAGACACGGACACTGATACTGATACAGACACGGACACTGATACTGATACAGACACCGATACGGATACCGATAGCGATGCAGATACCGGGGAAGGTAGCGCATGTCAGTTTGAATGTCTGCCCCACTGCATATCCTGGGGGGGTACTGGTATGGACGGTACCTGCGAAGAGGAGTTGCGATGCTGCGACGGGGCGACGGTTCCCGATACTTCTGACACCGATACCGACACAGACACAGACACAGACACTGATACGGACACTGATACGGATACGGATACGGATACCGATTCAGACGGCGATGCGGATTTGGGTATGTTTGTGGGCAATATCACCACCTTCGGCAGAATCCGGGATGATTTTATGCAGTATTGGGATCAGATTACCCCGGAGAACGAAGGCAAATGGGAATCCGTGGAGCGCACCCGGGATCAGTACAACTGGGGTGGGGTGGATGCCGCATACGAGTTTTCGAGAAAAAACAACATTCCATTCAAGCAGCATACCTTCGTCTGGGGCAGTCAATATCCAAAATGGATCGATGGTCTTCAACCCGCGGAGCAGGCTGCCGAAATCGAAGAGTGGATTAGCGATTTCTGTGAGCGGTATCCCGATACCGAACTGATTGATGTTGTCAATGAATCCACTCCCGGACATGCACCGGCGGAATACGCCCGCAGCGCATACGGGAATGACTGGATCATCAAGGTCTTTCAATTGGCCCGGACGTATTGTCCCAAGTCCATTCTGATTCTCAATGACTATAATGTGCTTAGCTGGAACACAACAGAATTCATCAACATGGCCCGCCCGGCGGTGGAAGCGGGTGTGGTGGATGGATTGGGGATGCAGGCACATGGCCTTGCAGACTGGTCGTTGAACGATATTAAAGGAAAATTGGATCAGGTGGCGGCTCTGGGGCTTCCTCTTTATATTTCCGAATTCGATGTGGATGTGGCCGATGATCAGCGGCAGAAGCAGGTGATGGAAGAGCAATTCACCATGTTCTATACCCATCCATCTGTAAAAGGCATCACGCTATGGGGATATCTGTTGGGGGGTACCTGGGTGACCAACAGTGGACTCATTCGGGATGACGGCTCGTTACGTCCGGCGATGACCTGGTTAATGGATTATCTGCAACGGTAGGTTGTCCCCGTCGCGATTTCACCCTCTCCGGGAATAAATGCTTCCAACCCGCATGACGTTCATTTAAAAGGTTGTCATGGTACCTGATGATGCCCGGAAATATCTGTCTATCTATCCCCCTGATCTGGTGGAAAAAGCGGTTCGTCTGATGAAATCGAATCGGTTGGGAGTGTTGCTGAAACAGAAATATCCCACTGCCCATGCCATCCGCACAGATAAAGCGTTGTACTCATATGTGGTTGGACTGAAAAAAGACTTCATGCGGCAATCCGCCAATATCTGCCGTATCTGTTTTGATGACCGCATTTCTGCCCTGGAAAATGCGCTGGGACAGCACCGGTTCAAATCAAGGGTCCAGGGCAGCAAGTTGCGCGCTTCGAGTGAAATCCGAATCGCATCCGTGTTTAAAAGAGCGCCGTTGCCGTTTTTAAGAATGATTTGCGTTCATGAGTTGGCGCACCTGCGGGAAAAGGAACACAATCGGGCATTCTACCGGTTATGTGAGCACATGGAACCCGAGTACCATACCCTTGAGTTCGATATGCGGTTGTTTCTGATGCACACTCGGATACATGGTCCGCTATACGATTGAACAACGGCCGCGACGGCGATTCCCGGGTGACACAACCGGAACTCACCGGAGTATTGAAACCGCCGGGTAAAAAATAATTTTTTTTTGCAACAACTTCTCTGCGTGGCCGAGGGGCCGGTCGCTGTCACGGGGACAGCTGAATGAACTCAACAGGGAGGTAGTTATGAAAAAATTGGTTTTGGCCCTTGTATTGACACTGCTCGCGGGGGCGTGCGATTCGGGGCTCGACGTGGATGAGAAAAACGTTGCGGATTCGATTGTGGAAGGGACGGACAGCGTGGCGTCCGGCAACCAGAGCACGGATGCCGCGGGCGGAACCGGTGCGGTCACCACCGACAGTGGCAGCAGTAATGGAGCGTTGGACGCCAATGGGGACACATCTGTTCCTGAATCGGATAAAACTGATACATTTGGCGCCGATGGTATTGACAGTCAGACCGGGATGGACACAGACACCGGAATACAGAATGACGATACGGAAGTGGTCACTGCAGATACCACGTCGGAGAATGTGACGGTGGGATCAGATGAAATGCCGGCTCAGGAAGGGGATACGGATTCTTCCGAAAGTGACGCCGGGTTGGAAGACACCGCGACATCAGATAATGGGGACGACGTTGGCAATGATGAGCAGGTGATGGATACGGATTCGGCGGAGAGTGTTGAAAACGATGACAGTGAGACCGCAGTTTCGGATTCGGACAGCGATGAGTCCGTCTGTGAGCCAGCGCTGGTGATTAATGAAGTGGATTATGATGTACCGGGCAAGGATACCGCTGAGTTTGTGGAGCTGCTCAATCCCACGGATTGCGCCATACCGGTTGCGGGACTTTCGCTGGTGCTGGTAAACGGCAGCAACGCCGAAGAGTATCGACGGATTTCATTGGAAGATGCAGGTGTGGAAATGATTGGCGGCGGTGAATACATGGTGATTCACGGAGATGATTTGGCCATCCCTGAATCCGCGCTGGAGATCACGATGAGTTATGCCAATGGATTCATCCAGAATGGTCCGGATGGTCTGGCAATTTTTGACGAGACGACGGGCACGGTACTGGATGCGTTCTGCTATGGCGCGGCCATGACCGAAGTGATTTTCAAGGGAGTGGACGGCGTGTTTGACCTGGTGGAAGGCGAGCTGAATCCCTTGCTGGAGGATTCCGATGAGGCTGGCGTGTCGATTTCCCGGATTCCCGATGGCGCGGATTCGCAGAGTGGGGCAGCGGACTGGGCAGTGACTGCTGCAACGCCCGGCGAGCCGAATGCCCCTCTCCCGCAGTAGCGCTACGCTCGGGAAGCCCACCAAGGACCAGTTTTTCATTCTATCCACCATCAATCAGTGATACACCCGGGGCATGACGGCCAGGAAGGACAGCAATCAGGTGGAAGGCACCATTGAGCGCATTGTGTACCGCAATGAAGATAATGGCTGGACCGTGTTGCGTCTGAAACCTTCCGGACAATCTTCGAATGAGAAAAGTCGGGGGGGGGAACTGCTGACAGTGGTGGGGGCATTTCAGCAGGTGTCAGCGGGTGAAACGTGTCGCTTTGGCGGCCGCTGGGTAAGCGATTCCAACTTTGGCAGGCAATTCAAGGCAGACACCTGTTTGCCCCTGGCACCGGCGACCCTCGTGGGGATTGAAAAGTTTCTGGGCTCGGGATTGATTCCCGGCATCGGCAAGGTGATGGCGGAACGGATTGTCAAACGTTTTGGCATGGAAACACTGGAAGTGATTGAACATTCGCCCAGTCGTCTCGCGGAGGTGGACGGGGTGGGGACTGTTCGGGCCCAGTCCATTTCCGGCGCATTGGTCGAACATCGTGAAGTGAAGAACGTGATGGTATTTCTGGAGTCCGCCGGTATTTCACCTGCCTATGCCCACCGCATTTTCAAGCGATATGGAAAAAAGGCCATTAAAATTGTGAGCGACAATCCCTACCGGCTGGCCAGTGACGTCCATGGAATTGGCTTTAAAATGGCCGATCAGATTGCGAATCATCTGGGAATTCCAAGTGATTCTCCATATCGCGCGGAAGCCGGGCTGCTCTATGCTCTGGAAGAATTTTCAACCGAAGGACATGTGTTCGTGCCCAGAGAAGAGCTGCTGATTCGGGGAGAGCAACTTCTCGAAATTGGCATTTCGGAACTGGATGCCGCCCTTGAACGGCTGAAATTGATGGGGGGGGTTCTGTCCGCCGGGAAGGGGACGGGCGCGGCGTCCGAACCGGTATATCTCCCCAGTCTATACGAGGCGGAGAAATCTGCCGCGGCGCATCTGTTGCGATTGACCCGGGGACAGTGCCGGCCACTTCGGATGAAGGCGGAAATGGCGATTCGAAAAGCAGAAGCGTCGTGTGACATACTTCTGGCGGCGCAGCAGAAAATGGCCTTCAGCGCAATGGGGCAGTCTAATATACTGGTGTTGACCGGTGGCCCGGGAACTGGAAAAACCACATTACTTCGCGGTCTGATTTTCTGGCTGCAGGCGGAAAAATGTTCGATTGCGCTGGCTGCGCCCACCGGGCGGGCTGCCAAACGCATGAGCGAAAGTACCGGGCGGGAGGCCAGCACGCTCCATCGGTTGCTGGAATTTACCCCCAGAACCGGGAAGTTCTCCCGGGATGAAAATTTTCCTCTCAATCACGATGTGGTGGTGGTGGACGAAGTATCAATGATGGATATTGAGTTATTCGCATCATTGCTGGCGGCGGTTTCCACCAATTCAAGACTGGTGCTGGTGGGAGATCCGGACCAGCTGCCGTCGGTGGGACCGGGCACCGTGTTGTCCGATGTTCTGGCGTTGGACAGGTATTTGAAACCAGGATTGCAGGTGGTTCGGTTGACCGAGATTTTCAGGCAGGCCCGAAGCAGTCTGATTGTTACCGGCGCGTACGATATTCTGAACGGACGCCTACCCTCCGTGGGCGAAAAGGGGAGTAATTCGGATTTGTTCATGATTGAACGGGAAAGTGCCGAAGACTGTCTGGAGGTGATTCTGCAGATGGTGAGAGAACGGATTCCCCGTGCGTTCGGGTTGAACCCTGTAGACGATATTCAGATACTGACGCCCATGCATAAGGGAATCCTCGGAGCGTTCAATCTGAACGTGCAGCTGCAGGCCCTGTTGAATCCGTCGACGGCGGGTATTGAACACCGGTCGCAGCATTTTTCTGTGGGCGACAAGGTGATGCAGATTCGCAACAACTACGACCTGGATGTGTTCAACGGTGATATTGGGAAGGTCGTTCTGCTCGACGATGAACTGCAATGGATGAAGATTGATTTCGGGTTCAGGGTAGTGCAGTATCCCGCTACTGAACTGGACCAGATTACCCTTGCGTATGCCTGTTCCATCCATAAATCTCAGGGGAGCGAGTATCCTGCGGTGGTGATTCCGGTGCACACCCAGCATTTTGTGATGCTGGCCAGAAATCTGTTGTACACAGCGGTAACCCGCGGGAAGAAACTGGTGGTTCTGGTAGGATCGAAACGGGCCATTCGGCTTGCGGTTCGGAACGACGGTCTCTCTCATCGGTGCAGCGGGCTGGTGGATGGCGTGGTGAGGCTTCTGGGATAAATGGTAGTGCGAAAAATCGAACAAATACTGTACTGATGAATCGTATTTTTGTAGTATACACGTTTCGGGGCGCAGCCCCTCCTGGGCAGAAAGTGTTATGTACAGCATTGAAAAGAAAAATTTCGATTGTCGATTTACGTTTGGCGATATAATTGAAGCTGCGGAAAAGAAAGTGTGGCAGGACGAATCGAAAAGTGAGCCCGAGTGACGTGCCGATGGATTCCATGGTACAAATTCAGAAGAAAAAGCAGTGTAAACCGGACTGGCTGAAGGCACCCCTGCCAGGGGGAGGCCAGTATCGACAGGTGCGGACGGCGATTGCGCAGAATCGTCTGGCCACGGTGTGCAGTGAAGCCCGGTGTCCCAATCGGGGTGAATGCTGGAATTCCGGCACAGCGACCTTCATGATACTGGGGAGTGTATGCACGCGAGGGTGTCGATTCTGTGCGGTGACGCGTGGGGACGGTACATCGGTGGATGCGGATGAGCCCGCCCGGGTTGCCGCTGCGGCAAAATCCATGGGGCTCTCGTATGTGGTGATTACATCGGTCACCCGGGATGATTTGTCCGACGGGGGGGCCGCACAGTTTGCCCATACGGTTGAAGCTGTCCGGGCGTTGAACGACGATATCAGGATAGAAGTGCTCACGCCGGATTTTCAGGGGAAAGCGCTTGAGACTGTTCTGAAGGCATCGCCTACCGTATTCGCGCATAATATTGAGACGGTTGAGCGATTGTCCGCTTCGATGCGACATTCCCGGTTTCAGTACAGACAATCGCTGGAGACGCTTCGCGCCGCCGCACATTTCAGCGATCACGCCATTACCAAATCCTCTCTGATGCTTGGTTTGGGGGAAACGGAGCGGGAAGTGCTGAACAGTATGGGCCATCTTCGGGATGCGGGAGTGAAAATTCTGGTGATGGGACAATATCTGCAGCCCACCAGACACCAGGCGGAAGTGACTGCGTATATCACGCCGGAGTGCTTTGACATGTACGCCGTGCGGGCATACGAAATGGGATTTGATTTTGTTGCTGCAGCGCCGTTGGCCCGAACCTCGTGGCGTGCAGCGGAGGCCTACGTGAAAAGTAGTGATGTCCGCTGAATCGGATGACAGATTGCGCGTGCTTTCACTGGCCGGGGTGACCGGATATCGGGAAGGTCACCGGCTTCAGCTCGAAACGGTTGACGCGGTCAAGCGCGGTGAAGTGCCGGATACGCTGATACTTCTTGAACATTCTCCGGTGATCACCCTTGGAAAAAATGCTGACGTCTCCGGGATTATTGCCCCACAGGAATTGCTCATTCGGATGGGGGTGGAAGTGCATCGGATTGAACGGGGCGGGCAGGCCACCTATCATTGCCCGGGGCAACTGGTGGGATATCCCATTATAGACCTGCACCGGTTGAAACTGGGGGCAGCGCGTTATGTGCATCTGATAGAACAGGTGCTGATTGAAATATGTGCCCACTACAGGATTCCAGTCAGACGGATTGAGGGACTAACCGGGATATTCACCGGAAACGGGGCGAAAATCGGTGCCCTTGGCATTCGTATCAGCCGGGGGGTTTCATATCATGGGTTTGCACTCAATATTTCGCCCGACCTCTCGGGATACCAGATGATTGTTCCCTGCGGACTCACCGATACCCCGGTGGCGAAAATGGCGGATTACGCACCGGTCTGCCCCGAAATGGATGACGTGAAGGAAGTGGCGGCTGCCAGTTTCAGAAAAGTATTTCAGCTGAACTGATCGGCAGGCCCCTTCGTATCTCTGGTGGTTTGGTTTTGGATGGGAGTCTTCTGGACTATCGCTGAATTGATTATGGAAGCGATGGTATTCACCCTGTCGTATTTTGCACAAAAATATCAGTATGCAATGGAATCGGCACTTTTCTTTCTCCTCCTTCTAAACCATAGCGAATTGAATCTCAGTCACGGAATCTGTCCGGAATGTTTGAAAAAAACCGGAACTCCACGCCAGGATGAAAGACAGACCGAATTTATGTTAATTAACCTTTTTTATTTTTTAAAAATAATTTGTGACCAATGTGGAATCTAAATTGTGACGGTGAAATATGTGTATTTCGCCTCTTTTTTATGATTAAATAGATATAGCAGATTCTCATCATCGTTTCAGATGATTCCAGGAGGTTTTTAATATGTCCAGATTCGGAATGCTGATGTTTCTTTCAATGTTCGTGTGGGGTGTTGTTTCCGCCTGTACCGTTGCAGATGGTGAAGGGGATGGCAGTGGTAATCCGACGGATGGCGATACGGATACGGATACCGATACAGACACCGATACGGATAGTGATACGGATACCGATACGGACACCGATACGGATACTGATGCGGACACTGATACCGGAGATTCGGATAGCGGAACGGTTGAAGAGGTGGATACGTCCGGATGCGGCAATGGCGTGATCGAACCACCTGCTGAAATCTGCGATGATGGAAACAGCAAATCTGGCGATGGCTGTTCAACCAGGTGCGATGTTGTGGAAGATGGATATTTGTGTCCAGAACCCGGCAAAGACTGTCTGTACACGATTGTCTGTGGCGATGGCCATATCAGTGGCAGCGAAGAATGTGATGATTTGGATACGGATGATGGGGACGGATGCACATCGGACTGCAAGGTCGAGGAGGGGTGGTCATGTCCGGACGCCGGTGAAAATTGCATCGCTGCCGAATGTGGCGATGGACTGATTATTGGCGACGAGGAATGCGATGACGGGAACAGAGATGCCGGGGACGGGTGTACTTTTTATTGTCGTATCGAAGATGGATACGCCTGTCCGCTCCAGGGCGCACTTTGTCACGAAACCGTTTGTAATGACGGCGAAAAAGAGGGCAGTGAGCCTTGTGATGACGGAAACTTTGTGGTTGGCGACGGCTGCAACCCCTGGTGTGAACTGGAGCCGGATTGCACAGAGGGGGCCTGCAAGTCTGCATGCGGAGACGGCATCATTCTTCCTGCGGATGATGAAGAGTGCGATGATGGCAACCAGCGTGATAACGACGGCTGCAGCGCCGAGTGCAAGAAGGAGCCGGGATATGAATGCACCAACGTTCAGGGTGAATTGCCCCTGTTGCTTGAAGTACCGATTACGTACCGGGATTTTATCCTGAACCCCCTCGATGGTTCTGAGAAGCATCCGGATTTCCAGGAGTACATTGCGTCGGGAATTGCCACCGGTCTGGTGAAGGACTCCCTGGGAGAGGATGGTAAGCCGGTATATTCGAACATCTGCGAATTGGTGGCAGCGGCGGAAGCCGATACAGAAACAGATACGGATACAGAAACAGATACATCGACAGAAGAAGATACGGAAACCGAAGAAGATATAGTGCTGGATTCCGATGCCTGCCAGTTTGGTCCCCAGATGACTTCTGAAGAAACGTTTAACCAATGGTACAACGACGTACCGGATGTGAATATCACCACCGTAACCAAGATTGCCCTGGAGCGGGAAGAGGACTCCACCTACTACTATCTGGAGCGGCCGGAGTTTTTCCCACTGGACGATGCGGGCTGGGTAGCCGAAGGATTGGAAGACGTGTACGAGGGACATAATTTCGGTTTTACCAGCGAACTGAGATACTGGTTCAAGTATGAGGAAGGGGTGAATCCGGAATTGCGATTCCTCGGAGACGACGATGTGTGGGTATTCATTAACGGTCAACTCGTTGTGGACATTGGTGGTGTGCACGATCAACGCTCCGCCGAAGTGACGCTGGACGACGACCTTGCGGGAGATTTGGGTCTGAAAGATGGTCAGATCTATGAGATTGCCCTGTTCCATGCGGAGCGACGTCTCGTGGAATCTCATTACAATCTGACATTATCTGGATTCACTCCGGTGCAGACTGTGTGTGAGTCGATTTGCGGGGATGGCATTGTGGCCGGGGACGAAACCTGTGACGATGGTGTTAATGACGGCAGCTACGGTTCCTGCGAGCCCGATTGCACGCGGGGCCCCCGTTGTGGGGATGGTGAAGTGTTTGAAGACGCTGAAGAGTGTGACGATGGCATTAACCTCACTGTCTATTCTCCCACTAACGAACCCGGATGCGCTCCTGGATGTAAACTGGGCGCCTTCTGCGGCGATGGTGTACTGAACAGTGTTTTCGGTGAGATCTGTGATGATGGTCTGGAAAAAAACACTGGCGAATATGGCACATGTAACGCTGATTGCACACTTGCTCCCCGTTGCGGAGATGGTGTCGTCCAAGCGGATTTCGGCGAAGAATGTGACGACGGAAACACGGTGTCCGGCGACCTGTGCACGAACATCTGTACGAAACCCAAAGTCGAATAGCCCCGGGCATTTCTCAGTCGAATAGCCCCGGGCATTTCTCAGTGCGGCCACCTGGCCCTGCTTGCCCGATCATTCAGGAAGTAACTGTTTCGCGATAGTCCTACCAGGTTATGATTTTTCTGTACTGGGTGACGGCAGTAAGACCCATGATCCGACTGGAGCTCATGCCCCTTTCT
>JBNKCR010000119.1:0-40785 GCA_050287845.1 Polyangia bacterium
CCGCGATCCCGGATTGGCAAAACTCGATTGCCCTGCCATTAAACAAAGACTCTCCGTGCGGCAGAGCGGTTGAACCTGAGAACTCGGGAGACATCATCAGAATCCCAGTCCTCAACGGTCTGCACCACAGATACACCCGAAAAGCTGCCTGACAGTTTTTCGCACATCAAAGAATCCAACTCACAAACGACGCCCATCTGCGTGTTCTGCTCAACCCTCTCTTGTTTGCAAGCACAAATCCCCATGCATCACTGTGTTTTTCCACTACAATTTTCAAAGACCAAATCGAACGCACTTCAGCATTCCTACATTTTTTCACCGATCCGAGTTTTGGATACCCACAACCGGCTTGCGCCCGTGCCTCCGTCACACTCTCTGTGCTGCCTGTCCCGCGCGGGCTGCCGCCCGCGCCATGCGGCTGATGAAAGAGGAAGATCATTTGAAATTTCAGTAAGTTAAAAAAATTAGACACGTCCCTTTATTCGCACTATTCCGACCGCTTGTATTCCGCTCTTCTATAGTGAATCAATAGATTCCTTGCGGATTTCGGTACAAGTGAGTGGCCTCAATTCTTTTCCTTCTCGGGATAACATAAATTTAGGCATTCCCTTGCAAGGATTTGCCACGTCCATAGAGTGGGGCCAATTTGCTACTGATTCTTCATACTTTTTCGAAATTGCGATTTCTTTGCTATTTTCATACCTGTACCATTTGCCACAAGGAACACCATCACAGAATTGGCGTTTTTCCTGCAGGTCTCCATTTTCGCTGTAAAACAACCAATCGCCGTCTATCTTACAATTTTTGTATACTTTTTTTTCTGAAACGACACCTGTGTAATATTTGGATACGCTCTCTCCTACCAATTTCCCATCTTCATAAGTTTCATAATTCTTTACCACCTTATTGGGCCACAAGGTCTTTGACTCACCATTTAACAATCCTTCTTTATAGTAAAATTCTTGATCCACATCCCCATGGTGACCGAATAAGAATGTTGCGCCATCTCTGCGACCTTTTTTATAAGTAATTTGGCTATCTAATTTTCTATTACTAAAAGTTTCTTCTTTTCCATCGCGTAAACCATCGCGAAAACGTACAACTTTTCGGTAACTAGAAGAAAAGTCGTCTCTTTCCTCTGCTCTGCCTGAAAAAAGGTCGCCGTGTTCGCATTTTCCAGAAAATATAAAAATTCTTTGTGTATCATGATTAAGATATCGAACTTTTATACTTCCTTCGGGAGAGCGTGCACCACGATCCAAAATGACTTCTCCCTCCTGCAATGCTCTATTTTTTTTTTGCTGACATGAAACAAAAAAAAGAAAAACTAACAGTGACAATGTCAGTCGCACAATAATTAATGTTGTTTTACCTGTAGAGTTAAAAGTCACTTCTAATCTCCAAATTTCAAAGAATTTATCAACCCGCCTTTGCCATACCATTTTGCGCCATCTCCTCCAGAATGTGGAATCCAATCAGCATTTATATGCCCAGGACTATGTTTACCCACGAAATTAGTTGGACTTTGCCAATTTTTGGGGCCATATCCGTGTCCTGTTTCATGAACAAGCCTATTGCAAATTGTATTATAGTCCACTTCTCTTGCTGCTGCGGGATCGACATATATCACCCCTTCCCAATTCGCCATTTTTGCACCCGAAAGAAGTTCGCGAACTTGTGTGGGAGTAATCTTTTCTCCGCCTATCTGGGAAGGAGTATCAAAAGATAATTTTACTTTATTAACATTTTCATGAAGTTGTGCCAATTCTTGTGTGGTCATTCCAGCATCCACAAATGCTTTCAGCTCTTCTGGATTTGTCTGAGCTAATTTATAAATTCGATTAATATCTTTTTTTACCAAATTAAAAGCTGAGCGTATTCGTTGGCGTTCTTGTTTTGTCAATGGAGCGTCATTGACAGTGTTATTTTCACCGCTTCCTTTAGTGTATCCAACGTCCTCCAATTCAGATTTTTTGCCATTTTCTACCCCCATCCCAGCACTTTTCGTAATCGCATCTCCAGCAGTATAACTCGCGGCAATCCCAGCAATGGAACTGATAGAAGCATCAAGCAAAATATCATCCCAGTTTTCTCCGTTTACTCCGGTGGTCAATGCAGAAGCAGCATAGCTGGTCCCTACAGACGACGCATAGGATGCGGCCGCGCTGCCAAATTTCCCCAATCCACTGGCCGCAGATCCGACCGCTGAGCCCACGATTGAAGAACCAAATGATATCGCAGCCGATATCCCGGCCTGCTGAAAGTCGCCTTTTGTGGTTATCGCAGTCTGTGTAAAAGACCAGGCAGCAGCAGCACCCGCCGCCGCTGCCGCATAAGCCACACTCGCTGCCGTGCCTCCTACCGTTGCTGCTGTTGCCCACGCGAGCCCGTTGGCAGCTGTAAAAGTTGCTGCCGCGCCAGTCGCGCCGCCAGCCACAGCCCCGGCCGCAGCACCACCCGTCGCAGCAATAGCTGCCCCCGAAGCCGCCCCTATAATACTTCCAAGGACCGCCGATCCCACTGTTCCCCATAATCCTTTCCCGGAGCGAATCCCCTTAACGATTCCCGTTACCGTCCCCACGACTGCACCCACAACGGCGCCCACAATGATGTGAATGAAATTTCCATCCGGATCCACGAATATATACGGCGAATTCCCCCCGTAGTTATAGTGATTGCTCAGCCCTCCCCCATGAATAACAGGCGGATCCGGACTCAGCCACCTCCCCAGATAGCTGCTGTAATACCTTGCCCCAAAGTAGTGCAGCCCCACCGCCTTATCCTCTTCCTTGCCGGTGAATCCGTAGGGGTCTTCGTTGTTGTCGTATTTGGGGTCGGTGTTTTTCCAGCGGCTTTCGTCGGCGCCGTAGGCGTAGTGGGTGTTCCATTCCACGAGGTCGCCGGTGTCGTAGTCTATGACGGCGCTGGTGCTGCCCAAGTGGTTGCTGAAGCTCAGGAATATTTTGGGCGGATTGTTGGCGATGCCGTCTCCCGAGTTTTCGTTGTCCCATTCCAGACGGAGGCCGCCTGCGTGGTGGAGCTCCCGGGTGTTGGCCACGTTTACGAAGCCGATGTTTGCTTCGGCGGCGTGAATGGAAATCGCTTCCTGGGCCAGGTTCTGGAGTTGCACGTGGCGGCGTTCGATGCCGCCCAGGTACACGTCCTGATAGATGTCGGCGATGGTGCCGTTGTTGATGTCGCTCTGTTCGCGGATGGTGCGGTTGCCACCGATGTCGTACTGGTAGGTCATCAGTACGTGAGGGGTGCCTTCGCAGGCGCCGGTGCACTGTTTTTCGGCGGCAATCAGGCGGGATCTTGCATCCCAGGTGTAAATGTAGTCGGTTCTCGTGGCCTCGGTGTCGGTGCAGGTGGCGCCATTTGCGCCGCCACTGTAACTGCAGGTGGTGCAGCCGGTGGGGGAAATTGGGGACGTTATAAATTCGATCCCGGAGAAGAAACCACTCTTTGTTCCACCAGTAGGGGCGAAAAATTTTTCGTTCTACAAGTGATTCAAATGATTTTAATGCATTGCACAGGGACAAGTTCCATATGTACTGAAGAAAAATGGGGAGTGCGAACAAATCTGAATTTACGGTTTGTGGAGATCCCCTGCGGCTAAAGTGCTGGCAGGTAGTCTTTAATTGCTTCGTACCAGACACTCGCCATAAAGTCGTATCCGGCGGCATTGGGATGTATTCCGTCTGCCAGCGAGTTGGGTGGATAGTTGGAGTGCATATCCACCAGAACAACATGTCCGCCCCCGTTGGCCTTTTCAGCCACAATTCCGGGAATGGCACTGTTGAAACTGGTTTCACTTCCACTAAAAGGAATGATTTGCGCCACTACCAGCAGTGCATCCGGACTCACTGCCACTATTTCATCAATGAAAGATGAAAGCCGCCCATCAGCGCCAGCTGCGCTGCCATTCATATCGTTGGTGCCAATATGAAGCAGAATGATATGGGGCTGAGTCTCCTGAATCGTTGTTGTCGCCGGAGGAAAGCTCTGCCCATTCCACGGATCGGTGGTTGCATTTCTGAGCTGGTCAATGGTCCAACCGGAATGGCCAACCTGATCCTTGGGAAATGGCGTGCCGTCTGGCAGTGAATTGGGATCGTCGGAGTTCTGAATCCGCCCCACAAATGTAATATCTTTTCCGTCACCATGTGCGGTTTCAAAAAGCGGGTATCGATACCCACCCGAGCCTCCGCCCATCCCCCAGGTTATCGAATCGCCCAAAGGCATCACCCTGCACACGCCACTCGCGGGGCAAGGCGACCACTCATTTGTCCCGGTGTCCGTATCGGTGTCCGTATCCGTATCGGTATCCGTATCCGAATCGGTATCTGTATCGCTGTCTCCGCCGGTGTCAGAGTCCGGCAGGGTGGCCCCCTCACAGCATCGAAGATCAGTTGCACAGGTCTGATCGTCATGTTGCGTCCCCCCCCAGGAACGACAATGGGAAAGACAGTCAAACTGGCAGCTATCGCCATCGGAGTCAGTATCCGAATCTGAATCCGTGTCCGTGTCGGTATCTGAATCCGTGTCAGAGTCTGTGTCGGTATCTGAATCCGTATCTGAATCTGTGTCCGTATCCGATGATGCGGTTCCAAACGCATCAGAACAATCGCTCGAACCAGTTCAGCGTATCAGAATTTATCGCTAAAAAAGAAGCTCCTGCAAAACACGTTCGAATTGTTTTCACCGATGTCAGAATTATACAATCGAGTCAAATTGCGGAGCGAATGAAGTTATAATTGATACAGTGCGCTGTATTTGTTCTGGCAGTATTCAACGAAGTATCTGGAAGATGGCGGTTCGCCGCATACCATTTCAATCAGCTGATCCGGTGGGTAGCATTGGCCCTTCTGATGAACATTGGTGCGCAACCATTGCAGCAGCGGCTCAAACTCTCCCCTGGACAATCTCTCGTCCATGTCGCTGATCGCTTCATTGGCTGCAGCATAGAGTTGTGCCGCATATAAATTGCCCAGACTGTAAGTGGGAAAATACCCGAACATTCCGGCGGACCAGTGAACATCCTGCATCGCGCCCTCCCGGATGGTTTTCGGGCGTATCCCCAGCATGTGCTGCATTTTTTCATTCCACGCATCCGGCAAATCAGCCGGTTTCAATTCTTTGTTGAATATTGCCAGCTCCAGTTCAAATCGGAGCAATACATGCAAATTGTAGGTGACCTCATCTGCCTCAACGCGTATCAATCCCGGTTTGACTTCGTTGACCGCAAGAACAAAGTCCGAAAGAGATGCCGCTTTCACTTCCGGATAATGTGCGTCCAGAATGGGCTTGGCAAATTTCCAGAAGGCCATCGAACGCCCCACCTGATTTTCCCACAGGCGCGATTGCGATTCGTGAAATCCCACCGACAGGTACATCCCGGCAGGAGTACCGAAATGGGCTTCAGGCAATCCCAATTCATACAGCGAATGCCCCGCTTCGTGCAGGCAGCCGAACATTCCGCTTCCGAGAAACGCCTCGTTATACCGGGTTGTAATCCGGGCATCTCCGGGGCCAATGCCCACAGAAAACGGATGCACACTTTCGTCTATTCTTCCGGAATCAAAAGAATATCCAATGGCCTTGACCAGACTCGCACAGGTTTCTTTTTGCGAGGTCAATGAAAAGCGCCCATTGAGTATCTTCTTATCGGGCTTCATTCCACTCGCGCTGATTTTCTGCTGCAATTCAACAAGTGGCTTTTTCAGCTCCAGAAACATTTCTGATAGCGCTGTGGCTGTCAGCCCAACTTCGTACTCGTCGAGTAGCGCATCATAGGGACTATGCTGATATCCGATGGCGTCCGCTTTTTCCATGCTCAATGCCACCAGTTTTTCGAGGTGGGGAAAAAAGGACTTCCAATCGTTCGAATGGACTGCGGATTCCCATACCGCCTCGCCTGCCGAGGATGCCTTTGCCAGCTCAGATGCCAATCGTTCCGGAATCTTCACCAGCCGATCATATTCTCTGCGCCACATCCGGATATTGGCCTGAATGGTTACATCAGCGGATTTCAGATAATCACTCTGCTCAACATCGTGAAGCCGATCTTCAATCTGCGGAACCGTTGAACGCTGATGAATCAGCCGGGCCAGCGATTCCATCTGTCTGCTGCGATGGGCATGCCCTGTGATGGGAATGTATGTGCGCTGGTCCCATGCCGCGAGTTCAGCGGTTGAGCACAGATACGCCGTATCTCTGTAGTGATTGACGAGCCATTGGTATGCATCTTCTGCGGTCATATGTTTCACCTTGATTAAAATGATAAATGATAAACCGTGATTGTCTCATCCACCGCCGTGAAGCAATGTGAAACTGCGTGCGATTTCGTACATGCCAATATGCCCGCTTTCCTCAGCCACAAAAACGGAGCAATCCGCATTTACCTGCAACAGGTCCGGGACGGGTGGATCTCCCCCCAGGGAATGGACAATTTCACCGGACTCCGGATTCACCACATAGATGGTATCTGCCGGTATGAATAACGCACCGCCCCGGAGATATACGCCGAGTCCCAGCGGAATGTCGTCTGAACAGGTCGGTCCAAGGACGGTGGTCCACATATCTTCCCCAGTGCGCGCGTTCAACGCCCGAACCGTTCCACCGGCGAGATTGATAATGAATTTGTCATCCAGAGCAAAAAGCGAGCAGGATTCCGCCCATCCGTCACATGGTATCCGCCAGAGCAACTCACCATCCCGGGCTCGAAAAGCGGCCAGATCATTTCTTCGTTTTGAACTGATGGGTATCAGCACCACACCATCAGTGGCGATAGGCGCGGTCAGCGCGCCGCCGTCAAGGGGCACAGACCAGCTGCATTCGCCGCTGAATGCGTTGAACCCATAAAGTCTTCCTTCGCTTTTTCCAACCCGTCCGCCCACTTCAAAGACGTGATCTCCCATGACCGCAGGCGGCAGAAAAAACCGAATTCGATCAATATAGCTCCAGACCAGGTGACCATCTTCAATGTCAATTGCGGAAAACTGTGTATCCCCGCTGGAAACGTAAAGCAGACGGCCATGCTTCCGCAGCGAAAACCGGCCACCTCGCATTACCGAAAAGCGCCACTTCACTTCGCCGGTACGCATATCGAGAGCAACGAGATTTCTATCCTCTTCTGCCACCACAATCGTTGCCGGAAACGGTCCCGTATCCTCCACCAGAACAACGGGAGCTCCCCCAGAACGGGGAGACAGGGAACTGCGCCACCTCAGCACCCCGGTTCTCGCATCCAGCATATCCACGATGCCACTTTGAGACACCCGAACAAATCCATCCCGGCCTGCGGCCTGCAGCCGGTAGTCGCCCCGGTCAATTTCTCTGCGCCACAACACCGTTCCGGTTTCCATCTCCACCCCCAGAATCGATCCGCGGGCTGACACCAGCGCAATATCGTCCACCACCATGGTTCCCCCCAAATCAAGACCTTCCGCTTCGAGACGCCATTTTTCACGAAAAACAATTCCCCTTGATTCCTGGATGCCAAAGTCAACCGGGTCCGGCGTCAATGTGGGCAACGCGTGCCGATACCGTTCGGTATTTTCATTTATCATGGACTCCCGCCGATGCTCTCTGGCCATCGATGTGAGCCGCCGCACTTCGCGCGAATAGCTTTCTATGCGCATATTCTTTCGCTGTTTTGGCGAGTGCAAGGTGACAAACCGGCGAATTTCTCTTGCCACTCCCAGCACCGCTTCAGCAAATTCAAGGGGATGAATGTCATTGAGAACAATCAGCGAATCATCGTCTGCCTGATTTGCAAGGGTCACAGTGAGCTTCTCGTCACTGGTCAATTTCAGGCCAACGGAAATCCCTTCGGCGATCAGCCTGACCGACATGGGTCGGCGTTCTTCCCAGGCACTCAACAATTTCCGCAATGAAGCGAGGAGCTTTTCCGCCTGCAGGAAGAGATATCCTTCTCCCATGATTCTGCGCCGGTCACGGGCATGAACCACCATCTGTCCGCGAAACAGAAGTGCATTCAGGTCATTGCCGATGGGACGGCCGGGAGCCAGTAAATCGGTGCCTCCCGCAACAAATCGGAATCCAAAGGAGAAGCCACTGCCCGTTCTCGGATCCTGCCATCTGGAGCTTTCCACCCGAACGCGGCGGATACTCGGATTCTTTTCGTCCGCCGGGTTCAATTGCGCCGCCGCAGCCAGCAATCGTTCTCCGGTTTCTTTCATCCATTCCACCAGGGGATTGGACTCCACACCGACATCCAACTCCGAAACCTGCGCAATCAGATTCTGTGACGATTCCACGATTCCGGTGAGGAATGCCGAAAATGACAGTACCCGGTCTTTGACCAATACCTCCGGGAAATGTCCCCCCCGGTAGAACGTCAGATATACAACCCCCTTATTGCGCTGGAAAACAAGCTCATACGGTGTTTCGTAAAAACTGACCCTGGCACTGCTATCGCCGATGGCCAACCGTTCCCCCGCGGCGAGCAAATCCCGCATCAGGAAAAACACCGAATCCTCCCCCGGATGTGCAGGCAGCGGTTTACCGTCCACCAGCAGATTCATCACGCCGCGCATCGCGCCGGGGTCAAAATTCAGAACTCTGGAAGCGGAAGCGGCATCGTCCACAGGACCATCGTTCCAGCTTTCACGAAATAAAATCTTGAATGTCTGATTTGAGCTCATATATCTCGCGTTCTTGTTCATAAATTATTCATCGGAGCACCGGGGAGAATCCACTGCGTCTCCTATAGGTCATAATACATTGGTTCATGGGCGCTGCGCAATTAATCGGCATAAATGTAATCAATTATCCTACACGCACCGCCATTGCGGCACCTTGTGGGATCTTTATAACCAAATCGTAACCGGAAAACAAAAAATCGTATTGTGTGACGGAACAGAGCCAACCAGAAGGGATTGAAACCGGGATTCTGCACGATTTGACACCTTTCAGGGGTGTCAATTTCAAGTCAACTTTTTAGAAAGGAGGAGATTTTTCCAAGAAAAGTGTCTTTACCTTCTTCGGCGATCACATCTTCCAGTTCCCCATCGTCGAAGAACAGCCCGCCACACGAAAAACATTTGTCAATGTGCACACCTCTGTACTCAATTTCCTGCATCTCCATGCCGCACTTGGGACACTTCATATAGTGCAATTCTTTCAGACGCTTTTTCTCTTCCGCGGCAATTTCTTCTGCATGCTTCTTCGCGGAATCTCTCAGTTTTTCGGCTTCCTGCCGGGCAAAGTATTCTTCTTCCTTACTACTGCGATTATATGCGCACATATATTTTCCTCCATCAAAACGATTATCAACATTGGCAATAGTAATCACCCGGAAAAAAAATCAAATACAGAACCGGATTCGCCGAAAAAAAAATATGGACCGGTGCGGAGGGTTTATTTTCCGGCGCCGGCGAAGGGAGGAAATTGGGAACGTGTCGCTCTTATCGCAGGTGGGATATCGATATTCGCTCCACACCCAAATGTGAATGCGAAGTTTGTACCAACTTGAAACAAACCCAAAGAAATCTGTAACCACATGAAATGATTAACTTCTGCATTTTTGCTATTTCAATGACAAAAGAAAAACAGAGGTATTTGGCGACTCACTGGGAAGTCCGGTCCGACTGAGTCAGAATCGATTCGAGTAAATTGTTACTCACTTTCTTCGAGGAATCTGGTGGCTTCAATCGCCGCCATGCACCCCGTTCCGGCAGCAGTCACCGCCTGGCGATACACGGAGTCCTGAACGTCTCCTGCCGCAAAAACACCGGCCACACTGGTTCTGGTACTGTCCGGTTCCGTTTGAATATTCCCGGTCGCGGTCAGCGTCAGCTGCCCTCCCAGAAAATCCACCATAGGCTGATGTCCGATGGCCATGAAAATGCCGTCAATGTCCAGATTCCGGGTGGCACCATCCTTTGTGCTCTTCACGCGAACACCGGTGACACCGGAATCATCTCCCAGAATCTCGTCCACTACGGAAAACCATACGGGGTGAATCTTTTCATTTGAAAGCAACCGTTCGGCCATGATTTTCGATGCACGGAGTTCATCTCTGCGATGAATCAGATATACTTTGGTGGCATGGTTGGTCAGGTAAGTGGCCTCTTCACATGCGGTATCCCCACCGCCCACCACGGCAACCACTTTCCCCCGGTAAAAGAAGCCATCGCAGGTGGCGCAGGCAGAAACGCCGCGCCCCATGAACTTCTGTTCCGATTCAATTCCCAGCCATTTGGCCTTTGCCCCGGTTGCGATAATCAGCGTTCTGGCAAGAACTTCACCCGTGCTCAGCTTCACTTTGAAAGGCCTTGATGACAGGTCCACACTTTCAACTGCGTCCGTGATGAATTCTGCCCCTACCCGCTCCGCCTGCTTTTTCATCTGATTCATCAGCTCCGGACCAGCAATGGACTCCTCAAAACCTGGGAAATTTTCGATTTCGGTTGTGGTCATGAGTTGTCCACCGGGTTCAAAACCTTCAATCACCAGGGGAGATGCCGCCGCTCGTGCTGCATAAATTGCCGCCGTATATCCGGCGGGGCCGCCACCAATAATCACAATATTTCTTACATCGTTCGTCATTTCATACTCCGAATCTTTTTTTCCGAATTAAAAGACCGTCTTATAACTCCATAATTTTATGGAGCAAAACCCAGACCAATATTAGTCACTCTTTATCACTTTTCAATTGTGTTTACAGAACTTTTTACTCGGAGTCGCGAGCATTCAGTGCGGCGATTGCGGCATACATCGTATCGAGTCTGCTGGCCAGATTCCTCGCCAGCGTGATGGCAAACTGACTGTTGTATTCCAGCAGATGAGCAAATACCCGGGGTTCCAGAACCCGGACAAAGCAATTTTTAGCGGCGACCACTTTCAATCTGTGACCGTTGGGGACCAGAAAACTCATGTCACCGAACATTTCATTGGCGCCAATACTGCCCACCGGAACGCCATTCAGCAGCACATCGGCCTTTCCGGATATCATTTCGTACACAGAACCACTTGTCTCATCGGGATACCCGATGATGTCGCCCGTGCTGAAATTGCGGACAACCATCTCAAATTCAATCATCTCCGGTGCATACTCCCCACACAGACAGAGATGCAGTCTATGTTCGAGTTCGCACATCGCTGCCCATTTGAACCGAAGATGCTCATCACTTCCCAGCAGTTGAAGGATTCTGTGCATGGGGAAGGTGACAATATCCGAGCGGAAATCACTGGTCATCCGATACGCCTGGTCCCAGTTTCCCGTCGGCGGAATGAAGTCTCCGGAAGAAAACATCCGAATTTCCCGGTTGCCGCGCATCAACTTCAGATATCCTTCCTTTACGTAACACAGCGTTCCGGATGGAAACGCTTCCAGAAGATTGGCGTCCCGAAGCAACACTTCGTCTGTACCGGATTTGGCAACATGGGGATACACTTCTGCGGCGACTCTTTTATAGTTGTCGTAAATCAACTCCAATTGTTCCGAGACGCCCTGGCTGTTTATCATATCCTCAAATCTCATCTCCGGAATACGCATTTTTCAAAGGTGTTTATCGTCATGGTGTAGAAAAATATTAGGTTTTGAGGAATTTTATGTTTCGATGAAGCTTGTGCCTGCGATTTTTCCCTGCCATAGTCCCCCCATGAAGAACCAAACCGAAACCACGACAACCATTATTCATGTATCGGATTTTCACCTGCCCATTTCCGATACAATCCCTTTTCGTAAGTTCTTTTCAAAGCGTGTGCTGGGCTGGGCAAACCTGCAATTCAACAGAGGCAAGACGCATCGGAAAGAACCTTTTATCCATTTATTCAAACACTTGCGGGACCAGGAGAGTTCCCTCTGCGTCGCCACGGGTGACTTTGTCAACCTGGCGCTGGAATCAGAGTTTTCAGCCGTGGCCGATTTGTTCCGGGAAAATGGGTTTACGGCAGAAAATTTGTTCTGCATTCCAGGTAATCACGACAGATATACGCCGGGAGCCCAGTATCGCGGGGATTTCGAAAAATATTTTTCAGAGTGGCTGCCATTTACTGGTAGCCCCAGACAATACCCCACCATGAAAATCGTGGGCAATGTGGCAGTCATCGGTCTGAATACCGCCACCTGGCGGGGTCCCATCCGCGCTGCTGGCCGGCTGCCCAAAAGACAACTCAAACGACTGCGCCATCTGCTGGACAATCTCGATGCGTCTCTTACCCCATTAATCGCCATGCATCATCCGCCTTTCGCCATTGGCACCCATGCCCTCAAACAATATCTGGACGGGATGCAGCGATTTCAGCCATTGATGGACCTGTTGCAGGGCCGAAAAGCCGTTGTGCTCCACGGACATATTCATATCCTCAGTGACCGGTTGTGCGGCGATGTTCGGGTGATTGGGGTGCCATCCGCATCCAACGATGCGGGTAAATCCGACAAACAACTGGCTTACAACACATTGCGATTCGATGGCGATGGCCTCGTTGAAGTTACCTCCACACGCTATTGGCCAGCTCGCGACACTTTTGACACATTTCCGTTGAACGAAACTGCCAGGTCTTTATAATTCCGCGACATCCCGTTCTGAATGATTAATATGGCCAAAAGCCTGGCCGCAACACGTTATATGAGAGGACAGTTATGAAAAATCCTTTAAGAAGCCATACATCCACCCAGGGAAGACGAATGGCAGGGGCGCGCAGTCTCTGGCGTCGAAACGGAATGAAAGAGGAGCAAATCGGCAAACCGGTAATCGCCATTGCCAATTCATTCACGCAATATGTACCCGGACACGGTCACCTGCACGACATAGGACAGGAAGTGAAGCGGATGATCGAGGAATGCGGCTGTTTTGCCGCTGAATTCGATACCATGGCCATCTGTGACGGCATTGCCATGGGGCACGATGGCATGCTCTATTCCCTGCCATCCAGAGAGGTCATCGCAGATACGGTGGAATATATGTGCAATGCACACCGGGTAGATGCCATGGTCTGCATTCCCAATTGCGATAAAATCACTCCCGGCATGCTGATGGCTACCATGCGTCTCAATATTCCGACCGTTTTTGTGTCCGGCGGCCCCATGGAGGCCGGCGTGGTGGAAGGAAAAAAATACGACCTCATCGACGCTATCGTAAAAGCGGCGGATGATAAAACCGACAACAAGCTGCTGGACAAGGTTGAGAAAAACGCCTGTCCCACCTGTGGTTCCTGTTCGGGAATGTTCACCGCGAATTCGATGAACTGCCTTACCGAGGCACTCGGTCTGGGATTTCCGGGCAACGGATCGGTTGTGGCCACCCATGCCAAGCGGATGGCGCTGTTTCAGAAGGCGGCCAGAACCATTGTCGAAATGACGCAACGCTACTACGAACAGGGCGACGATTCGGTACTGCCCAGATCCATCGCCACCAAAGCGGCGTTCAACAACGCCATGACGCTGGACATCGCCATGGGCGGCTCCACCAACACTGTGCTGCATATTCTTGCGGTGGCCCGGGAAGCCGAAGTGGACTTCACCATGACCGACATTGACAGGCTGTCCAGAAAAACCCCCAACCTGAGCAAGGTGGCGCCCAGTTCCCATTATCACATGGAGGATGTGAATCGCGCAGGCGGCATTATGGGCATCCTGGGCGAGCTCGATCGCATTGGCCTACTGGACACATCGGTGAGCCGCGTGGACAAAACGCTGAAAGAGATACTCGATGAATACGACATCATGCGCGACACCGTGACGGACGATGCCATCGAAGTGTACAGCGCAGCGCCCGGAGGCTTCTTCAACAGCGTGCTGGGCTCACAGAATGCAAAATATAAGGAACTCGATAAAGACCGAAAAACGGGCTGCATCCGAAGTGGGGAAAACGCATACAGCCAGGATGGTGGTCTGGCCGTACTCTACGGCAACATTGCCAGCGACGGTTGCATTGTGAAAACCGCTGGCGTCGATCCGTCTATCTATCGGTTTGAAGGTAAGGCACAGGTATTCAACTCTCAGGACGATGCCTGCAGTGGCATCCTCAATGGGACGGTGAAAGCGGGAGAAGTGGTGCTGATTCGCTACGAAGGCCCCAAAGGCGGTCCCGGCATGCAGGAAATGCTCTACCCCACATCGTATATCAAATCCATGGGGATTGACAAAGAGTGTGCACTGGTAACGGACGGTCGTTTTTCGGGTGGAACCGCAGGACTGTCCATTGGTCATGTGTCCCCGGAGGCGGCATCCGGTGGGCTCATCGCACTGGTTCAGACCGGCGATCTCGTCAGAATTGATATTCCGGGCAGAACAATCGAAGTGGTTGTCAGCGATGACGAATTGGCCAGACGAAAAGCCGCCGAGGAAGCCAGAGGCGAGAACGCATACAAACCCGGACCACGGGAACGGCAGGTATCCCGGGCGCTGAAAGCCTATGCGCATTTCGCCGCTTCCGCCGATAAAGGCGCCGTCCGTGTTATCGAAGATTAACGTTAGCGTAAACTGGCGAGGGGAGTGGGGCTGGACCATCGTCTCTGCGAATCAGTTCCTGTCTACGTCTGTTTCGTCCTCATCATCGTTGTCGTCAACCCACTCTGTATTCTTGTGAGACTCGCCCTTTCCCACTACAGATTCAATCATTCTTTCGGTCCGTTTTTTGGCGACAATATCACCGACGCGTTTCACCACGAATATCATCGCGAACGCCACGGCCGCAATAATGACAACCCACTTCCAGATGGCCAGTTCAAACCCGACACTGGTGGGGGATGGTGATTTCTCCTGCTGCGCCAGGAGCAATGAGACAATGTAACTGATATTCACTGTACACTCCTTTTAAGACAATCTGAATTCCAGCTATACCCTTCCGACATTCCGCTGGCAAGTCCGTTGGCAATATTCTCCATCGCCGCATTTGACCCCGTCCATTATTCGGGGGCTTGACCCTTGCCGCTTATTGAAGTAGACAATGGCCGCGGAAAATTGTTTCCGGACGTCGAAACTGAATTAAAGGAGTACGACATGGTCAAGAAAAAAGCGAAAACCGAATACACCATCATTAAAAAACGTTCTGGACGTTATGCGGTGAAAGGCAAAGATGGCAAGTTCGTGAATGGTGAGGCGAAAGTGGAAATTCTCCTGAAGGAGAAAAAAATCAAGCTGACTGCGCCCAAGCCCAAAGTAGAAGCCCCACAGGAATAAATCGAATTTCCCCCGTTTATTCACTTTTTCAACAAAAATGAAGGACTACGCCGGTAACCACCGCCGTAGAGATGCCAATGGCAAGCAGAATGGCGAAAGCGCGTTTTTTCGCTTTGGCTTTCAACCGCCGGTGACGCGCCAGCGCTCGGTTGTGTCGCTGTTCAAGCTTCTGGCTCGTACGGAGGGTTTCCTCGTTGCGGCGGCGCAACTGATGTTCAATCCGTTGACGCAATGGTGAAATTCCCTGAAATATCATCCACCATGGCGTCGGTGTGTCCTCCGGATACGGAAGCGTGGGCCTGGAATCCTCGTCCGGTTTCTCTACACGGTGCCACTGCCCTACACAGGCAAACAGAAACTGATACTCTCTGAACCCTGAAATCAAATCGTATCGCCGTATTCCACCGCATTGCATGCAAGTGGTGACCACCACGCCATCAACCACCTCGATGTTCAACGGCAGTTTGCAGGGGGTGCAGACTGGACGTCCCGGACTGATTTCCATGTTGTAATGCGCCAGATGCGGGTTGGTGTTGGTCAGCACCAGCGACTCGGTATTCCGTCCAATCGCGCGAAATCGACGGGTCAGATCGTCGCTTTCAAGATCGCGAAACACCTGCCAGAAAGCGTGATCTGCCGCATCCGGCTGATCGAATCCGCATACATCCGCCACATTGTGCGCGTGCTTCACAATATCTTCCCAGAGCGTCCAGTCGAACCGTTCAACACTGTTGCACCCGGGGCATTGAAATCCTTCGAGATTAAAATAACTCACGGCAATATCGCAACCGCAAATCCGGCATTTGAAACTGCCACATACACGGGCGTAAATCAGCTCGTCCGCAGGAGGCAGCGCAACGATTCGGTTGAATTCAAAGGGCGTATGACATTGAGCACACTGATATTTCCCAGGCGGCGCAACGGTCCCGCAGGCGCCGCAAATTTCCATCTTGTCTTTCATGGCATGCAGCATACAAAAATTGCGCGCCATTTCAATAGAATATCAGCATATCAGACAAAAATACCCATGGGGTTCCGGATGTAATCAGGTGGGAATATTGCCATTTCGCCGTTCCGGACGATCTTCAATTTTGTTGAAATGACTTTTAAGGTGTCGGTACAGCTTCTGACGGGTTTCACTGGGGTTAATCACCGCATCCACATAACCGCGTTCCATGGCACGCGCAGGATTGAGAAACTTACTTTCGTATTCCTCTACTTTTTCCTCGACTGCCTGTTTCTGGTCAGGGGCCTGGGTAATCTCTTTACGGAAAAGCACTTCGACCGCGCCCGCAGCTCCCATCACCGCGACCTCCGCCGTCGGCCAGGCCAGATTCACGTCGGCGCCCACATGTTTTGAACTCATCACGATATACGCGCCACCATATGCTTTTCGCATAATCACCGCGATTTTAGGCACAGTCGCTTCGCAATATGCGTACATCAGCTTGGCCCCGTGCGCAATCACGCCGTTATGCTCCTGACCGGTTCCCGGAAGGAACCCGGGAACATCGATGAGTGAGATAATCGGTATATTGAACGCGTTGCAGGTTCGGATGAAGCGGGCGGCTTTTCTCGATGCATCGCAGTCGAGTACACCGGCCATCATACCGGGCTGATTTGCGATGACCCCAACAGAATATCCCCCCAGCCTTGCAAATCCAACCACAATATTTTTGGCCCAGTTCTTCTGGATTTCAAAAAATGTATTCAGATCGAAAATATTCTTTACGATGGTCTTCACGTTGTAAATCTGTTTTGATGATTTCGGAATGGCCTCATCCAGCTCGGTACAATCCCTGTCAATGGGGTCATGCGTTTCCTCAAACGGTGGCTTTTCCAGATAGCTCTGCGGCAGATATCCCAGCAGTTCTCGGACACCGGCTATGGCTGCTTCGTCATCTTTGTACACCAGATGGGCAATGCCGCTGGTTCTTCCGTGCACATCGGCCCCCCCCAGAGACTCGGCGTCAACTTCTTCAAACGTAACCGTTTTCACAACTTTGGGCCCGGTAAGAAACATATAACTCTGCTTGCGGACCATCACAACAAAATCGGTTAATGCCGGCGAATACACCGCACCTCCGGCACAGGGGCCCAATACCATTGAAATCTGGGGACAAACGCCGGAGCTGAGTACATTTCGACGAAAAATTTCGCCGTATCCCCCAAGCGAATCAATGCCTTCCTGAATTCGGGCGCCACCTGAATCATTGATGCCAACCAGCGGAGCCTTGGCGCGCATGGCTAAATCCTGGATGCGTGCAATCTTTTTCGCGTGCGCTTCTCCCAGGGACCCGCCCATTACACTGCGGTCCTGCGAATATGCAAAAACGATTCTTCCATTCACTTCGCCGGAACCGGTAATCACGCCGTCACCGGGGATTCGCTTCTTGTCGAGACCAAAATCAGTGGAGCGATTCACCACGCCAGCACCGATTTCTTCGAAGGTGCCGTTATCAAACAACATGGCAAGCCGTTGTCTTGCCAGACCTTCAAACGGTTTTTTACTGTCTTTGCTTTCGGACGTACTGATTTGTTGCAATGCTTTATTATCGGACATTTGGTTTCCTTCTTTTATATCTTTATTGCTCCGATTTAAAATTCAATTTGAAATTGGCCTCTGCTCTAGCAACATTTGAACCATCGTGCAACTGTATATATATATCGCCAGACTAACTAGATTATTCCATTAATATTGGATAGTTATTACCATTTTCCGCATGCACGCCCTCCCCAACTGCCCCGGTTGTATCAGGAAAAAACGATTCGCACCGACACCTTTAATTCGCACCATGGGAATCTCCCCGCGTTCCGTTTCCGATTACGGTGATATGTCCCTTGCCAAACCCTTTACATTTGCGGTAGTGATGCCTCGTGCAATCAATAAAAGTATCTTTCATTCAATTCGTTTGAGTACGGTTATGCGCAATATTTTCATTATAGTTCGATATATAACATTTTGGGTTACCTTATTTTTTCTGGCCGCATGCGGCGTCCCCAAACCGGTGCGCATCGTCTCCAGTCAGACACTCCGAATCAGCGGTGAACGCCCTCCCCTCGACGCGGATCTGGCCATGCTCAGCCCTGCGGGATTGCAGGGCGCCAGCTGGATAAATATTCGGGACATGCGTCGTTCACCATTGTGGCCAACCCTCGTTACGATACTCGAAACACATTATTCCGAGCATTTTCTTTCCAGAGATTTCGTGCTGCGTCTCTTGCAGGAGGCAGAAGAAATTCTTGCGGTCAGCGGTCACCGGAATGAAAAAGAAGTGGATGGATTCGTGGTGCTGATTAAGGGGACCTGGCACACCGAATCGCTCATCGACCGACTCGTTGCCACTGGACGGTTTCGCGAAACCATGGAGAACGATCAGCGTGTTCTGGCGTTCTCCAACGTCCGAATAACGGCAGTGACCGCCAGAACACTGCTGATCGCGAGTGAACATCTGTACCCAACGGTAACGGAGCTGTACAATCTGACCGGCGATTCGCTGCGGAAAAGTCGCCATTTCAGCGATTTGCAAAAACCGGAGAGAGGCGGCGCCATCTCCAGATATATCCGTGGAAACAGCACCTTGAATCCGCAACAGTTCAACACCGTGCCGTCCTATTACCGGCGCATGGCAAAAAATGTGGAGCGCGCGGACAGTCAGGTGACCTTCGCTGGAAACCTGAGCCTGCGGGCCGACGTGAAAATGGACGACGCGGAGCAGGCGCTGCAGGTGCAGAAAAAGCTGAACGCGGAACTCAAATCCATTTCATCGAATGCACTGATTGCCATGCTGGGAATGAAACCGATTGTGAAAAAAATGCGGGTTACATCTGAATTACGGCATCTGCGCGTTTCATTCAAGCTGACGTCGGCTGACATCCAAAAAATTCTTCAATTGATTGAACCCCTGATGCAGATTCGAAACATGGTTCAATAAATGAGTAGCCCCCAGAAGGAGCAGGTATGAGAACCAAACCAGTTGTTGCGATAGACGGACCCTCCGGTGTGGGTAAAAGCACCGTGGCCAGAGGTGTTGCGTCCGAGTTGAAGTATCAGTTCATCGATACCGGAGCCATTTATCGTTCCGTCGCGCTGGCTGCCCGAAATCAGCAGATCGATTGGCACAATGGCCCGGCAGTGGCTGAAGAAGCCGCCCATCACCATTTCGCTTTTGATGCGGAGGGCAACCTGCTGCTCGATGGGGTTTCGGTGGGGGATTTGATTCGGACAACGGAAATGAGCGAGGGGGCCTCGACGGTGGCAAAGCATCCGGAAGTGCGCAACGCATTGCTCGATATTCAACGAAAGATGGGAACAGATGGCGGTGTGGTGCTGGAAGGGCGCGATATTGGCACGGTGGTTTTCCCCGATGCGGAATCAAAGTTTTTTCTGGTGGCATCTTCGCGGGAGCGGGCGCGGCGCAGGTTTCTTCAACTGCGGGAAAAAGGTGAATCTGTAACGCTGGAAGAGGTTGAAAAGGCTCAGGAAATCCGCGACGCCCGAGACGCGGGGCGGACGGTTGCGCCGTTAAAAAAAGCGGATGATGCAGCCGAAATTGACTGCGAAAATATTTCTGCATCAGAAGTGATAAACCTCATCGTTCATTCAGTAGTCTCCCGTTTTCCTTGAAACTTCCGCCATTTTTCTTTGACTTACCCTAAAAAAGAATATAAAGAGGCGTGCGTCGCAGTCGAAGGCTTAACCGAATTTTTTTGTTTTCCTTTAACCTTTAACCCCGGTGTAGCTGACGGCAGACAGATGAGAGGAGTGTGGCCAGGAGGCCAATCAACAGACAGAATGAACGATATTAAAACAGCCAAAGCAAACGATTTTGAAATGCTGCTCGAGGGTTCCTTTGAGCAGGAAAAATCCCTGGAGGAGGGAAACATCATCGCCGGAACCGTGGTCAAGGTTAGCAAAGACTTTGTTATCGTTGACATCGGTTACAAATCGGAGGGAGAAATCCCGATTTCTCAGTTCACCGCCCCCGACGGAAATGTTTCTGTTCAGGTCGGTCAGAAAATTGATGTGTACTTGAATGAACTCGAAAATGAGCACGGCCTGGTGGAGCTTTCCAAGGAGAAAGCCGACAAGATGCGTGTCTGGGATGATATTTCAGATGCATGTGACCAGGAGTCCATTATTGAGGGAACAATCAGTCAACGCGTAAAAGGCGGCTTGTCTGTCACTATCGCTGGCGGAGTGAAAGCATTCCTTCCCGGCTCGCAGGTGGATTTGCGCCCCATTCGCAACCTTGAAAAACTGATTGGTGAAACCCACAGGTTCAAAATCATTAAGTTCAACAAAAAGCGTGGCAATATTGTTCTCTCCAGACGCGCACTCCTCGAACAGGAACGCAATGAGATGAAAGAGCACACTCTTGAGAATCTTCAGGAAGGTGCCATCATTGAAGGAATCGTCAAGAACATTACGGAATATGGCGCGTTTGTGGATCTGGGCGGCATCGATGGTCTCCTGCATATCACCGATATGAGTTGGGGACGCATTGGACATCCGTCGGAGATTCTCAAGGTGGGTGATAAGATTGAAGTCCGTGTGTTGAAGTACAATGAAGACAACGAGAGAGTATCTCTTGGACTCAAACAGACTCAGCCGGATCCCTGGGAAGATGCCGTTTCGCGGTATCCCATCGGACTTAAGGTCTCCGGAAAAGTAGTTTCGGTGACGGATTACGGTGCATTTGTAGAACTGGAACAGGGCATTGAAGGCCTGATTCACGTTTCTGAAATGAGCTGGACCAAGCGAGTCAAACATCCGTCGAAAGTACTCGAAGTTGGCGATGAAGTGGAGTGCGTGATTCTCGATGTGGACACCAGTGCCCAGCGTATTTCTCTGGGTCTGAAGCAGCTTGAGCCCCATCCGTGGGAGCGTTTCATCGAGCAGTATCAGCCCGGAAATACCATCAAAGGTAAAATTCGCTCCATCACTGACTACGGCGTGTTCATTGGTATTGATGACAACATTGATGGTATGGTGCACAAAAGTGATCTTTCCTGGACCCAGAGAATCAATCATCCATCTGAGCTTTTCCGCAAAGGCGAAGAAGTGGAAGCGGTTATTCTCAATATCGACCACGAGGAAGAAAAAGTCAGCCTGGGTATCAAACAGCTGTATGAAGATCCGTGGGAAAGAATCCCAATGGATTACCCACTGGGTCAGGTTCGCGAAGTGAAAGTCATCAAGATTACCGATTTCGGCGCTTTTGTAGAGCTCGAGCCCGGTATCGAGGGACTGATTCATGTATCTGAGCTCAGCAACGAGCGCATAGACGATCCCAAGAGCATCATTCAGGAAGGCGAAACCATCAAGGCGGAAATCATTACCCTTGATCCGCAGGAGAGAAAGATTGGTCTTTCAATCAAGTCGCTGACCGGCAATGAAGAAGAAGGCGACATGACTGAGTACGCCAGGAAAATGGCGAAAAAGCCAACCGAAAAAGCCACACTTGGTGACTTGCTCAGTACTCAGATCGGCCAAATCGCAGAGAAAGCCGAAGAGAAATCTGATCCCGAAGCCGAATAATCCAATCAGATCCACTTCATTCCTTTTCCCCTCTCTAATTTAATGATTCGCTTCTTGACGTGATTTGTCGCTGTGTATATCTATCCACATGCAAAGTCGCATCGAGCCGTACATGGAAATCCTTGAAAGAGAATCAGCGAGCGCGGGACTTGCGGACTTTCGTCTGGCCCGGGAAGAGTTTCATAAATTAACCGGAGAATTCGAGGAAGCCGAACCGTGGTTTGAAACGCGAATGACCATGTTCATGGACTGGTACCTTCTCGACAGAAAAGGACCGGATGATCTCACTCCAGTGGAGAAGTATATTGCCACCTACAATGATATTCTGAGTGATGAAGAATTGCGGGCGTTTCAGAATCTCAACGTATCCATGCGATCCACATTTCAGATTCACAAAATAAAAGGCGACGAATTGCTACTGGAAGATCTGATTCTCGGTGGTCAGTGGCTTACCCGCTGGATACTGCCGTTTGCCGGTCTCAAAGTGGACGACATTTTCAACTCCAGGCTGTTTCTCACCGAATCCGACATCGAAGTGGGACGCGGCGCCGTGCTTCACCCCACCGATGCTCATGAGGCGCTCTTCGACATTATTGATCGGGCGCGACGCGAACATATGTCACCAGCCAACGCAGTCTGTTACCTGGACAAAGTGAAGCTGAAACTGGATAGATACTCAAATGTTAAAATCAGGCATGTCTACAAATACCCCACCGATGTGGTGTTTTAGGATGATCCGCAAATCCGGAATACATATTGCTGTTGCGCTCTTCTTTGTATGCATGGGATTTCTGTATCTCCCCTGTTCTGGCTTCTGCAGCGAAACCGGCGCCGTCGTTGCGAATGCGGACACGCCCAGTGGGGATTCACCCATCGCAGCGGCATTCACTGCGCCACCGCAGCATAAGGGGATGGCGCTTGGACTGTTTCGCCAGGAGCCCAATTGGAACTACAACGATTTTGTGGTGGAAATTAAAGCCCTCGGCGCATCTCATGTGGCGGTGGTGGTCTCAGATTACATGCAGACCAACGAACATAACGAGATATTCGATTTGGAAGGATTTACCGCGCCCATGCGTACGGTTGAAAAAACCATCCGTCAGGTGCAGAAATCCGGCATGAAAGTGTTTCTTTTCCCCATTCTGCGCGTACAGGACAAATCCAACGGCGGATGGCGCGGGACGTTGGCTCCCACCGATTTGGATGCCTTCTTTAAAAATTACACCCGGTATATCCTGAAGTATGCGCGGCTCGCCGAGAAGACACACGTGGCGCTGATGAGCATCGGTTCTGAATTGAGCACCATGGATGTGTACACGGAACATTGGCGAGACATTATCCGGGCTGTACGGGACGCCTATCACGGCCCAATCACCTACTCTGCCAACTGGGATCACTATGACAAGGTGCTCTTTTTCGATGATTTGGATTATCTTGGGGTAACCGGATATTTTCAATTGGCAGACACGGCCGAACCCGTGGATGTCAATCCGTCTGTGGAGTCCCTCACTCACAGTTGGCGGGAAATCTACTTCAAACTCATGCGTTGGCAACATCGTTTTAACAAACCGCTGATATTCACCGAAGTTGGGTATCTCAGTCAGAAAGGGGCCGCCGCCCGACCCTGGGCGGAAGGTGCCAATGAAAAGGTGGATTTGGAAATTCAGCGCAGATGTTATGAAGCCTTCATTCGTGTATGGGACAATGAGGACCGGGTAATGGGGGTGTATTTCTGGAACTGGTTTGATTGGGAAGGCGAAAACGATCGGGAGTACACCCCGCGGGAAAAACCAGCCGCCGACGAAGTGAAAAACTGGTTTTCCCGACAGATGAGTTCCCGCTGAAGTGTCGCATATTTCAATCGAGTTCTCTCTGGACGACGATTGGAAAATTCAGTAGGCTATCCACCAGACAGCACAACTGTTTGAATCACACTCTGATTGTCGGCCATGGTCGAGTTGAAGAATGATGCAATTCGAATGTGCTGCGAATACCCGTGTGTATTCTGAATCTCAGAAAGGATACGATGATATGAAAAAGGCAGTCTTATGGATTCTCGGATTTCTGGCGTTTATTACCACTGCGGCATGCTCCCCCACTCCGGTGGCCATCAAATTGGAAAAAAATCCCTATATCCTTGAAGGTCAAGGTGCGGAAGATCAGATTGTCGCCTACGCGGTGGATGCCGATGGAAACAAAATCGAGAAAGGTGCGGATTTGACATTTTTCTGTGAAACCGTCAATATCGTTGAAGTTGCGAACGATGGCAAAATCAGGGCCGTATCCTCCGGTGAAGCAAAAGCGGAAGTGGAGGTGGTTGGATATGACATAAAAGCCACCGTCGATATCCGGGTGAAAATCCCCAGCGACATCGAAGTGACGCATGAAAAATTGAGTCTGTGGGTCGGTCAGGTCAAAAAAAATGTGGCTGCATGGGTGGTCAGCGAAAAAGGCGCCTATGTGGAAGGCTACATGCCCACGTGGAGTTCTGCTGATCCCACCATTGTGAGTGTGAAGGATATACCCGATCCCACCAAGGGAAAAATGCAGCGCAGTTATGTGGAGATGGAAGGTCTGAAGTCTGGCGATACAACAATCATGGCGATTTTTCAGGACTTCGAGAAGGAAATTACGGTCCGCGTTTATCGGGAGGACGAAGAGCTGGATCTCTCTGGAAGGCGTAAACCCCCCGCAGAAGAGGAAGCGCAGCCAAAGTCCGGCAGGAAAAAAAAGAAAAGGCGAAAATAACTTTTTGAATCCCACCTTTCTATCGGGCGGATGAACAGTTGCTTTCCTGTGAAATATCGGTTTTGTTCATTCCAGAAATTCAGTATAGATGATATTCACGAAGTGAGGTGATGATGAGCAAACAGCTTTGGGCGCCGTGGCGAATGGAATACATCAAGGAGACAACCTCCCCAACGTGTGTATTCTGTGACGCCGTAGCCTCAAAAGAAGAGCAACAGAGAACCTTTCGCGTTCTGGCCAGACGAAGATCCGAGTTTGTGCTGTTGAACAAGTATCCGTACGTCTTTGGACATATTTTAATATGTCCGAATCGGCATGTATCCTGTCTTGAAGATTTGGCTGACGATGAACAGCAGAGTCTGTTTCGATTGGCAATTGATTCTCAGATTGCACTGAAAGATGCCCTGAGTCCCCACGGCCTCAATTGGGGAATCAACATTGGCAAGCAGGCAGGTGCCGGGATTGAAACCCACCTGCATATCCATATTGTTCCCCGATGGGTCGGCGACACCAATTTTATGCCCGTTGTCGCGGATTGTTACGTCATGCCAGGACACCTGGATGATCTGTATGAGCAGCTGTTGCCGCGATTTAATGTGTTGAATTCATGAATCCACTATTTTCAAGAAACGGGCGAAAAGCCCAAGGCGCCACCATCGGGGTGTCGTTCCTCCCTGCAGTGCTTCTGTGTATATTTCTGATTCTGTTTGTCATCAGCAATGCCCACTGGATCCCGGTAAATATTCCCAGCCCGCCCTGGAATGCATCTCCTGTACTGTTTGCCTTTGAAACACCGTTGATCGCGGCATTGTCCGTTGCCTTTTTTCTTGGCTGTGCGGTGACATTTTTTATCTGGCAGGCTATATATCGCCAATCAATTCGAAAACAGGGTATGCTGCGTCGTCATGTGACATCCCTGGAAAATACGCTTGAAAAAACCCAGCGACTCATCTCGACGACTCAGAGCGACAATGAGTCCAGCAATCCGGGGACACGGCAGGAGTAACCATGCGCCGATTCAATACCTATTTGCTTTCAGTATTCATTTTGCTGGCAACATCGGTAGCCTGCAATACACCACTGCAATCACAGAAATTTTTCGCCCAGTCCGTAAAAGACGACCCCATCCTCGAACCGCTGCATCAAACCGCACTGTATACAGTGTATTTTGACCATGCGTTGCGTCGCTGCGTGTTGCACTCTTCGTATACATGGGGAGAAAGTGGCGGTGGCACTGGCGGCACAGGGCTGGGAGTAAGCGTATTCAGCTGTAATCCAAGGGCGCTGAAAGCCCATATGAACCGATTGCGCGATGAGATCAGGCAGGGGGTCACCCGTTTTGAACTGCCGCAGCCCAGGCAGAATAAAACCACACCGGAACGAAAAACAACTCACCCGGAACGCCCCGGACTTTCAACGCCACAGGCGCCGGTGACGGCGACGCCAGCTGTTACTGGTGCGCCGCCGCCATCTTTGTCCGATCAGTCGAATGGGAGCCCTGCCATCAGCAGTCCGACGCTGAATACACCGTCTCTTCACTCGTCGCCCGAGACTGCCGCGCCCCGGAATACGGACCGCGAAGAAGACGCCAACGAAAACAAACCAACGAAACCGACAACGGGCACCAAGCTTCTGCAACCCGTTACCATGCCCTGACGAGGTGGTCATGAGCGAAAAACCAAAAAACCAGGACGATAAACAGACATCCGGCTCAACCCATGAGGATTCCATCTTTGAAAAAGTTTTAAAAAAAGATGGCATCGCCGGGCGCGTGAAACAGGTTGTGAACGACTTGAAATTACCCAAGGAGGCCCTCAACTATATTTTCAAGCAGGTCGATGAAACCAAACATGCAGCGGTAAAAATCATCGCCAGAGAAGTCAGGGAACTGCTTGAAAAAACCGATTTGGCGGAAGAAGCCACCAAGGTGCTGACCAGTGTTTCATTCGAGATAACAACCAATATCCGATTTGTTCCCAATCCGGATGGTACGAAAAAGCGGATAAAGATTAAAATGACCAGTCACAGGGACAAGACTGAAGAAAGTGATTCGTCCACATCTGTCACAGATTCAGACGCGTCCCCACATTCCCCATCCTGACGCCGCCCTGCCCTGCGGGTCTGGGCGCATCGCAAGGGGCTTCAGCGCCACATGCAGCCGCCCGGTTCAATAAAAGTTTCGGCTCGACAGATTTGACGAAATTAAGTTTACATTATCGTAAATTGGCACTAGCTTACCACTTTATCTGAATCGTTACGTCAAATTGTTCAGAGAAGGGGAATAGATATGGGGTTCAACACAAAGGCAGTTCACACAGGAGTTGCCAAAGATTCGCAGTATCAATCCGTAACAACGCCACTGTATACGACCTCAAATTTCGCATTCAGTGACATTAGCACGCACACGGGATACGACTACACCCGATCCGGCAATCCGACCCGTCGCGCAGCGGAAGAGAACATTGCTGCCCTCGAAGAGGGCGTGGATGCCCGATGTACTTCAACGGGTATGAGTGCAGTCACAGGCGTGCTGCATCTCCTGAAAGCCGGCGATCATGTGATCAGCGGAAATGACATTTACGGCGGTACGTTCCGGTTGATGCATTCCGTTTTCTCCAGGCTGGGAATCACATTTTCGTTTATCGACATGCGAGATCCGAAAAACGTCGTTTCAGCCATGCGGGAAGATACCCGGATGGTCTGGATTGAAACGCCCTCCAACCCATTGCTCAACATTGTGGATATTGCAGCGGTGGCGGAAATTGCCCGGAAACACAATGCACTGAGTGTCGTGGACAACACATTCATGACGCCGTATTACCAGAAACCGTTGCAACTTGGCGTGGATATTGTGCTGCACTCCACAACGAAATATATCAATGGACACAGCGACGTCGTTGGCGGCGCCATTGTCTCGTCAACCGAGGCACTGGCCGAACAAATCCAGTTCAATGTGAACGCCCTCGGCATCGGGGAGGCGCCTTTTGACGCGTGGCTGGTGCTGCGTGGCGTGAAAACACTGGGACTTCGCATGGAACAGCATACTCGAAATGCGGCAGCGGTCGCAGAATTTCTGCAATCTCACGATAAGGTGGAAACGACCTACTATCCGGGACTCCCCACCCATCCCGGGCACGAACTGGCCAGCCGTCAGATGACCGGATTCGGGGGAATGGTCAGTTTCGATTTCAAACCGGGTGCGATGCCGTTGAACACGTTCTTCAGCCGATTGAAATACTTCACACTGGCCGAGTCACTTGGAGGAATCGAATCTCTGGTGGAGGCGCCCTATTTTATGAGTCACGCATCCATGACCGAGGCGGCACGACGCGAAGCGGGCATCAAACAGACAAACGTTCGCCTCTCCATCGGGATAGAGGATATAGACGATTTAATTGATGATTTGAAATCCGCTCTGAAATAGCTACCGCACCGGTTCATTCCAGCCAATTTAAAAAAAATCACCAATATAAAACCCGTTGCCGAGTAATAAAAAAGATGGCCCGGATTTAAGTTATACTGGAACTTAAGATGCGTTCATTTCCGTTAAATGTCTGATAACATAAGGAAATAATGCCTTAACACATTTGTTAGAGAGTAACAAAGGAGATAGTTTATGCACCTGTCCAGGAATCATTATTTACCTATTTCGGTTCTCATGTCGTTTCTGTTTCTCATTGGCGTTGCGTGCAGCAGCGATCCGGCTGCACGATTGGGTGATCCCAACGATACAGGCAATACCAACAACAATAACGACAATGACGACAATAACAATGACAACAACAATAATAACAACGACAATGGTGACGACGCACTGATTTATAGAGATGGCAAATGTGCGTATCAATGTGCGTGGAACGAAGGAAATTGCACAAATGATCTGAAGGGTGACGTGGTGAAAGGCGATTGCACCGACGACCAGGTGTGCTGTCAGATTCCGAATGTGGACGCGAAACCGCAATGTCTGGGCTCGTGTATCATGGAATGGGAAAGCTGTCAGAATGGTGCCTCCATCACAACCGGCAATTGTTCCGGCGCCCAGATGAAATGCTGTGAAACGGGAGATGAAGTGCCCAATGACAACCAGGGCTTCGATACCACCGATGACGATGACAAAGAAACCGGCAGTCCTGGCAACACGGATACCGGGTCAAGCGGCAACACCACCCTCGATACAGACTACACAGTAGACGAAGAAATAGACGCCATCGATGTGAGCTACGATGATGTTCTGGACCAGGACAACACGGTTGTGGACGCGGAAGATCAGGACCTCGTAGAACAAAAAACCGAGGGTCAGTTCCGGGTGGACGATAACGGAAATATTACCGAGAATGGTAGTATTTTCCGGGTACGTTGCGGCAACTGGTTTGGCCTGGAAGGTCAGCATGAGCCCAAGGATGCCGAACACAATGCGGATGGCGCCCCCATGGAGTTATTCATTGGCAACATGTGGTGGAACGAAAGCGGCAGAACCATCCAGAAGACCATGACGGAAATCAAGGAACTGGGGATCAACATGATTCGATTCCCCATTGCTCCGCAAACGCTGGATCCCACGGATCCCCAGGGGATTGGCAGTGTTCAGGAAAACGGCGTACTGAAGAATGCGTCTTCAGAATTGCAGGACAATGCCCGACAGGCAATGGAGGATTTCATCAAATTGGCAGATGAGAATGATTTGAAGGTTCTGGTGGATATTCATTCCTGTTCCAACTATGTAGGATGGCGTGCCGGTCGACTGGATGCAGCGCCTCCATACGTGGATGCGGACCGCAAAGACTACGATTACACCCGCGAGAAGTATACATGTGCCAGCGGAAAAGACGAATATAATGAATCCAAATGGCTGGCCAATCTGAAGGAAGTGGCCGGACTCTCCAAATCTCTCGGCGTTGACAACATCATCGGAATTGATATTTTCAATGAGCCATGGGACTACACCTGGGAAGAATGGAAAGATCTCGCAGAGAAAGCATATCAGGCAATCAACTCGGAGAACTCGGACATTCTGATTTTCGTGGAAGGCATCGGCTCCGTGACCAGCAAAGAAGAGAAAATCCCCCATGGCAGTCCCGAAACCAACCCGAACTGGGGTGAAAACTTTTTCAACTTTAAAGAAAAACCGATGAATATTCCCAAAGAGCGTCTGGTTCTTTCTCCCCATACATATGGGCCTTCGGTTTTCGTGCAGAAACAATTCCTCGTCAGCGAGGCGTGCAGAGAGCTGGAAGGCGATGAAGCGGGCGACAACGATTGTCCCATTGAGATTATCCCTGAAAAACTGAAGCCCGGCTGGGAAGAGCATTTCGGGTATCTGAGAAGTCAGGGATATGCCATGGTTATCGGCGAATTCGGTGGCAACAGAGAATGGCCAGCCAACACAAGCCGCGCAATGCAGGATCGCTGGAGTCACATTACCACGAATGTGGATATGGACTGGCAGAATACATTCGTGGACTACATGATTGAAAAGAACATCCAGGGATGTTACTGGGCAATCAATCCGGAATCCGCTGACACTGGCGGACTTTACAGCTCACCTTATCGGGAAGATACCAACGAATCCGCATGGGGCCAATGGACAGGATTTGACAGCACAAAAACAGATCTGATGAAACGTTTCTGGAGCGGCCTCGAATCCAACTGATCGCTCCCCTCCTCTCATCTCATCTTCACCTTCTGATTTGACCTGAACAAGAAAGACTCGATGTCGTTCGCTTAGGGCTTGCTCATAAATAATTTAATCATTTGCGCTGATTTCTTGACATTTGAGACGTGACATCACCTCAATGAGTAATGATAGAAATGACCCGGTTGAACTCCGAAGAAAAAGAAGAACTTGTCCGTCACCGTTATAAGCAGCTGGAAGGAAGTTTGGACGAGAGGTCCCGTCGATTATTTGCCGCAACGGAAGCTCGAACTATGGGGTATGGAGGTATCTCGATTGTCCAGCGGGCAACAGGGCTGGTACGGCAGACTATTCGGTCAGGTCTGAGTGAATTGAAGCAAATTGAGGCCGGAAAACCAGCGGTATTGAAATCCGGTCGTGTTCGCCAGAAAGGCGCCGGGCGCAAGCGAAAAATCGAGGAACCCGGATTGCTGGAGGCGTTGCGTCAAATTGTAGAATCGAGCACGGTAGGGGACCCTGAATCAGCTTTGCTGTGGACGGCCCGCAGTCAGAGAAATCTGATAGCAGAACTGGCGAACGAGGGTTTTAATGTAAGTACAGGCTTGATTGGCAGACTTCTGACAGAAATAGGGTACAGCCGTCAGGCGAATAAGAAAAAGATGGAAGGTCAGCAGCATCCGGACAGAAACGCGCAGTTTGAACACATTAACGAACGGATTCGGCGCCAAATAAAATCGGGTAATCCCGCAATATCGGTTGATACAAAGAAAAAAGAAAATGTCGGAAATTTTAAAAATGCGGGAAAGGAATTGCGCCCCAAATATGATCCGGAAGAGGTGGATGCTCATGATTTTATGGATAAGATGTTGGGAAAGGCATCCCCCTATGGTGTGTATGACATTGAAAAAAACAACGGCTGGGTGAGCGTGGGAATAAGCCATGATACCGGTGAATTTGCAGTAAACACAATCCGAACATGGTGGCGCGAAATGGGAGAACCGCTGTATCCTGATGCGACATCTATTCTTATTACGGCGGATGGTGGCGGGAGCAATGGGTATCGACTTCGTTTATTGTGAATCTAATAGCCGCAACAAAAACAAAACAGGGATTGGAGGTTCGATGCAGGGTGGATGGAAACCACTATGCAAAGGGGCGACGAATATCGGACCGAGAACTGGAAAAAGTAAATCTCATCCCTGAATCCTTTCATGGCGAATGGAACTACACTATTAATCCTGAATGAGCCGTAATCAAGCAATGCGCAATTAATTTATGAGCAAGCCCTTACTCGACATAATCGATAATCGATAGACCGAATCATCTGTTCGGAGCTGTGAAATGCCGGATCGGAATTGGTAGGATGCCTATTCGGCGGTGCGGATTTCGACGGATTCGCTTTCCTGCATTTTCAGGATTTCGAACTCAACGCGGCGGTTTTTCTCAAAATCTTCTTCGGTCTGTTCCGGAGACACCAGCGGCTCCTCTTCACCTTTGCCCACTGACTGCACTCTCGATTTGTCCACGCCATGTTGCGTCAGGTACTTCGCAACCGCTTTAGCGCGTCCGGCCGACAGCCGTTTATTGTATTTTGCCTTACCGCGAGTATCCGTATGTCCTTCCACTTCAATAAGCTCAATCTGAGGATAATTCTTCATCACCTCAACCACATCGTCGAGCACCTCAAAGCTCTTCTTCATGATAGTGGTCTTGTTGTAATTGAAATAAATCTTCTCCAGAATGATAATTTTCTTCCCTTCGATTTTGGCCTTGGAATCCGGACAGCCGTCCTCATCGTCCTTACCATTCACCGTTTCCGGTTCCATGGGACACTGGTCATCCACATCCAGAATCGTGTCGCCGTCATTGTCCGGATCGGGGCAGCCGTCGGCGTCCTCGAATGTGTCTTTATCTTCGGGATCATTGGGACATATATCGCTTACGTCGAGAATGCCGTCCAGATCATTGTCGGGTTCTGCACAGCCGTCTTCGTCTTCGAAATTGTCCCTGTCTTCCGGATCCATGATGCACTTGTCATCCACATCCAGGACACCATCCCCATCATTGTCGGGATCCGGACAACCATTTTCGTCTTCGAAGCCGTCTTTATCCTCGGGTTCATTGGGACATTCGTCATCCGGATCGAGGAGCCCATCGCCATCGCTGTCCACAGGCGCCGGCGGCTCCGGCAGTGGCTTCTTCTTCGCCGACGTGAACACCACGCCACCGAGCAGCCTGAAATCCGGTGTCGCGTAGCCGCGGGTCAGTCCCATGCCGCCTCCCAGGTTCAGGTGAATCCAATCTGCGGGGAAAAAGCGAAGTCCACCCAGAATTTCCAGCGGTGTTTCTTCGATTTCCTCGAATGGGCTCACTACTCGAGTTGCCACCGAGCCTTCCACATGCGCCTGGAATTTACCGGGAATCATCCATGCCCAGATACCCAGACGCCCCACCAGCTCATCGGTCAGTCGCAGGTTGGCCAGTTTCGCATTCTTCACCACACGATAACCGACGTTCAGGGCAAATCCCGCCCTTTTCCAACTCATATCCCACAGAAACTGGGGCAGCACTGTGACGCTCTTGCCTCCGGCAAACGGATCCACCAGCTGTCCCGTAGGGAAAGTGACCACCGGCGCGACGGCCAGCGACAGCACCTTGTTGCGGGTCTGAAAGAAGCGGGCTTTCAATTCGAGTCGAACATCGCCAACGCTGAATGTGGACGGTTTATCGCCACCGGCATAGCCATCCCCTTTCTGGTACACGTGAAGGGGCGCCGCAAGTCCCACATCGAGCCACTGGGTCAGACTGATTGCCAGCAGCAAATCCGCAGACAGCTGATCTGACACTATTTTCCGCACCACCTCGTTATCGCGATTTCGAAGCACCAGTGGATCGTTCTGATAGTTCAGATACAACCCCGCATTCCATCTGTACTCGTTGTCCCGCAACGTGTTGGCCTTCTGCACATTGTACAGATCGTTCATGAATGGCGAAGGGGTAAACGCCTGGGTGTTCACTGCGTCGTCCTGCGCGGATGCTGAAACTGCACATATCATCACCGCAAAACCGGCTATCCAGGGGGTAAGCCGCCGGCGCAGCAACAGCATCATCGCCCCCATCAGAGCGAACAGTGCAATTGCCAGGGGATGACTGTCCGCATCGGGCGCGCCGACCGTGGCACAGCTGCACGAGGTACTTCCACTATAGAAGAACTCCTCGCCCTGGCACAGATCTCCCTGCCGGTTTCCATCGAGGTCTTCCTGATCCGGGTTCACCATGGATGGGCAATTGTCCACTGCATTGCGAATGCCATCCCCATCCAGGTCGTCATCGCAAGCATTTCCAGCACCGTCGCCGTCCTGATCGAGCTGATCGGCATTCGCATTGGCCGGACAGTTGTCGGCCTCGTCACGAACACCATCGCCATCCACATCCGCGATGGTGATGTCGTCACTACCGTCCAGCGGGTCGGTGCCGTTCAGATTCACCTCAGTACCATCATTCACGCCCCCATTGTCGGTGTCCGGATCATTGGGATTTGTGAGGGTGGTATTGACTTCCTGCCCATCCGACAATCCGTCGTCATCGGTGTCCGCGTCATTCGGATCGGTGCTGATGACGTTGACTTCCTGCCCATCCGACAATCCGTCGTCGTCGCTGTCCGCGTCGTTCGGGTTAGTATTTGTGGTATCCACTTCAAGACCGTCCGACAACCCGTCGTCGTCGCTGTCCGCGTCATACGGATCGGTGCCGGTCACCGTGGTTTCTTCCTGGTCAGTCAACCCATCGCCGTCGCTGTCCCGGTTGACATCGGTGTCGGAATCCGAGTCGGTCGGTGTCACGCCGTCGTCGGTACCATCCAGCGGATCGGTGCCATCCCGGTTCACCTCCACCCCATCATTCACGCCGCCATCATCCGTATCCGCATCATTGGGATCGGTGCCGGATGTGTTCACTTCAAATCCATCAGACAGGCCGTCGCCATCACTGTCCGCATTGTGGGGATCTGTATTGGTGACGCCGACTTCCACCTCGTCGCTCAATCCGTCGCCATCGCTGTCGGTACCGGTATCCGTGTCCGATCCGGAATCCGAATCCGTCGATGCCTCTCCATCATCGGTACCGTCCAGCGGATCGGTACCATCCACATTTACCTCCACCCCATCATTCACCCCACCATCGTCAGAATCCGGGTCATTGGGATCGGTGCCGTAGGTATTCACCTCCTGGCCATCGGTCAGGCCGTCATCGTCCGAGTCGGGATCATTGGGATCGGTGTTGGTCACATTGGTTTCCTGATCATCAGACAATCCGTCCCCATCACTGTCCACTGCAGTTCCGGTGTCCGTTGCGGAGTCGGTGTCCGTTGCGGAGTCGATGTCCGTTGCGGAGTCAGTGTCCGTTGCGGAGTCGGTGTCCGTTGCGGAGTCGATGTCCGTTACGGAGTCGGTGTCCACATTTCCGTCATCGTCACCATCCAGCGGATCGGTGCCATCCCGATTAACTTCGTCCCCATCGCTGACGCCGCCATCGTCGGAATCCGGATCATTGGGATCGGTATTGTATGTGTTCACTTCCTGGCCATCGGTCAAGCCGTCATCGTCCGAGTCGGGATCATTGGGATCGGTGTTGGTCACATTGGTTTCCTGATCATCAGACAATCCGTCCCCATCACTGTCCACCAGGATGGTGACAGTTGCAGTATTGGAAGTGCCCCCTTCCAGGTCGTGTACGGTGTAGGTAAACGAATCATCCTGCAGCGGACCGTTGCCCGGCGTATATTCCACCAGACCGGTTTCGTCATTATACACTACCGTGCCATGGGTCGGGGTGCCCAGGGTAATGGAACTGTCAGTAAGGTCCAGACCGCCGCTGTCGGCATCCGTGTCGCCATTCAGAATATCCAGCTCAATCATGTCGGTGGAAGAAATGAGAAATACATCATCGTCCGCGACCGGCGCGGTATTCAGAATGTCAATGGTGGTGGGATCCGGAATGGACGTGGCCGGAATGCTGTCGGTCAATCCGGTGATGTTTCCACTGTCAAATCCAAACGTTGACTGACTTGTCAATGTGCGCGCATCGCCGGGATCCACGGTAACCTGGAAGGTGACCACCGTCACGCCGGGAGTATCGCCGTCCACCGCCACCGGAACACTCAAATTCGTCGCCATGGTATTCTCACCGGGAGTCAGCGTGTATCCGGCGGGGGAATCCGTGGTCATGCTGTCGGCCACATAGGTGGCCCCTTCGGGAATCGCGTTGGTCAGCGACACGTCCGTCGCCGCTTCCGTGGTGCTGGTGTTAATGAGAGTAATCGTATAGGTCAGTGTACTTCCGGGACGGGCATCACTGCCGCCATCCACCGCCACCACCATGGTGCTGGCCGAGATATTTGCATCCGTGCCGGCCGTCACCACCACTTCAAGACTGCCTTCATCGGACAAACCATACACATACGTGTCGATGTACACTTCATTGCCTTCTGAATTGGCATTGTCTTCTCCCCATGAATGGGTGTTCACACCCGCCGTAGGCGTATCCGAATATGCGCCGCTTGAAATGCCATTGGGATAACTTTCATCCGGATTCATGGTCGTGGTGTCCGGACGAAGCAGCGTATCATTCCAGAACATGGTGGCGGGCTGAATGTCATTTACCACATTCGCATTGAGAATTCGGATACCCGGCTGACAATTTTCGATATCCGTTCCCACAAAATGAAACTCACCGGCCCGCAATGAAATCATGGACTGGTGAATGCCGCTGGGCATCGGATTGCCTTCATTGTTCAGACCATTGAAATCCACCGTGTTTGCGCCGGCTGTGGCGACCCCGACCAGCATAATATCATCCCGGGTAGTGGGATCGAACAGGTCGTCATCATCGCCATCAATGAAAATAGCGTATGTTCCATCAATATTTGAATCAAAGGTGAACGAACCCACGTCCTGCACACCGGGGGTATACGCGGGAGAAATGGCGTTGTCCTCATTGTCGTCATCCAGAAATATGAAATTACTTACCGTCGGTGGTTCTCCCGGAGGAAATGCGTCCGCCGGATGATTCAGATACAACTCAAACATGGGGTCATAACTGTTGTTGGCCATTGGAACTGAAAATCCGGCCACCTCAACCCCGAGATCATTGGGGGTATTTACTCCGGTAATGTTTCCGGCGATTTCGTAGGCGTATCCACCGAGTCCGGTCAAATCCAGCAGCCAGGTGTAGTCCTCATCGGTTCTGCCGCCGGGGACCAGCACATAGAAATCCGCATTGGTGGTGTTGGTATACGCATTGCCGTTGAAGCTCCACAGCTTACTGTGAAGTCTTCCGCCTCTGTATGCCTGCGCCGGTGTCTGACCATCAATGATGCCATCCCCATCCGCATCCGTGGCGCAGGGATAAATGGCATCATTCACATCATCTGTCACGGTGATGTCAAACGGATCAATCGACGCGCCGTCGATGCCGCCACCACTCACATCAAAGGTGACGGTATAATGCCCCACATCATCGGTGGCATCGGTTCCGGTCACGTATTGATAGGGGGTTTCCGTGATGGGGCAGTCCGGCAATGCGTCCGCGCCGCCAATGAGACCATTGCCATTGGAGAGGGCATCTGCGTTGACCACGGTCGTGCCGGCGGGATTCACAATGGTTACCCGGATGGTATTGTTGCTCTCATTCCCGGCGAAGATATTGATGACTTCACCTTCCGCGGCGATATACACTTTCAGTATCGTTTCATCTCTGTTTCCATTGAAATCGATTGCATCAACAATCAAATCCTGATTGGCGCCGGTCTGATATGTTCCCTCCGCCCTGACATCTGTTGCAACGACAACAGTGAACAGCAGCAAAGAAAAACATGTGAGGATTCGAACGAGAACCGTTGATAACCTGGACATATGCGCTCCTTGGCAAAAAGATTTGTAATTAATTATAAGTGACTGGGCGCATCGCGCAACAAGATTGCGTAAACACTGAATTTTTCCATAATTGACAAAACCATTTCGACTCCCAATACATGCTTTTTAATAATTCGAAATTACGTTACCCCTCTTTGCAACCTGCGCTGCGGGTGGTTACACAGAACCTGAAGACAACACTGAAAATCGACAGCTGAAAAAGCGGAAAGAATAACGTGATGAATGATGATATGCAAAAACAGGTAACCAGAGCGTTGAGCGTGATTATAGACCCGGATCTGGGAAAAGATATCGTGTCTCTGGGCTTTGTTAAAGATCTCTCCATCGAGAATGGGGTGGTCACTTTCAATCTGGAATTAACAACTCCGGCATGTCCGGTAAAAGATAGGTTTGTTCAACAGTGTAAGGATGAACTGGCCAAACTGAGCTGGGTTCGGGAAACCCGGGTTACACTGACCGCGCAACCACGGCGGCATACGGCGCCGCAGAGCGCAGCCGGACTGCAGCAGGTCGACCGAATCATTGGGGTATCCAGCTGCAAAGGGGGTGTCGGAAAATCCACCATTGCAGTGAATATGGCCTATGCGCTGTCGGCCAGCGGCGCCAAAGTGGGATTGCTGGATGCGGACGTTTATGGACCGAGTCTGCCCACCCTGGTATCCACGCCGGGGGTGTCCGGGTTGACCCAGAAAAACGGCCTGATTGCGCCGATTGAGCACAACGGTGTAAAACTGATGTCGTTTGGATATGCCGTGGAAGAAGGCAAGGCGGCCATTATGCGTGGCCCCATGGTGAGCGGGGTGATCAACCAGCTGGCTACCACCACAGACTGGGGGGAACTCGATTATCTGGTGGTGGACATGCCGCCGGGAACCGGGGACATTCAGCTGACCCTCACCCAGCAACTCAAATTTGACGGTGCGGTCATCATTACCACGCCCCAGAAACTCAGTTTCGTGGATGTGGTGAAGGGCATACAGATGTTTGACGCTGTTCAGGTGCCCACTCTGGCCATTGTGGAAAATATGAGCTACTTTGTTTGTGATTCCTGCAACAAACAGCACCGGGTGTTCGGAGAAGGCGCCCTCGCCAGCCTCAAAGAACAGTTCGGGATTGCCAACACGGTGGAGATTCCCCTGCAACCCGAGGTATCGAGCCAGTGTGATGCGGGAACTCCCACCATCCTGGCCGCCCCCCAATCTCCCCTGGCTGCGTTGTACCAGCGTGTGGCCGACAGCGTGGTGCAGGAGCTACAGAAGCTGGTGCACCACGCGGTACTGAAGCCCACGGTTACCTTTTCAAAAAAAGATGGCATCGTGGTCAAACACGGAGACGAAGTCATCAAAACAGTGGCACCGTCAGATTTGCGGCGACGATGCAGCTGCGCAGCCTGCCGGGACGAGTTCACCGGTGATGCCATCCTGGACCCGGCATCAATCAGCGACAGCATTGAACCGGTTTCCATTCGGCCAATGGGCAACTACGCCGTGGCCATCGAATGGTCCGACGGCCACACTTCATCCATCTATCCCTACGAAAAAATCTGATTCAGCGCTTATTTGCGACCAGCACGGCCCGCAGTGGGGCGGGATATCCTTCGACGGTAAGTGTGCGATCTGTGGGATCAAGGAAATCCGCCAGGGAATCAAAGGTCATCCATTCGGTTTTACGCTGTTCTGCAACAGTGGTCCGGGTCACGTCCACCACACGCACGTTTTCAAACCCGACCCGTTTCATCCAGGCTTCAAGAGATTTCACGGATGGGATGAACCACACATTGCGCATCATGGCATAGCGATCTCCGGGAACCAGCACTTCGCCTTCCCCGCCATCAATGACCAGTGTTTCAAGCACCACTTCACCGCCGGGTTTCAGCACACCCTTGAGTTGAAACAGATGATCAATAGGCGATTTGCGATGATAGAGCAGCCCCATCGAAAACACGGTATGAAAATGTTCCGCCATGGGGACGTCGTCCACCCCGATGGGCAGCACGCAGACATTGTTCTGCCCGGCAAAATGGGTCATGGCCCAGAACTGCATGTTGCTCAGCATGAATGGATCCACCCCCAGGACAGCTGCCGCGCCATCCTGAGCCATTCGAAAACAGTGATATCCATTCCCACAGCCCACGTCCAGCACCACCCTTCCCCAAAGCGGCGAAATGTGAGGCGCCACTCTCTCCCATTTGAAATCGGAACGCCACTCCGTATCAATATGGATACCGTGAATGTATATCGGCCCCTTCCGCCATGGACTGAATTGCCGGAGAATATCGATCAGCTCCGCGACGCCGGCGGACGACAGCCGGATGGTATCATCATCGATGCACAACCGGCCATCGGTCACGTGAAGCGTTCCACCGGGAAACGCATGAAGCGCCAAAAGCGCCTCATTCCAGCGGACAATATCGCGGTTCCCCGTGTCGGTCAGTTTCTCCCGGGCGGCAGCAATCAGCGCGTCGTCTACCCATGCCACGCCCATATGATGGTTCAGAAATTTCTTCAGTGGCTGATAATCAATCATTTTTCGGCAACAAACGAAGCAAAGTTCAGGTTCCTGTACCACTGCGAAACCCGGGAGAATCCGACAGCACGCAGGCGTGATATATGCCGGACCGGCGTATCGAGTTTCAGCACATTTTCGAGGGCGTTGCGCTTCTGACTGATTTCCAGATCATTGTAGCCATTGAACCGCTTCAAATCGAAATAGGTGGACTCAATGAACTGCTGTTCCACTGAATCATCGCTCACCACCTTTTCGGACAGCACCAACGCGCCGCCCGAGGTCATCCCGTCATATATGTGCTGCAGAATTCGCTCCTTCTTTTGGAAATCGATGAACTGCAGGGTGAAGTTCATTATTACCAGAGACGCATTCTCAATGTTCAGGTCCGCCACATCCATACAGTGAGCGGTCACCGGAATAACGCCCACATGCCGGGACAGTCGTTGCTCAAACCGGGCAATCATATCCGTGGACAAATCCACCGCATGAATCTGGCACCCGGGCAGATTCACGCTGCTGCGGACGGCAAATGTCGCCGCCCCCAGCGAACAGCCCAAATCGTAAATATTGGTCTCCGGTACAACATAGCGGACAGCGAAGGATCCGAGCTGATGGATAATTGCCCCGTATCCGGGGATACTCCGATGCAGCATATCGTCAAAAACATCTGCCACATTCCGGTCAAAGGAAAAATCCTCCACCTTCGACATCGCACTGGCATATATTGTGTCTTTCTTCTCATTCATGGCGCGGCAGTATATCCGCGCCGCCCACGCATTTCAACCGGATAGATGAGTATCCATCGAGGGTGCTGTCCCTGTCGTCCCCCGCTACAGGCCTCATCATTTGACCACACCAGCCCCAGGTCATCACCAAAATCAACCCAGTCGGAATCAATGTTCTCCACATTCGCTTGCGGCCCCTGCAGCTGGTATGTGGGAGAAGTCTGTTTACCGCTCAAATCAAAGCGCGTAATTCGAACGTTGTCGGGGACGCAGCACCACGTGCCTGGCTACTGTCTTCTATCAACGCGTTACCGGTGCAGCTCAGACCAAACGGCAGTCAGTTGGCCGAAGGTGGCCATTTCTGGCCATTGGCCGGATTGCCCGCTTCTATGCAACGGAAATTGTTCAATAAGGCAATTGGCCCGGTTTCTGCCTTCCCCTCCCGCCAGGAGGACGCGTATGCGAAAATCAAGGCAACTTCAACTGGCCGACACCGGCATTTTTCACAAATTCTTCAGAGGACACAATGGGGAGCACATCTTTCC
>JBNKCR010000120.1:0-38685 GCA_050287845.1 Polyangia bacterium
ATACGAGCAGCTTTGATGCGCGCCCGCAAGGCCCGACCGAGGTGTAGCCATAGCTACATCGACCGAGGGACTGAGGACGAAAGCGCAAAGATGCCGAATTACTGCGATTGCAGCAAGGAGTCAAACCGGTCGCCGCTCTAGTGCAATCTGTGCTTGATTGAGGGACTGCAACGATCTGATGTTGTCAGTTCTTGGCACTTGCACTCTGGTGACGACACTCCTGTGGCCGACCTATTTGTCCCTTTTACATTTGCTCAGAAAATGGAATTCGGGGTACAAAAACTTCCAGTCGAAACAATATTCATCAATACCGAAGGACCTGCCCCATGGACAGTAAATATGACACCTTATTGCTACCACAAAGGCACAAAAATTCCAGTATCTCAAACGACTCTCTGGAAAGGGAAGCCCACAGTGATCGCGCGCGAGTTGTTTTTTGCAGCGCCTTCAGACGTTTGCAGCAAAAAGCACAGGTCTTTCCATTAGAGCAGAATCCATTCGTTAGAAGCCGTATGACTCACAGTCTGGAAGTTGCACATATCGGGCGTTCGATTGTCGCGGTTATTGAGCGGAAAATAAAAGAAAAGGATCAAACACCCGCAACACCTGATGAAACCGCCTTTCTCCAGAAGATTGAAAGCATCGACCGGATTGTTGAAACAGCTTGTCTTATGCATGATATTGGCAATCCGCCGTTTGGTCATTTTGGCGAAAAAGCGATTCAGGAGTGGTTTGCTCATAATGGAGAGTCCACTCTCGAAACCGCATTAAAAGATTCTTCATCTCCAGGAAAGTATGCAAAAGAAATATATTTTGCAAAACGCGAGCTCCTCCCGGATTTCACACAATTTGACGGCAACTGCCAAGGATTAAGAATTGTAAGTAGACTTCAACGGGATGATGACGAATTCGCACTGAATCTCCTATACCCTCAACTGGCTGCCATGATCAAGTACCCTCAATTGCCATCAGTAAATATCAAACATCCTCGTTACAAACTAAAATCAAGCTGCTTTTTCACAGAGAAGGAACTTCTGGCTTCCTGCTGGAAGGCGCTGAAAATGGATAAAGAGTCGCGGCATCCCCTTGTTTACGTTATGGAAGCTGCGGATGACATCGCATACTGCTCCAGTGACCTAGAGGATGGTATCGAGAAAGGCATAATGTCCGCAGAAGAATTCATGGACTACTTTTTTGCAGAGTATAATCAGCTGGCCAAGGCAACCGAAGACAATCATATTGTAAAAAAGTTACGTGAAGATAAGCAAAATATAAATAAACTGCACAGCAACGGGGCATCTCATGATGAAATTGCCAGAATTGCCAAGCAAGCATTTTACAATTTCAAACGAGGATTGATCAGCGACCTTGTTCAAACTGCAGCTTATCATTATATTGAGAATCATGAAGAAATACTGAACGGGAAACACAATGGGCTCCTTTCAGGAAACACTGCTGAAACCGAAGCACTGGAAGCATTGAGAAAAATGTCAATAAAACATTTGTATACCTCAGAGAATGCGGAAATCATTGAGATTGCCGGGCATAAGATTATTACCGGACTTCTGGATGCGTTTGAACCGCTGCTCTCAATGCAGCCGGTTGAATTTCATAAATTCTGCATTCCTGAGGAGAAAACCAGCAATTCACTTGAGAGACGTCTTTTCAACAGGCTGGCTTCCAAATTTGTGGATGCATATAAGCACTCCTATACGCAGCTTAACAGCACAACTGAAAACAAACTTGTGTTACAATGGCATGCGCAGGCGCATCTTATTGTTGACCATATAGCCGGGATGACAGATAAGTTTGCGTCCGACTCTTTTCGACAGTTTTCGGGGCATTACGCGTAGGTGGCATATGACAAATGAATTCCAACACCCTATCGATTTGATTGAAGAGGTCATTCGCACGTATGGCGAGCAAACCGTTTTCGAATTCAGTGTGTATAAATATGGCCCATTCACTGGCGCGGATTGCCGAAGACTGATCCAGGTCAATGGTTCGGAATTGACCGGCACCTATATTGAACGATTGGAGGAAGAACTCCCTTCGGGGTTCGACCTGGCAATAAACTCCAGAGTGACCGTAAATGGAAATAGTTCATATCATCTCCCGCTTATTGACTTCAAAGGTCGATTGGACCCCGGAAAAGTAGCTATTATCAAACGTGATCTGGATGCAGTATATACCCGGAACCTTTACCTGTTTGATAGTGGCAAATCATTTCATGGGTACATCCCCACGCTGATCTCGACGGAGGAGTGGGTTAAATTCATGGGAAGTCTTTTATTGCTAAACTACAAACACCAGGAACCTATATCGGATGCACGATGGATTGGCCACCGATTGATGGGCGGTTACGGATGTTTGAGATGGAGCTGCATTAGCAGTCATTATCAAGCCAAGCCGAACGGTGTTGGCTGGTTGGCAAATTGCGAGGGCTACGAATATCCGACCCCGGAGTATCCCTCGGCCAACAATGCGCGGTCTCAATTCCCACTCCGAAAGATCGCTCAGCGATAAGTTTATATTTTACTCTCAAATTAACTCGACGCTGACAACTGCGTTCTGGCGAACGGACCGTTCTATGGTCAGTTTGAACTCATATTTCATTGCAGCAAGCAGCAGCGAGTGCAGTTTGTCTCTGTACGGCAAGCGAGAACTGTCTTCTGCGCTTCACGGGCTCTGCGTAAAAAATAGAAAAAATGAGCATGCGGTAGTTTATCTGCTGCTCCGTCCCGGGAACAACTGTCTGAACGCTGCATCCGGAGAACCCGATTCTCCTTTCGAGGTCCCTCGCCACACTTTGCATTCTGCGCCACAGTGAATATGCTATGAACAGTATTTTCAACGGACAGAAAAGTTGTTCAAATTTTGTTGAGGAAGTAGCAGGTATGAAATCGCAAAACGGGGAGAGTTCCACCGAAAAGACGGTAAATCCATCCAAATCCCTTGAAGATGTCCATGCATCTGTGGAGACCAGACATCCCCGACTTTTAAAACGGATTATTGCATTCGCCGGTCCGGCCTACCTGGTCAGCGTGGGCTACATGGACCCCGGCAACTGGGCAACGGATCTGGAAGGCGGGTCGCGCTTTGGATATGCCCTCATATGGGTAATTCTCATGTCAAATCTGATGGCGGTGCTGCTGCAGACACTCTCGGCTCGTCTGGGCATCGTCACGGGCAAGGATCTCGCTCAGGCCTGTCGCTCCGAGTACCCCAAACCCGTCAACTACGTGCTGTGGATTCTGTGTGAAATCGCCATCGCCGCCTGCGACCTGGCCGAATTGCTGGGCACGATTCTGGGGCTGAATCTGTTATTCGGACTACCGCTCCTGTGGGGCGCACTGGTGACGCTCTTTGACACCTTTTTATTGCTGGCCATCCAGAAACTCGGTATCCGCCGCATGGAGATGTTCATTCTGTCGCTGATCGCGGTGATCGCCGGGGGATTCATTGTGAATCTGTTTCTGGCCAGGCCCGACTGGGGCGCTGCCGTCGCCGGTCTTTCTCCGTCGCTGCCCCATGGATCGCTGTACGTCATTCTGGGAATTATCGGCGCAACGGTGATGCCGCACAATCTGTATCTGCATTCCGCGCTGGTGCAGACCCGGCGTGTATCCCGAACGGTCGATTCGAAACAGCAGGCATGTCGCTTCAATCTGCTCGATTCGGCCATTGCGCTGAATGCGGCGTTCTTCGTGAACGCGGCCATTCTGGTACTGGCCGCTGCCGTCTTTTATCGTCAGGGAATTGTAGTGACCGAAATTCAGCAGGCCGATCAACTGCTGGCAAAACTGCTTGGGACGCATACAGCATCCACCGCCTTTGGCCTCGCCCTGCTCGCAGCAGGACAGAGCTCCACGCTGACCGGCACCCTTGCCGGACAGATTGTTATGGAAGGATTTGTGCACATTCGACTCAGGCCATGGGTTCGGCGTCTTGTCACGCGTTCCATTGCACTGCTGCCGGCAATGGTGGTGATCTGGATTTCCGGCAGCAAAGGCACCTACCAGCTGTTAATTCTGAGTCAGGTGATCCTCAGTCTGCAGCTGCCATTTGCCATCGTACCCCTGGTGCACTTCACATCGGATCGACTGAAAATGGGCGCATTTGTCAACCGACCATGGGTTCAGGCGCTTGCGTGGGCCATTTCGGCGGTCATCATCGCATTGAATGGCAAGCTGGTGTACGACCAGATACACGAATGGACTTCGGGGGGATCATTGACGGTGGTGTCGCTTCTGTCAATCTGCCTTGCTGCAGCGATCTCGATATTCCTGGTGTATATGGTTGTCCTGCCCATGATTCGCGGCCCCCGCCGCTGGCCGGGGGAAATCCGCCGTCCGGCATCGGCGGTGATTGGCGGATTGCAGACAAAGCCGGTCAAACACATTGTGGCGGCATTGGGAAAAGACAATGGCGATCAGGCAATCGTGAGCCACGCCATGTCACTGGCCAGGGCGGAAGGCGCACTGCTGACCCTGTTTCATGTGTCAGACACCGCACCCACCATGGTATACGATGACGACGTTTACGATGAACACACCCGGGATGACGAACGCTACCTGCAGGAAATCGCCGATGAAATCCGCGCCACCGAGCTCCCGGTGGAAGTGGCCCTGCGTCATGGCAATCCCGCCGGGGCGTTAATCTCCTTCACTGAAAAACATCACGTCGATTTGCTCGTCATGGGCTCCCACGGCCACCGCCTGCTGGGCGACCTCCTCTGGGGCGAAACGGTTGCTCCTGTTCGCCATCGGTCCAAAGTGCCGGTGCTGGTGGTGCGGTGAATCACAGTCATGCCAACTGACAATCGTCCCCGGTTCCCGGGAAAATCATGGTATCGCTTGTCTCTGCCCAGTCATTGTTTTGGCTGGAGGGATTTTTCCCGGTAGGCGTTGAGGGCTTCGGTCCATTGGGGATCGTTGGGCTGGGCAGTTTGCAGACGGCGGAGAATGTCCACAATCAGAGATTCTTTTTTCAGCCGTCTGGCAACCGACAGCATACGCCGCATGACCTCCACATCTCCGGGAGCCATGGCCAGCGCCCTTTTGTAGCTTTCCAGGGCGGAATGAAACCGCTGCTGACGCTCTTTCAGGTCGCCTTCAAAGCACAGGGTGCTCACCCGTTGGGATACCGACTTCGACTGGGCATAGAGCTGATTGACCGTTTGCATGGCGTCTTCAATGCGGCCGTTCTGCTGATACAGATTGGCCAGCTGGCGCAATGCCGCGGGATAATTCTGAATCTTGCGCGGCGCATTTTCCAGGACCTGGATGGCTGCCGTCACATTGCCGGATACCCGATGGATATTCGCGGCGAGCAATGTGGCGTCCAGCTGATGATTCGATAACCGACCCAGCTGTGCGGCGAGGGCCAGCGCTTTTTCGGGATGGGTGGGGGCCAGGCGTCTTGCCTCTCTCTGCAACGCACCGGCGGCCGGATTTTTAAGCGCGATATTGAGCCCGTCAAACCGGGCAGCTGCATCCTGCTGTTTCCGCTTCGAAAACTCAACGGCAAGGGCATCGTATAAAAGTCGCTTATCCGCCGGGGTTACCGCCCATTCGACCAGTATCTGTATATCTTTGACGGACTGCACCAGCACCGCCGCCCCATATCCGGCAAAACTCGATTGTCGCCGGGCGGCCAATCGAAGCTCGAGCATGGCCTGACGTGTAAATCCGCGCTCCAGCAAAAACCGGCCCACATAGTAATGGGGCAGCGCCGAATGGGGATTGAGTTCAATCGCCCTGGACCAGAACGGCAGGGGCGATTGGTCCGCCGCGCGATAGTGATACACACCGGCCAGAAACATCAGATAGTGAGACGCAGGATGTCTGTACATCACATTAACGAAGTGGTCGGTATCGAAGTATGCGCCATCCTTCCCGGTCAACGCCGTTTCGGTTTGACTCATTTCAGTTTCCAGCTGTTTTTCAGGCAATGAAAACAACAATGCCGCGCTCAGTCCAAAGCTGACCACCGCCAGAATGAATTGCCCCGCTGAGGGAAAAGAGGTGTTCCATAAATATTTCGTTCTGGCCACCCGGCGATTGGAGACCGTCATCACTGCCAGAATCGCCATGGCCACCACGGCAACGCCCGGGATTTCCAGATTGAAATCCACCAGATTGTGTACGCCAACCGAAATCAGTGCCGCCACCATCGCAATGGTCGTTGGTCGAATGGGAATGCCCATCAATCGTTTGACAATTGCCAGAGCGAACGCCAGCAACACCAGCGGCCCAAAAATCACCCCGTAGTCCACCATAATCTGTACAATCACATTTTCGGCGTGAGTAAATGTGGTGGCCGTTGTCCATTGACTGACCAGCGGAAACACCATGACAAACGCGCCGCGTCCCGCTCCCATCCACGGAAACATCCGAAACAGCGGTGCGGCTTCTTTCCAGATTCCCAGTTTGGTTGCATCGCTGTTCACATACTCGCCGATAATGGCATCCCCGGCGGCCAACATGCCGAGTCCCAGCGTCAGCGCCAGTCCCACCGGCAACCAGACGAGCCAGCGAAGTTCCCTTTTCGATGCCGATTTTCGATAGTTGAGCTGCCGAATCACCAGCATCACCCCGAATACCAGCTGCCCCGCGATGAACGCCGCAATGCCGCCCCTGGACAACGTGACCATCAGTGCCGCCCCCGAAAAAATGCTGAATGTCACAAACCAGACCCGACGCCCTCTTTCTTCAAAACTCAGGGAAAGCCCCATGCTGATGAAGGCGCACAGCCCGAGAAACGCCGCCATATGATTGGGATTAATGAGCGGTGCGCTGATTTCCATGCCTTTGAACATCCGGTGCACCGGCGTGTAGAATCCATAAATTTCGTGGGACATCGTGATTTTGTGACCGATGAAAATTACCGCGCACAAAAAGCCAAGAGCGGCAATGGCCTGCAATACAAACCGAGTGCTGTGCCACCTGGAAATGCCGGCAATGGTCCAATAAATGGACAGGTACAGAAACAGTTTGGCCAGTTCATTCAGGGTCAGGGGAATGTCCACGGTCAGGGGCAGAAAAGCAGGTGCATCGCCCCCGGCCACCGCCACCGCGCTTTGCCGGATTTCATAGGATTCCGGCGACAGTATCCGCACCAGCTGCGCCGGCAGAGGCGCCAGTTGCAACGCCGTCAGGGCGATCAACCCGAGAAACGTCCACCCTACAAAATCCAGTTCAATCCGTTTATCCCGCCCCAGAAGCAGATACAGCGCACCGGACAGAAAAAGCATGATGCCCAGGGTCTGCGAATGCACAGCCCCCAGCATCAGCGCCGGCAGCGCGATGGCCATACACAATACCGTCTGCGTAATTCGCGTACGGTTCACAACACTCCCCTGTACCGAATATGTCGTTCTGATTTCGCCACGTGTCACAAGGTACAACGTCATTGGGTGGTACTCAAGTTTCCCGATGTCGATATTTATCCATTTCCGGATATTCCCAACAAAAGAGTTTTGAATTACAATTATTCAATATCCAACTGTAACCGGGAGTTGACCATGAAGCTATTGTTTCAAATTCGTCATTCAGTCGCCTGTGCGCTGTTGCTGATGCCTCTGATTGGATGTGCCCCTGTGCCCTGTGCGCCAAACGCCGGAGAGGAAACACAGCCCGATGCTACCGGGCTCACCTTCTACGATTTTCACGCCCCGCAGCCCCATGGCGGATACTGTGAACAGCAGGTATTCGGGGCGGGCACCCTCATTGCCGAACCGGTGAACTTCTGCTTTGCAATCACCACCTTTCTTCTTGGACTGTTTGCGGTGCTGCGTTCGTATCGCACCACCATGGCGTTCCAGTTTCTGTATGCCTTTCTAACGGCCTATGGCCTGTTTGGCGCGGCATATCACGTGGGAGTCAACAACGGATTCTACCGGATGATGGACGTGACCGGCAGTTTCATCCAGTCGTTCATTCTCGTAATGCTGGTCCATTCCCTTTATCTCTATCGAATAAAAGTCACCGACGCCGAGCAGAAAAAACGGCGGTATCGCTATCTGACCAACCTGTTCACCCTTCTTTTCACCATGTACCCCGCCGCGGTGCACATCGCCGGAGAGAGCAGCCCCAATCCGTGGGTGGCCTGGCTGGTGTTTGATTTGCTCTGGTTTGTGATTGCCGCCATGCTCATTCTCATCTGGAAACGGCGAAACCACTGGCCCGGCATCCCCAGGGACGCCCGGGTATTCAGGCTGGTCTGGTATGCCATTGCCACCTGCATCCTGGCCTATGGCGGATGGTGTATCGACAAATTCATCTGCACCTGTGAAACCCCCTGGATGGCAGTGTTTCACTTTCACGGATGGTGGCACTTTTTCATGGGGCTCAGTTTTTACTACATGATTACCCTGAATCGCTTCTTCAGCGCGCACGAATACAATTACCAGCCGGTCCTGAAAAGATTCCCCGCCCATACCCGGTTTGCCCTGTCATTTGTGGAATGGCAGGAGAAACAGTAACCAACATTCTCCCGAAAAGATGAAACTCAGCGCTCGCCGGCAAGGACCTGAGCAACGTTGTAGGCGTGGTCACCCATCTTTTCAAAGCTGTTGAGCATATCGATAAAAATCAGACCGGCATCCACGCTACATTCCCCTTTGTTCAACCGCTCCACATGACCCGTTCTCATGGCTTTGCGCATGGTGTTGATGGAGTCCTCAATATGCTTCGCGCTTACCATAACCGCTTTATCAGTATCCGGATTGGCCAGACCGGCTTCAAGGATATCGATAAATTCGGATACCTTGCCTGCAATTTCCATCAGCTCCTTTTTGGCGCCGTCCGTCAATTCAATTTTCATATCGTACCTTCTGGCAAGCAGTTTGTGCAGCATTTCGGCGTGATCGCCCATGCGCTCAATGTCGCTCACCGCATTGATGAATCCGGCGATTTCGTGGCTCTGCTCCACCGAGGTTTCCCCCTGGGTCACCGTGACCAGGTATTCGGTGATTTCCTTTTCGAGGTAATCCACCACGTTTTCCGAAGCGCTGATTGCATCCGCCGTTTTTCCCATCTTCTGAGCGGGAGATTCGATGAGCAGCTTCACTTTTTCCATCATGGACTTCACTTCGTCAACCATGCGGCCGACCTCTTTCCGTGTGGCATGAAGGGCCATGGGGGGGGAATCCATCAGATGGGGATTGAGGTACTTGAGGGCCACTCCCTCAGAGCGGTCTTTGGCCCATACCAGTTTATCCGCTACCCACGCCAGCTGATTGACGAACGGTAAAAAGATGGTGGTATTGATAATATTGAACAAGGTGTGGAACATGGCCACATGGCTCGCAATGAGCGCCTTGGAAAGTCCTGTGGATTCGCCGAGAACGTCTCCGGGAACAATGGACTCAATGAGCTGCAGGAAAGGCGTGAACAGTATCACCGCCCACAGGGCACCAAACACGTTGAAAATAAAATGCGCACGCGCGGTTTTTTTGGCCACGTTGTTTGCGGTAATCGCAGCCAGGTTGGCCGTGACGGTAGTACCGATGTTCTCACCCAGCACCAGGGCACAGGCGGTGGGAACATCAATAATTCCCTGCGCCGTCAGGGTGAGGGTAATGGCCATGGTTGCAGATGATGACTGAACGACCATCGTAACGACGGCGCCAATCGATACCGCGGAAAGACGATAAAACACCGTCGAAGAATTGGCGGCCTTCATGAAATTGATAATGGCTTCCGACTCTTTCAGTGTATCAACGGAATCCTTCATGAAATCGAGGCCAAGAAAGAGAATACCAAAGCCGAGCAGCACCTCTCCCCAGTCTTCAATTTTTTTGGCGCCAACAAGTTTCGGCAAAAATCCAAAAATAATTGCGGGGAATGCGAGAATAATGATTTTAAATTTAAATCCGAGCAACGCCACCAGCCAGCCGGTAAAGGTGGTACCGATGTTGGCGCCCATCACCACCCCCACTGACTCCGTCAACGTAATCAGACCCGCACTCACAAAGCTTACCAGCATCACCGTCGTCGCACTGGAAGACTGCACCGCGCAAGTCACACCAAACCCGGTGAACACCCCGGCGAAACGATTTCCCGTCATTTTTGCAAGAATACCTCGCATTTTAGGACCAGCGACTTTCTGTAATCCGTCGCTCATAATCTTCATGCCGAAAAGAAAAATCGACAGTCCACCGAGTACCATTATCACCATGTTTGCTACGTTCATTTGATTCTCCAGCATCCGACGAGCCATCTGGCCCGGAAAAAGTTGGGATTCTGATACCCTCCAAATGTGACAATCATGTGACAGTCTTCACGAAAAAGATGCAATGCAAAAAAAAAAGCAATTCTGTATCAGCGATATAACCGTTTTAAACATTCACCCCATATTCCCCGACGAACAGACAAAGCCAATGCCGATAAGGAAGGCCCGCGGCGACCGAACAAAGCTGTTTTCTGGTAAACGGACAGTCCCCCTGAAACCGTCAGTAATTTGGAGCCTCTGCACTGATGCGATACCGCGCATAGCCGACACCGCCCCTCAGGTCGTTGACCACAACCCACAGATTGAACGTTCCCCCTTCGACCGGTGGCAACCAATCCACTGTAAACCAGTGGGTTCTGCCCGGATCGGCAAGAATCGCATTCATTCCGGCCACGTTTCCATCTGCCATGGCATCCACTGCGGCCCGGGCATCGTCGGAGCGAATCCGGTCACTCGAAAATTCACCGCCGTCGGAAAACCACGATACAAACATGTTTTCCATCTCATTCTGCTGGCGGGAGTACCCCTCGAAGAACTGAAAATCTTCTTTAAAAACGGCCACTTTCATCTCTATTGGATCGCGGCATCCATCTTTACTCTCGCAGACCACTTTCCCCGTATCGAGAGGAGGCGTATCCGGCGGGTGAATGGTCTTATCAAACTGAAATACCCGAATGGTGGGGTTCTCGTTCCGCGTATCGATTGCAGTAGTGTCATTTTCAAAAAGAATATTCAACGTTTTAAAAGATGCAATGGCAGTCGCATTTGCACCCGCGCAGGCGGACTCCATATCGCCAATCTCCTGCGATCCGGTCAAATCCGACACCTGACGCAACAACGCAGCTTCATCAATAGTGCCATTACTGCATCCCAGCATGTACAACGGCAATCCGGTGGTTTGACCCAGCAACTTCATGACAGCCACCAGCGCCGGGCTGACTACGATATTTTCAGCGGGCAACAGGGCCACCCCGGAAGCCGGATCCACATCCCGTACAATCACTTTAAATTGCGGCACCAGCAATTCCATGGCGTCCGCAGTCGATGTCTGGCCACTGGCCGCGAATCCCTCGAGAAGCGCCGTCAACTCCGCTTCCGAATACTCATCCACGTTTTCAGGCAAAAAGGCGCCAAGGGCTGCAATCCACTGGGTGTCCACAGTCACAAACGCCACACGGGCCGACACATTGGCCACCGGCGCGTATACTCCCCGAACTTCTATATTGTCTCCAGTCACCGCTGCCGGCGGACTGGCCTGCACACCCAGAATACGAAATTTGGAAATAAAGGAGCGCGATTCCATCTCTTCCTGGCATGCTGCAAGCAACATGAGCAGAACCGCAACGGAAATAGGTACACAGAATCGGTGTTTCATGCACCACACTTACCATGAAATCCGGTTAATTTTTAGTCGTTTTTTGTGATTCCACGCTTTGAGGCGCCTGGGCCAGCTCCGTGTTTTCCTCTATCACGCCAAGGGGAGTGCCGTTGTGGTCCAGCTGCTGTACCGGTTCATCATCGGCCATATTCCATCGCCTATCAAATTTTGGACCCGATGCGGGCATGATGCGTCGAATACACGAGCGTTTTCCGGGCCCTGAAGGATCCACCCAGAAATACGACGCCTTCTCCCGCACATCCAGATGAATAAATCCACTCACCGGATAATACCCAACGCCCACATGGCCAAGTCTTCTGGCCACTTTCGCCAGCGCAGGCAGCTTCACCCCCGGTATCATAATATCCGAAGCCGTTCCATCACCGTGATGGCTCTCCGTGCCTGCGGCCTCCTCCCGATAGCCGGACACCAGGGTAATCTGCCGCGCTTCAAAACGCACCGCAAGCTTGTACAGCAGTTTGATGAGGCGGGGATGAATGGAAACCGTCTCTTCGGTGTGTTTATCGGCAAATGCCCGTTCAATCTCAGCCACCGCCTCCGGGTCCAGGGTCCCATCCGGCAGAAACGGGAAAACCCGAACCCGAATTCCCAGGTTTACGGCGTACAACGTCAAGTCCCGATATCCATTGCGCCATTGGGGTTTTCGGATTCTCGGCTCTTTCTGCCAGCGCTGCCGCATCTTCCTGTACTGCGCGGATGCACTATGGTCACATCCTCGCCGCCGCCTTTCGGCCGCTTTCGCAAAAAACATATCGCCGCCGGTATTACCGCCCTGTCGCGAGGTCACCGTGGCAGTATCAACAGTGGCATCCGTCAAATTGAATCGCGCATAATGCTCTGTTGCACCGACATCGGATACCAGCAGAAGTATCTGGAAAATCAACAATTGGCGGAAAGGAAAGGTAATCATTTTCAATATTTATATATTTAGCAAACGCTATTACAGTGTAAACAGATTTCAGAACATCCAACTTTGATACAGGCACTTGCCTTTTTATTCAATCTCAATCATCATCTTTGACGCACTCTTATTATTCTATATACATTTAAAAACCATGTAATGTGTTGACAAGTTGCAGCCAGTCAACGAAAAAGCGGGTGAAATGAAGAACCTCAGCGCAAGAATCTACACCGGACTCTTTTCAAGAATTGTTCTCGCCCTTGTTTTCGCCAGCCTGTGCACCTGCATTCAGTACGCCGAACTATGGCAGGAAAGCACACGTGTGGAAGTGGGTGTACCAGCGCCGGTAACGCTGAGACTCCCACCAGGCTATTTTCGCATTACAATGCTCAGAAACGAGTTTCACTACCTTCCCGCATCATCCGCCGGGTGTCCCGATCTGGTTGCTCGCGGTTCAGTGGTGGAACGGGGTACTGAATGCGCCGGTCTGGTCGCTGCCTTTGAAAACGTCCGTCGACCCATTGGTTACACCCGCCTGCTCGGATCCTTTGTATTTTTTCTGATGATTGGATTCCTGCTCAGTAACTACATGAGCAAAGATGGACTGGGGCGAGCGCGATGGCTGCGGTCCCAGCTGTCCGTCTTTGGGCTGATGCTCTTTGCGACCGGAATCGCCAAATGTATTCTCCTGTATACGTCTTTCAACTTCACCATTGTCCCAATTGCCATGGTGCCTTTACTGGTATCCATGCTCCTGGGACGGCGGCTGTCGTTCGGCGTGGCGCTGTCGTCGGCGCTGGTGGCATCATCCCTGCTCAATTTCAATGTGCAGGCGCTGTTTGTATTTCTGGTAGCCGGCGTATCCACATCGATCGCATCCAATACGTATAAGCGACGTGTTCTGGCCACTGTAAAGGCCACTATTCTGACCTCCCTGGCAACGGTGGTCGCCACCGCACTGACCACACTGCTCTTTGCCGGAACACTTGATATTTACGAAGATTTCACAGATCACATCAATCCCACCTCCTCGATCTGGCTCGCCGGAATTATCGGCGGTGTGGGCGCCGGTGCACTGTCGCTTCTTTTTCTTCCCCTGTTCAGTCGGATGGTCGGCGAAGTACCGCGCCATCGTCTTTTCGATTTGCTGGAACTCGATAATCCGCTTCTTAAGCGGTTGAGAACCCGCGCGCCAAGCACCTGGGAACACAGTCGCGCCATGGCAAATCTGGGAGAAGCCGCGGTTCACGCAATTGGTGGCAACGCTATGCTGCTGCGTGTGGGGGCATATTTTCACGACACCGGTAAAAGTCTGAATCCTGCGTATTTCATTGAAAATCAGGGAGGAGATAAAAATCCTCACGATGAGATGACGCCCTACGACTCAGCCCGTGCCATTTTCTCTCACGTAATCGAGGGCGTGAAACTGTTGCGGAGGGAGCGTCTCCCTGAAGATGTGATTGAATTCGCATACAGTCACCACGGAACATCAATACTCGAATTCTTCTGGTATAAAAATCTGAAGGGCGGTAACCCGGAAAAACTGACTGAAGCAGATTTTTCATATCCCGGAAACAAACCAACCACCCGGGAAACCGCCGTACTGATGATCGTAGATGCCATGGAAGCTGCTGCCCGTACTGTCGATAAACCGGACAAAGCGAAGTTTGAAGCACTTCTTCAACGCATCGTGTTTGGAAAACTCGCGCAGGGTCAGTTCGACGAGAGCGGCTTAACCATGCATGATTTGCGGATTATCATCAATACCATCATCGACACCCTTGTCAGCATGTACCATGCCCGGATTAAATATCCATGGCAGGAAGAGGAAAGCGCTCGAAAATCTTCCAATCCCCCCCCCGATCTCGACACCTCGCCAGATGACGGTGACAGCCTGTCATCACTGGACAGTGAGTCGGAGTCAAAAGAATCCGCCCCCACTGAGGCATCCGAATTTTCGGAGGAGCCACTGGCCGCGGCCGTTGTTGATGAACATACTGATGAGAAGGCCCGGGCGGAGAAACAGGACGAATCAGATACGCCATCTGCAGAAACCAGAACCAGAGACAGCGAGCGACCATCCGGTGTTCAGGCCATTGCCATCACCACGGTGAATAAATCCGCCCATGGGGAGGGCACAGATCCCAAAACGCCCATTCCCGTTGAAACGACGGTCCCCACAATTATTCCAAAGAGTCCGACGTCGAAAGCCAGAGAAATGCTCGATCATAAAGGGAAATCAAAAGAGAAAGCCCCGAATTCCGACCAGAACGAATCGGAATAGTCCGCGATACGACTACTCAAAGGGACGTTCTGCCAGTTTGCAGAGTATTTTTGCCAGTCCATCCATATCAAATGGCTTTTCAATGAATGCGCTCCCGTCGCTTTCCAACTCGATCACAAAATCTTCTTCCGGACGGATGCCTGACGAAAGCACCACCTTTGCACCCGGATTCATCTCTTTTATTTTACGATACGCTGATTCGCCGCTCATTCCGGCCATGCGAAGATCAAGCATGACCAAATCAATTTCCTGTTGCTTCCGCGCATACACGGCGATGGCCTTTTCACTGGTTTCCACATCGATAACTGTGGCGCCCAGTTCTTCTGCCATCAGTACAATGATTTGTCTCAATCGCATCTCGTCGTCGGATACCAGAAGTGTCAGGCCCTGCAGCGGATAATCTGAAGAGTATTCCAATGATGTTGTCATATCTTCCTTTTAGAGTATCACCCCCCGTTGTCAAGATAAACGACATCAAATATCCATGACCACTATTGACCTATTCGGGACTCCGTCTTTCAGCCCGTTTCGATTTTACCAGCATTCTGCTTTTCCGACGTCTCAGGAATGCCAATATGCCAATCAATACGAGGAATGAAAATCCCAGAACCTGAGCGAGACTGCCAAGATGCTGATATAGCCAGGGGGAGTTCATTGTTCACTTTTTTCCTTCTGCAATTTTTTTCATGGCTTTCATCATGACGATATTGCTCCCCAGGACCAGACCATGTTCCAGGTATGGTTCCCGTCGCACCGTGGTTTCCAGAATGGATGACGCCCGTCCCACGTCGGCGAACGCATGATACATCACCACGGTTCGATTGCCGGAGAGCGGACTCGTCTGCCATCGCCAGACAGCTCCCGCTAAATCACCGGAGATGGCCCGAAGTGCCACGCCATTTGTTTCACGAATGAGTTCATTTTCTGAATTCAATCCAAATATGGACAATCCGATAGTCCAGGAAAAAAATGTTTTTTCTGCTTCCTGCCGGTGCACCTCAATATCGGAAATGGCGCCAATATACCTGGCATAATTGGCCGGGGTGGCGGCGTCTGAAAGAAACGTCTGTTCAGGCGCATTTACAATATCCATCACACTCACCTGTTTCAAACGCCCCCCCGAATGGGAATCGCAGAAAAAAAGCTGTCCTTTTTTGAGCAACGGTGTGAGTACGGCCATTTCCTCACTACTGAAGAGTTCGGGGACCCCGCCGGATTTTCCTTTTGTTCGGTGGGTTCGATTACTCTGTTTTTTTTCCATCCGCTCCGCCAGGTCCTTAATTCCCTTCACCACAACCAGACCAATTGCAATATTCATCGCCTGCTTCATGGATGGATTGTTGCCCACGAGGAATTTAATCAACCACTCTGAGGAATTCACATCGAGAAAACCGGAAAAAAGAACCACCGTGTGATCCTTGCCATCCGGAAACAGCAAAAATGTAAATGTGCCACTCCCCACACTGCTTTTTTCAATGGTCACATCCACCCGGCGGGGCGGATATGTGGCCAGACGGTTTCTTCCCGTCACACTGAGGATTTTATGACGGGACGCCCAGGACCAGACCATGGCATTCTGATGTTCATCCAGTAAGGTGTTTTCCTTGAACAGAGAAGAAACATAGTAAAAGTTGGCGGGATCCTTGAAAATCTCAAATACTGTTTCACGCTTCGCAGCGATGCGAATCACCATGGAAATCCTGTCCGGCGTACCGTCTTTTGCAAAGTGGGTGATTCCCAGCGTATCATGGCGCTGCAATACCGGCATCAGCGTTTTGATATCATCGCCAGTGAGGTTCGCATCAGCGGGTCTGGCAGACGCAACCGATGAAGCAAGCAACCACAGAACATTTACACATGGGATAAGCAGGAGAAGGGGTATTGATTTTATTGGTCGATATATCATTTCCGTTGGACGCGTCGCATCAGGGGTGATTCATTCGGACTAATAGTACCGAATTCCAAGTACCATCGTGAATGCCAGAACATCATCGGCATCATTCAGAAAATAATAATCTCCCCCCACGCCAACATATGCCGCCAGATTGGTGTTGACAAACCGCTCATAGCCTCCTCCCACATTCACATTCATTCCCACTGCGTTATCGTTGTCCGGCTCAACTTTCAACCCCAGCGCGAGTCCCACGCCGGCATTGAGAAAAATGTTCTTTGCCACAAAGACGGCAAAACGGGGTCCCGGTACAATCATGCCCTGCACGACATGACTGCCAATATGAAGGCGATTGTCCAGATTCAGTGATACGGTGAAGTTCTCTGAAGCGCCCAATCCAAGTTGCAGGTTCAGCCCCAAATCACCGATGCCAACCGTATCATCTGCAGTTATCAGTCCACCGCCACCGATAAATCCAACTCCGGTAAACGGCCCCTTTCTGGAGTGCGGGGCATCCAGTGCCCATGCGGATTGCGTCACGAAAAAACATCCCAGCAAAAATGCTGTACCTATCCAGAATCTTCTGTTCACTTTTTTCTGTCTCATTTTATCCTCCCAATGGATGATGATGCGTTAAGCGAGAAAATTATCTAAGCTGATGCACAGGGACGACTGCAAACCCGCCGGGGTGCACCACTACATCCTGCGTTACTGTATCAACACCGGCAGCGCCCTGAAATTGCACCGAAATTTTGTGGTTTCCAGCCGGGACTTCAATTCTGGAAACAAAAATAGACGACGGCAAAGCGTTCCAGCATCGGGTATCCGGGGTATCGGCTACCGTCATGGCACCTTCCACCAGAATCTGCGCCAGCAATCCAAGCCCGTCTTTTCCGCTGCCCGAGGAAACTGCGTTATTGGTGACCGCGCCAGCTGCAGCCCGGGCAATCATCCGAACAATCGCCGCGGCAATGAGTTTGCCTTTGGTCTGCTCAAACGCGTTCTTCACAACTTCGGCCACATTCTGGCCGTATTCAGACGGAATACTTCTGCTGTCCACCATCACCGACACTCCGTTATACCTCGCCGGGGTTTGTACCAGTTCCGCAAAATTCACCCATTTGAGCAGCCCCTTCACAGCAAAATCATTGGCCTGTGCCATTTCGTTCGGCGCCAGGTACGCACCGGCAAGCACCACAGCCGCGCCCACAGGCAGTCGCGCGGCCTGTTTATATGGTGCAAGTCCCACCGATGAAATCACCAGAATGGTTCCGCTTTCCCTGTCCGGATGCGTACACCGGGACGCTCCACTGCCTGCGGCATCTGAATCTGCGACACCCGCGTCCGTCGTTTGATTCAATGCATCCAGTTTTTTCTGTATCGCATCATTGCGATAACTGGTGCATGCGGCCAACTGTGGCAGCACACCGTCCAGCGAGGGATAGTCATTCACAGCCAGCGCATCGCTGTAGTGTTGCAGAGACTGCTCGTACCGTCTGGACATTTCAAAAGTAAAACCGGCCAGATAGTCTCCCAGACTGAGTACGCCCAGAGACTGCATCCCTTCATCTGCGCCGTCGGCCAGATAGTGCTGCATCAATTTGAATCGCCGGGCTTCCACCCTCGCAGATTCCAAATCAGACATTGCCAGGTAGTTCAGCATGTTCAACGTGTTCATCAGTAGCAATTCGTGGGCTGGCGCGCGGTAGATGCCGGAGTCGCCTGAAAATATCCATTTTGAAATTTCACCGACGGTATGGTTCTGAACATCGAGAAATTCGATGTTTGCATCCGCAATGCGAAAATCAAACGAAGACTCGCGGAACATGGATACCGACTGCTTCACAGATGCCCGCTCCAGAAGAAGCAAAGAGGTTTCACTGTCGGCATCCACCGGATAATCATCGGCATCTCTCAATTCCATGGCGCCGTTTATCTGTTTCAGTGCTTCCGGTTTATTCCCCGCTTCCAGTGCCGTCCGCATCCCTTCCACTCTGCCCGCGTATCCGGCGCAACCGACAGTGGTAATCGCCACAACCAGCGTCAGAAAAACAGGAACGTTTTGGTGAAATAATTTCATAAATGTCATCAATATTCTGTCGTACTATCCAGCGATGCTGCGCTCAAGCCGACGAAGACGGACGCATGGGTTTCGGTAAAATTTATTTTACCAGCCCCTTGGTCAGATTTGCTTCATTCTGCCAACGAATGGCGCCGGTTTCGATTTCAACGACTTTCAAAAATAGAAAGTATTGAACCCGCTTTTCACCGTCCACTTTTTCTGAACTGCTGTGAACCTTACCGGTGATAAAAAATTTCGCCCCGAGTTGCCGTCCGATTTCAGCAGATTTCGACTGATCGAATTCACCCCCTTGCTGTTTTCGAATCTCAGCAATGAGCGCATCCTGTTGATCGTGATCAATCATCAGCACCACGCCGCTATTGACCAGCTTTGTTTCCATCTTGGACAGCAGGGCATCCAGAGAATCCCGGATATGCTCACTCGTTTCATTGGCGATGGGAAAAATGGACACCAACGGCGGATTTTCGGCTTCTTTCCACCTGGCGACAACCGCAGAGGTCATCAGCGCGTCGATATTCTGGTCAAAAAGCTTTTCCAAATCTTTCTTGTCAAGACCCGTACTCATCGCCAGGTCATCCAGTCCTTCCACTTCATCGCCCCGAACGTAGTTTGCACCACATCCTGCGAATGCCATTCCACAAACCAACAATAATCCAGCGGTCAGAAATCTCATCATCTCCATCCTTTCTATCCAAAGTCCATAAGATAAACTTTGATTGGGCGATAGCCTCTTCGGTTGCATTCTTCCGGATAAACTAACCATATTATATTTTGGAATCAATGTCATTTTTGAAACTCCACAATCTACTCATGCCCCGTTTGGACGAAGAGACCCTCGCCAAATTCTGTACGTTGTGGAAATGTGTTGAAACACGGGAAAATCCCCTTAACCTATCTGTGAATATGAAGTATGGTCATCGCCATTGCCGGGCACGGCGCCCGCAGGAATTCAGAGCGCTGAAAAAACGATGACTGAAATTGCAAGGATCAGGGGACAATACGGAAAAAAAGCCATGTGGCGCCCGTTTCGCGTGCTGTTAACGGTCACCGGACTGTCGCTGCTCACCGGGGGATTGGCCCTCATCAGCCGATATCTGTTTCAGCTGCGTGCCGTTGCAACCGCAGAGGTGAATGAAAAACTGCTGACAATAGAAACTTCCCATTCAATTTTCGGCCGAACGTTTAAATCTGTGAAAACGGTAACTCCCCTTGAAAAGGTGCACTCCGTCCGCGTTGAAAACCGGTATCGTACATTGCATCTCGTCATTGGTTTCGGGTTTCTGACGGCCGGTCTGCTTTTTGGCGTACACTGGCTGCTGGACGGGCTGGGAGCCGGGTATCCCTATCTGTTTTTAATCGGCGCCGCCATTGTCCTGCTGGGAATGTCCATCGATATTATTATTTTTCACCTGGTCCCCACTGGAGAATGTCGAACCAGTGTCGCAGTGCGGACAGCATTCTGGCAATTCTGTCTGACCGGTCTCAAGAAAGTGGACGCAACGCAATTTGTTGCAGCGGTCGCCAATCATCTTTCCGGTGCGACTGACGTTTCACAAGATTCCAGGCAGAATGCGAATGAATCCGCTTCTGAATAGAAAATTCATTTTTGTCGCCGGCAAAGGCGGTGTGGGCAGAACGACCGTGACCCTTTGCATCGGAAAATGGGCAGCGCGGCGTGGAAAAAAAGTGCTGATATGCCTGGCGCACTCTGGAAGCCGGTATCGCCATGTCATTGATAACAGTAAAAAAAGCGTGATTCAAGCCATCGAACCCAACTTGTACCTGCTCAACCTTGACCCGGTGGTGGCCCGTGAAGAGTATGCCCTCAAAATCATTCGCAATCAGTTGCTGCACCGACTGGTGTTTTCAAACCGCTACGTCAACAATTTTCTGGACGCGATTCCCGGCCTCAGCGAATGGGCCATGCTGGGCAAAGCCACCTGGCACGTATTGCCTGATGCGCCGGTCAACGAAAGATACGACATGGTGGTGTTCGATTCCCCGCCCACCGGTCATGGACTGGACATTCTCCGACTTCCCACCGCCATCGCCGGCAGCGTGCAGGGCGGGTTGATACACCGGGATGCCGCCTCACGGGTGTCGCTGCTTTCCGACGCGACCCGCACCGGCATCATTGGTGTTTGTCTTGCGGAGGAATTGCCGGTCAACGAAACCATTGAGCTTTCAGAGGAACTGCTGCAAACCGGGCTTCCGCTGAGTGCCATTGTGGTCAACAGACTGCTGGATGTCCTGCCCGACGGGGCGGAAGCCTTCTGCGATTCAGATTTTCCGCAAAATCAGAAGCAAAAGGGCCAGCCGTGGGCCAGACCTGCCATGCTGAAAAGAGAACAGCGCAAGGAACAACTGATTCACATGAAGCGTCTTACCAACAGAATTTCGGTTCCCCTGCTCCAGCTGCCCAGACTGGATGATGCCAATCTCAACAGAGAATCGCTGAACGCGCTCACCGACCACCTGGCCGACGAGTTTTGCCGCTACAGCCTGTAACCGGCACTGATATTGATATGCGCTGCGAAAAACCACATCCGAATGTTTCTTCCGACATATGCGCCGTGGCACTGCAATCCGGCAGCAACGGCAATTGCATTTACGTCCAGGCTGGCAGCACCCACATTTTTGTCGACGCCGGAATCAGTGGTATCGAAGTCCAGAGACGACTGGGGACCCATGGATGGACTGTGCCGGAAAATGCCGCTCTGCTCATCTCTCACGATCACAGTGATCACACCCGTTGCGCCGGTATTTTTCATCGCAAATTCGGATGTGACCTGTATATGACCCGACCGACCCATGAGGCGCTGGAGCGGGGCAATCGCCTCGGAAAACTCAGCCACGTGAACTTTTTCAGCAGCGGTGACGCCATTCAGATAAACGATGTGTGCGTGGACACCTTTCCAACGCCTCACGATGGCGTAGACGGCGTGTGCTTTGTGATTGAATATCAGCATCGGCGGCTGGGCATCCTGACAGACCTGGGGCATCCATTTGCGGGACTGAAAGAGCTGGTCTGTTCTCTGGATGGTGTATTTCTGGAGAGTAATTACGACATGGATATGCTGCTTCGTGGCCCATACCCCTACCCGTTAAAAAAAAGAATCGCTGATCCCTCCGGGCACATATCCAATGCGGAGTCTGCGCACCTGCTGAAAGCCGGATTTGATGCGGGACTCCAGTGGGCGGTGCTCTCCCATCTGTCGGGCGAAAACAACTCCCCCGGGGTGGCTCTGGCGACCCATCACCAGATTGCGGGGAACGACAAGCCCATCTTTGTGGCCAGACGTAACGAAGTGTCTGAAATATTCACATTGTAGCGAAGTCGCCAAACGGCGGTTCAGCAACCCTCTCAGGAGGCACTGATTCATTTTGCTGAACGGGACTCACCGGCGAAACCGGTCCGTCATCCCACCGGCCACCACGCGAAACCGGTCCATCAGTGTCGGCGGTTTTCCCAGTTTTAACAGTGCGGGGTACCTGGACTCCAGTAATTGCAGAAATTGCCGATATGCAAATTCGTAGAGGGCCATATCAATTTCACAACGGGCGCGAATCGCCGCGATCACATCGTCATCGTATTGTTTTTTATGGATGTTAATATTCTTTGCCTTTGGAATCCGCGGCTGGAATCCCATTTTTTGTAACACCAGAACCGTGTAGGCATCGGTGAAATCCTGAACACCGAAGAAGCAATTCTGCAGATTTTCTTTGGCCCGCTCCAGGTTCAGAGCACCACCGCACAACATATGTGTCTGGGTATTGTACTGCTGCGGATACTTCTCCATGAAAGTCAGAATATCGTATCTCTGGGCATCACCCACCACCTCGGGCATATCCGTATTGGCCAGATCCCGTCGTCGCGTGAACTCGAACGACGAAATCACGCGGTCCACCGGATGTCTGAGAATGGTGAAATATTCAACGGATCTCGAAATAAACGTATCAATCCCGTATGCAAAATGGCCAGCAACGAAATTTGTGTCCGATCTGATTTCTTTTGCCAGCGCCGGTAATCCGCTGCGAAACTTTTCGCGGCCGTACCAGCTGATTTGCTCAGATTTGGCGAATTTTCTTCTCAGGGCCGCACAGACGGTGGAGCCACTGGTTTTGGGAATGTGAATAAATACTTTCAGTTCAGCTTTGTCCGACATGAATTCGACCAGTTCGTCAACGGTAATTCCCCCACCGCCTTTCAGTGGGGCAACACTTCACCGCAACGTACATAGCAAAAGCGCCGCCGAATCAGAAGCGCGGAATCCAATTTTCATTGAATTTTCACTGCCAGCTGGCCACTGAATGCCTGAATCCCATCTCCTGAATGAAGTTATTTTCCATTTTTTGCAACATTGGCGTGAGCCGGCAGGGTGCTTCTTGAAATGCCGCGTCCTGTGGATAGACCGTCGCGGATTTTTCCAGTGCGTTGACACCTTCGATGGACTGGCAGCGCCAATTCATGGAGGCGCAACGCAGCCATCGGTGAGTGGACCAAGTGAGATGGTCCCCAACTGATGGGAACCTGTACCAGGTCGGCTCAATAGATTTCGTGTGAATCAACAGGACGGAATCAAACGATCTGTTCCCGGATGATGGGCGATGGCACCGGCGGCACATCAGACATCGCAAACGCGCCGTTAAGATATTGAAGCGCCTCGCTTTCACCCGCGCCGTTGTGATGCAGTATCGCTACCTCTGCGCCGACCACCACCCGGTCTCCCACCTGCACCTTCAACTCAACGCCGGTGGCCGGATCAACCGCGTCTTCCTTCCGCACCCGGCCTGCATTGACTGACAGGGCCGCCATCGCCACCTTCATCGGGTCAATCTCCGCAACGAATCCCGACGCCGACGCCAATACCGAAGTAGTCTGTGACGCCGCCGGCAATAAATCCGGGTTCTCGCAAATCGCGGCATTCCCACCGTGGGCCGCAATCACATCGGCAAACAGCTGCAAGGCTTTGCCATTATTCAATACTGCCTCAATCATTGCGGTCGCCTCGTCAAAATTGGCCGCTTTCTTTCCAAGCAGTACCATGTGGGCGCCGAGGGCCACCGTGAGCGCCCGCACATCATCGGGCCCGCCCCCGTTGAGCACATCCAGCGATTCCCGGATTTCCAGTGCATTCCCCACCATTCTGCCCAGAGGGGCGTTCATATCGGTCAACAGCGCATGCACCTCTTTGTCGGCCCGGCGACCAATGGATACCAGGGTTCTGGCCAGGGTTTGGGCATCCTCAAACCTCCTCATGAACGCGCCTTTGCCGAACTTGACATCGAGCACCAGCGCATCGATGCCCTCGGCCAGTTTCTTACTCATGATGGAAGAGGCGATGAGGGGAATGGATTCCACGGTGCCGGTCACATCCCGAAGCGCGTAGAGCTTCCGATCTGCCGGGGCCACATCTTTGGTCTGCCCGATGAGAAACACCCCATGTTTTTGCAGGATCGCCTTCGCATCGCCAATGGAAAGTTGTACATTAAACCCCGGAATCGATTCCAGTTTATCAAGGGTTCCGCCGGTATGACCCAGTCCGCGGCCCGAAATCATGGGAACCGGCACCCCGCAGGCCGCCACCGCCGGCGCCAGAGGAATCGATATTTTATCCCCCACCCCGCCGGTGGAATGTTTGTCGACTTTAACGCCGGGCACATGGTCGTGGGTCAGCACCACCCCGGAATGGAGCATCGCATCGGTCCAGACATCCAACTCCTCGCCGTTGAGTCCATTAAAGTAAATGGCCATGAGCAACGCTGAAATCTGATAGTCAGGTATTGTGTCGGCGGTATATTGCTCAATCACGTAACGGATTTCCAGCGGCGTTAACGCCCTGCCGTCCCTCTTTTTCCGAATTACATCTGGTAGTCGAATACTCATTCATTCAGATTATCACGAGAGACGCGAAACAACAATTCCACAACTGGCAATTCCATTGCGTCCCTCCCGAGGTTGTCACTATTCTTCGCCCTTTTCACCGGTTGGCACAATGTGGCACAATGTGATGGGTTGAACCGCGCAGAAATGCGCATTTCCTGGGCTGGCACAATTTCTGCGTATTCCGGAACGGAATAGGAGAAAGCACATCAGGGGAGATGCCATGAAACTTTTAATCTGGACGCTATTTATCCTGCTCAGTTCTGCATGCAATGAATCGGCAAAACTGGCCTCCGACAACGATACGGGCGGTGACGATAGCAATGGTTCGGAGGGAAACTCTTTGACTGCATCGAAAATAAAAGAGTTCTGCGACCTCCATTGTGACCATGAATGCACCCTGGACGAAACAGCAGGGAAGGGGGACAAAGATTTGTACGTCTGTGCCTGCCCGGCCGACCAATGGTATGACTTCAATCAGAAAGGGTGCGTGAACCAGCTGGCAACCGTTGAAATTGCGGTGAGCGATTACACAGTATGCACCCTTCAAACAAACGGTGCATCGGAGTGTTTGCTCTATGGCTATCTGGAAACGCCGAGCATGCAATCTGACCCCACAGAAAAATTCAAGCAGGTGGCTGTCGGAAACCGCAACGCCTGCGGCCTCCGAATCGATGGGGAAGTGACTTGTTGGGGGTATGACACGCCCACTGCTCCGACTGAAAAATTTCTGCAGATTGATATGGAGAAAGACATGGCCTGTGGAATCCGTCAGGACGGCAGTATCCGCTGTTGGGGAGACGCCGCCTCTGATGACGCTGCGATGCCCGAGGGGCCATTTATTCAATTGGATGCGGCTTCCAACCGGGTGTGTGCGGTAAATGTGGAAGGAGATCTGATCTATTGGGACACCTCTGAGGACTCCGGTCCCTCCGTAAAAAAGGGATCTTATCAGAAAGTGAGCTGTGGCAGCGATGGCATCTGCGGATTAACCACGGATGGTGACGTCGATTGCTACTACGATACTTATTATAGCGAAGAATATCAAATGATGACTTTCGTAGAAGCCCCCGGGGAGGGAACGTTCAAAGACATTTCAGTTGGCTATGACACCACCTGTGCAGTTACAGAAAGTGGCGTTCTGCAGTGCTGGGGCTACGATGGCGTCGGAACGTTCAATCCCCCCGGCGGCGCGTACACGCAGGTATCTGTCACCGATCAGTTTGCCTGCGCAGTGAATAAAGACAGTTCCATTGCCTGCTGGCCGGAAACCGGCAATGGCTACAACGTTCTCTCGCCTGAGCGGCGGTTCTCTCAAATATCTGCCTGGGGCGAAAACGTTTGCGGCGTGCTGACCGATGGGACTCTCCGATGCACGGGACGGATGGGGCCCAAAGGGCCCATACCCGATGGGGAGTTTGTCATGGTGAACGTTCGGGAGGGATACGCCTGCGCAATCGACACAGAAGGACACCTCCACTGCTTTGGCGCCGAAACCAATCCCCCTGAAGGAGAGTTCATCGATGTGGCGGTTTCCGTGGATTCATTCGACCGCGGCTACCAGGGATGCGCGATTGATACGGACAACCAGGTCGTGTGCTGGGGTGACACCGCCAGTGTAATTGAAAACGTCCCGGAAGGCGCGTTCAAAAAAATATACGCACTGTATTACGCTGCCTGTGCATTGGATATGGACAACAGGCTCCACTGCTGGGGTGATGACACGGGTTGTTATCCAACCACTGTTTCAGATGCCGAGTACGCATCGCTGGGAATTCCCACATTCTGCATTCATAGCTACGGGGTTCTCACGGACGGTACCATCGGGGATATCAGCGATACAACCGCCAATCCGAAACCCATCCAGAACGCGCCGGTGTATACCCCGGACATGCCGGAAGAAGAGCGATTTGTCGCCATCGGCAGGGATAACTGGGACATCTACGCCCTCAGGGCAAATGGACAACTTCTCCAATGGAACATACACGATGAAAACAGTTCCCCCTTTGAACCCTGGCCAGGTGAAACCTTCAGCCAAATCTCCATTTCAAATACATGCTGCGCCCTGCGTACGGACGGAAAACTGCGCTGCCGGCGTGCGGAACAGTGACCCCCGCACGCCAAAAAAACACAAACAAAAATGTAAAAACGCCACTTTGCAATTCCCTGCTCACGCGACATGACAGGGGGACCGAGTCGCTCAACGGAGATGCGCAAGACCCTACAGCATACTCACCGGGTCGATGTCCAGGCGGATACGCACATCATTGGGGGGCGATTCGATATCGGTGATCACCGCTTCCAGCAGTCGGCGAACCGGCGCATACGCGGGTCCCTTGATGAAAATCTGCCAGCGATGACGGTTCTGCAAAAATGCCAGGGGCGCCGGGGAGGGCCCCAGAATCGCCACTTCCGGTTGTCCCGACCGCTGCCACGCTTCCCGCAGCTTCACCATCAGCGTGCGCGCGGCCAACTCCACCTTATCCGGGTCGGGACTGTTCAGTCGAAGGGCCGCCAGTTTTCCAAAGGGCGGATAACCGAGTTCTCTGCGGGCTTCCAGTTCCTGTGCGGCGAACGAATGAAAGTCGTGGGTTCTGGCGCACTCGATGGCCGGATGCGCCGGGCTGTATGTCTGCACCAGGGCAATGCCCGGCAATTCCGCACGACCGGCCCGTCCCGCCACCTGAGTGAGCAGCTGAAACGTCCGTTCCCCCGCGCGAAAATCGGGCATGTGCAACCCCACATCGCTCTGAATCACCCCCACCAGGGTTACCGACGGAAAGTCATGGCCCTTGGTGATCATCTGGGTTCCTACCAGAATGTCGAGTTCTCCATTTCGAAGGCGGGATAGCACCGTTTCCGCGCTGCTGGCATCGGCCACATCCCGGTCCAGTCGGCCCACGCGGGCGCCGGGAAACAGGGAGGCGAGCAACTCTTCAATTTTCTGGGTGCCGCTGCCAATGGGCTCAACGGCCGGACTCCCGCATGACGGACACCTTGAAGGTTCCGGTCTGGTCGCCCCGCAATAGTGACAAATCAACCGTGGTGGCCTGCGATGCAGGGTCATGGAAACGGCGCAGTCCGTACATTGAATCACCGTGCCGCACGCTTTGCACAGCATATTGGGGGCGAAACCGCGACGGTTCAGAAACAGAATGATTTGCTGTTTCTTTTCGAGGGTGCGCTTTATCTCCTGATGCAGCGGCCCACTGATCAGCGACTGACCGTGGGGACCATTCCGGTGGTTGGCCATATGAATGAGTTCGATGGTGGGGAGCCGCGCATCTGTCGCGCGCTTTTGCAGGGTAAGCCGTTGCAGCTTGCCAATCTGCGCGTTGCGATAACTCTCCAGGGAAGGAGTGGCTGACCCGAGCACTGTCACCGCCTGACACAACGAGGCGCGAAGGAGCGCCAGATCTCTCGCGTGGTACGAAAACCCCCGCTCCTGCTTGAACGACGTGTCGTGCTCTTCGTCCACCACAATCAATCCCAGATTGTTCACCGGCGCAAACAGTGCCGAACGCACTCCGATGGCTACCTGAACCCGGCTCTGGCGCAACAGATTCCACTGATCGTACCGCTCCCGGTCGCTCAACCCCGAATGCAGCACCGCCAGCCCATCACCAAACCGGGCGCGATACCGGCCCACCAGCTGGGGGGTCAGCGTGATTTCCGGCACCAGTACCAGGGTCCCGACGCCCAGCTGCCGGGCCTCTTCGGCGGCATGCAGATACACCTCGGTCTTCCCCGAACCGGTCACCCCGTGAAGCAGGAATCCCCGGTATGCCCGCTGCTGCAGCGCATCCCGGATACCGGTTACCGCAAGTTGCTGCTCGTCATTCAGTATCGGCGGCACATCCCGGTCCACCTCAATATTGCGAAACGGATCGGCAAAAACCGTTTTTTCCTCACATATCACCAGTCCGGCCTTTTCAAGGGCATTCACCTGAGCAGTGGCATCTGAAAATTCGGCGCGTAAATCCGCCAGCAGGATGGGGCCCTTTTCCATTACCGCTTCGAGCACCAGAGCGCGTTTCGGCGCCCGCCGCCGGATGCGCTCCACAGATTCCGCCCCATGCGCCGCCGCCTTCACCAACCGTGTCTGTCTGTCCCTGATCCGCGGCCCCTTCAGCTCCCCCTTTTTCTCCACCCAGTCAATCCCCGCTGGCAACGCAGTTCGAAGAACCTCCCCAATGGGATGCATGTAGTACTCCGCGCAACGCAACAGAAACTGCAACAGATCTTCTGGCAACGACGGTGTCTCATCCAGAATTTGAATGGCCCGCTTCAGCGCATAGGGAAATTCCGTTTCGTCGGGCACCTTTTCAATCAGATATCCGGTCAGACGCCGCTTCCCGAACGGCACCAGTACCCGCATCCCCGCCTCCGGCCGAATGGGCGTTCGGGAAATCCGATAGGCAAAAGGCTTGCGCAACGGCACCGGAATAGCCACCTGCCATATTTCCGTCTCATCGGGAAATAGCGACCTGTCATTGTGGGTTGAAGATGGTGTCATGATACATTGTGATGGCTCTGTTTCCAATGCGATGGCTCCGCCTCAGAACCGAACCGCTGGTCAAAATGTGGCAATTCGCCACGATTGTAAAGGGAAAGTTTCAAACCATCGTCATGCAATATGTACAATAAAAACAGTCAATGCAATGTACGCCCCGGAACCCTGTACCGGATGCAAATTTCGCTGACACAGAAACGGAAAACCCGCGTTCCTCCGGAAGACCCCCATCTCCCCATCTCATCTCTCCCAACTGAAGCGCAGGGGGCGTCCATTGCGCTGAAAAGCTCCCCCGGACAGGGCGCCACTTTTGAACTGTGTTATCCGGCACATCCGGTGAATGCATTGCCCCCCACCGCCACCCACCGGTAGTGGAAGCATAAGCATTCGCCACCCCGATAAATGATATCATCAATGTCATCCGCTGAATGAGAGGCTGTTCTGATACATCATCCGTTTTCTGCGGATTGTTCCAATCTCTTCACTGAAATTGTGATATATTTGGCGTAAACCAACCACCAGTGAAACAAAGGCGTGCCGAACCATCGGGATGCTCAGAAAATTGGTGCCTCATCCTGCGAATCAAATACCTCGGCGTTGAATTGACCAACGTTTACAATCACATCCCGCACCAGCGAAGTTTCACCATTATCCATGATGGAGGTAAAGGATGCGTACTTGTTATTGGAGATTAAAAAAGGGGATCGCGGCGGGGATTGGGGCGCTACTGATGTCGGTGGTGACAATGGGGGTACCGCAGGCATTGGCGACGCCCCCGAAAAAGGCGTTATTACTGCGTCTTGATGTTCCTGTGGTGGGCGTTTATCACGACCGGTCGAAAATTGGCGACACCTTAACCAGGACCACCTATATCACCAGCGGCATCGGCGGTGGTCACGTGTTTTCCCCACTCAACGATCAACGGCCCATGGTGCCCCGGGTGGAGATCGGTGTGGGCGGAAAACTGTCCAATTTTCTGGTGATGGGCGCAACGCTTCAAGCAACGTTCGCCCGAGGCAATTTCAAAGAAAACTACAATCTCGAATTCAATACCAACTATGAAATCAAGGTCTACTGTCTGGCGGCGCTTCCGTTTATTGAAGTGTTACTGATTCAGAACGGTGGGTTTATCCCCTTTCTGCTGGTTACCGGTGGCGTGCGGGCAGATATTGTGAAAATACTGCCGGATGACGGGAGCAGGAAAACAAAGCAATATTCCATACGTGGTGTGGCCGGGCTTGGCGGAGGCATCCATATCTTTATCGGAAAAAACGCGTCCATCGATCTCACCCTGACAGGTCAATTTGAAAAGGGCACAATGACCGACAAAAACGCCGGTTCACTCTTTATCAGCGTCAATGAATATTATCGTTTCGATGAAAAGTACGATGTCATGCGCATCAGCGGTGACCTCACAGTGGGGGTGTCGGTATGGATTTAAAAACAGTCAGAGTGAAACTGGGTGAAGCCGATACCAGAACACAGGTATCCAGCGCGTCCAGGTCAGTATCGGCTCAGGAAGAAACGATGCCCCCGAAGAGGTTGAACCATAATCTCCGTTCGGTATTCGCTGTGGGTCTTCTCGCAGGCATCATGTTCACATTGCTTCCAGGGCAATCCGCCGCTTCCCCGCCCCCCAATCGTGCATTGCTTCTGAGCCTGCATGTTCCCCTCGCGGGAATCTATCATGATCGGGTGGACACCGGTTTCCGGAAATCAAAGATGACGTATTTCAGTGGGGGTATCGGTGGCGGGGAACTGTATTCGCCTGTAGGTGAACAACTGTCGTCGATACCAAGAATGGAACTGGGGATTGGCGGCAAAGTTTCGAAAAATCTAGTGGTGGGCGCAACGCTACAGGCCACAGTGGGATATGGCACAACCAGGCCATTGAAAGATGAAGGGGCCCGGGAGGAAATAAAGATGGTCGCATATAGTCTGGGTGCCCTTCCCTATCTGAAAGTGTTGCTGCCCCACAAAAGGGCAGTTGTCCCTTTCCTGTTGGTTACCGGCGGATTCCGGATGGAAAAAATCAAACTGCGCTTCCCCGATGGAGATATGGATTTACGCGAAAAAACGCCGCGGGGAGTCGCAGGTCTGGGGGGCGGCATATACATTTTCGTGGGCAGAAAATGCACCATAGATCTCACCTTGTCCGGAATGTTTGAAAAGGGGAAAATCATTTTTAAGTATTACAACGCATTCGATCATGATGGAGAAGGCGCCACCACAGAGGGCGAATACGACAGCATGCGCGTCTATGGCGATGCAACGCTGGGGGTCTCGGTGTGGATTTGATTCGGACGAAAACATGGATTTTCCATGTGGTCCGTAGTCAGTGACAATTTCAGATAGTTGCCAGGTTACTCGACAGCGATGGTCTGGGTGGCGCAACCGAACTGAATGTTCAACTTTGCGTTGGTCTGACTCTGGAACCGGTCGCAGGTGTCCGGACACACCAGAATCTTCTTCGGCGATGCCGGTACATCATAATACCAGCCGTTGTTCACCACAGCGCAGGCCTCCGCAGAAGGAATATTGCCTACAATATATTCGCTGGTGCTATCGCTTGAAAACGCCACGTTCACCAATGCCGGGTCCATGGTCATACCCGTCGGCGGTGTTGGAATATCCCATTCACAGTTAATTTTCGAGCTGACAATCACACTGCTTCCCAGCGCTTCGAAAACCGGGTCGAAATCCTGTTCGCACAAATCTCCGGATACACCGCCGGTCATCTCCACCAGCGCGCTGTAGGTATCCCACAGGATAGGCGGTTCAGCGTCCGGAGACGATGGCGCCGCATACGTGGCGCATGGATCACCGCTTTCCACCAAATCTTTGGCGCCATATGCGAAGATGCCGTGAAACTGATAGTTTTCCAGATATGGCGACAGAGAACGGAATATCTCATCAAATTGTGTTGGGGTGGTCTCATCGCCATCATCCGACACGACAACCACATGTTTCACAGCGTTCTGTCGAAGCATGTCGTGCCATCCCAACTCGGTGAGACCATTGTTATCTTCATAGGTGGTTATCAGCCATTCCAGACCTTTCATGCTGGGAACGCGGGTACTCAGATGTTTGTAATGCGGCAGATTGTTATCATCGGTCAACGGTTCCATCGGATCCTCCGTATCCGGTTCGTCGCTCACGTATTCACATCCGCCTTCCGCTCCCAGCGGCGGATCAATACAAATCCCGTAACTCACCCCTCCCCTGTTGCCGCAATCTCCCGGCAGACACGAAACCATCACAATGTGAGGGTCAATGCCGCTGTCCATGATGCGCTGAGAAAAAGCATTCATATTCTCTCGCACCATCTCAATCTCATCAAACAGACTGCGTGAATTATCAATGACAAACAGAATATCTGCCGGCTCCCGTGTATTCTCCGCGCCTTCGGACACCGACGCGCATTCGTCGAACTCCACCGGCGTCTCACCGGTGTCATCGCTTCCCATGTCGCTGTAGCCTGAAGCGCTGTCTCCCGAATCAGCGCTGTCTCCCGAATCAGATGAATTACCAGTGCCTGTATCGATGTTTTCTGTCGTGTCTTCCGTACCGTTACTGCCCGAATCCGACGTGGACGTCGAATCCCCGGCAGCCTGCGTTGAACTGCATCCTACGGTCCACAGCAGGCACACCGCTCCTGCTACGACAATATTTGTGTTGAAATTCAATATGTATCGCATGTTAATTTTCCTTTCGAAATCCAGTTCAGGGTTTAGGTACTCGACATGCAAAAATACTTCCAGCACGTCGTTTCCTATTTTCTCCTGCATTTCCGAACACTTACAATGAACACATCTTCTCGATATGTTTCACATCCGACGACAACGTCGAATATTCGACCAAATGGTCGAGCGTTTTGCGCAACGCCGGACAGAACCAATTGATATAACAGCTGGACCCGTTCGATTCGGAATTTCATTGCAGCATTCCGGTTGTCACGGGCAGTGCAATGTGATACCCGGTGAACGATGCTGAATCTGACGTTGTCTGAAAAGGAACAACAGCTGGTCCGCGAGGTGTATACAAAGTCCCGCGATAATACCCTTGCCCACGATATTGCGTATGTTGCGAAGTTGAAATCTTCCGCCTTCGATAAACTGCTCACCAGTCATGAACCGGCGTTGCAGCGACTTGGCGAGTATGCGATTCAACTTCAACGGTTTATCATCGATTGTCTGAACGAATTCTATGCAGCACCGCCCCACACGTTGCATGCCTTTACCGCCGTGCTGCTGTATCTCGTGAACCCGTATGATGCCATTCCCGACAACTGCTCCGACAGAGGTTATGCAGATGATTTGTATGTGCTTGAACTGGGTCTCGCAGATGGGGGGGAAGCATTGCGCGCGTATGCCCTCGCCCGGAAAATTACGCTGCCAGCATAAAACAAAAAAATTCCAACGTTTCGCTTACACCACGTCGGTGCCGGTCCGTTACAATCAGACAGATTGACTTCCTGTTCCCGATAATTTCATCGGTCAGGAGATATTTGAAATTATACAAGCAATATGGTACTAACTAACCGATTGGCAGATTATACCACTACCTGAAAGGATGCAATGATGAAAGACCTGACGAAATATCTCATGATCGTTCTGACCACTGTCGTTTTCATGACCGGATGTCTGGACAACGGCGATATCCCGAATGAAAGCGGCGCATCCGGAGATAGCGACACCGACACCGATTCAGATGCCGACGCAGACATCAATGCATCTTCGGGAGAACTGACCGTGGAGATGACCACATCCTCCACTGGTGGAATGTTCGCGCCACGGCATTTGCTGGCCGTCTGGATTGAAGATGCATCCGGAGATTTCATTCACACCCTGATGGCCTATACTGCCAATTCCGGCTTCCGACACTACCTCAGCCACTGGAACGATTCAACAAGCGATGCCGGGGTTCAATACGATACGACCGACGCCGTCTCCGGCGCCACCCGTTCGTCCCACGGCGACATAACGGCCACCTGGGATGGCTCCACGTATTCGAATGCCCCCGCAGCGGATGGCGAGTATCAGGTATGCATGGAGTTGACCGATAAGGACGCCACTGGCAATTACAGCTGCTTCCCATTTACCAAAAGTGCTGATGAAGTTTCCGTCACCCCCAACGACGCCCCCAGCTTCAGCGATGTTGCCATCACCTGGATACCGGAGTAGCCTCCCCTGAGAAGTCATTCAATTATTCCATTATGCCGCGGCGAACTACTTCCCGCTTCGAACCAGCTCGTAGTACATGGTTTTATATTCGGATTTCATTTCAAACTGCAGGGTATTGTCCGTTACCGTCAAGGGTACTTCAACCATGCGCTCTCCACTGGGACTGAGGGCATAAAGTTTTGCACTGTTCAGATTTCCTTCCATGTCCTTCAGGGTCACCGTGCCTTCGATGGGCTCAATCAGCAGGGGCAGCGCCCCCGTGGAACTGAGACGATCACCGGCATAGTCCCGGGCCATGCCACTGTTGACCACGTTCCCCAGTGCGGTGATGAGCAGGCTCTTCGCCTTTGCAATGGATTTCTTTTTATCGAGGGCGCTTACCGTCACCACCGAAAACGGATTGTTCAGTTTCATGTCCACATTGCTCAACTGAATGACTTCTTCCGTTTTCAATGCAGCGGTTCCCTGGGTGCGAGGCGTGTTTACCGTGAATCTGCCCAATTTCGCATTGTGTGCCAGCTCGCCGGTGGAGGATGTCACCCAGTCCCCGTCGGTGCGGGCGCTCAGCGCTGCATCAAGATCCGGCTCTTTCGCTTTGTCGTCAAATTGAATGCCCACCTTTTCCGCCAATGCCAGTTTGCCATTCAATTGGTTCCGCGTTTCCGGGTCAAACACAGCTGCTGTTGAAATTACATGCGACACGCCGTCCTTTGCCTGGGCCACATCCTTGCGATGATACAACAGCGCCACCGCTGGCCACGATGCGATGAAAGTGGGCTGATCCAGAATATCGAACAGGTCGAACAGGGGACTCACCACCGCCGGATTCAGCGTGGTATTATCATGGGACCAGGCAAACTGAACGCCGCTCCAGTTCTGAAATGCGCTGTACGACGCCATCGCCAGATTGCAGTCCTGCCGATAATCATTGGGAATCGCGGATTGCCACTCGGTCACGATGTATGGTTTATCCCGTACCCTGCGATTGCCCACGCCCCCCACCAGACCATATGCCGGATGGGTCACCATGGGAGAATTATCGTGGGTAATCATGGAAAGATTCCAGCCGCCCTGGGGATGGGACCAGTAATCGTGGCGATCGATATAGTCCAGCTGGGCATTGGCATACAGGTCAATGGGATTTCCTACCCAGTGATTGCTGCCAGTAATTGGCGCCCGACTGCCGGTCTTGCGAACCACCTTCTTCATCCGGTTGAAATAGGTCATCGTAAGGTCGTAGTAAAATGCATATGTATCCCGGGCGCGCCCCTGACTGACTTCCTTTTCGCCGCCCGAAGCAAACGCCACAATGGCATCCACATTTTTTTTCGCCATCGATTCATCCGGCTGCAATCCCCGCACTGCCGCACCAGAAGTATCCCACGCCTTTTTGAGCGTCGCATCATCCGCGTATTTCTTCTGTAGCCATACGGCAAATTGCTCATTCAGAATTTTTCTGTAAAACGGCGCTTCCACCGAGAAATCCCCGGAATGGTTCATATAGAACAGACTATCTTCATTGATGATTTCCATCAGACAGAATGCGGGATCATTGCCATATGTTTTACCGGTGTACGGATTTTTGTGATTGAGAAAATTCGAAACAAATTCTTCCTGAAGATTGATCAATTCCGGCGCGAACTCCCCTTCCATCTTATACCCATTGACCAGACCGTTCGTGTCCGAAATCCCATCTGCCGCGTAGGGTGCGCGATGCACGAGCAAATCCATATACTGATAAATACCCCGCTTCTGCAACTCGGCGATGAAGAAATCGAACCGGTCCATTTCCTCTTTGGCCAACTCCCGGGTTTTTCCAGTTTTTCCAAAAATATTCTGATTCGTCCACGGTGCGTCGTAATGATGATGGCGGGTCATGTTCACCCCCATCTGGGCCAGCAGCTCCGCTGTTTTCACCGCATCTTCCCTGCTTGGAAAATTCGCCGATGCCACAATGTTCACACCCCAGAATCGGGCAGACACCCCATCCTCAAATACAAAATTTTCCCCTCTCGATTTCAGCCAGCCGTGTTTTCCCGCCGGTGCATCCAGAAGACGGCTCACATCCAGTGCGGTTCCCTTCCGCTTCTCCACATCAATGCCTTCATAGGCAAACCAGTTGTCCACGTTGTACGGAATATCTTCAGTGGCGATTTTGTCCACGCTGAAGGTGATGTGATCCACATACAAATCGAAACTGTCGTTAAAGCGTTTCGTCGTGAACTGCAGGTTGACAATATCGGTGAACTCCCTGGGAAATGCCTTCCCCCAACCGAACTGGGTGAACTTGTCCAGGGGGAGCGACACTTCAGTCCATTCCTCGGTCACTTTGAATTTCATATTAAAATGATCGCTGTCCTCCACCACCTTGCGGGCCAGGATGAGCACATAGTCGCCCGGAGATCCCTTCACCCAGAACCGCACTGTATTAAACCGACTCAAGTCTCTGGTTGCCGGCGTGGTTTCCAGCACTATCTGCGCCCAACTCCACGGCGCGGTATTCGTGCCCAGCGTTCCCCACATGCGTGCGCTCCGTTTGGGAGATGCCGGACACCCCTCATTATGGAGTTCAAAAGGATTCGGATTGAATGTGGTGCCCAGCTCATTGGTATCAAACGCCGAATACCATCCGCCATTCATGGGGGCTCCCTCGAAGTCTTCAAAAAGTATTTCCGCTGATGTGGTGTCCACCTCGCCAACCATCACTGTCTGAGGCTCCACCTGCGCGTTTTTCACTACCGATGTCGGCGTGGCACAGGCCGTCAGCATTCCCAGCGAAATAAATGCAATTGTCCTGACAGTGTGATTCATCTTTTGTTGCCGGCACCGACGTACCGAAAAATCGATTGAATTCATTTTTTCTCCTTATGGTTATTTTTTTCGGGAGAATCAAAATACAGCTGAATCTCCGATACGTGAAGTGCAAATACCGTCGAAAATCGGCTCATTGGGTGTAACTTAAGTCCACAACGTTTTCTGAAGTATTCGAATATACAGCACCAATCTTCGAGCCATTCTGAGATGTGTCGATACTGTGGGGTGAAAATCCACACCAACAGGCAACCGATGAGAGGACATTTCCAATACATATACCCGTCTTCCCATTTTCCGGTTCAGTGAATTCGCGATTTTTCGGAGGGATCGACGCACCCGGGTTCGAACGAGGCATTTTGCAGGATACCGATCTGACAGCATCGGGCCCATGGTGAGAATGAACTGCGCCCGTGGATAAAATCCGATTAACTCCAGCAAGAAGGTCTGATACCGATTCACAAATCGCTTTTCCAGATCATCGGTGCTTTTCCCCGGTGCAATTCCATCTGAAAAATCATTGGTACCCAGGTTGATAACCAGAATATCGGGGGTATATGCGCAAATGTTCCAATTCTGCGTGTTCGGATCGTCCGGCAGGCACTTCAGATACATCTCCGGAATCGTCGTGCCCCGGTATCCGCCATGGTTTCGCAACAATCCTCGTCCTGAGTACCCAACGGCCAAATACTCGGCATTCAACTGTCTTGCAGCAATAGCGCCATACGCCATATAGGCATCTGACAATTCGGTACTGTAGGTGTATTTTTCCGGATGACGTGAGGACAGAAGATTTCCATATCCGCAAGTAATGGAATCACCGATGAATTCCATTTTCAATGGTTTCTCCATCGGCTCCATTATCTGCGCATCAGGTGCAATCAAAAATCCGCCAACAATCACTTTTCCGCAATTCGGCGTTTCGTCCATTCCACTTTCTGTCTGCTTGACCAATTCGATTTCATGGACAGCGTTCGGCAATCTATCTGCGAGAATGTAGTCTGTCTTCTTTGGCTGAACTTTAAATCGTTGCATCAATTCGCCATCAACTACTACACAAAACCAATTCGCCAGAATTTCATTATCCGCTGGCGCATTGTCGCGCAGTTTTACACGAAGAGATGCACCATGAAATCGAATGCGAACACTCACACCCGGAAACGAGAAACAGGGCTGTTTAATGTCAGAAAAATCCACCCGGCCTGTGTAGCGGATAAAAGGATGATCCGGTTCAATCAGTTTCATTTGCGCATCTCCCATCAAATAATCCATCATCTCCCCAGAAAAGCCAATGACATTTCAGGCAACGAAGTAAATTTCACTGGATAGCGGATTGTGCAGCCATAAGCTGAGAGGGCAAAAAAAAAGCCCAGCCTGACGAATCAGACTGGGCAGAAGAAAAACCCGGCGATGACCTACTCTCCCACAGGGACTCCCTGCAGTACCATCGGCGCTGGAGGACTTAACTTCCGAGTTCGGAAAGGGATCGGGTGTGGCCCC
>JBNKCR010000121.1:0-73859 GCA_050287845.1 Polyangia bacterium
TTTCTACAGCCTGATAGAAAGCGCAAAACTGTGTGGCATCAATCCGCAACAGTATCTCCTCGACGCGACCAAACGCCTGCTCCAGGACCCGGAAGACATTCTCCTGCCACATCAGATGATGGAACTCTGAAATTTTGAAGGTTTCAAACGAAGGTGCCACTACCGTCAGACGTAAAGTCGTTTAGGACAGGGCGAGGATTTACGCGATAACTACACTTTTGAGCGACAGTCTGCCTGTCAAACTGACCGGGGCCGGGGTCGGCGTCGGGGCTGGGGAAGTGATTGGTCCCGCCCTCTGCAACGCCATTGGAAACGTGGCATTTAAAGTGCGCTACGAAAGCTACCGGGAATTCCGACAAACACTCGCAGCGCAACTAGGTATTTAAACTGCAGGAGCTCAAGCCGACTCAGATCCTGATACATCAGAAGAGTCTATTTATTTCTGAACCGGAAAACCGTGAGCAAGCCGGTGAATGTTTCCCTTTTTGCTTTCAGTTTGGTGATCATCGCTGTTGATGCGGAATCCTGGCATTTGCGGTTTCGTGAAGGCAGATGCTGATTTATGCGCCTGCCCGGCTGAGGATGCTATACTGCCAGGCAAAGAATTTTTTTAACGCGCAGTCAGAAAAATCGCATCTGCAATTCAGTGCATACGCACCTGGATTCTGTTTGATGCAGGGTTCTGATTGTCGACAGACCTGGAAAGGCAAAAAAAAAAATGACTTCAGGAAAAACAACGGAACTAAGTGTTTTATTGTGCGCCATGCTGCTGTGGACATCTTGCAGCAATCTGGAAATCAACAAAAAAGAGGCTGGTCCGGGGGACAAATCCGTTCGGTCACTCTACTCAGCACCGTCATCCCCGGAACGGATTAGTGTGGATTCCAATGGCATGCAGGCAAGCGCCTGGTCCACAGCGTTGTCGGTGAATCAGGATGGCAGATTTATATCTTTTACATCTTCGGCCGACAATCTGGTAACCAATGACACCAATTCCGCAGAAGATATTTTTTTACGGGATCGCCTCCTGGGTACAACCGTTCGTGTCAGTGTGTCCACATCCGGCGGTGAAGCCAATGATCGCTCTTTCCATTCATCCATCAGTGACGATGGCCGTTTCATTGCGTTCGATTCGAACGCATCCAATCTGGTGGACAATGATACCAACGCCGGGAGGGATGTATTTGTTCGGGATTTGCAGGAAAACAGAACGTTCAGGGTTAGTGTGGCGACGGATGGAGGGAATGCGAACGGTCCCAGTCAACAGCCAACTGTCAGTGCAGATGGAAATTATGTCGCTTTTTATTCGCAGGCGTCCAACCTGGTGGGCAATGATACCAATCAGTCACCGGATGTGTTTGTGCATGAGTTGTCTTCCGGCGAGACAACCATGGTCAGCGTTGACTCCCATGGAGAGCCCCAGGGCGGACATAATTGCAGCGCGCCTCCTTCCATCAGCGGCGACGGCAGATACGTGGCGTTTTGTTCGTCTTCACCAACGCTGGTTCCCAATGACACCAATTCCAAAGAGGATATTTTTGTTCATGACCGCGCCAACGGGCGGACCCGGCGCGTGAGCGTTGACTCCAATGGCACCCAGGGAGATGCGCAATCAGTCTATCCGGTCATCAGTGCCAATGGAAATGCAGTGGTCTTTGTATCGCTCGCCACCAATCTGACTGCAGACGCGACTACCGGTCTCTGGCATGTGTACGCCCATGATCTGGAAACGGCACATACCCGTTTGCTGGCACCACAGGGGAGCAGTTTTGAAGGGTTTGGTCCGGACATCAGTGCCGATGGACGACATGTGGTTTTGGGCGCTGGGACGGATACCGCAGTCATTCACGACAGGACAATGGGCACAACCGAGTTCCTTTTAAATCCCGGCACCCATTCACCTGAGTTTTTTGCACGCATCAGTGGAGACGGGCGTCATGTGGCATTTTTGTCCCAATCAGATCAACTGGTGAACAATGACACCAACGGCGTTTCGGATGTTTTCGCCACCGCACCGCCCAATCGCGCGCCGGCGATTTCGCTCACTGGCGACAATCCGGCAATTGTGACTCTTGGCAGCAGCTACATTGAACCCGGTGCGATGGCACAGGATGGAGAGGATGGAGACATTTCCGATCAAATCACCATCAGCGGTCAAATCGACACCGGTACCGTGGGCACGTATCAATTGACCTATACGGTGACCGATACGGCCGGTTTGTCCGCGACGCCGGTGCGAAGGGAAATAATTGTAGTTGAACCATTGTCCCATGTGTATCCGGATCCGGTTGTTGAAGGACCAACAATATACGCCAGCACCAATCCAGCCATCAACGCCGATGGCAGGTATGTTGTGTTTTTTTCCACCGACTACACTCTTGTACCTGGCGGTTCACCCCAGGGCGGTTCGGATTTATACGTACTTGATCGGCTGACAACACAGTATTCCCGAATCAGTGTCAGTTCGGATGGTATTGCGGGAGATGCCGTCAATCGGGTTACTCCTTCCATCAGCGCCGATGGACGGTTTGTGGCATTCGCCTCTGTTTCCCACGATCTTGTTCCCAACATTGGCAACGGCGTTTCACAGATATACGTTCGTGATCGCCTGCTGGGCAGAACCGAACTGATAAGCGCAGCGTCCAGCGGGGAACAGGCAAACAGTGGGTGCGAGGGCATTTCAATGAGCAGTGACGGGCGGTACGTCGCATTTCTTTCCCACGCAAACAACCTGGACGGGGGGGACGCCGGTGTCTTCGTTCGGGACAGACTTTTGGGCACCACGTCGCGAATTGGAGAAACTTTTTTTGGTTCCGCAGCCAACGGGTTGAACGTGGGAAACAACGGCACGTCCATCAGCGCCGATGGACGCTACGTCGCATTTTCATCTAAAACCAGCGACTATACTGTCCATACATACGTACGTGATCGAAACACCAGCCTTACCAGCATTGCCAGTATTTCCACCGATGGACAGACGGGCAATGGCGCATCCTATTATCCCAGGCTGAGTGCGGATGGGAACCTGGTTGCGTTTACATCTGAAGCATCAAATCTCGTTGCCAATGACATCAACAGTGCCGCCGACATCTTTGTTCACAATCGGATAACCGGAGAAACACACCTGGCGAGCGTTGCGTCCAGTGGCCTGCAATCCAATGGTGCTTCGGGATACGCGCCTGCAATCAGTGGAGACGGTCGGTTTATCGCGTTCAGCTCGCAAGCCACAAACCTGGTTCCCGGAGACATAAATGCAGTTGCCGATGTATTCGTTCATGATCGGGTCGCCGGGATTACCAGCAGACTCAGTGTTGCGGCAGATGGGAGCGAGGCAAACGGACTTTCCAGATGGGCGGTGCTGAGTGCCGATGGCCGCTATGTTGCTTTCGACACCACGGCGTCAAATCTGACGCCCAATGCCACTCCGGAACGATGGCAGGTCATGGTCAGCGAAAACACTGGGCTGTTCACACTGAATGTGGAGAAAACGGGTTCGGGCAATGGTGTGGTAACGATTGAACCTTCGAATGTTTCCTGTGGGGACAGCTGCGTTGTCTATCCTGGGGGGATGCCTGTTTCCATCACGCTGCGGGCACAACCGAATGTCGGGTCTGTCTTTGCGGGGTGGCAGGGCGGTGGATGCAGCGGCACAGGAAACTGTACGCTTGCCATCTCAGAGTCCACAACAGTTCAGGCGGTGTTCGAGCGAAAAACGTACGCCGTTTCCGGCCGTATCACCGATGGGACGGGAAGTGGCATTCCAGGAGCGGCCATTTACATTAAAGACGGGTTTCTTGTGGACCTTCAGCAACCGGGCGATTTGGGGGCGATAACCGATGAGCAGGGGTACTACACCATCAGTGGACTGCTCCCCAAATGGTATTCGCTGGTACCGGAGAAAAGCGGGTACGGTTTCAATCCTCCCGGTGTTCCAGTTCTAATGAATCCCGACATCTCGAATGTGGATTTCAGCGGATACGTGGCCCATAGCATTACCGGAAGAATCACTACCTGTGACGGACAGCCCAAAGAGGGCGTACATCTGATGACCACGGACGCTGTCGCCTTCGCAACCACAAACGCCAATGGATACTTCACCATGAAAAATCTGCCGCCCGGGACCTATACCATTCGCGCACAGAGCAGCGCTTTTCAGCTGGTCCCCCGTGAACGCACCGTAGTTGTCGACAACGATATTTCGAATGTGAACTTTTTGGGAGATGATGCTGTTTATCGCATCACCGGACGGGTGGCCTATCGTTCCGTGAATACACTGCCAGGAGATCCAATAACCGACGCCACCCTGACAACCAATTGCGGTCAGCAGGTCAACACTTCCGGCAACGGCGACTACACCATGTGGGTATTGCCTGGAACCCACACGATTTCGGTTTCGAAACAGGGATTTACGTTTGTTCCCTCTCAAAAGACGCTGTCGGGAACCGACGCCGCAGGGGTTGCGGTTCACAACTTTGAGGGCCATGATCGGCCGCCAGTGGTGATGGTTCACGGCTGGAATACAACGCCGGGAGAGACTTTTATGCTGCACGGGAACAACGTTCCTTCAGCACTGGCACAAGCCCACTACCATGTCGAATTTGCAAGGATGGAAACCGATTTGCTGTACACACCGAGTGTATCCCATAATGCCGTATATGTGGCGGAGGCGATTGATCGCGCGCTTGCGGCAACCGGGCAACCCCGGGCGATTCTCATCGCACACAGTATGGGCGGCATTGTCAGTCGCGCATATATCGAAGGTCCGGAGTATCAAAATGATGTATCCGAATTCTTTACTTTTGGTTCTCCCCACCTGGGAACGCCTATGGCCGTTTACAATGCATTGGGACTCGGGGGTCCGGCGGTACTGGAGATGAATCCTTTTGGTATTACCCTTTTCAATTTGATGCACCAGAGACGATCGGACGTAATTTACCATGTGATTGGTGGCGCCGCACCGGAAACCATCACCCGAAAAAACTGTTTGTGGTCCCTGTGCTGGCATGAGACCTGGCCGACGTTTATGCTCGACCCCAAAGCGAGAAATTTGATTTGGGGCTTTGTAACGGGTGGATTGATTTTCGGTGACGATGACGGGTTCATTCCAACCGATTCAGCGGTGGGTCTTTCCGGGAGGATGGATCGATTGGTTACAGACGAAGTGCACGCCACGGCGTTTGGTGAATACACATACTTCAACCGTTCCAGCGAATTCAGCAAAAGTTTCGAGACATGCATCAAACGCGTGCTGGTAAACCAAAGCAGTCAATCGTGCGGCACCGCGAGTTATCATGCAGCCAGTGCAACACCGCGAACATTTGTTTCTGCCGCATCAGCACAAATTGCACCTGAATCTTACCCGGTGCCGACACAAATCCACAAGGGCATGGTTGAAGCCAATTCCCACCTGGTTCATTCCGTCCCAATAGAACGTGGCCCTGTCGCTTTTGTCGTGAATCGGAATGGCGAGGGTGAATTGACTGTGACGTTGTCAGATCCGAATGGAATGATCTTCCGTTCGGAAGACATGCTGAAACACCCGGAGAATGTGTATTTTGAAAATACACCAGACGGTGTGTTGTATATCATTAAAAACCCATCGGCGGGGGTATGGGAAATCCGAATCCATGGCGAAAATACCATCGGCGCGGACAAAATTCAATATACGGCTTATGCCACATTCGAAAGCACAGTATCGCTGCAGGCATCGTTAAACAAAACAATTTTCCGCAGAGACGAAGATGCGTCGATAACGGCAACCATTACCGGAGAAACCGGATGGGTCAATGGAACTGTCACCATTCGTTATGGGGACGACACGACTGACACGACTGACATGAATGCACTGGGAGGAACCACATACGGAGCAGATATTCCGCTCATGAATATTCCTGGTACCGCAGTCGCAGATGTGATTGCTCGCGGCGTGGACATCGACGGTGTTTCATTTGAACGCACAACGCAACTGCATTTTCAAATTTCCCCGCCCGGAATTTCTTTTGGCGACGAATACAGCGACGTGGCGATTCCGCTGATAAACGAACCGGGTCGAAACGATGGCGTGGAAGTGTCTGTTGGTGTGGTGTCAGACAGAAACGAAAGTGCTGTACTTTCTGCTGATCTGGCAGATACAAACGGCAACCTGGTAGCTCACAGTATCATAAATGCGTCACTGACCGCAGGTGAAAACCAGCTAACCATACGATTCGACGGCGATGATATTTACCGTTCTCACGAGGATGGGCCGTTCATGTTGACCAACCTGATACTGGTATCCGAAACCCAAAGTGAAACACTTGTATTGGACCAGCGGTATGATGCATGGAGTACAAACCCATACAGTTACGAGTCTTTTGGTCCGCAGGATGGCAATCCCGTTGTCCAGGTCGCCCCGGTTTACACAGTTGAAGAGGGAAGCCAGACCACACTTACGGCTTTCGCTTCATCGTCGGATGGGGAGCAAGTTACGCTTGACTGGGATTTGGATAACGACGGTACATACGAAAGCCATGGAAATGACGTTGTCTTTGCTGCGACCGACCTGGATGGACCTGGCCATGCGACGCACCCCATTGCTGTCAAAGCGACCAGCCAAAGCGGACAGACCACGGTTGCTCGCACCGGCATGGACATTGTGAATGTTTCGCCCATGCTTCAACCATTCATCGACCATGAAATCACACTGGGTGACGGGCTCTTCGTTGAAATCCCCTTTGAAGACCCCGGCCCCGACACGTGGACAGCGGAAATCGATTTTGGAGACGGCTCTGCGATTTACGAATCCCAGCTGTTTAACCGGATGATTACTCTTCAGCATCAATACGAGACACTGGGCGCTTACAATGTGGTGGTGATTGTCAAAGATGATGACGGTGGACAGGACGTGGGCAACTTTGTTGTAACGGTTCGCTCAGACGCTGTCGTTCCACTGAATCTGGCACTGGGAAAACCCGCGTGGCAGTCCAGCAATCAATTCGGAAAAGACGGCACTGAAGCGGTAGATGGCAACACGGATGGAAATTGGAATAACGGAAGTGTTTCATGCACGGACGGAACGCCGCAGCCGTACTGGGAGGTTGATTTGGGGGCAGTGGCATTGGTTGAGGAAGTTGTTCTATACAATCGAACAGACTGCTGCAGTGACCGCCTAAGTGATTTCGATGTGTTGATTTCCCGCGATCAAACAACCTGGGAAGGGATTCATTTTCCCGGAACTGCCTCAGCGGAAACACGCATCCCAATGAACCGCAACACCGGAAGGTACGTACGAGTACAGTTGAGAGGAACCAATTTCCTGTCATTGGCAGAAGTGAAAGTGATGGGATTTCCAAATCTTTCCATGGGCAAAGCGGTACACCAGTCCAGCAATCAGTTTGCCAAAACCGGTCAGGAAGCGGTGGATGGCAACACGGATGGGAATTGGGGGAACGGCAGCGTTTCGTGCACCGATCATACGGCAAATCCATTTTGGCAGGTGGACTTGGGAGCGGTGTACGGACTTGCCCGAATAGACATCTACAACCGAACGGACTGTTGCGCGGAACGGCTCAGCGATTTTGATGTTCTCGTTTCAGAGGATGACACTCATTGGATTGAAAGCCATTTTACCGGCCGGGCGGCGTCTCTGGAAACCATTCCCATAACACCCGTCAATGGCCGCTACGTTAAAGTCCAGTTAAACACGATCAACTTCCTCTCTCTGGCTGAAGTGGAAATATTCGGAGGGACACCCCTGTATTGAAATATTTTGCACAAGGCAACCCAGCCGGTTGCTGTCGTATTTGGTCCAAACAGCAGTCATGTACCTGCCGTCAGCATGACCGTGTGACGTTGCTCTTTTTTCGACAATGGTGAAATGCCCCTAAAGGTTTTCTGCCAGGCACTTTCGATTGCCGGCGTTCTCCTTCGCCCGTCTCGGTAAAGTATGAGAAGGGGAATCTAGAGCGGCGATCGGTTTGATTCCGCCAGCGAAATCGAGGAAATACAAGCATTTAATGCGCGCCCGCAAGGCCCGACCGAGGTGTAGCCCTCGCTACATCGACCGAGGGACTGAGGACGAAAGCTTAAATATGCCGGATTTCCGCGATTGCAGCAAGGATTCAAACCGGTCGCCGCTCCAGGGGACGTTGTGTGCGCCGGGACAAAACCGGTGGAGTGTAGAGAATGAAAGTTTCTTGCTGGACTTAAAGGAACCAGAGTGATTGAAACTCATTGATTGAAACTCAGGAGGCTTCAGATGTCCGAAGAGATGACCGTGCCCCTAATCTGATGACGAAGCAGCGGCCCGCTTTTTAAAAAAGAAGTACAGGTACACGCACAGTCCCACAATGCCCATGGCAATCCACTGACTGGTGGACACGCCCAGCACGGCCCCCCGTTCATCGCTGCGGATGAACTCCAGCATGAATCGCCCGATGGCATAGGTCACCATGGCAAAGAGGAACACCTGCCCATCAAACCGTTTGCGCGGCCGAATAACAAAATATGCCACCGCTGCCACCGTGAGGGCCAGAATGGCTTCGTACAACTGGGTGGGATACACGGGATGGGAGGCATGCCGATAGGTTGGCAGAAGTCCTTCGAGCCACTGGCTTCTGGACGCCGGGGATCCCTTGGGAAACGACACGCCGTAATGCTCGTGGCTCACCGCCCCGAAGCAGCATCCCGCCAGAAAACAACCCATCCGTCCCCAGGCCAGTCCCAGCATGATGGCCCAGCCGGCCATATCGCATATCTTTCCGGCCGGCCAACGATGTCTGCGAATAAACCAGATACTGAACAGGGCCGCCGCAATGAACCCGCCATAAAAGGCCCAGCCGGCACCCGATATCCAGGCGAAGCAGTTTTTCTTCACCGGATGGCAGAGGGCTGCGGCCTCATCCCATCGCCCTTTGAGCAGACTGCATTCGTGCACATCCACATGCCAGTTCACCAGGGAGGGATCTTTGCAGAGATTCACATAGTCATAAAAATGGCCGTCCGCGAATATATGCAGAACCTTTGCCCCAATGATGCCAAACACCACCATGAGGATACCAAAGTCCAGCATGCGGCCCTTTTCGAGATTGTTCCGTTCTGCCCAGCGACTCGCCAGATACACAGCGAGGGAGAATCCCACCGCCAGCATGGTGAAATACGCCGGCAGACGCAACGCTCCGAAATAAAAAAATGTTGGGTCCATACCGTATCGCCCTCAGTACCGCCCGTAGTAGGGTTCCATTCCCGCGCGATCTGCCAGCGCTTCGAGAATGGAGAGCTCCTTGTTGACGATTTTCTGATGATGCCGATACCGGCCCAGATTTCCCTGGGCCGCATAATAGAAGGAGCGCTCCACATTTTCGAGCACCAATAAAAAATGGGGATGCAGCTCGGAGTATACGTCCGGGGGCGTCATCTGCTCGGCGAACCGGGCATTGGTGGCGGTCATTTCCTCAGCATAGGCGCATAGCCTTCGATCCTGCAGATGGCGTCTTACATATTCGTTGATGTTCACCGCATACTGCAGCATGACTTCATACCGCGTTTCGTACTCCCGCTGCGATTCCGCCGCGGTGACATTTCTGCCCATCACCGCCAGTACCAGAAACACCAGCACCAGATTATATTTTTTCATCGTCCCTAGTCTCCCGCGGATTCCAGACTGGCGGCATTGTCTCCCGCGCAAAGCGCTTCAAGACCGTTCTGCGCTGCCTGCTTTTCCGCTTCTTTCTTGCTTTTTCCGTATCCCCTCGAAAGGGATTTTCCATCCACCACAATCTCCATCTCATACGTTCTGTCGTGGTCCGGCCCCGAAATGCCCACAGTCCGGTAAGCCGGCACCAGATTCTGTGCCTGCAACTGCTGCTGCAGCTCGGTTTTGGCATCCGCCATCCCTTCCCCTTCAATCACCTCGGCAATCATATCCTCGAACCATGCGAGCACTGCCGCATCGCACGTGTAAAAATCGCTGTCCTGAAATATCGCCCCCACCACCGCTTCCACACAATCGGACAGTATCGATGGCTTCTGACGACCGTTGTTTTTGTCCTCCCCCCTGCCCAGCAGAATAAACGGTCCAAGATTCAGATTCTCCGCCACTTTCGCCAATGTGTCCTCATTCACCAGAGACGCCCGATATCGCGTCAGGGTTCCCTCCGACCACCTGTCCCCCATGCTCATGAACTTACGGGAGATAATCAAATCCAGAACCGCATCCCCCAGAAACTCCAGACGCTCATTGTGACAGGACACATCGCTCTGTTCATTAAAATAAGATTTATGGGTCAATGCTTCTATCATTAAATCCATATTTTTAAATGAATATCCAATACAGCGTTCCAGCTCGTTTCTGATTTCTTCGGGATTCAGCACTATCAGCTTCCTTTTTTCATAATCTGGCGAAATATACTTCACTGAAAACAGTTATACGAAAATAAAATCTCTGGTAGACACTTTGCCACAGCTTCACGGCAATGTTGACAGGAAATTTGAAGGAAAACTGAAAACAATGAGTGCAAACAACAAATCAACCGCTTCGCCATCCGGAGTCCCTGCTGCTGCGTTCCGGATTCAAATCGCCCTTCTGCTGGTCAGTCTCATCGGACTCGGCGTGGCCATGGAACTCACGCACATTCATTACGAAAGCCACACCAATCCCGATTTCAAATCCATCTGCGCCATCAACGAAGCCCTCAACTGCGAAACCGTTGCCCGTTCTCCGTGGTCCGTATTTGCGGAATTGCCCATTTCGGTGTGGGGGATGTTCGCATATCTGCTGTTTGTCGTCCTGGGAGTGTATCAGCTGGTCAAAAAAATTTCGCTTTCGGGGTTTTACATTGTGGCACTCTCGGGCGCTGTCATTGCCTCCGCCATCCTCGCATATATTTCCACCTTCGAAATAAAAAGTCTGTGCCTGTTCTGCACCACCCTGTATGTGGTCAATATCACCCTGTTCATTCTGGGAAATGTCCTGCTCCGCATCCATCGCACATCCCCGGTGCAGGCGGTGCGCAACGATTTCAGACAGGTCATATCCAACCGGCCATTTTTTCTGCCCCTGACCGTTGTCCTGGGCGCCGGCATTGCCGCCGTCTATCTTCTGCTACCCCCGTACTGGCGCACTTCCAGTTTTGATTCGCTGCCTCCCCTGGATTCCGGCATCACCGAGGACGGTCACCACTGGATTGGCGCCAAATCTCCGGATATCACCATCACTGAGTTCAGCGACTATGAGTGTCCATTCTGCAGACGCGCGCACTACAATATCCGGATGACAGTTGCCCGGCATAAAGACCGGATTCGTCTGATTCACCGGCATATGCCCATGGACAACAAATGCAACGAATATCTTTCGGCCGCGTTTCACGAGCGCGCCTGCGAATTCGCCAGAGCCGTGGAATGCGCCGGGGACCAGGACAAGTTCTGGCAGATGAACGACCAGATTTTTGGCGCACAGGAAACCCGGAAGGCCACCGATGTCAATTTGCCGGAAATCGCTGATACATTGAAAATCAATCCCGATAAATTTGAAAATTGTATGCAATCGGCCGGCCCCGCACAGAGAATCGGCAAAGATATTGATGAAGGAACCCGCCGTAAACTCCCCGGAACGCCTACCTATTTCATTGGCGCTCAGCCGTACCCGGGCGGTATCCCCGAGGAGACCATTAACAATCTGCTCAAACGACCTCCTGTGCCTCACCCCCCAGTCAATTGAACCGGATGACCGCCCTGAAAGGTCAGCTCTGACCCGATTTTAATTCTTGCATTATCGTAATTTTCCACTATAATCAAAAAAAACAACCTTTCAGCGAAAATGGTCGGGAAAGGCTAATTTATTTGCATTTTCGCCGATTACAATAGTGGGGAAACCCAACTGTGGCAGTACAGAAGAGGTAAAAGTATGGCGTTGGATTTTAATGACGAAGAAGAACCGAAAATAACGCTTGCCATCTGCGTACATCATAATTTGAAATATGACCCGGAGGTCACCTGGGGTTGTGTACTCTGCCGCAGTACCCATAAAAAGCGAAAATCAGGATACTGGGTAGTGGGCGCGGTGTTTGTTCTTGCCGCGGCTGTCTATCTGCTGCTGCCGGTCATCCGCCCTGGCGGCGAGCCCGAGCTGTCGTCGATGGTGGCCGTTGGCGATCGCAGTACAGAATCCGGGAGTGCCCAGACGGATACCGGTGGGCAATGTCTCCGTGAGCTGTCGAACAGCATCGAATCATGCATTGCCAATATTGACAGCGCCAGTCCAAATGCGCGGATTGACCGGGAATTCTGTATGGAAGAATTGAGGCCCGACAGCAATCAGTGCACCGGGGAGGAAATGCAGCAGGACTATCTGTCCGCGCCGTTGTACGAAATCAGCGCAATTCCGCAATGGCAGGCCGTCCGGTCAACCATCGAAACCACTCAGGGTGAGATAGAAAAATGTGTTGGCAGTCCTGACTACGACTTTTCCGTGCGCATGAAAATCAACCGGGTCACCGGCGTTCCCATGGATGTCACGTTATCGCTGTTCGGTCTGGATACCAGTCAACGGTTCTGCCTGTACGAATACTTCGATTCCCTCCATTTCCCGGCTCCTGCCGCCCGGGACTACGTTTTCCTGACCAATATCAATTCGCGAATGCTTGCACTCAACAGACCCTCGTCCAGCGATACCCGCAAAGAGGAATTTAAAAAGTTCGTCGAACAGCAGCGCAATGCCAAGCTGTATCAGGAACAGCACGAAGAAACCCTCAGGCGACGGGCAGAATTCGATCGGAAATTCAAATCCGGCATGAACCGTCGATAGATATTGCACTGTTACCGGTTTTTCCTGTACAGCACGTCTCAGCAGACCGCTCTTTCCGGCGCGGCTGCAGGAACGGATTTCTGTGACAACGCCGAAGAACTGAGAGTCAGATGGAAGAAACCAGAACAGTTACAGCAGATGCATCCCATGACGACGCGCGACTGGACAAGGTGGTAAAAGACCTGTTCGACGTCCCCTGGTCCACGGCACGAGGGTGGATTCAGCAGGGAAAAATTTCGGTCAATGCCACGGTGGTCACCGAACTCGATACGGCGATTTTCTGTGGCAATGAAATCCAGTTTTCCCCTGCAGCGTCCCCCCGGGGCAACGCCACCGGGTTCGATCCGCGATGCATCGTGCACATGGACAACCATCTGGTGGTGGCGTCAAAGCCGGCCGGCGTGTTGACCGTCCCTTTCCAGGAAACCGACAGGAACACCTTCGATGTGCAGATTCGCAGGTATCTCACCCGAAAACGGGTGAAGAGCGCAAAGCGCAAAGGCGCCATGGCGTCTTTGATGGTGGTGCATCGGCTGGACAAACTGACCAGTGGACTGCTCGTCTTTCCCAGAAGTGTGGAAGCCAGAGATGGTCTGGTGGAACAGTTCCGGGAACACAGTGTTGCCAGGCAATATCTGGCGCTGGTCCACGGTCTGGTTAAATCCCAGACCATTCGCACCCATCTCATGGAAGATCGCGGCGATGGCATCCGGGGGTCGTGTGAATCCTCTCCCCATGGCGGGGTGCGCCGCAGTCAGAAGGGCAAACTGGCCATCACCCACGTGGAAGTCATCGAACTGTTGAAAAATGCATCGCTTATTAAGTGTATTCTGGATACGGGCCGAACCAACCAGATTCGCATTCAACTGGGCGAGCAGGGTCATCCCCTGATTGGCGAGCGCACCTACACCCGCAACTACAAGGGCCGAAAAATCGATTCAAAATACCTGATGCTGCACGCCGGTGTGCTGGGATTCACCCATCCCATCACCGGGGAATCCATGCACTTTGAAGTGGAACCACCTGCGACCTTCCAGCAAATGCGTCAGAACCTGAAACGATTCCAACCGGAATAAAACCGATATTGAACTAACGAACCTCATCCGATTGTAATAATTTTTTGATTCCCTGATATAAAGCGACAGAATGTAATAAACGTATTTCTGTGACCCATGGATCAGATGGGAAGGGGACCATTTCAACACACCGGTCGCTGCCGGACATGACATTCACATCTCAATACCGTGCAGTTACAAACCCGTTTATTTTTTTTCAACTTCATTAACCCGGCAAACGGGCGATATCTGATTCCGGAGCAGATGACCGAAACCATACCATCCGCCATTGGATTGAAGAATGCCGCCAGACACGCGATTTTTCGGCAATACATCCAATCGTCACCGGGAAGACACTGCCATTTCACCGGGGACAGGTAATACATTTGTTGATGTAATTCTTTTCCAACAATGGTACGGTTGGCCAACGCAAAATTTGGAATAGGGTGAGAATTCAGTTATTTCCCGGGGAGTATCCAGCCCATTGGCAGGGGATGGTTGCTGAGACAGGATGACACGATGAACAGTGAAAAGACAGCCATCATTATCGGAGCAGGTCCGGCCGGGCTCACTGCGGCACTGGAACTGGTTGAAAGAACCCATATCCGGCCTCTGATTATTGAAGCGTCCGATGCCATTGGCGGCATTTCCCGTACCATCAATTACAAGGGGAACCGCATGGATATAGGCGGCCACCGCTTTTTCTCCAAATCCAGAAAGGTAATGGACTGGTGGCTGAATATTCTGCCCCTCGAAGCGGGCGACGTCCAGCTTCCCGGATACGCCACCGACCACCTGAAGCACCGGGGTGTTGCATCCGAGCAGGATGACGTCATGCTGGTTCGGGACAGACTTTCCAGAATTTATTACCTCCGCCAGCTTTTTGACTATCCCATCTCACTGAACTGGAACACCATTTCCCGACTGGGCCCGGCCCGCATCACGCGGTTGGGACTTTCTTACCTGAAGAGCGCGCTGTTTCCCATCCGGGAGGAAAACTCCCTTGAAGACTTTTTCATCAATCGATTCGGCAACCAGCTGTATCGGACGTTTTTCAAGGATTACACCGAAAAGGTCTGGGGAGTGCCCTGCAAAAAGATTGGGGCGGATTGGGGCGCCCAGCGAATCAGGGCATTGTCCATCCGAAAGGCATTGGTGCACGCGATGAGCAACCTCTTTCAATCGGAGCAGCAACAGAAACAGTCCAACGTGGAAACCAGTCTCATCAACCGTTTTCTGTATCCCAAGTTCGGCCCCGGACAACTCTGGGAAAAAGTGGCAAAAAAGGCCATCGGCGGGGGCGCCCGAATCGTAATGAATGAAAAAGTGGTCTCCCTGGACATCGAGGATGGCATAGTGACCGGCGTTCGCACCGTGAATCGCGACGGGGAAGAACAGCAGTACCACGCGGACTGTTTCTTTTCCACCATGCCAGTCCGGGAGCTGGTTTCCGGCGCCGGGGAGTCGGCATCCGCCGAAGTGAAACGGGTGGCCGAGGGTCTGATGTATCGGGATTTCATCACCGTCGGTCTGTTGCTGCGACAGATGAAGGGGGCCATGAAAGACCTCAAAGACAACTGGATTTACATTCAGGAACCGGAGGTCAAACTGGGTCGACTTCAGGTGTTCAACAACTGGTCGCCATATATGGTGCAGAACCCCGAAAACACCTGGCTTGGTCTGGAGTATTTCTGCAATCAGGGGGATGACCTGTGGAACATGACAGATGATGAATTCGCAAAGTTTGCCATATCAGAGATGGAATCCATCAATCTGATAGACAGCGGGGATGTTCTCGATGCCACCACCGTGCGAGTTGCCGGAACCTATCCAGCGTATTTTGGGACGTACCGGGAATTCGACACCATCCGCTCGTGGGTGGATACCATCGACAATCTCTATCTGATTGGCCGCAATGGGATGCACCGCTACAATAATCAGGATCACTCCATTCTGACCGCCATTACCGCAGTGGACAACATCCTCAGCGGTCGCCGGGATAAGTCCAACATCTGGGCGGTGAATACCGATGACGAGTATCATGAAGAATCATCTCCGCCCGGGGAGAGCACCGCTGACAAAGACACGTCCACGTCAACCATGTACGCGCTCTGAAGCACCGGCGCCTGTTCCCACACTGCCCGCAACTGACATTCCGATGAAGGGCATGGGGAAACCGGCATATGAAAAGGAGGCTTTTGTGAATATTCTCAGTGAACTGGCCAGGGCCAGAAAAATTCGATACTTTCTGAAGTCCATTCCCCGGGACGCACACATTCTGGAAGTGGGCAGCGGCACCGGTTGGGTCAGCCAATATCTGAAAAAAAACGGGTATTCCAATTACGCCAATATCGATTTGGACTGGGTCATGCAAATTCTGGAATTTCTCAAGCTGAACCAGAAACGCACCAGTCCCCATGACTGCCTGGTCTATCTGAAGCGCGTGTCGCAGTTCACTCAGAAGCAGATACGCATCGTGGGATTTCTTTCTCAATGGGGAATTTTCACCAAATGAAATGGCTCAGAATCGTCAACGCCTATTTCGGACGCCCCGGTATTCGCCCCCGGAGAAAAGTCCTTTTCCCGCTCATTTTATTGGGCACGCTTCTGCTATCGCTGACGGAGTATATTGTCAGTGAATATTCGTCCACGCCCTCGTGGCTCGTGCAACAATTCTGCGTCACGTTCATCTGTGCCGCTGGTGCGCTGCTGCTCAACGCATATGTGCCTTTTCTGTACAAGTGGCACCTGGCTTCCACCTCGCGTACATGGAAAATCATTTCCGAATCGCTTCCCGCGCTGGGTATTGTCGTCTGCCTGTGCATTATCCACCGCAGATTATTTCTCGGCGATATTCCATATTCATACGATCACCCGGTTCAGATTCTGAACGGCTGGATCATGTCTGACAAACTGCTGGCCACCGGACGACTGAACGGCTGGGTCCATGATCGCGGTCTCGGTTTTCCCGCAGGGATTCTGTACCCCCAGGGCGCGTACTATCTGATGGCGGTCGTGAAGCGTCTGATGTTATCCGACGCATCCTTTGATCGCGTCTACGCCTACTCGTTTCTGATTTCCATGGCCATCTGGCATCTGGCCCTCTACGCCACCGGCCGACTGGTAAAAAACATAACCACCGGTATCATTGCCGGTGTTCTCTCCATGGTGGACCCCGGGGTTTTCCTGCAGGGCGGACACAGCTTTGCCATTGACTGGGGGGTATGGCCGTCATGTGTGGCCTCGGGTTTGTGCCTGCTGGGCAGTGCGCTTTTCTATCGCGCCATCAGCCACAACCATAGAACCGCTCTTGCCGTTTCTGCGCTGGTATCCGGCATCGCCATCACGTTTCATCCCATATCACTGGTGTATCTCGGCGCCTCGTTCGCCCTGGCAACCGTGCACGCCATCGTCTCCATGTCAACCCAAAGGCCACTGAGAATTGTTGCCAATGGGTTGCTGGCAGCGGCATTGACCGTGGGCGTCGCCGCTCTCTGGCTGCTTCCATTTCTGGCATATCGGCAGTACTCGGTCCCGCTGAGTACCGGCGCGGTGATGCTGGAACAGCAGATAACGGGCTTTCTCTCCCTCACCTTTTTCGGCAACATGTGGGCAATGATCATTGCGGCGGGGGTTCTGGGCGGCATTGTGGCGTTCCTCCGAAACCAATACCTGCTCAAATTTTTTGTGCTGCTGCTGATACTGTTCACCTTTCTTTCCAGTTCACTCTCCTTTGAGAGTCTGTGGAAACCGCTCACCCTCGATATATTCATCTCCAGACTGCAACCCGGGCGGTTTTATCTGTACACCCGTCCCATCGCATTTCTTTGCGCCGGATACGCCATGGATGTGCTGCTGCGAAAATATATCCGGGTTGCCGGAAACAGAACCGCATCCACATGGCGCCGTTATGCGTCCCTGCTTCTGACGGCATCCATATGCGGCGTGTTTGTCGTACCGCTCTGGCGAACGGCCTACAACACATACGTGAAACCATCCACTACCTGGACCAGACGACCCGATACCTGGAACAATTACATGGAAGTCGCCGAATTCCTCAGAAACCGGTCCCAGCCCAGGGCAGGCATCTTCCGGTCCATGTGGGACCGGTATTGTCCCGGAAATCCCCACCACTGCTATGAGGACGCCCCGGCGTATTCCCGGATGCCCCAATACTTTCCCGCCCATCACAGCGGCGCCACCTTCCGGGGGTTTTTCACTCGTCCCGACTCGGCCAACCCGTATCTGGTGGGCGCCAACCTCAACGAAACTGTTCCCGCCAGACGGGCGGGAAATGTCCGGTTCATTGTGACAGTGCGCGATACCGTTCCCGGCGCCAACAGACAGGTATTCGCATCGGGACCCCTGCGGGTTTTCGAAGACATCACGGTGAAACCCGATGCACCGTTTCATGTGGAAGGCCGAGCCAGGGCAAAATTGAAGGCGTTCCGCAACGAATTCATCTCCCTGGAATTATCGGATGTGACACCGGACGCGTTCCTGGTGCTGCACGTATTTGAATTCTGCAACTGGCACGCATTCCTCAATGGAAAGGAAATCCCCATCCAGCCATGGAAAGCCAGGAACATCGAACAACTGATGCGGGTAAAAACAGATCAGAATGGGTTGCTGGAATTCAGGTATGTCCGCGGCGTCCCGGAAAAAATCAGTCCATGGATTACCCTGCTGGCCCTGTTCATCTGCGGTGGCATCATCGGCCGAAAACGCATCACGCCAGCCGGAGTGCGAATACTGTCGCACAAGGTTGTTTCCACAGGCAGACGGATTGCCGGAAGCATCCGCTCGCGCATCCGTTCCTGAAAGGAATTTCTTTTTATGCCGCGCTGTCGTCCTGTTGTGTTTCGTTCTGCCCGGCGGCGTCCGTTTCCGATTTGAATCGGGAAATGGCTTCCAGCGTTGTGGTCATGGGCAATGCCGCACACTTGATGCGCACCGGAAATTTGGCCACCCCGCTCAGCACCGGCAGGTCTCCGGGCAAATTGGAGTTGGGCTCCCCCGATTTCAGCATCTCCCGGAACCCATCAATGACTTCTTCAAGCAGGGTCACCTTGAGTCCCACCGCCACCTGGCTGAGCATGGAACCCGCCGCCTGGGAAATGGCGCAACCGTGACCGTCCACCTGGATACCGGCAATCACGCCATCTACCACCTTGATATTCACATCAATTTCATCACCGCAACTGGCATTGTATCCATGGGCATGGGCACTCACCTCATCCAGCGGCTTGCGGCCCATGGGGTTCTGATGATGAGCCATAATCACTTCCCGGTATAATGCATCGAGATTCATTTCAGTATTTCCTTGTAAAAATCGCCCGCGCCCGGTGAATTCCTTCAATGAATATATCCACATCCTCCAAAGTGGTATATACGCCAAAGGACGCCCGGGTACTGGACGGTATGCCCAGATGACGGTGTAAAGGCTGCGCGCAGTGGTGCCCGGCCCGAACCGCCACGCCGTATTCATCCAGAATGGTCGACATGTCATGGGGCGGCACGAACGGATCGGTAAAGGCCACCAGACCGCCACGCAACGACGGATCGGTCGGGCCCAGAATGCGGATGCCCTCTATGGCCGCCAACTGTTCCATGGCATGTCCGGTAATCGCCATTTCGTGCTCCCGAATAGCCTGCGTGCCCAGAGATTCGATGAAACGAATGCTCTCGGGAAACGACGCCACCGCCTGGGAGTTGGCGGTTCCCGCTTCAAATCGCTGGGGGATGTCTGCCCAGGTGGCTTCTTCAAACGACACGTATTCAATCATGTCGCCCCCGTATTCCACCGGGGAAAGTCTGGCCAGGCTATCCATCCGACCGATTAAAAAACCGAGGCCGGCCGGGCCGTAGCACTTGTGCGCCGAAAAGACCATAAAATCCACATCGAGTTCCCGGAAGGAAACGGGCATGTGGCCCACCGCCTGAGCGCTGTCCACCAGGGTCAGGGCATTCACCCGTCTGGCCGCCCGGGCAATGAGAGACACTGGATTGACCGTTCCCAGCACATTGGACACGTGGGCCACCGCCACAATCCGGGTACGCTCGTCGATGAGCTTTGGTAAATCATCGGTACAGAGCTGGCCGTCTTCGGTAAGCTCCATAAAGCGCAGGCTGGCGCCGGTCTGCCGGGCCAGTTGCTGCCACGGAATCAGATTGGCGTGATGCTCCATCCGCGTCAGAACAATATTGTCGCCCCGCTTGAGTTCCCCGCGCAATCCCCCGGCCACCAGATTGATGGCGGATGTGGCGTTTCGGGTAATGACCACCGAAGCGGCTTCCGGGGCATCCAGCCAATCCGCCACCGCCTGTCTCGACGACTCGTACACCTCGGTGGCTTCAAATGAAAGGGCGTGCATCCCCCGATGGGGATTGCCATCGTGATTGCGACAGAAATTGCATCCTTCATTGATGACGGACTCCGGCCTCAGGGAGGTGGCCGCACAATCCAGGTACACAATTGGCCGTCCGGCAAACTGCCGCCGCAGGGTGGGAAACTGTTCCCGAATGGCATCGCTGTTCCACGTCGCCGCTGAATTCTTTGCCACCTGACTCATGATAATTCACTCCACGTCAGCTCACCGTGAACCAACTGCTCTTTCTGTCTGCAATCTTTCAAACACGGGCTCATGGGCGCTCTGGAACGCCTCCTGAATTTCCACCGGATGCCCGGCCAGCATTTCATCCAGAGAACCTTCCACAATCAGACGGGTCGCAGCGCCCTTTGACAGACCGCGACTCTGCAGATAAAAAAGCTGCTCCGGATTCAACGGGCCGGTGGCTGAGCCGTGAGAACAGGTCACGTCGTTGTTTTCAATCTCCAGTTCCGGAATCGATGTGGCTTCCGCATCCTTTGACAGCATCAGGTTCCGCGCTATCTGAAACGCTTCACTGTTTCTGGCATCCGCCTCAATGTGAATCAGCCCGGTATTCGATGACACGCCGTTGTCCAGCAGTACGCTCCTTGACTTCATGTCAGAAAACGTATGGGCCGCCACATGGTGTTGCCGGGTATGAAAATCCAGCGCGGTATCATCCTGCACCACCCCGAAGGTTCGGATTTCACTGCGAGCACCTTCCCCGACCAGTTCCCCCGACAAATCCGCCTTCAGACGTCCGCTTCCCACAGAGGTGGCCACCAGATTCAGGGTGGCGCCATTTCCCAGGCGACAGCCATGGGAATAATGCAGCGTATCGTCAAGGGCCAGGTCGGCCACCAGCCCATGATGCAGGATGGCGCCATCATGCAGGTCCACCTCCGATACCATCACTGTCCGCCCTTTCCGGGACGAGCTGCCAATGCGTTCCAGCACCGTGGCCGATGCATTCTCCTCCAGCACCAGTACCGTGCGCACGAACGGGAATCGCGCGTCCAGATGACTGCGGATGTGAATGGGCGATGTCAGCTGTACTCCTGCAGGTACCCGAATATGGATGCCCGTGGTCCACAGGCTCTGATTCAGCGCCTCAAAAAATCCCCGCGACGAAGGCACCACCTGCCCCGGCGAAACCGGCGATTCGTCCAGGCGCTTTATCTCCACCCCCTGCCGCTCGGCCTCGGCATCCAGAGTGACGAATAAATCCGACCCCGCCAGAAATTGAATATCATTGCGCGTGCCGGTCTGTCGACTGGCCATGAATGCATCGCTGATGGGCAGCGATGCCGAAATTTCCGGCACAAACCGCTCGGCCCTGGCCCGTTTCCATACGTGACCGACCCGCATGGGCAATTCCTGCGACAGATAATCCTCGTACGCCTGTTTTCGCCCCCTGGCGATATGCAGGGTGTCGTTCTGGCCCACATGGGACAGCAATGCTTTATCAATCTGCGGCTTCTCCACTTTTCTCTTTTTCTTCAATGCGATTTCAGCCAACGGAACCCTCCATTTCAAGGGCAATGAGTCGATTGAGCTCAATGGCGTATTCCATGGGCAGTTCCCGGGTGAACGGCTCAAAGAAACCGTTCACAATCATCAGCTTTGCCTTTTCCGGGTCGATACCCCGACTTTCCAGGTAAAACAACTGTTCGTCCGCAAGCTTCGACACCCGCGCCTCGTGTTCCACCTGGGCATCCGGCTGCAGAATTTCCATAGTCGGATATGTGTCCGTCCGCGATGCGCCGTCGAGCAGCAACGCGTCACACGTGACATCGGTCCGGCATCCGGTGGCGCCGGGGTTCACCCGTACCAGCCCCCGATAACTGGCTCGCCCCTTGCCTTTCGAAATTGACTTGGACACCACTCGCGACGTGGTATTGGGAGCCGAATGAATCATTTTGGCCCCGGTGTCCTGATGCTGGCCATCCTGGGCAAATGCCACGGACAGCACCTCCCCATGGGCGCGCTCCCCCTTGAGAATGACGCACGGGTACTTCATGGTCAGCTTGGAACCGATGTTGCCATCCACCCACTCCACCGATGCGCCTTCGTGGGCAACGGCACGCTTGGTGACCAGATTAAGCACATTGTTTGACCAATTCTGAATCGTCGAATAACGAATTTTAGCATCTTTCAGCGCCACCAGCTCCACGACCGCCGAATGCAGCGAATCGGTGGTATACACCGGCGCGGTGCATCCTTCGATGTAATGCACGCTCGACCCTTCATCCGCAATAATCAGCGTTCGCTCGAACTGCCCCATGTTTTTGGCGTTGATTCGAAAATACGCCTGCAGGGGAATATCCACATGGGTGTGGGGCGGCACATAAATAAACGAACCGCCCGACCAGACCGCACTGTTGAGCGCGGCAAACTTATTGTCCGTGGGCGGAATCACCGACGCAAAATATTTTTTCACAATCTCCGGATGCTCCCGAAGTCCCGAATCCATATCCAGAAAAATGACACCCTGCTTTTCCAGCTCTTCTTTCATGGAGTGATACACCACCTCGGAATCATACTGGGCCGATACCCCGGCCAGGAACTTCCGCTCCGCTTCCGGAATACCCAGTTTGTCAAAGGTCCGCTTAATATCCGCCGGTACGTCTTCCCAGTTGCGTCCCCGTTCCGCACCAGGGGGAATGTAGTAGTAAATATCGTCAAAATCGATATTGGTCATGATGCCCTGGTTGCCCCATTCGGGCATGGGCTTCTGTTCAAAACTGTCGTAGGCACGCAGGCGAAATTCCCGCATCCAATCCGGTTCATTCTTGAAGCGCGAAATGTTTTCCACCACCTCCCGGGAAATTCCCTTGGGCGCCCGGCCCACCATCGATTCGGGATCCGAGAATCCATACCGTTCCACGTAGTCCTGATTCACTGAATACAAGCCGTCTGATACGGTCATGAGGCCACCTCTCTGCTTCCGGCAATTCCGGCGCCCGCCACTTTCTGTTTCAACCAGTCATATCCATGTGCTTCGAGCTCCTTCACGGTTTCGGCGCCCCCTTCGAATGCGATTCTGCCGTCCATGAAATAATGGACCCGGGTGGGCACCACCAGGTCGAGCAGCCGCTGATAATGGGTTACCATCAGCACGCCTGCGCCCTGCTCGGCGACGCGGTTGATCCCCTGGGCCACCACCTTGAGCGCATCCACATCCAGTCCGGAATCGATTTCATCCAGAATCACGAACCGTGGCTTCATCATCAGCATCTGCAGAATTTCCAGCCGCTTTTTTTCGCCGCCAGAAAACCCATCATTCAAATATCGGTCCGCAAAACTCCAGGAGATGCCCAGCTCTTCGAAGGCCTGCTCCATTTCCTTCCTGAATTCAAATACATTCGAGACCTGCCGACCAATCGCATTGAGGGAGGCCCGCAGAAAAGACGCCACCGTGACCCCGGGTACGGCTACCGGATACTGAAATCCGAGAAACAGTCCCCGGCGGGCTCGCTCGTGGGGCGGCATGTCTTCAATCGACTCGCCATTCAATGTAATCTTTCCGCTCACACTCAGGTTGGGATGCCCCATCAATCCGTTGGCGAAGGTGGACTTTCCTGAGCCGTTGGGCCCCATCAGGGCGTGAATTTCAAACGGGTGAACGGTCAGTTCCACCCCTTTGACTATGGATTTTGTTTCCGCTGCGATTTCAATATTCTCGCAGGTAAATACCGGTTGGTTTGCGTTTGCCATGAATCACCTTTGTTAAATGTTATAGTAAACGTTTCATTGACAAAGTGGTATCCAAATACCACTTTGTCAATGCTTCGAACGGAATCAGTTTCATCCACCGGTTTTTATTCAGGAATCCATCTGTTTTAATTCATTTGGCCATCCGGGTTTCCGGTATATTCACCGTCCGGTGCCAAACCGCATTGCATCGTCAAAATTTCATCGTTACATTTTCAATGCGACAGGAAGGAGTGATTTTCACGTCTGATTCGCCTCTATCCAGTCCCCTCCGCTGTCGCAAAACAAAAACTGAACAGCGAAGGAGGACTCAGCATGCCAATGCGTAAACTGAAAGAATTTCTGGATGCCATGGGCGTAGACTACATCACCACATCTCATCCGCCGGTATATACCGCCCAGGAAACAGCGGAAATCTGCCATATTCCAGGGATGAACCTGGCCAAAACCGTCATGGTTCAAATGAACGGAAAACTGGCCATGACGGTGCTGCCGGCCAACTACATGGTGGACATCTACAGACTGCAGCAGTTCACCAACGCGTATTCTCTGCGCCTCGCCCGGGAACCGGATTTCGCCACGGCATTTCCGGAATGTGAGGTGGGAGCGATGCCGCCGTTCGGCAACCTGTTCGGTATGGAGGTCTTCGCGGAAGAGTCCCTTGGCAAGGATATCAATATCTCATTCAACTCCGGCACCCACACCGAGGTTATCACCATGCCCTACGACCAGTGGTCTCAACTCGTCCACCCATACACGGCGCGGTTCCACAGGTCATAGCACCGGCAAAGCGGTATTGGAAAGACATCGATCACAGTAGCAGTGGCAGGAACGGATTACCGGGCTTTGCTGAAGCGACCCACGAGAAGCATTCGAGCGACGATGTAGGAAAGGAACGCGGCGAAAAAGCTGAAGAGGGCGCCCATTTTGGCGCCGTCGAGCACATCACCGGGTTCAAAGGCCACCGTGGCCACGAAGAGCGCCACCGTAAATCCGATACCCGCCATGAAGCCCAATACCACGAGGTCTTTCATGTTCATTCCCTCCGGCAGTTCGAGTTTGAAAACTTTCGTCGCCAGCAGGGTCAGCAATATAATTCCAATGGGCTTGCCGAGCAGCAATCCACCGCTGACCAGCCATGTGGTGGTGCCCATAGCGGAAAACGCCACACCGGCATTGGCAAAACCAAAGAGCATCAGAATAATTTCCACCGGGTTTTTCCACCAATGCTCAAAGGCGTTGAGTGCATCGAATTTGTGCCCCGGCGCAGGATCCATGGTGCCTTCGAAGAATTCATTCTTGAAGTGCTCGCCCAGACGTTTGTGGGGCAACGTGGGAATAATGGGCACCAGTGCCAGCGCCGCATGAATGCCACCCTCAAAGAATCCGTACCAGGACACCGGTCCGGCAATCAGGATATATGGCCAGAAGCTGTTGACCTTCAGCGCTTTTTTCAGCACGAAAACATTGAACAGAATCGCGCCGATGACACAGACAAAGAAAATCACCAGATTCATCTCGCCCTGGGGATAGGCGACCGCAAGAATAATCAGACCAGCCGCATCATCCGCGATGGCCAGAAGCAGAAGGAACGGAATGGCCGGATGACCACTGCCGAAAACCATCCGGGCCACCAGATAGGAAAATGCAATGTCCGTGGCACAGGGAACGGCCCATCCGCGAATCAGTTCGTGCTGGCCGAGGATGATTGCCCCTGCCACATACAGCAGTGCCGGCCCCGCCACACCGCCCGCGGTGGCCAGCAGTGGTGTGGCCGCCTTTTTGGGGGATGACAGTGCCCCGCCGGGCAACAGTGCTTCCCAGATTTCCTTTGCGGCCAATCCGAAAAAGAAACACATGAAAATGTCATTCACAATGAAATGAAAGTTGAAGTGATGCCCCTCCAGATGCAACAGGCCCAAATCATTATGGATCAGATGATGATACCATTCATGAGCCAGGTTGGCTGCAATCAGCGCAACCGCAGTGCCACCTATCAGAAAGAGGCTGTTTTGCAGTAAAAATGTAATCCCGGTCTTTAAAAATTTCATGCACACCTCGCTATCAAAACCTGGAAACAGGATGAAATTGCCACAGAAATCCGAGGTTCAATATCATAAGCTGTAAATTTGATCCACGATTGCGATGATTATTAATTCTGACGTAATTGAAAATGATTTCGCATCAGAGAAATGCTTTTCATTTTCTGCGCGTTTCAGGTTTACCCCGGGGAATTGCCGGCGTTTTCAGAGCAGAAACTTGAGCTTCCACCGGATTTACTGATAGGTAATGAATAGGTATATGTGAAAGGCGCCCATGAAACAGTGTTATCGAAATTCTCTTTTTATTCTTATCGCAGCGACTCTGATGCTTTCATGCGGGGGGGAAAAGCCGTCGGATAAAGACAAGGCTCCCATTGCTGCCCAGGCGGAATCCCTCCAGGCAACCCCAACGACGGACACCGATACGGCAGAACACGAAAAGGGGGATGACGAACCCGAACTGCCGCCGGAAGGCCGAACCGTGCTGGCGTATCGCGACGGAAAAATGGAAAAACTGGTCGAGAGTCAGGCGGTGGATGCCGGACTGACCATTATTGACCTCAGCAATTACTGGGTTCCGTTTCTGTTTTCCGAACAGAGCCGGCGGGACGAGCCGCGCAAACCGAACACCTATCGCGCCATATTCCGGAAACTGGCCAACGACTGGCCGTATCTGTCGCCTTCCATGGCCGAAGCCAAACGGCTGTTCGACTATCAGCGGGCACGGGTACAGCGGGCGCGGATTGCCGCCCTGCGGGAAGAAGGGGTCAGCGAGGCGGATATTCGGGAGCGCCTCGGTCTGAAGGATGCGCCGGCAGATGACGACACCGATAGCGCGGGAGACACCGCCCAGGAAGGCACCGCCGCCGGGGATGAGGGGGACACCGGCGCCGACGTGGAAGAGGATCCCGATCACAGCGGCGCCGGGGATGCGGAGCACTACCTGGAAGTTTACGGAATTCCGCCGTCGCTGTCTGTGCTGCGAAGGCGGGCCATGACCGAGCTGGACCATTCCTGTTATGATGATGTGGATTACCGTCGCATACAGGCCTTCACCGGATTTCTCGCGTATCGCTCCAATGACGAAGCCAGACGCGGGTCCAAACGCACACGCAGTTTTGCGGTGAAGATGCGCAGGGAAATGGAAAAACTGGGTGTGGACGATGCGGCCCTGCTGTTTGAGCATCCAGAGAATACCCAATCAAAAAGACTCATTGAACTCGGTATTGAGTACGAGGCCCTCGTGGAAGCACAGAAACAGCTGCTGTGCGAAGGACTGTACAATAAAGGGGATGAAGATCGGTATATCTCTGGCGGACTGGACTGGCGCACCCACGAAGCCCTGGTGAAGTTTGAACGGAAAAATCGCATTTTCGGCTGGGGATACTTTGGTGGAGACACCATTGAAGCGCTCGGCAAGTCCCGCAAAGCGAGACTATACGATGCTTTTGTGCGGGTGATCACCGAACGGGTCATTGACGCCACCGAAATTATTGAAGATGGTACGGTTGTCAACGACAGGGGCGAATCGCCCACGTATCGGGATGAAAACGGCGAAGAAAAACCGGTCCCCAATCTGGTGGCGGAATTCACCGCCCTGACACTCAGGCACCTCAACCTGGGGACGCCTGAGAAAGTGATTGACTTCCTTAAATCTTTCAGTGACGAAGAGCTCGACACTCTGTTTGTGGCCGTTCCCCTGCCGCCACTTCCCCCCTATTACAGCGATGAAATGGATTTTCACGCGGAAATCGACCGGGGAGATGTGTGGTATGAATATCCCTACACGATGGAGGGAAAGAAGAAGGGACAGCCACGCAAACAGATGCCCACCACCACTTTGTATGTGAAATGGAACGATCAGGATATTCCACTGGTCCGCATGAATACCACCATCGGTTCCTGGCGCACGGAGTTGGCCCCCGATGGCTACGAATATTTTAAATACAAGAATTCCGATGTGGGCCCGCGCGTATGGAAGGACATCGTTGCCGGCCCGGTCTGGATGCCGCCGGACAGCACTCCCATCGGGGATTTGACCAAGAAGGTGTCGTACCGGCATCGGCTGTTTGAAGTGCCCAACTACACGGAATTCGGCCCGGCCTATGCATCGGCGTACGGGCTGGTGGCGGCATTTCACTATCGGCAGGTGGAAAAGAAGGATGGCACCTTCCGGTATCTCGACAACGGCATCCGGAGTCACGGCTCTGTGGATTACAACTCCATCCTGCGCCGGTATTCCCATGGCTGTCACCGACTGTACAACCACCTGGCGATTCGCCTGTTCAATTTTGTGATTCACCACAAGAAGTTTGAGCGGGTGGGCCAGATTCCAGCGGGATACAGTCGCATCATCACCACAACGGATGAGGAGAACGGCGAGGAAAATACCTTTACCATCAGACTGGATACCCGGGGCTACAAATACGAGCTGACCAATCCGGTGCCGGTGATGGTCCATGAAGGACACATCCGGGGCAGGCAGAAATCCGTGATTGAAGGGTATATGCCCAAACCGAACGAAGAATACGGCACGGATGCGGAATTTTTACCCCCGGAATATGAATTCCTCAAAAACGGTTCGGATACGGATAGTGACACATCGACCTCCACTGCCACTGCCATATCAACAGATTCCACGAGGGACACAGCGCCGAAAAGGGACACGGCCACCGTATTGAAACCGGCGGATACCGCGAGCGGGGTGACGCCTTAAACGCCCGTAGTGACACGGACGGACAGCGTGTACAGCGACCATGACCATTTTGCTCAGCATCACAGATACCCGCAATCCAGGTGAACACTTCACCCGATCGTTCGTACAGCAGAAAGTGACCATCGGCCGGGCACGGTACTGTGACATCTGCTTGCCGGACTTGAGTGTTTCCACCAGTCATGCTGAAATCAAGTTGCACAACAACGAGTTTTATCTGATGGACAGCGGCAGCGTGAACGGCACCTTTGTGCAGGGCGCCAAACTCATTTCCCATCGCCCCAGGAAGCTGGCCACAGGCGATGTGTTCACCGTGGCGCATTTTGAAATCCAATACAAGTCCGGCGCTTCCCAATCGGCGTCGCTCAAACCCAATCAGGCACAGCAGCAGGCGCTGGACATGCTGGGGGCGGTACTTTCCATGGCGCCGGTACCGGTGGTCCCGTCCATCGTCATCGTCTCCGGACCCCGCAAGGATACCCGATTTCAGCTGCCGGCCCCGCCATCGGTGGCCATTATCGGTCGCTCCAACCAGGCCGACATTTTTCTGAACGACCGCCACATCGCCCGCCGGCATGCGGAAGTGGCCGTTCGCGATGACAATGTGTTCGTGCGGGATTTGGGCAGCAAAACGGGAATTCGCCACAATGGTGTCCAGCGTCCGGAATTCACGCTGACCCGGGACTGCACCTTCACGGTGGGCGACACCACTTTCGCCCTGGCCCACCCGCTGGATCCCAGTCTGTATCACATTCAGAACGCCCCCGAGGACCAGACCGCCTCCTATTGTGTCAATATTCCGGCACCGACGCCCCCGGATGAGAACGCCGAGGCCCCCGGCACGCCCCCCATCGTGGACACGGAACCGGATGGGGAGAGCCATAAGCTTCGGGAGACGAACCGAAACAACACCGAACCCAACGACATGAACCATACGGACGGTCCGGATGCGGACAAAAATGCATCGGACACATTACCCATGACGGAATCCGCTGCCCCCCTGCCGGTAAACCTGCCCACCGGACCAGCGGACCCCCTTGCCCCGCCGAGCCACCCGCCGGAGGAACCCCTTTGTGCGCTGCCCGATGATCCCCCGTCAGCCGCGGAAGAAAAAAGTGATTTGGGACTGATTGTAGTGGGTGCTATAGTTGTGGTATCGTGCGTCCTGGCGCTTATCTGGCTGCTGACCTGAATGCTGTTGGCAACGGGTAAGCTGCATCATTACGAACAAAAATGAGAGAGTGGATGAGTAACAGTCAATTCAAAAAAAGCAGCGTCGTGTACAGGCGGGTGTTGTATGGATGAAAGTGGTGCGTCAACACTGTTTGAAATCATCGGTATCTGCGTATGCCTTTTCCTCAGCGCGTTTTTCTCCGGATCTGAGACCACTTTAACAAGCATCTCCACCACCAGGGCCAACCTCCTGATGGGAGACAACCCCGCCAGATACGGGATTCTCAAAGTCTGGCTCAATTCTAAAAAGCGCATCCTGTCCGCACTGCTGATTGGCAACAACCTGGTCAACATTCTGTGTTCCATTCTTGCATATCGGTTGGCATTCCGTCTGGCGCCACATTTTGCCGAAGCGATTTCGGTGTTCGGGCTGACGCTGGTTGTTCTGGTGTTTGCTGAAATCACCCCCAAAAGCCTCGCCATCAATCACGCGGAACGCCTCGCGGTTCCCGTTGTTCGCATTGTGTGGCTGCTGGACAAGCTGCTGTTTCCTCTTTCATGGCCCCTTTCCCGACTGCCGCTGCTCCTTTCCCGCGGCACCCCGCCGGATGGCGATGACGAACCGGTGCCGACCGAGGACGAAATCCGATATCACATCCGACGGGGACTCGACCAGGAAGTGTTTGACGATATGCATCAGGTGGAGCTGCTGGAAGCGTCCATTGAATTTGCCATGACAATTGTGAAGGAAATCATGATTCCCCGTACGGAGATGGTCTCCCTGGAACAGGAAGCCACCCTGGAACAGGCGCTGGATCTCGTGGAGGCCAGCGGACATTCCAGATTGCCGGTATACGCCCAGACCCCGGATCACATCATCGGAATCCTGTATGCCAAAGACCTGTTGTCCGTTCTGAAAAACAAAGATTATCCCAAGGATAACCGGGTAAAGACCATGGTGCGGCGGGATATTTTCTACGCCCCGGAAACCCAGAAAATCAGCACGCTACTCACCGATATGCGCCGGCGCTCGTCCCACCTGGCCATTGTAGTGGACGAATTCGGCGGAACCGCCGGCATTATCACGCTGGAAGATATCATCGAGGAGCTGGTGGGTGAAATTCACGACGAACACGACACCGATGAACCCGAAATCCGCCAGGTGGAAGCCAACCGGTGGGAAGTGAACGCTCACATGACGATTCCCGATTTCGAAAGCGAAACCGGTATTTCTCTGCCGGACAACGGGGAATACGAAACCGTGGGCGGGGTGATCATCAATGCCTTCGGCCGCATTCCCCGCCGCGGAAAAAGCATTCGCATTGGACAAATGAACATCACAGTGATAGATGCGGATGCGCGCCACGTGAAACGCGTGGAGATTCGAGTGGACCCCGAATAGTCATCTGCGAAAGATTGCATGGAAAAGCGAGTGAACATCAGCCAGACCGTTTTGCACCTGTTGGAGGGACTGGTCGCCGGAAAGACAGATAAACGCGCCAGAGTCTGCGTGATCATGAGCCGGGACGATCAGGTGGCCCGGGCAGTGGCCGGTCAGGGACACCGTCTGGTGGTGGCGGGCGACCGCTTCAAGCCGCTGTTTCGTTTCAATCAGCGCAATCGGCCGTACAACCCGGTTCTGGCCGTGGAAACCGAGTTTCGCGCGCTTCCCCTATTGCCCGAAGCCTTCGATGTCATCATCGTGGCCAGACCTCTGCCCGGGGGGAGCGAGCTGGGAAGAGAACTGCAGCGTCTTCGGCAATTCCTGAAATCCGGTGGTACCCTCATGTGGATTCATCCGATTTACAGGGGACTGGCCGGTCGTCTGCGACGGGCGTTCGCCCCCAGACTGCATCGGATGGAGCGGCACATTCTCTGTCGCATCGCCATGGAACAGGGATTTCGCCAGATTGGTCAGGAGACGGTTCGCGGATATCGCGGTGCCCGATACGTGTTGACCCGCGCGACCCTTCAGCGCCATCTTTCCTGAATCCGTCAACGAAGTTTCCGTTTCAGATCATTCATTTTTCGCACCAGCAGGAACCCCACTGCAAAAACGGATTGGCCAGATGATTCAACCACCCCCATAAAATCGATTTTGTACTGGTGTGATTGTCAAAGTACCCGAATATTGTTATCTGCTGTGTCTGAAGGAAACGACATGCCGATAAACGCGGCATGTCCCGTGAAAACGCAGAGAATAAGGAGAACAAGGTGGCGCGATTTATTGAGGAGCTGAAAAAAAGTCATGGAGCCGGAGATTTGAGACTCTCCCATGGGGGAGAGCAGGTTGTCCTGATGGGATGGGTGGATACGGTACGGGATCTGGGGGGCACCCAGTTCATCGATCTCCGGGATCGCAGCGGCATCTGTCAGGTGGTGCTGGGGAGCGAACACCTCAGTGCGGACAAGCTGGAAATCGCCAAATCCTTTCGGCAGGAATACGTGGTGGCCATCCAGGGCGAAGTGATTCGCCGGGGCGGCAAACCCAACCCGAACCTGGACACCGGTGAAATCGAAGTGGTAGCCACGGACGTGGCGTTGCTCAACCGATCGCAGCCCATGCCGTTTCAGATTGCCGATACCATCGATACCGGAGAAGACATCCGTCTGAAATACCGGTTCCTCGATCTTCGGCGGGCGCCGCTGCAGAAGGCGCTCCTGATGCGTTCCAAAGCGGCTCTCATTGCCCGGGAACACTTTGCATCCGAAAACTTCGTGGAAGTGGAAACGCCGATTCTCACCAAATCCACACCGGAGGGCGCCCGGGATTATCTGGTGCCCTCCCGAATCAATAAGGGTAAATTTTTCGCCCTGCCCCAGTCACCGCAACTTTTCAAACAACTGCTGCAGGTAGCCGGGTTTGAGCGATATTTCCAGATCTGCAAATGCTTCAGAGATGAGGATTTGCGCGCCGACCGACAACCGGAGTTCACCCAAATCGATTTGGAGATGAGTTTTGTCACCCCCGATGACATCATGGCCACCTGCGATACCATGCTGCAAAAGATGTTCAAACAGATTCTGGATGTCGACATTCCAACCCCAATCGCCCGGATCACATACGACGAAGCCATGTCCCGCTATGGCGTGGACAATCCGGATGTTCGATTTGGGATGGAGCTCTTTGATATTACCGATGAAACCAGCGGTTCCGCGTTCCAGGTGTTTTCCGGACCGGCCACAGGCGGCGGGCGCGTTACCGGCATCGTGGTGACCGGGGGTGCAAAATTTTCGAGAAAAGATGTGGATGCGCTCACGGACTTTGTAAAAACCTATGGGGCCAGAGGATTGGCGTGGCTCAAACGGAACGATGGCGCATTCAGCGGACCGGTGTCGAAATTTGTGGATGACGCACTGGAAAACGCGCTGATCAATAAAGCGGGCATGAAGGACGGCGATATTGCGCTGATTGTGGCCGATATGGACCCTTCAGTAGCGCGCACAGCCGCAGGACGTCTTCGCACCCATGTGGCGAAAAAAGAAGGCATGGTGAAGGCCGATCAGTTCGGATTCACCTGGGTGACGGAATTTCCCATGTTCGAAAAAGACGGGGAAACCGGCAAGCTGGCAGCCATGCATCATCCGTTCACCTCCCCCAGACCACAGGACATTTCACTGCTGGCTACCGATCCCCTGGGGGTGAAGACCAGAGCCTATGACATCGTTTGCAACGGGCAGGAAATTGGCGGCGGTTCCATCCGAATTCACAGTCAGGAAGTCCAGACCGAGGTGTTCAAGGCGCTGGGCATCGGCGATGAGGAAGCCCGTGTTAAATTCGGATTCCTGCTCGATGCCCTTTCCTTCGGGGCGCCGCCCCACGGCGGTCTGGCATTCGGGTTTGACCGGCTGGTTTCGATTATGTCGGGGCTGGACTCTATCCGCGACGTCATCGCATTTCCCAAAACTACCCGCGCCGGTTGTCTGATGACCGACGCGCCGTCCGAGGTGGATGATAGCCAACTGACAGAACTGGGCATTGGCCTGCTTCGGGAAAGCTGAACGACGGAAAAAGGAACAACTCATGCTCCAATTTCGCCTCTCCGAAAAAGTCAGAAAACTATTCAATTTTGAAGACGAGCACTTTTCCAAGCCGGTGAACGGCGATGCATTCCTTGGAAACTGGTATCTGGATGTCGTTGAGCTGAGCGGCCGGGCATCGCTGCTCTTCATGGCCGAAAAGACCGCTTTGTCCTTTGTGCTGCTGGATGTCCGAAGCGATCATGCAGACACCATGGCCAATGGGTTCATCAACGGTCTGGATCACCTGCTGCGGGAAGAGCAGTTCGCCGAACGCTCCATCCGACGCATTTTTAAAGGTATTGACATTATGGAAATTTCCATACCCACCAACGAAGATACACTGGCCCGGCTGCGGCACCGCGCCGGTATGTACCAGCAGCGGGTGGATGCGGCCAATGGCCTGGACAACTGCAACATTCTGGATGTGATGAAAGCCATCAACCGGGAGGCGGACGGGGACAATGGGCACAATTCAGAGACAGGCGCTATCTCTCCCATCAAAGCCACGAAGTCCCTGCTTCGAAACAGCGATATTCATCTTCATTGAGGAATCCGGTTGAAGAACGCGAGTGGGTTCAAAAAAAGAAAGCGGTTACTCCGCAAAGCAGTAAAAGCCGCCGTACCCACCACCGCCGCCGACCGTCGTCGTATCACCGGCGCCATCCTGAATAAAATTGGTGCCGGGCGCACAGTCATGGCCAGCGTGAGATTCGACAAACCCTGTACCACTGAAAGCAGGCCAACTGTGGCCCATCATAATCCCGCCCATCAACATGTCACCCCAATTGCCGTTACCCCAATCCCAGGGATCCTCATCTGTATCCCTCCAGGGATCCTCATCTGTATCCGCCCAGGGATCATCCACTGGCTCGCTATCGTCCACCGCGGTGGTGCTGGTCCAGTCTTCGCAACTGAAGCCGGCATATGTGCCATCTGCCAGTGTGGCGGTCATCGTATCGTGGTCGTCGTCCCCCCGGCCGTCTTCATTCTGATCCAGAGTTCCGTCATGAAACTGTCCCAGTTCATCATACGTTCCGAGATCGCAGGCGCCACCGGCCGGCCGGTCGACATTCAGAAGCCCGCTCACATCATTGGCCACGAGATTTCCGGCAAAGTCATACCATGGCCCGCTCCCGATTCGGTCCGGCGCATTGACCTTGCTGGTGCTTAAAAATGCGTGCCAGGTTTTGTGTCCGAAGCACACCCGACTTGCAATCTCCTGACAGATGGCATCTGCGCCCTCCAGTCCCGTGGCGGCGCCGTTGTATCGCAAATCACCGCCGAATCCCTCTTCACTGCCGGAAAGTTCCACGATGTGGTAATAGCTGGTGAGGAAGAAACTGAAATTCTCCGCCGCCCCCATGTCTGCACACTCCCCGCTTCCCGTGTCCGTATCGGAATCAGTGTCCGTGTCCGTGTCCGTATCGGAATCGGTGTCTGTGTCCGTATCTGTGTCCGTATCGCTGTCGGAATCCGAATCGCTGTCCGTGTCCGAATCCGAATCTGAATCGGTGTCCGAATCCGAATCGCTGTCCGTATCCGAATCAGTGTCCGTGTCCGAATCCGAATCGGTGTCCGTGTCGGAATCGATGTCCGTATCCGAATCGGTGTCGGAATCCGAATCGCTGTCCGTGTCCGTGTCGGAATCCGAATCGGTATCCGTATCCGAATCGGTGTCCGAGTTCATGTCAATGCCATCCTCTTCAGCGCGCGTTTCACCAGCGCAGGAAAAAGCAAGGGCTCCCATTAAAAGTGCCAGAATCACAAGTAGCTTTGCCATTAGTCTATCCTTTCATTCAATCCAGAAACAAAAATGAAACCGCCGTAATCTGAGACCGCATCCCGAAGAAGCAATTTTCCCTGGTGGAATCACAACGGGAATACGGTGCCGAACATCAACCACAGGTCAAATCCGGCTGGCAGGTCTCACCATCATCACAGTCTTCGTCAAAGCTGCAGGACTTCAGTCCGGGAATATCCACCGGCAGCTTCACCTGGGAATAAACGATCATATCCACGCAGCCTGTATCTATATTCACTGCATTCACACTCCGACGCGCCAGCACAAGCTGAGGAAATCCCGACAGGCCAAGGCCCAGCAGTTCATCGGTCAGGGACGCCGGAATGGTAAACGATCCGGTATCCGGAACACTGCATTCAATCCAGCCGGACGTGGCCCCATGCGTATTGACGGTCAGTTCAATGTAGATATATTCATTTTTCGACCGGGATGACGACGCATCCCACGTCAACGCTGTGCCTGCGCCATCTTCCACATGCACGGCACTCATGTCGGTGGTGAGCAGTGCCACACCGTCTGTGGCGAGGGTGAAGCCCTCCAGTTCGTCTCCGGCCGCTACCACTGTAATGGTCGCTTCATCTTCAAACGCCGGAAATGGATCGGCGATTTGCGTCGAATAGTTCGCGGTAATGGCATTCGCCGTCAGGGAAAGCGCCTCGGACAAACCGTCCACAGTCACTTCTCCCACTGACCGCTTCAACGGTTTGGTGACGCATTCCCCATCAACGGTGCAACTCTCTTTGGAGCCGCAGGAAGGATCACAGAACGGATTCAGCGGGCCAACCAGTTGGCAGGCACCTTCCGCTTGGAGGAGCGCCGGAATTTGCGTGGGGGGAACGCCATCATATACCGAACCGTCAAAACTGGTGCGATTGGTTGTTTCGGCTTCCTGGGCAAAAACGGTGAAGCGTCCCACCCTTACGTCATTTTCACAAATAGAATCAGGAACCGAATCGCCATCGGAATCTGTATCTGTATCTGTGTCTGTATCGGAATCCGTGTCTGTATCGGAATCCGTGTCTGTATCTGTGTCTGTATCGGAATCCGTATCTGCATCGGAATCCGTATCTGTATCGGAATCCGTATCTGTATCGGAATCTGTGTCTGTATCTGTGTCTGTATCGGAATCCGTGGTACCGGATGGATCATCATCCGTAGAACCACAACTGACGAACGATACAATCATTGCGCTCAGTATCAGGAGTTGGAGAATTCCACTCGTAGCCGCTCTATACCTGGTTTCTTCATTCATTTGTTACACCCCTCTGAATATTCTGTCACAATTTGCATTAAGAGCACAATCTTGTCAGGCCGCTCAATTCAGTGATTCGGGAAAATTTTATATTGAACGGAGAAAAAAAACAATCGCATATGCCAAGTGTGTTCCGGTGAGCATTGGAGGTGGATAAAGACGACTTTTTTTCAGTTACAAAAAATTGCCACATAATTTGGACAAGAAATGCCTACGATAAAGATATTTGTTCGGTGGATTACACAGAGACCTGTTTTCCGGCATCCATGGATTGAAGCGCCCGGCCCTCGATGAGTTTGAACAGCAGGGATTTCACTCTGGGAGACGACTGAATAATATCCCGGATGGTATCTGCAGAAAAACAGACAACCGAAACGTCTTCAAGCGCAACCACTGTACCCGTACGGGGGATTCCGGTAATCACCGAGACTTCGCCAACCACCGCCTTTTCACCGAGCTGCGCCAGCGTCACTTCTCCTCTGGCGGTGCGTTGCGACACCGAAACTTTCCCCCGGGTGATGATCATCATCTCGGAACCGGGTTCCCCTTCACGGATGATGATGTCCCCCGCAGCAAATTGACCGGTGTGCGCTTCGGTCTTCAATTTCGCGCGAACCACTTCATCCAGAGACCGGAAGATGAACGACTCATCCACGATTTGCGTAATATTACTGTCGGTTGTCATGGTTTGATCCCCCTCCTGCTGACACCGGTTATTTCACCACATCCCATGGAAGATGACAACTTTTCGGACAGACATCCCGCCCGGGAACAGGACCGGGGTTCAGCCGGATTCCGCATTGCAGAGGATGTCTGTCCCCTTAACCCATCGGATCGCGGAGTTTCGGGTCATCATCGCAAACCGCGTTGTGGCAACATATCCTGTGCTGGATTATCCGGGGACTGCGTCGGGTTCGCCCCACCGTTCACATTGGTTCGGTCTATCGTTGATTTTTTTGCATGAAGCGGACAAACTGCCTGTACGTTCTGACAGATATAAGGAGACGGTACAGACATGGAAAATACGTATGCAGTAATAATGGCGGGGGGAGTCGGCTCCCGATTCTGGCCCGCCAGCACAGCGAAGCGACCCAAGCAGTTATTGGATTTAACTGGCAGTGGCAAAACGATGATTGCCGCAACGGTGGACAGATTGGCGCCCCATATTCCGCCGGAAAGAGTCATTGTGGTTACCGGGCGGGTTATTCAGAAAGCGGTCCAGGACGCATTGCCCGATGTACCCCCGGAAAATATTCTCGCCGAACCCACCGGGCGGAATACCGCACCCTGTATTGGCTGGGCAGCGGTTCACGTTCGCCATCGCTGCAAGGACGGCGTGATGGCCGTCATGCCGTCGGATCACCTCGTGGCCAACCGGGCTGCGTTTCATCAGTCGGCAAGGGTTGCCGTCAATGCGGCCAAAGCGGGTTCACTGGTCACCTTCGGCATCCGGCCCAACTCCCCGGAAACCGGGTTCGGATACATTGAAACCGGCGAAAACGTGGCCGAGGGGGTTCAGAAGGCGGTTCGGTTTGTGGAAAAACCGAATCTCGAAAAAGCCCGGGAATATCTGGCTGCCGGAAACTTTGTGTGGAATTCGGGGATGTTCTTTTTTACGGCCGAAAAAATTCTGAGTGAGATCCATCGGCAGATGCCCGACCTGAAGGCGGGTCTGGACCAGATTGAAGCCGCCCTGAAGGCGGGGAACGAAGCGGATGTGCTCGACCGGGTATTTCCGGAACTGCCGTCGGAATCCATTGACTACGGCATCATGGAAAACGCCGGAGAGATTCTGTGCGTCCCGGTGGATTTCGGCTGGTCGGATCTGGGGTCGTGGGCGGCGGCGTTTGACCTGAGTGCCAGAGATGAAAATCAGAATACGCTCGGCGGGGACACCATCGCCGTCAGCAGCGAACATTGCCTGGTGCGGGCGCCTGAAAACAAACTGGTGGCATTGGTGGGGGTACAGAATCTGGTGGTGGTGGATACCGGAGATGCGCTGCTGGTGTGCGACAGAAATATGGACCAGCATGTCAAAAAAGTGGTGGAAATCCTCAAGGCACGCAACCGCACCGATTTGCTGTGAAACCGGCGTCAGTGCCTCACCCTCTCTGTTCACTGCTTTTATCCCGGGGATAATGTTATGAAAACAAACGAAATTTGTACCCTGCTCAGGGAAAGTGTGCCAGTGTTCTCCTCATTTTCACCCGATGTGCTTCGCGACATTGTGGATGGCGCCGTGTTGATGTCTGCCGAAAAAAACGAAGCGGTGGTGGAATTCGGAAAGCCCGGAGAACGACTGGGGGTTCTGCTTGCAGGCCGGGTGGATGTCTCCGTGGTGCTGGACTCCGGCGAAGTACATCATATCACCACCCTTGAAGCGCCAGACATTTTCGGCGAGATGTCACTGCTTACCGGAGAAAAAGCCACTGCAGATGTGATTGGTCTGGAGCGATGCGAAATCATGTGGATTCCCCAGTCCGTCTTCACGGGAAAAATGGTGGGCAATCCCGCAGCCCTGCAGTCCCTTGGAAAATTGCTTGCCGCCCGGGCGGCCATGATGGCGTTTGACGAGCACCGGGACGACCTGCTGCGCCGATCAGAAACAGAAAGTGACGATCCGTATGGATTCAGGCTGAAAAGTGAAATTCCCGGAAAGGTTCTGGTCATCAATTGCGGTTCGTCTTCGCTCAAATTTCGACTGTTCGATACCGAAGCGCCCGCTGCGGATACCCACGGACTGGTGGAGCGAATCGGCGACCCCTCATCGGTACTGCATCTTCATCTGGGCGATAAAATCGCCCGGTTCCCATGCCCCTGCAACGACCACGACGGCGCATTGGCGTTTCTTTTTGAAAAATTGCAGAAAGGAAACATCCTTTGCGACACCTCCGAAATCACCGCGGTGGGACACCGGGTGGTGCATGGTGGCGAAAAATTCACCAGTCCAACAGTAGTCAACGATATGGTGTTGTCTGAGATAGAAGCCATGGCGTCTCTGGCTCCCCTGCACAATCCGGTGAATCTGGCAGGCATCCGTTCGGCCATGAGGGTATTTCCCGATGCCATTCATGTGGCGGTATTCGATACCACCTTTCATCATACGCTCCCGCCGTATGCATATCTGTACGGCCTCCCGCTGCGCTACTACACCGACCTCGGGGTGCGTCGATATGGATTTCACGGCACATCTCACGCGTATGTGTCATTGAAAGCCGCCCAATTCGTTAAACGGGCGTACAACGAGCTGGAAACCATTGTTTGCCATCTCGGAAACGGGGCATCGGTCTGCGCGGTTGATCACGGCAGATCCGTCGATACAAGTATGGGGCTCACCCCCACTGCGGGCGTCCCCATGGGTACCCGGTCCGGAGATGTGGACCCGGGCGCGCTCTGTTTTATCTCCCGATTGGAGAACATGGATATTGATGCCCTGGATACCATGCTCAACCACCAGAGCGGACTGCTGGGAATCTCCGGGAAAACCAACGACATGCGGGAACTGGAGCACCTGGCCGATGGTGGAGACAGCGCCGCGCAGCTGGCCATCAAGACGTTCTGTTACCAGATTCGAAAATACATTGGCGCTTATGTGGCGGCGATGCAGGGACTGGATGTGCTGGTGTTCACCGGTGGTATTGGCGAAAACAGCACCCTGGTTCGCACCCTGGCAACCCAGGGACTGGGATACATGGGAATCGAAATTGATCCGTTGAAAAACAGAGATGCCGTGGCGCTCAATGAACCGGCCGATATTTCAGCGGACCGGGCCAGGGTACGGGTGCTGGTGATTCCCACCAATGAGGAGCTGATGATTGCGCGTCATACGCTGGGCGCGCTGGAGCGATTTGAATCGGCGTTGCGGCATGGCGAATGCGCCAATATTCCCATTGAGGTCTCTGCCCACCACGTTCACCTGTCTGAAGCGCACGTCGCCGCGCTGTTCGGAGAGGGTCATGGGTTAACCCCGGTGTCGGAACTGTCGCAGCCGGGACAGTTTGCCTGTGCCGAACAGGTGAATCTGGTCGGTCCCAAAGGCACGGTGTCCAGGGTGAGAGTACTCGGTCCCGCGCGCCGGCAGACGCAGGTGGAAATTTCAATGACGGAGCAGTTTCGTCTGGGAATTCACCCGCCCATCCGTGAATCCGGAGACCTCAAGGGGACGCCGGGGGTAACGCTGGAGGGCCCGAATGGAAAGGTGACATTGAACGAGGGAGTCATCTGCGCCATGCGGCATATCCATATGTCGCCTCATGACGCACTGAAGTATGGCGTGCGCGATCGATACATTGTGCGCGTGGTGGTGGATGGCGACCGGGAACTCACGTTCGGTGACGTGCTTATTCGCGTGAGTCCATCCTACCGTCTCGCCATGCACCTGGATACCGACGAAGCGAACGCGGCGCATCTGTCCACCGGCGCCATCGGACGGATTGATGGCGTCCAGAGCAGGCACGGGGGCGTGTAGTGATCATTTTGCGGGCGGATAGATCATGCGCACTTCCACATGCTGTTCGTGGGTGGTGAAATCAAATCTGATTCGGTTGAAAATAAAATTGATGCCTTCCAGCGACAATGGGTCGTAGTTGGTGACCCCGTATCCCTCTTCCGGATTGCCATCTAATCCGACATCCCAGTTGCGGTTATTGTTTTCATCGTGAAGAATGAGAATGGCGTAATCGCCGTAGGGCAAATCATAAAAGGGAATGTCCATGTCGCCGCTATCCGGGGACACCGGCACAATCTTTCTGAAGGCGGCGTGCCGAATGTTGTCGGACATATCCTTATGTTCAAATACGCGGTCGAAAACAAAAACAATGAGGGTACTCGGTTTCTGCCGGATATTCCGAAGGTTCAAAATGAGATCGCCGGTGGATTCGTGACTGTTTTCTTTTCCGGTAAACACATATTGCTGAACGGAAAACCGGTTGAGGGCATAGGGATTGTCGTCGGCCACAATTTCCTTCGATTTTTTCCAACCTGGAATGTCCCTGAGGATTTCTCCGGGACTCACCGTCAACCCCATGCCGCCGTCAATGAACCAGACCGACTTTTTGCGGTCCAGCACCTTTTTTATATCAGATTCTGCCACCAGTCCGGGTCGCAGGGCGTCGAAGGTGAATTCCCAGTCATTTTCAATGGGGTTCACATGAAAGAAATGCCGGGCAAACGGCAGATAGTGAATGGCGGGTGAAATGGCGTGGCAATCCGATGTGACCACCAGGTCTCCCTCCTGTATGACCCCGGTGAGTTTATCTCTGATTTGCCGGAATGCACCGTTGAACTCCTTGGTATACACGTTTCGGATGGTGGAGATGTTAAACAGAATGAGCAGCGCAAATACACCGACCTGACCGTTGCGCGTTCTGAGTTCGCTGATGCCGATACTCAGGGGAATAAGCAAACAGCCGGCGCAGACAATCATGTATCTGGGATACAGAATGGGCTGCATCGTCACCGATACCAGAATGGCCGTTGCCATGGTGGCAACATAGACAAACAGAAAATAGAAGATAACGGTAAACGTTTGCTTCTGCCCCTGTTTCAGGGTGCGGACCAGGGTAACAATGAGCAGCCCGGACACGACAGAAAGGGATAACAGGCCGAGGAAAACAACCGCGCCCTCAAAGGGGGAGAAGTTCTTGTAATAGTACGTTTGCAACAGCGATGTGAGAATGGTGAGACTTTCAAACGGCGAAACCCAGAACGCTTTGCTGACCCTGGTTACCTGACTGGTGAAGAAAAAAAGCCAGGGCAACCACAGGGCAATCAATACGCCACAGACGGTAATGAATCGCCGGGTCAGCGCCCGCTTTCGCCGGAGTATCCACAGGCCCACAAACACATTGACAAAAAACACCGCCATCATGGCGAAGTAGTGGAGATACGCCGATGCCAGCACCGATGCCGCAAATTTAACCCAGTCGGCCTTTCTGTTTTCCTTGAGAATCAGCAGTCCATACAGGCAACTGGCCGTCACGGTGAACATGGCGATGCTGTACATCCGGGCCTCGTGGGCCATAATCAGCAGCACGGGGGTGGCCATGGCAATAAAGGCGTAAATAACCGCCACCCGATTTCCGAACAACCTGGATATGGGCCCAGCCCCAAGGCATATCATGCCGATGGCGCCCAGCACAGACGGCAGCCGCAGAGAAAATTCCGAATTGCCAAAGCCCATGCGAAACAGTTTGAGCAGCAGATAATACAGGGGTGGATGCACGTCGGATGCAGTGCTCTTCAGCAGTTGCAGCCATCCATAATCGGCGACATTGGCGGAGAACGCCTCATCACACCACAGGCTTTCATGGGCAATGCCCGTCATATAAAACGCCACCGCCAGGGCAACCAGAAGTGGCCAGTGAATTTTCGGGTTCGCCAGCACGCCGCGGATTCCCGAAAAATCCTTTTTTGTAAACGCAACTGATTGCCAGGGCGCTGCAAAGGCTGCAGGCCGGACAGGGTCCGATAAGTCGAACGGATGACGCAACAGGCGAAAGGCTTCCCGAATCAGCTGCGCAACGGAAAGGGGTGGCAACGTATTGGAAATGAAGCTTCCAAAAGGCAGCCCCCGGCTTCTGGCCACAAAGGCCACGCCAATCAGCATGACGGCTTTGGCAATGAACTGAACCGGTGGTGGGGCATCAACCAGTACCATGAAACAGTCAATACTGCCGATGATAAGGGCGCCTGCCATCGCGCCAAAAATAATGCCCCCTGTGTTTCCGAACGCAACCAGACCGATGAAGCAGGCGATGAGCGCTTCAAAAGTGAGCGGAGTCCCTCCCCCGCCGGCGGTATATGCCGAGAGGAGAAATCCGGATACGCCGGCAATGATACCGCAGACCACGAACACCTGCAGCAGATGCCGTCGGATGTTGATACCGGAAAACTCCGCCGCTTTCTGATTTGCACCCAGCGCAAAAGAAATCCTGCCAAACATGGTGGAAGAAAGGACGTACGAAAAAAAGGCCGACAGGGCAATCATCACCAGCACGGAGATTTGAAACCCCATGTACCCATTGGCCACATGAAGCACATACCCGATGATCAGCACCGAGACCAGGCCCGCTTTCAACAGGTCGACGAACAGCGGGTTGGGTTCAATATGATAAATGCGCTTTTTCTTCCTGGCCGACAGCGTGAAATAGAAAATGGCGGCGATAAGTACGATGCCAAGTGCAATTCCGAACTCTGCTGACGCATATCCCTGTCCAAAATACAGAAATGTTTTTTCCTGAACCGGCGCCGCTCCCCCACCCATCATGGCGAATCCAATCAGACTCATCAGAATAATCGATGTGGCAAACGTGGCAATAAAGGAAGGAATCCCCCACCACGCTACCAGTGTTCCCGAAAAGAAGCCGACCACTCCGCCCAGAAGAATACTGAACAGCAGACTGATCACCGTGGAAATCCCACCGGCCCAGGTGGTCTCCACGCCAAAAAGAGAAAGCGCTCCGTCCAGGGACGGATACCAGCGGGGCAGGATTTTCAGAAACACATTGGACATGGACGCAGAAAAAAAACAGGTGTATGCGGCGATGACCCCCACCGATAAATCGATATTGGCGGTCACCAGCACCAGCGTCATGCCAATGGACATGGTGCCCAGCAGCGTAATCTGCCGAAACAGATTGGACAGATTGCGCGCCGAAAGAAACATCCCGTCGGTGAGAAGCGCAAAAACGGCCCACACCACAAAAATGGCCAGCACAATGCGAAACGGCTCAAAGTGGCTCGCCAGCGCTGCACTGATCTGCTTTATTCTGCTCGCACCTGACTTTTCAGTTTCATCGTTCATCTGCGTTCACCACATAGAGACTGAAATGCACCAGGGGAAACCCTCCGACCCCAGCCATCTGCGCGCACCACCATTCCGCGCGTTGAACTGTCAGTTCCAATTTGCTGATATGAACGGAATCATACCTGCATGTTCAGAAAATCGCCAATGGGAAATGCGGACAATTCTCAGCCCGCACTGTTGTCGGTTGTGGCGCCGATATTCGGGTTGGGAACCGGAGTGAGGACATAGCCGGTTCCGGCGAGGATGATGCCGATGAGCAGGGCGAAAACAGACTGCATGCCGGAGGATATTGGTTCGGAGCGTTTCGGGGAAGGGAATGTCATCTGGGATACCAGTAAATCCATGATGTATGCGCCAATCATGAATACCGTCCCCATCTCCCCATGGCCCGAAATCAACAGGAACGCACCGGACATGAAATAAAAAATCAATGCCATAGCCATCAGGTATCGGTGCAGATAGATGTGCGCGCCACCGGGAAACAGGATGCACGCCATCCCCGCGAATGCACGAATTCTGCGTTTTTCCGGTGCATCTGATTCCTCTTCATCATCATCCATATCATCCATGGCAACTGTATTCGATGCAACATCGCGGGCATACGGATTGTCGGCTGTCCCATGTGTTTCGGATTCCAGGTGGTCTTCGGCGCCGTCTTCGGCATCCTCTGTCACGTCGCTGATCTTTTCGCTGTTCAACAAATCCTGCACCAGCGCAGCCGCGGCTTCGCTTTCTGCTTCGGGTACTTCGATGCGCAGTTTCAGGATGAAGTCCGAAACGCCTATCAGCGCGCCGGTGCGCGTCCCAATCAGGTGGGCTGTGAACCCTTCTTCCCGCAACATGTTTTCAATAATTTCTGCTTCCACAGGATTGATGGACCGATAGACGGCAGTAAAGTGTTCACTCATGAAAATATCGTAGCAGTAATTTTCCATTGAAACAACGACAATGACTGTACTTTGGGGAGTGTTTCTTGAATAAAGGGTGTCTGGCGGTTCTCTTTTTCAGGTTCATTGTCCGGGCTATCGGCTGCCCACCGAATCCGAATGGGAAATGGCGGCGAGAGCAGGGGATGGCCGGGCCACCTACGCGGGGAACTTTATCGGCAACCAGGGACGGGATGTCCTGGAATCCATCGCCTGGGTAGGCGACATACTTGATAATCCCGACCGCGACATGGCCCGTCCGGTTGCCCTGGGCCTCCCCAACAATCTGGGACTGTATGACATGATTGGGAATGTGGCCGAACTGGCGCTGTGGGAAGGAAAAGTGGTCATCCCTGCGCCACGCAGTCCGTATGGAGATCTGGACAGTGGATTCATTGTGGAACGGGGTTGTAGCTACAAGGGGTGGGACGACGGTTTCGACTACTGTCGCGCTGCCGCCCGTCTGCGCTTTGCGAATCGTCCCGACAGTTTGCAATCTGCCGTTGGTCTTCGCCCGGTGCGTACCCTGAGCGGAGGAGAGTTACCCGACATACAGCAGATCAGCTGGTGCGGGACAACACCCCGTATTCCCGATGACTGCAGTGCATCCGGTTTCACCAATCTGTCGCGGAGACACACCCGGGAGGAAGATGCCCTGTACACAGATATGGCGGTCGCAAACCACACTATTGCGCTCATTGGCAACAGCACGGAGACCGGCGCATTTGTGGAAGTCGCCGACGCCGGTGATATACGCAATATGATACCTGGCGACAGCAACGGGTTCCGGTTACACGTGCCACAGGAAACTTTCAAATCAATGACCGGCAAACAGGTGATTGCGCTCAAGGAAGGAGACACAGAATTCATTGCGGTGCTCTGTGATGACACAACGGTTACCTGTCGTCTGTTCGATGTGGCGATGGATGAAGTCCCCGGGCTGCTGCCCCTTCCCAACGGCGAAATTCCCTCATGGCTGGGTAGCGATGTGTCTTTGCTGTATCTGGGCAACGACGCGATATATGTGGCAGGAAACGGTATCGCCTTTTACGATGGCACTGCATGGCACGACGAAGTGCCGCCCGATGCAAAACAGCAGTTCACCGGTATTGACGGCGCCGCCACTTCTTCAGGCACTTTCGTTGCCGCCGCAGGACAGGACGGCCTACTGATGGTGAAAGATGAAACGGACTGGCATTTTCTTGCCACCGGTACCACAGAAACCTTGTTATCTGTTGTTGCCGGTTACAACGATTATCAGGGTTTGTTTCTGACTGCCACGGGTACCCGGGGACAATATCTCACGGGTACAATAAAGAGCTATTCAGTCTGTGACATGGGCAGCCCCGGCATCGAAAAGTTCGTCTCGGGCATCAGTGCCGCGGGTCTGATTACCGACTATCATACGTACATTGAGTTCCACTGGAAAAACAACGACGGTGTGTACCAGCCCACTTGCGCGGAGATGGCTCTCCCGGATAACTGGCTGGATACCATCAATTTTACATGCGGAGAATCCGACAATCTTTTTCATCTGGCATCAGACGGACTGTACGCAGAGGAATATAATTGCCTGATTGAATAAGCATACATCGTCATCACCGATTGAGGAGCTCATGAACCTTGAGCGCCAGCTCTTCTTTGAGGGCCGGCTTCTGAAGAAAGTCCACCCCTTCTTTTAAAACGCCGTGCCTGCAGACGACGTTTTCGGTGTATGCGGAGGTGTACAGTGTTTGGATTCCCGGCAACATTCCTTCGATAATTTTTGCCAGATTTGCACCGTTCATTTCAGGCATAATGACATCTGTGATCATCAGCCGGATTTCACCGCTACTGTTTTGACGTACCTGTTCAATCGCTTCGTTCGGCGAATGAGCGGCAAGTATTCTGTAATTCAATTTTTCGAGAATGGTTTTGAGTATCTGCAACACCATATCCTCGTCTTCCACCAGAAGTATGAGCTCACCGTTTCCGGTGGGAATGGCCACATCCTGTGGCGTATTCAACGAATCCGCCTCGCTTGTATGTCGTTGGAGATATATTTTAAAAGTCGTCCCTTCGCCGGGTTCAGAATACACGTTGACAAACCCATTGTTCTGCTTCGCGATACCAAACACCGTAGCCAGCCCCAGGCCCGTTCCCTGCCCCGCTTTCTTGGTTGTAAAGAACGGTTCAAATACCTGCGCCCGCACCTCCGGACTCATACCACAACCAGTATCACTGACCGCCAGCATCACATAATTTCCCGGAATAAATTCCGGATTGTTCCGGCAGTATTCTTCATCGAAAGTGGTGTTATGGGTTTCAATGGTCACTTTCCCGATACCTTCAATGGCATCCCGGGCGTTCACACACAGATTGACCAGAATCTGTTCCATCTGAGACGGGTCAATTCTCACGGTCCCCAAATCAGTGTCCGGAATCCAGTCCAAATCAATGTCTTCACCAATGAGCCGATGCAGCATTTTCATCATATTCTCAACTGTGTTGTTGATATTCAGATACACCGGTTTTGCGGTCTGCCGTCTGGCGAATGCCAACAGCTGATGCACGAGGTCCGCAGAGCGCTCCGCCGCATTCTGGATTTCCAGCAACGATTCCCGGTTCGCATCACAGCCACCTCCCGGCTCCAGCAACAGATCCGTTCTCCCCAGAATCACACTCAGCATGTTATTGAAATCGTGGGCAATCCCTCCGGCGAGACGGCCAACGGTTTCCAGTTTCTGGGCCTGATGATATCGCTGCTGCAGTTTGAGGTTTTCTTCCTCCTGCAATTTTCTGTCGGTAATATCCCAGACGGTGCCAATGGAGCGCAGCGGCACCCCCAGGTCGCTGTAAAATGTCTTTCCCCGTTCGTGAACATATTTCACCCGACCATCGGGCATCAGCAGCCGGTGCGCTATTTCGTAGTTCTTTTTATCAATTACAGATTTCGAATACGTATCATTGACCAGGGCTCGGTCATCCGGATGAATCACCGCCAGAAACGCCTCGTAGGTTGCATCAAACTCGCCGGGGTCAATTTCAAAAATGTTGTAGATTTCATCGGACCAGTAAAGCGCGTTGTGCTGGAGGTCGAGTTCCCACGCCCCGATGTGCGCCAGTTGCTGAGCCTCCCGCAGACGGGCATCGCTTTTTTGCAGAGCACGTTCAATCGCTTTAATTTCCGTAATTTCGTTGAGTTCGGCCACCGCCCCGATCATATTCTGCGCATCATCTCTGAGGCATACGGCTCTGACCGCGTAATAGCGGACCCCATCGCTGCGGCTTGATACTTTCAGTTCCGCAGACTGGTTCACTTCACCATCAAACACACGGCACACCGGACACTTGCTGCCGGAACCTGTAAAGTCCAATGCATCATGGCAATGCAAGCCTACCAATTGTTCAAGAGGCATATCCACGATTTGCTGGCAAATATCATTCGCCCACTGGATGCGCCTCTCCATATCCACACAGACAATCCCCACGGGAATGGTCTCCAGCAGTCTGGATTTAAATTTGTCATCAACAATCATTTTCAACTTGCATCTCCCAAATCTGCATAGTAGCCGTGGTCGAAAAACACAGCGCATCAGAAAAATAAAACCGCCACGCACATCAGAAATATGTATGGAAGTATACTTAGCACTTCCAGCGGGGGATGACATCTCCGAAAAAAAAAAAATTCGAAGATACCCCTTACCCGGAAGTACCCGGTCAGAAGCAATAAAAATGCAGATGGACTTTTCAATCATCGAATCGGCGGTATATTATTTTGTATCTCAGCTGTTGTGTCTGTCACATTCCGTAAGGGGGACCCCATGAAGATCAGTGCGGTTACAGTGAAAGTAAAAAGCGCGCATGTGGACGATTTTATTACTGCGAGTCTGATTCATCAGAAAAATACGGTCAGGGAATCGGGAAATATCCGGTTTGATTTTTTGCAGAGCAAGTCTGACCCAACAAATTTTCTCTTTTATGAAGCGTACGATTCCGACGACGATATTGAGTTGCATCGCAAGGGAGAATCCTACCAGACCTGGCGACGTTCGGTGGATGACTGGATGGCCACTCCCCGAACGGGCGTCCCGTACAGACCTCTTGCTCCCCAACAGAGCCATATGTATCGATATCCCGATGACGACACGTCTCCAGGGAACAGTTCCGCATGAGTCCGTAAGGACAGATCAACTGCAACCCCAAAAGGAGGTACGACTATGGACTCAGATTTAACCGAAACACTTGCCAGAGAAATCATTGAGTTCGGACATCGCCTGCCGCTGTATTCAGGGCAGCCCAGCAGCGCTGTTCGCCGGACCGACAATATTGCCTGTCATCATTTTGCCACGTACACCAGCCGGGTGGTGGAGCGATTGCTCAAGTCTCCCCACACCCCGGCAGAAACCCTGTGTCGGGATTTGAACATGAGCCTCGATGAGATGAAACTCACCTACAAACTGATCCAGACCAGCGCAACAGTAAAGGAAATGTTCACCAGCTCCCCCAATGCCGACTATCTCAATATTGTGAACCATTATTTTAACAGACCCATGTATGTGGTCGTATTCTTTGTGGGAACCTCCTGTCCCGGTCGATGCATCTTCTGTCCCAATGTCTCGGTTCGCGAAGATGGCAAGCGGGATTTGTCGGTGTATCGGGGAAACCGCGATACAATGCTGTCCCGGGAGAGCATTGTTCAGATACTCGATGATGTTTCCGCAATGCATGAGGGACCCGTATCAACACTGATTAAAATCTCCGGCGGATTGGAGCCGTTGACCGATCCGGAGACCATGCGCATGATCATGGAGGAAGCGCAGGCGCGACAGATACGGATAAAGCTGTTCACCAACGGCCTGCTGCTCAATACCCCCGAACTTCGGCGTCTTTCGCTCCATGCCAGCGATGTTCGCATCAGTCTCAATACGTTGACTGAGAAAGCGTTCAACCAGATGGTGTTCGGAGAGAACAACAGACCCCCCGGGATGGGATTTCCGAATCTGCTCACCAATATCCGAAACCTCGTGAGCGACCGCAGAAAGCTCGGCGTGAACACCCGAATCGGCATCAATACGATCATTCTGGAAGAAAACCATCGGAACATTGAAGGATTTATCGCGCTGGCCAGCAATCTGGGGGTGGACTACATCGATTTTAAACCCAATTATTTCATACCGTACCAGACCCGCACCGAAAGAACCATCACCCAGACCATCGCCCGGCTCCGTCAGCACCCGGAGAAGTATCGGACCAGCGTTTATTTCGCCGGGTCGTTGAGCAGTGAAAATGTGTTCTGGACCCATCGCGAGGGATTATGTCATCCGCACAAACAGAGCCGTTTCAAATTATTTATCACCCCCTTTGGCCAATGCAGCCCGGTACATCACGGCGCGTTTCCATCCCCGGATGGCATTCTGGATTCAAGATTCACGGTGGGGCAAATCACGCCGGGACACACCCTGAACGAAATACTCGATAACATGCCCCAACTGCCAGATCTGGCGTTTGACAAACTCAATCCCTTTGAACACATGCTGGCTCTGGAAATCGAGCGGGAGGAAACCGACTGGGCGTTTGGCATTTCGCCGGAGTACAACCCGTACAATTTTCAAATTGCCGAGACGCTGCCGGAAGACATCGAGGGGAACGTCACCGCGAATCATCTGTTTCCAATTCAGGTGCAGGCCTGAAGCCTCTGAGCGATGGTCGCCGGATGCATCGTGACCATCAGAACCGCAAATCAGAGTGGCGCGTTGGACATCCTGTCGGCATACAGCAGATAGTGCTCAGCGGGAAGTGTTTCGAAAAATGACTCGCCTCGCACCCAGGTTTTCCAGCGCTTCCACAGGGCAACTTCTTCGGCACCTGAAGGCGGTGCCATCTGCTCGCAGCCCGTTCGTTGCGCGTATGCACGCCTTCTGGAAATCACTTGTCTGTCGCCAATGCTGAAAAGCACTTCGTTATCACCGGGGACAATTCCGATGGATGCCGCGTTCTGAAAGTATGGCGTCTGTTCGAAAAGCTGAAAACTGCTGTCGGTGAACGCCGCAACCCATTCGCTGACAGATGCCGCAAAGTCCAATGTCTGCTGAAACCGTTCCGGCGATGTACCGGGAAGCCCGAAAACCATCATGGCCAGATTGTTGATTCCCGCACGATGACTGTTTTCGAGTACGGCCGCAACGTCCTGCACCCGTGTTCCTTTCCGGCAAGTGTCCAGAAGGGACTGGGCACCGCTTTCAACCCCCCAACTGATCCAGCGACATCCCGCGGCGAACAGCAAATTCAGGATGTCACGGGTATATTCGGACGTGGGTCGACCCATCACGTGAAACCGCAGCTGCAGCTTCTGCTTCAATATCTCATTGGCTATCCCCGCAAGGGATACGGCATCGATGTACTGGTCCGTAAAGTAGAAGTAGCCGGTACTGTGAACCGATTGTAAATTCGCCAGATGATCGACAAAGCGACCGTAGTCGTCGGTCCGATATCCGGCAAAGCCGAAATTGTGACTGCAAAAAGCGCACTTGCGCCAGCGGCAGCCCCTCGAAAACGCCACCGGCAACACCGGCGTGGGCATCCAGTACCGGGACAGGTCAAAGGCAGAAAATCCGGGAGCGGGTAATGACTGCATGGGAATGGCTCTCGGTCTTTTCACCGATTCCCGTTCCCCATGGAATCGGCCAATCCAGCCTCGGCCGAGCACCTGCCCGTCCTGCAGGAATTCACAGATGCCCTGCTCCCCTTCCCCCAGATACAGCAAATCGATTTGAGGTACCGCGTTCAGCAGAGAATCGGGATGAATTGACGGCAATGCGGAACCGCCCAGTAACACGGTAACGTCTGGTCTCTGCGCTTTTACCAGCCTTGCGATGACGGCGGCATGAATCAACTGTTCGGGATACGCGGCAGACAGCGCAAGGACATCTGTGGTATCCAGCTTCAATGCGCTGTGCATTGCGGCGGCATAAAAATCGGGCACCCGGGTTTCATTCCGCTGGAGCGCAGCAGAAATAGACCGGGTAATCTGGTGCCATCCGCCATGAATCGGTGCCGCCCGCTGCCAGTGGGCCGCGTATGTGTCCGGGACATAAAACCCGTCGCGGTCCGCAAACGGAAGTAGCTCATTCCCATGGGCGCCGGCTGACTGACCGTGCAACTGATTCCACAGAAGAATACTGAGATCGCTCATGGAAACATCGACATCGCCCAACGTTTTTTTTACATAGGCAAACAGAGATGCAATCCCGAGAGGAATACAGGTTGGAGACGCGCCGGGTACAAAAACCAGATTCAATTTTTTCATTTATTGCAGCAAAACCGTCAGTCGCACAACATGCGGGTTCAGATCCACCGGAGGATTCAGTCCAGAAACTGGCAGGATTTCATACGTGTCGTCATCACCGGAGGCAAGCAAATTGTACAGACCGCAAGAAAACTGCGAGACGGAACTGACTATTCAGAAAACAACAAATATGCTCACATAAATTAAATGGATGAATATTTAGAATACAAAACAGAAGAAGTCTGATTACCAGCCCATCGCCTGTTCAATGAGCCCGGGTACATCAGTGTTGTCCAGTTCGCGGTTGAACAGTTCCGCGCCGACGCCAATGGCAAATAACGGCACATCGGCAGCGGAATGGGAAAGGGAACGCCAGCGGATACCCGCCTTCCGATTGAGTATGTCGATGGCCAGGGTGCCCATCTGGAGTATTCTTTCCTGTCCACCATAACCCGAGCCGTTTAAAAGCGAACTGGCCTGTCCACCGGTCATAAAGGCAAACGCCTGTTTAAACATCAATCGTTCCCCGTCGCCCAAGGCCAGCCCCCGGGATTCATCACCAAGACCGGTTTCTTCGGTGACCCGTTTCATCGCCGCCTTGAAAGAAGGGCGGCCCGAACGGAACTGCTCGTAAAGCGCGGCGTTCAACGACGCAGCCGCCAGTTTCTGATGCTGAAGCAGAGACACCTGCAGCGACTTGCGCGTTACATCTTTTCCAGGGTCGAGTCCGCCCGTTTCATGATCGGCAGTCACCACAATCAGTGTTTCGTCCGGATGTTTTTGGTAAAATCCAATCGCCGTTTTCACCACATCGTTGAATGCCATCACCTCGTGCACCATGGCAGCGGCATCATTTTCATGACAGGCCCAATCGATTTTTCCGCCTTCCACCATCTGGAAAAATCCGTTTTCATTGGTGAGATGCACAATGGCCGCTTCAGTGATTTCAGACAGGGGGAACTGGCGGTATGAAGGTTCCATGGCCCAGGGCATCTCTCCCGCCGGCAGCAATGCCGGATGCATCACCAGCAACTTCGACGCCCGACTGCTGACCGCGGAAAGCGCGTCTCGCCCCCGGATTATCTGATACCCGTTTTTTCGGGTTTCCGCATATGCATCCATACTGTTGCCCGAGGCGCCCCGTGGCTGATGGAACCCACCGCCGCCGAAGAAATCGAATCCGGATGGTCCGAGGTCCATGGCGATGGCGTAATACATGCTGCGATGATTGTGATGGGCGTAGAACGCAGCCGGGGTAGCGTGATTGATGGACACGCTGGTAAGGATACCCACTCTCATTTTTCTGTTTCTGGCTTTTTCGGCGATGGTGGCATACGCCCGCTTCAATTTGCGATCTTTGGAGACCACGCCGTTATTGGTTTTGTGGCCGGTGGCAAGGGCGGTACCGGCTGCGGCCGAATCGGTAATGGCACTGTCCGCAGAACGGGTGGTGACCATGGATTTCACCGGAAACGAAGTAAAACCCAGCGCGCGATCATCGGTCCGGGTGGCGTTGAGGTATAACTCGGTCAGACGAATCTGATTCGCGCCCATGCCATCTCCGATGAGCAGAAATACATATCTGGCATTCGTCCCGGATTCCCGGACAGAAGACCGTTCGGTTTCCGCGGCGCCGGTTGTATGCCCCGGGGCGTCATCGGATGGCGCGGCAGAACCCGACGCCGGCTTGCACCCTGAAAAACTGAATATCGTGACAACCGCAACCCAGACAACTGGCGCATAAACCCGCACAAACATTTTTCTTCTTTCACGCATATGATTCACTGGCCGGGGACAGCGCCCGCGCCGGGGTTATGGCAGAGCCACTTCGAAAGGCACTTTTTTCATGAAACATTGGCGATCATCACACATGCTCAGCTTCAATTCCAGTTGGGCAGTGCCCTTTCGCGTTGATTTGTCGTAGGGAAGATCAAACACCACTTTTTTATCCGAAAAAACACCGGCATCCGTTCCACCAAATGTTTCTTTTGTAAAATGGATACCGGAATCGGTGACCACATTCACCTTCCACGGATATTCGAGATTGCAATGAACATCGCCCACCGGCACAGTGACCACCCGGATGAGGCGGTTTCCCCCCCTGGACACCGATGTCCAGGTTACTTTGTAGAAATCACCGTTTATGGTGTTGTTGTGTTTCGAACCAAACGCCGATGGACAACCCAGCAGGACACACGCCATCAGAAACGCGGCAATTTTAGCATTTGTGTAACCCATTTTGTTCTCCCTGAGAATTTCACTGATTTTATGTACGCAGCAACAATACTGCACGAATTTTTATGACGCACCGCAAAAAACAATGCTACAGTAACTTCAACATAAATATGAAAAATGGGTCTAAATATTCAACAGAAGAATTAAGTTTTGATACGTTATTCGACGGTCGCGTGGTTCTGTACCAGCCCAGAAAAGGATATCGCTTCTCTGTAGATTCTCCACTGTTGACCTGGTTCAGTGGCGATGACCGGCGCTGCGCGGACCAATGTGCCGATCTGGGCAGCGGTTGCGGTATCATTGGCATCAGTCTTCTCGTGGCCCAGATGGCACGACATGTCGTCGGTGTGGAAATCCAGCCCAGGCTGGCCGATTTGTCAATAAAAAACGCCAGGGCCAATGCGGTTGAAAGTCAGCTGCAGGTGCTCAATGCAAATATTACGGCGCTTCAGCATTCTCTGCCGTCAAAGCAATTCGATCTGGTGGTGTCCAACCCGCCGTTCTGGCCAGTGGATACCGGACGGCTGCCCCCCGATGAAGAACGAAGAATCGCCCGGCACGAGATTTCCATCACCCTGGCCGAACTGGTTCAGGCGGCCCAGCGACTGCTCCACCCCAGACGGGGCCGGTTCTGTATTGCCTTTCCGGCGATTCGTCTCGAAATACTTCTGTCAGCGATTGCAGAGGCTCATCTGCACACAACGCGAATTGTATTTGTGCACCCCACCCCCGATTCTTCGGCCGAACTGGTATTGCTGGAAGCCCGGAGCGGACGCGCCGGACAGCTGAAAATTGCCCCGCCGCTCTACCTTAAAAACAGCGACAACAGCAACAGTCAGATTGCCTCGGAAATATTGTCGGGTGCATTCTGCGATTCCCTGCGAACCCTGGCCGACGTGCGCACCGCCTCCAGACAGGCACAATAGTCCGGGCTCATCTGAAATCATTGCCGCACTTCCCGGTTCCACAAGGCTTCCAGCCAGCGGTGGTTATTTTTTCACGCATTGGGTGGGGCCGTCCGGGGCTACCTGGCAGACCATGTCTTCGGGACAACCGTCGTTGGGGTTCCCCTCTTTGCAGGGGATGCCGCAGGTGTACAGGGGCTGACCGGTAAATCCGACGTATTCAATGCACGATTCTCCCTGGGCACAGTCTTTTCCGTTGCAACGCGCATCCGTCGCACTGCCCGCCTTTTCTTCGGTTCCCATTTCGCTGCCGTTTTCCCCATCGCCATCCATGGGGTCGTCGGAAGAGACATTGGCGTGTTCTGCGCCGTCCATGTCTTCCACGGATTCACTCGAACCGGCATCCGTGGCTTTCGCAGGCGCGCCACTGCACCCCCAGACATACACGCAGGCAAGAAGCAACAGTTTTCTGACCAATCCAAATTTTTTCATCGCGATTCTCACTTTTCATTTGCCGGTTTTGCCGGCGGGTTTCTGTTTGGAGGATTGCTGAACCCGTTTGTTTCGGCCGGCGCCCTTGCCCACCGTCCGGGTTTCGCTTTTCTGCACCCGGTTCAAAGAGGACTTTGCCTTCTCCAGCCAGTGGGTCATCCGGCTGCCCGAAAACGAGTACAACGCGTCTTTCAATTCCTTTTCCGCCACGATGGCGTTGGTGTTGGCAGTGGACAGATTGGACAACGCACCCATCATCGCCTTCTCGTGCAGTGCCGGTACATCGAGGGAAGTGGCCTTTCCCGCATCGGCCACCAGCTTCTTTCCATAATATTTACTGGTGCATGCGTTCTGTTTGCGGGTTGCGGCATCAATGGCCAGTACCCTGTCATCCAACGTGTTCAGCCTGATTTTCTTTGCCATGGATGCCTTCGGCAGCTGTGACCAGAGCGGAATCAGAACATCTTCCATCAGCCGTTTTTTCTGTCGAACCACCCTGTCCAGCACCGTACCGAATCCGGCGTTTCCGGCCGCAGCGTTTTTACCGGGGGCCATGGCCTTGCACAGACATTGTTCGGCCAGGGTCAGACGGACCAATTCTTCGCCCACGCCGGTGGAAATTTTTTCCACTTCAGCTCGCTGAGTCGTTCCCTCGGCGGCTTTCCCCTTTGCCGTAAAGCTCTTTGGGCTTCCTTTGTACCGGGCATCCATGAGGGCCAAATCCGATTCAATCTGGGCCGGGGAATAGTCGTTGTATCCGGTTTGCAGCTGGTGCAGCGATTCGGTCGCGGTGGTGGTGTACCCGCCGGCATCGGCGTTGAACGGGTATTCGTTTCCGCGAAACCGTCCATTCTGCGCTGAGATGCGATTGTACTTCGCGTTGCAGGCGCCCTTGAGAGATACCAGCGCACCGCCACTGACCGGACGCACAAACTGCAATTTTTTGTTCTTGCACTTGAATATGGTTTCAGCGGTCAGATTTTTACCCAGCACCGCGTATTCGCAATTGGCGCCGGTTTTGTCCGTGTCATACCGCACCGCATCGATTCTCGGCGTGGCCATCACGCTGGTTGATTTTCTGGCGGCAAAACTTCGCCCAAGGTACGTCCCGGTCACCGGCCCGGAAAGATTCCAGTCCTTTGGCACAAGCAGTTGCACCTGTTTTGCAAAGTTCTTTTTGGCGGATGAATCGACCGCAAGTTTCTGGCCACCGATGGTCCACCCCTGCACCACATCCAGATTTTTACCGCGAACCACAAGGGTGCCCGGGGACTGAATGAGCCGCGGCGTCGTGGTCACCACCGGCACGACATACACGGTCAGCGGCGATTTGGATTCGGTTCTGATTCTGCGCGCCGTCAGGGTCACCGGGCCGGTTTTCGCCATTTTGGGAATGGTAAAGCTTATTTTATTGTCGGTGATTTCCGTTGGCTTCACCGTTTTTTTGCCAATCTGCACCCGGAGTCCTCTGGTATCGAAATGTTTTCCGGTAACGGTGACGACATCTCCGGGAAATGCGGCGGCCGGTGTCACCAGGGTGATTTCCGGTGGGTAAAACACTTCCAGAGGTTTCTTCATGGTTGCGGCCCCCCCCGGGCCGGATACTTCCAGGGCGCCGGTGGCGAGACCGGCGGGCACGGTGAATGTGAGCGAAGTCTTATTCTGACTGTCCAACTTGATGGCGGTGCCACCCACCTTGAGGATTGTCACCGTGTCCAGATTGACGCCGAGTACCTTCATCGATTGACCGGGGACGCCGAATGCGGGTTTCGACACACGCACCAGCGGCGCTTTGGCGAAGGTGAACGCAGTGAATGTGGTGACTTTCTTTTTTCCCCGTCGCAGGACAATCCGTTTGCCGACCTTTGCTTTCTTCGGCACCATGGCCCGAATGGATGTGGGCGAAACCTGAAGATTTTCCAGGGAGCGGTTGTTGAGCAGCAATTGGTCCTCGGCGGCAAATCCCGTTCCCTTGATGACAATATTCGCTTCGGCGCCAAATACTTCGGGCGTGACCGTCTCAATTTTCGTTTCGACGTCCTGACTGAAAGCCGGGCCTGCGACCATGGCCAGCATGATGAACAGACCGGAAACCGTTAGCCATATTTTTTTTCTGCATCTCTCACTCAATTGCGTTTTCATAGTATATTTCTTCTTTCCGCGTAAAATGAGGCCATCAACCGGTGTCATACCGAAAAAAAGTGAGCAAATCATGGAGCAGACCAATCTCTACAAAACTTTTCTCAGGACCTGTGTCTTGATGACCGCGTTTCTGTCATGCTGTTATTCTTCAGTCGATCCGACTTCCGGGCAACCCCAAACTTCCGATTCTGATGCAAAAGGAGACGGGGTGGGCAAGAAACCGTCGGATGCCAGTGGAAAATCCTGGGGAAAGTTCATTTCCGTTGGCAAGCGTCACCAGGTCACGGTGGCCACCGGAGATCCGACGCAACCGATTTCGGTGGCGACCATCGGAAAACAGGCAGTACAGAAAGATGTGGCGCGGGCGGTTCTGGATCTGGCCGCCGAATCCACTGTACCTCTCCGGGTCACCATCGATGCCAACCGGGGCACCCTGCGCAGGTTCTCGGGGAAAGCGGAAAATCTCCATGGCAACAGCACCCGGGGAGCCGTCTCGTATCTGGAGGAAAACCTGCCCCGCTACGGATTGTCCGCCAGCGAACCTTTGACCCTGAAGGTGGCCCGGGAAATCGTGGATGACGACGGTTCCCGGCACGTGGTGACCACCCCGAAGGTGGGGGACCTGCCCGTATGGCTGACCATTGCCGCAATTCACCTGGACGCCGAAGGCAATGTACGCGCGGTAAACGCAGAGAATCTGGCTTCTCTTCATGTGACATCGGCGGTTCGGTTTGACAGCGCTGCGGCCATCCAGGCGGCCACCCGGGCAAATTTACCCCTGAGTGCGGACGGCGAGGTGCATACCGTTTCGCCCCCAAAGCTCGGTATTCTGCCGCCGGTGGGAACCGAAGGGTCCGCGGCGTATGCGTGGAAGCTGGTCCAGCAAATCACCGAACCTGACAATACCCCGCAGTATTACGAAACATACATCAACGCCGCCACCGGCCTGGTGGTGGAGCGGTTTGCCACAACGGCGAGCGACTCCCTCGTTGCCGCCACCGGAACCCTGCCGCAGAACAATCTGGGAAATCCCGAGTCGCTGCGGGTATCCTACAGCGCTGACGCCGGCGCCTACGTGCTCTTCGACCAGAGCCGGGGCACCGCTTCGGGGGAAATCTACACCTACAACGCCAACAGTGAATATTCGCTGACCCTCACCAACGCCACCCTGGTTTCTTCCGGAAACAAAGATTCCTGGGATATTATTGGTGGCTCCACCCACGCCAATCTGCAAAAAACGGTGGACTATTACCTGACAACCCACGGGCGCAATTCGTGGGATGGCCGGGGGGCGCCGGTCCGGGGAATCGTGCACTATGGACAGTCGTACGTGAATGCCTACTGGACACCCTACGAAGAACGGCTGGTCTTCGGGGATGGGGATGGCAGTCAGTACATGGCCTTTGGCGGCGCCCTGGATGTGGTGGCCCACGAGTTCAGTCATGCGGTGGTCTCGGCCACGGCCAGTCTGGTGTACGCCAATCAGTCCGGCGCACTCAACGAGAGCTTCGCCGACGTGATGTCCGTGATGGTGGACCGGGAGGACTGGATTCAGGGAGAAGACATCATGGGGCCGTATGCGTCACAGAGCGCCATTCGCAGTCTGGCCGACCCGAATCTGTATGGACACCCCGCAACCATGGATGAATACCGGGACATCAGCTGGGATCACGGCGGCGTGCACATCAACTGCGGCATCCCGAGTCATGCCGCCTACCTGGTGGGCAGCAGTCAGGGACGGGAGGTGACCGAAAAGGTGTGGTACCGCACATTGAACCAGGGCCATGTGGGACCGTACGCCAACTTCCGGGATATGGCGGAGGGAACCCTGGTGGCCTGCAGCGAGCTGGTGGAAAAGGGGTCCCTTACCCGGACCAACTGCACGGGAGTGGCCAATGCCTGGGTCGAGGTGGGGGTGCTCGAAGAAGCGGGAACCGGCGGCTGTGCGGAAAATTCAACGGAACGGGATGGACTGTGCTACTGCAATCAGGGCTTCGCCCCATCGCTTACCAGCACGGAATGCATCGAGGTGGGCACCCTCAACTGTCCCGCGCACAGTATTGAAACCAACGGGCAATGCTTCTGCGAAGACGGATATCGCGTGCCGCCGTCGGATGACACCGGGGCGCCCATGACCTGTGAACTCGAAGAAAACGCCTGCCCGGCCAATTCCTCCTGGGATGCGGCGACCGGCCAATGTGTCTGCAACGAGGGTTTCGAAGGCAACCCCGACGGCATGGATGGCGGATGCACCGTGATTGCGTCGGATTGTCCGGAAAACAGTCATCCCGAATGGAGCGGCAATCGGGAAGAAACCCCCGAAGATTACGCGTGCATCTGCAACGACGGATTTCAGTATGATGCCGCCGACACCGAAGGCGGTTGCGCAGTGGAACCGGGCGGATGCGGAAATGAATCCTTCTACGGTCGCTGCGATGGCGAAACCCTGATTTACTGCGGTCCCGATGAAAACGGTATCAACGTCATCGAAACCGCGGATTGCGGCGGCGCAGGACTCACCTGTGGTCTGTTTGACTCCCGCATCGGCTTTGACTGTCTCAATCCCGCGGGGCTGGCCGAAGGGGCCGCCTGCGCTGCCAACGGATACCAGGAATGCGGCGCCGACAATCCGTTCTGTGTGGCCGGGGAAGCCGCGGAAACCGGTTTCTGTTCGAATGAATGTAAGGTGAACGAAGATTGCGGCACCGTCTTTGCCTGTTGCGGCACCGTGAGCGATGGCACCCGGGCGTGTCTGACCACTCCGTATTGCGACAACGTGGTGGACATTAAAGCCACCTGCGACGATGTAGTCGGCGGCAGTGCGTATTACGGCAGCTGTGATGGGAACGTACTGGTGTACTGCGATGGCTCCACCGCCACCACCCAGTCGGTGAACTGTCCCAAACTGGGCCAGGTGTGCCGGTTTGTCGATGAAGAAACCGGATACAACTGCATCGACGATGGCGCCGCCGGTGCCATTTCGGCGCCAGTGGACTGGTGTCCCTACGAAAATGATGGGGTCTGCGACGTGCCGGCCAACTGCCCGGAAGGGTCCGATCTGTTCGACTGCAACCCCTGCGGTGCGGTCACAGCCAGCGGTCAGTGCGAAAGCCAGGTGCTTCAGCTGTGTGACCCCACCCTGGGCCTGGTCACCACCAACTGCGCCACCCTGCCGGCGACCCCCCTGTGCGGCGTGGGCACCGACGGCATCGCCGCCTGTATGGCCGCGCCCGACACCGACAGCGATTCATCATCGATGGATACCGCGAGTGACACAACCACGGATTCCGAAACGGCCACGGATTCCGAAACGGCCACCGACACCGCAACGGACAGTGCCACCACGGACACCGCTTCGGCGGACACCGACACCGGTGCGCCACCGAAGGATAACAAAAAATCCGTGTCCTGCGGATGCAGCGCCGTGGGGTCTTCATTCGGCGCCCTCTTCTCCCTGTTCAACCTTCTCTTTTAACCCGCAACATCGCCCGGGCCGGGTGTAACAGCAATCCGTGGTGTCCCGACCGGGGAAAATTCCGGATGGGTTTTTGAAACAAAAACCGATAGAAAACCAAATGAATCGTTAACCCGACCCTGACAGATTCGCTCGTAGATATATTTTGTTGTTTAATTTCGATGGGTTACGACAACAGGTGAAGTGGCGCCCCAATTGTGCAACCGGTTGCAATATTTGCGTGGTTGATTTGATTCCCCTTAAAAAATCAACTGCCAGGATCATCCATACCCCCGGATTCACGCATTGTCCATCAGAAAAAATCACTCCGAGCGCGTGGTGTCCCAGAAAAAATCACTCCGAGCGCGTGGTGTCATCAGAAAATCACCTCAGAAAAAATCACTCCGAGCGCGTGGAAAATCACTCCGAGCGCGTGGTGTCATCAGAAAATCACATCAGAAAATCACTCCGAGCGCGTGGTGTCATCAGAAAAAATCACTCCGAGCGCGTGGTGTCTCGGTACGGTGTTGGGCTGAACAGAATTTGCATCAGCCTGTTAAGACAGCGGAACCAGACACACGTCAATTACAAGTCAGTTCTACTGTTTCATTCACTGGTACTGCTGTGCCGCATGCATCATCCAGATTCAGATTAATATTGAAACGAACGTTGCTATCTGCTCCCAACGACGCAATGGAATCGCATATTTCACAATAAGGCAGGGCAGCATTCTTAAATATGTGAATCCATATTTCTGCATCTGAACTGACCTCGTCCAAAACAAAAAACGCGCTCATTTCCGTAAGCATGGGATTGGAATAGAGGATTAATCTTCCCCCAATTGACTTTAGAGCGTTTAACCCGGATAAACTCACCAGAGCGTTATTTGCTGCTGTCTGTTCCGACGCCAATCATTTCTGAATCGGCGCTGCTGTCCGTTCCGACGCTGTCCACGCGGATAAAGCCGTCCGTTCCCACGAACAGAGAATCCGATGCTGAATCTGCTTCACCCCCCCCTGAATCAATGTCATCGTCATTCACTGCCGACGAGTGATGACAGGCTGTCAACAATACGGTCTCCAATAGAATGATTGAAAATTTTATACGGCTCACCATATTTGTGAGTACCATTTTCCGCCAGGGCAATCAAATACACGGCCTCTGATCACCCGACGTGGGACTCTTTGTAGCGGGAGATGGCGGCTCTGGAGACTTTCACCGTAAGGACGATGAGGAGGGCAAGACCGAGCACCATGCTGGTGACGAAGATACCCACCATGCCCCACTGATCAAACACGGGTACGTCACTGAACGTGAAATAGGGTTTCACGTATTCCTGGCGAACCATGTCCCGGGTCACGGCCAGCATAATGACTTCGAGCACCATGAGCACCGTTCCGACGACACCGAAAACGGCGGCTTTTTTAACGGCGGAAAGCACGATCAATCCAGTGGCCAGCACAGCCAGGGCGATACCCGTGATCAGAAACAGCTTCCCCGGGCCATCCATGGTAGCGCTCAGAATATCTCTGGGTAGCGAAGCCACCAGCGCACCCGCCGCAGCCAGGGTGAGCACGCGGCCAATGAGGTGACCTTTCATGCCCAGCGCGGTAATGGCATGGCCGGAATCATCTCCCCGCCATTTGGACCGGAAGATTCCCACCAGCACCAGCGCGGCCCCGGCGACCACGAGCGCGGGGGACATGAACAGCAGGTATCTGGCAAACAGGGTGGGTTCTTCGTGATTGAGCTGACTGCCTGCTGGATTGGCGGCGTATTTATTGATCCAGGTATCCGGCGTCATCGAAAGGGTCAGGTTGTTCACATAAATGAAGCCTACGGTGAGCATGGCCAGCAGCGCCACTCCGAGCACCGCCAGCTGCACGTTGGGCTTCGCATCTGTTTTAAGCTTGTTGAGATACAGCATGCCATAGGCCAGAATCAGCAGTGGTATCACCAGAATCCAGAGGGCGCCAATGATCACCGAAGAGCTGTAAAACATCTGCCCGTATAGCACCTGGACAAACAGCAGCGGCGGAATGCCCAGGGTCACCAGATAAGAAAATCCCAGGGGCAGACTGGCAGACAGAAAATTGTCCGCACCGTCATTGCTCCTGCGCACTTTGGTCCACAGAAGATACAGCAGGCAGCCCAGGGTGAAGTTCACTGCGATAAAATGAAGGCCCAGTGTGAAATACGACAGTATCTGCAGCAGGATGGCCGGTACGGGATACCCCAGCGGATCGTGACTGGGCATGGGAACCTGTGCCACAGTGGCTGCAATCAGTTGCGTGATATTCATTTTTTGGCCTCCTTCGCGCTGGCTTTCATCGCTTCTGCTTTGGCCTTTTCTTCTTTTTCGTAAGTTTCCAGAACGGCGTCCGGCGCGACATTCTGACCGTGGAGCGACATGAAATACGAGGTCAGCGCCGCCTTGTCTTTCAGGGTGCCCTGAAATGGCGGCATCACGCCCTGGGCCGGCAGGTCTCCCAGGAAGCGCACGCCGAACGCTGGCGACCACTGGACCGTGCGAGTCATCAGATTGCGGTACCCGTCCAGGGTATGGCAGGTGGCGCACTGCAGGCGATATATCCATTCACCGTGTTCATTGGTCATGGGGGTGACCTCCGGCGCCCATTTGGCGTGGGAAAGATAGGACTCCTCCATGTAGTCTTTGTCTTCCGCCTTGTCTTTCCATAGGGCGTTGGAATACAGCACACCGCTGATGACATAGGGTTTACGCGCCATTTCCCGGAAAAACTCGGCGCCCATGATCCCCACCTGGGCAATGAGCAGCAGTGACAGTGCGGTGGTAAAATGGACCGACCTGGGTTTCCATGCGGCCACGGCCACGCCAATGACAATGAGAGCGCCGGAAACCACAGCGAGCCAGAAATGCCGCGCCATGCCGGACAGTGTTCCGCCGGCCACGCCAACAACGCCTGCCTCGTATATTTTCTGCGACGACTCGGGCAGGGTGGACCAGTACCAGATGACCAGGGGGGGAACAATGACCGCCGCGGGTATCACCCATTTGGCGCAGAAGCGGATGATGCGGGTTTTGAATTCGTCGTCATCATGAACGCGCGTAGCCACCAGGATGCCTGCCAGACCGGCGATGAGCAGCATGGTCATGGTGCGGATAATGAGCGACGGCGTATACCCGGGATTGAAAAAGCCGTAGGCAATTTCTTTGTTTTCCAGGGTCCAGGCCCCGGGAGTGAGCATGAAGGAGAGAATGCCGTTGATGATGAACAGACTGCACCATGCAATGACAAAATATGCCACGGCCAGAAACACCTGCATTCCGCGACTGTTGCTGTTCCATCCGTAGTAATACAGGTAGAGAATGGTCAGTTCTCCGATGAAGGTGACCCATTCGGTGGCCCAGGCAAAGACGAACTGGTGAATCAGCAGACTGGTTGCCTCGGGGCTGGCCAGCTGAATGGAAAACCAGATGCCCACACCGGTGATGGCGCCGAACACGGTGGTGTATACCAGGAAAAACGTGGCGAATTTGTGCAGCCATTTTCGCACGCGTTCTCCATCCGCAATACGGTTGGACCAGATTTCAGCAATGGCCAGAAATGCGCCACCGCCAATCGCCAGGTGCGAAATGAGTACGTGAATAATAGCAATGATGGCAACCACGAGGGAGCCACCAAGGATGGGTAAATTCCATACGGGATAATTCATCTGTCTCCTCCTTCCTTATGATAAGAGTCCCCAGATGGTCATCCCGAGAAATCCGATGAGACCACCAATAGCGATTCTGGTTATCATGATACCGCGTTTGCCGGAGGGGACTTCTTTGTCCAGGAACGGCAGGGCGATGACCATAAGAGGGGCAAGGCCCATCATGGCCATGCCCACAAACTCCAGTTTTCCGGGAAACAGTTTCAGCGTCTGATACGGGGCCAGCAGATACCACTCGGGTTTGATGCCTTCCGGCGCGGCGCCCATGGGATTGGCTTCCGCCGCAAGACCTCTGGGCATGGCGGCGCTCAGTGCAATGAGCAACCCGAACATGAACAGCCAGACGGGAATTTCACCAATCATGAAGTCGCCGAAAAAATTGCGGTATTTTTTTTTGTCTTCTGGCAGGGCTGCAAACGAGTCGGGTTCACTGACCCCCTGAATCTGAATGAACAGCAGGTGCAGGCCGATGAGCACCAGCACCAGCAGTGGCAGAATCACCACATGCAGCGCATAGAATCGGCCGATGGTTTCCATGGTCACATCTGGACCCCCTCTGGCCAGACCGGCGGCGAACGCTCCCAGTACCGGCACTTTCTCCATTTCAGACACGCCAATGCGCACGGCGAAAAAGGAGAGATCGTCCCAGGGCAGCAGATAGCCGGAAAATCCGAACAGCATCACCAGTGTGAGCAGAATGAATCCGGTAATCCAGGTGCCTTCCCGGGGCGCGCGATATGCCTTCATGAACAGGGTGGAGAACATGTGCAAAAAGAGCGTGAGAATCATCAGGTTGGCGCTCCAGTGGTGCATGCTGCGGATGAGGGCGCCGAAGGGAATTTCCATTACAATGCGGTTCACCGATTGCCAGGGCTGTCCGGGTTTGTAGTACACCATCAGCAGGATACCGGTGATGATTTGAATCACAAAAAAGAAAAGGGCGATTCCCCCCAGCATGTACCATGCGGAGTGTTTGTGTTCCGGTACTTTTTTTCCAAGGAAAAACTGAATCACCGGCCAGATGGGATACCGTTTGAGAAGCGCCCGGTAAAACCCTCCCATGCGGGTATCCGCGGCAGGCAAGGCGGCTTCTGCGTCGGCGGGGATGTGGTTCTGTTTATAGTCCATTGTTCAACCCTTCTGTTGCGGTTCCATGGGGGACACGTACAATGCGCCGTTGTCAACGAATACTTTCAGCTCGGTCAACGGCTTCGGCGGGGGGCCTGAAATATTCTTTCCGGTTAAATCGTACTCGCCGCCGTGGCAGTTGCAGTGGATGACGTTTCCCTGAAACTGAACGTTGCATCCTGCGTGGGTGCACTTGGAATCGAATGCCTTCAGTTCACCTTCTCCGTCGCGAAACACAATCAGTCCTCTGGACGCATATCCACCGTTTTTACCCATTCCCGGGTTGGCCACATCTGCCGGTGTTATTTGATCCACCAGGGCTTTTCCCTCTTCACCGAACGGATCGGGAACCGGCTGGGGAGCGAGATACTTGTATACGGGGTATGCCGCGGCACCCGCCCAGGCCACACCGATGCCACCGGCCGCAGCGAGCAGAAATTTGCGCCGCTTATCATTTTTTGGTGTATCTGATGCGGGTCCCTTTTTTTCATTTCTGGACTCAGTCACTTCCTGGCCTCCTGATGTATGTGTTGTCTTCTGTGAATTTTGTTTACAGGAATTTATATTGTATTCAAGTCAACCGCAATCACAAGAATTAACCAGAATTTTGGTGCCATTTTATTTATTTATTCACCTCCGTCAATGGAAAATGCCGACGGAATCGGGCCCGGAAGTGCTGCAGGCCCTGCCTTCCGTGGTATGCTGATATTTCAATCACAGGAGATACACCATGAAATACAGTCCCCCCCTGATGACATTGGCCTGGATTATTTTCATTACCGCACCGGTCAGTGGCGCCACGGTCACCGTGACCCCCGATGATGACTGGACTGCCCTTGAAAATGCACAGGCCGGCGACGTGGTGGAAGTGGCGCCGGGCACGTATCGGTTTCGCGTCCATCTGGACAATGCAGGTACGGCGGAAAGTCCCATTGTGATTCGGGCAAAGGATCCGAACAACCGGCCGGTGTGGGATCTTATCGGCGATGAGCAGAATCCGGTGAGCGATGCACCGGGCAGTTACACCGCCGGGGACCGGGGACGGGGGTGCTGGCAGATTGGGCCGGATGGTGCACATTACGAAATTTCGGGAATCGTTTTTCGCAATTGCCGGGATGATTCATCTGCGGGATTCCGGGCAGTGAATTCAGGACCGGTGAAACTGGTGAACTGCCTGTTTGAATCGAACACCAACGGACTCACCGGCGCGTCGACCAACCTGGTGGTGGAACACTGTGAATTCCGCGACAACGGCAAGACTTTTGAGGGGGGAAATCCCACCCATAATATTTATATCTACGGCGGCCGGTTCACCATGCGGTATTGCTACAACCATGATTCCCACGAGGGACAGCTGTTCCACGTTCGGGCGGCCGAGTCCCGTATTGAATACAACTGGCTGGCCCATCCAGCCAACTACGTGGGGGACATCATGAGCTGCGAATATCTGTGTGACGGCACGGCCCAGCACATGACATTGATGGGCAATGTGATTATTCAGGGCACCCCGGAAAACGCCAGTCAGATTCTTGCTCTGTACAGCGATGAAGATACGGGTATGACCGAAATGAACATATTTCTGTACTACAACACCATCATCGGGACTCCCCGGGAGCCGGGGCGCACCCACAATCTGCTGAATCTGCGAAACGATTCCATCGATACCCATGCCACGCTTTACAACAACATCATTTACGGAATGGGGACCGTGGTGGAAGTGGCGGATGAAGCCATGTCCAACTGGTCGGTGACCGGAGCGGCAAACTGGTTGAGTACCGGCACCGCAGTGCGCTGGGTGACCGCCTCGGTGGAGGGAATCAATCCGGGGTTCGTGGATATGGCAAATATGAATTATTACCTGACCGAAAATGCCGGGGTGCGAAACATGGCGGATGCCAGCCTGGGGGAGGTGCCTGAGCGGGAATATTATCTCAACGGGGAGACCGCCATGGGATACCGGCAACGGGAGAGCGCCATGGACCTCGGCGCCTTTGAATTCGGAACCGCAGGCGACGGAATTGTGGTGGATACTGACACTGACATGGGGACTGACATGGGGACGGAGCACCCGGATACGGGATCGGGGGATACGGCCAGTGAAGCGGTCGGAAACAGTGACTCGGAAACAGACAGTGGCCTGGAAGCGGTCGATGCCACCGGGGCCGATGCAGAAGGATGTGGATGCGCTGGGGTGCGGGGGAAGAGTTGGTCATCTATACTTCGCCTTCTGATGTAGCGATAGCGGCGGTCTCCGTCGGGAAATCCAAAAAAATTATACTATGGACGAAAATGTTTTAAAATGGAATGTAAGGTGGTCGTCTGATGTTGTTGTGTTGCGGAAATATGAAAAGCGGTTTTAATTACACGATTTTTTTGATAAGCAGGCATCAGTCGATGGGTATTGTGCCTGTTGCCTTGAAAGACGCAGAAGTTAGTGAATGAACAATATCGATTGTAAACAGATGCTGTTGTTGGGTGTAACGTTGCTCCTGGCGTCGTGCGGGACCAAACGATATGACGAACCGGAGCGTTGCGAAGACTTGTCCACCGTGTTCTTCACTGAACTGGATGCCCAGAGCTGGTCTGAGGAGCAGCGGCGCGCGGTGAGTCTGTTCGAAGCCCTTGGCGGGGATTGGCGGGTCACCCTGGATTGTCCGGGGACGCCGGATGAGGACGCCCGGATTCAAATCACCGAAGCGATTGCCAACAATGTTGAAATGTATGAAGACGTGGAAGAGGCGGAATGTGACGATTTCGGCAAGGCCATTTTTCAGGTGAAAGTTACGGAAAGTGGAGATGTGGATCTCGATGGCGCCACGTTTACCTTAACGGCTGATTTGCGTATGCCGGGGAGCAACAATGGATATGTGCTTGAAGCATCCAGCCCTGAAACCCTTTCCCAGTACGCCGATGCGGAATCATTTTCCCTTCAGGTGTATGTGGATGAGAACGGGGAAAAAACCGCCGCCAAGCATGTGACGATGGTTCCGGAAGTTTCAGACGCGAACAATACCATTACTGTAGTTCAACGCGCTGCCTGCACGCTGACCGACTGGGTGGCACAATAGCCTTTTCGGTATCCCCCGGATGCCGCGGACCTCGGAAACATCATTTGCTGGAAAATTAAAATGCTGGATATTTTACGAAATAGAAGAAGCGCTCGAAAATTCAGACCTGAAGCTGTGCCGGAATCCATTGTCCGGCTGCTTCAGGAAGGGTTGCTCCGTTCACCAACTTCAAAAAACAATCGACCATGGGAATTTATTTTTATCGACGACCGTGCCCTGCTCGACGCACTTTCCACCTGCAAGCCCCATGGCGCCGCGTTTTTAAAGGACGCGCCGCTGGCGGTGGCGATGCTGGCCGATGAAAACCGTTCCGATGTGTGGGTGGAAGACTGTGCCATTGCCGCAATTACCCTGCAATACCTGGCCCATAGCCTGGATATTGGCAGCTGTTGGATTCAGGTTCGCAAGCGGCAGCACGAAACCGGGGGCACTGCCGAAGCGGCGGTTCAGAAGATATTGGGAATCTCTGCGGACATTCGCGTGGCGTCCATTGTGGCTCTGGGATATCGAGCTGAGGAACGCGCGGGGGTACCCGGCGATAAACTGGAATATCAGAAAATAAAACGAAATCGGTACCGGTGACCGGTTCTTCGGGAAGAACATGCATCCGACTCTGCAGAAGAAACTGATGACCGCTGAAGAAGCGGCGGAACTGATAGTTGATGGCGACGTAATCGGCGCCAGCGGGTTCACCCTCTCCGGGTATCCCAAAGCGGTGGCACCAATGATAGCCCGCAAGGCCTGCAGACTTCACGACGCGGGGGAGCCGTTTTCCATTTCGCTCTATACCGGTGCCAGTACCGGCGACGAGATGGATGGCGAACTGACCCGGGCCAACGCGCTATCCCACCGGGTGCCATATCAGTCTCATCCCGATCTTCGCAGCGCCATCAATAACGGTACGGTGGAGTTCTCGGATTTGCATCTGTCCCATGTGGCTCAATATGTTCGTTCCGGTTTTCTCAAAAAACCCACCGTCGCCCTGGTGGATGCGGTGGATGTGACGCCGGAGGGCCACATTTATCTTTCAACGTCTGGCGGATCAACTGCCTCGTATCTGTTGATGGCGGACCGCATCATTGTGGAGCTGAACAGTTATCTGGGTAGCGGATTCAAGGGATTTCACGATGTTTTCATTCCCAAGGCCCCACCGATGCGGGAGCGAATTCCCATATATAAAGTGGATGATCGCATCGGCATACCCTATGTGGCGGTACCCACAGATAAAATTGTGGCCATTGTGGAAACCAATGCCCCCGATGGCACCCGTCCACTCAAGGAACCCGCAGAGATTGACCTGACCATTGCCGGGCATCTGGTGGAATTTCTGAAACACGAAAGACATCACGGCAGACTGCCCGAAGGATTGCCTTTCCAGTCCGGAGTGGGCAACGTGGCCAATGCGGTTCTGGCCACCCTTGCCAGAGAACCGGAAATGCAGTCTATCTGTCTGTATACCGAAGTGATTCAGGATTCGGTGTTCGACCTCATCGATCACGACAAATTGATTTTTGCCTCCGGTACGGCATTGACCCTTTCCATTCCCTGTCAGGAACGGCTGAAACGGGAGATGGAACTGATTAAAAGCAAGGTGTTGCTCAGACAGCAGGAAATCTCAAATCATCCGGAGATTATTCGCCGACTGGGGGTGGTGGCGATGAATACCGCCCTGGAATTCGATATTTTCGGCAATGTCAACTCCACCCATGTTCTCGGCAGTCACATGATGAACGGTATCGGAGGGTCGGGCGATTTTACCCGTAACGCTTATCTTCCCATTTTCATGAGTCCATCCACTGCCCGGGGGGGAGCCATTTCTTCCCTGGTACCCATGGTCAGCCATGTGGATCACAATGAACACTCCACCAAAATATTTGTCACCGAACAGGGACTGGCCGATGTGCGGGGGATGTCGCCGGTGAATCGCGCCCGACATATCATTGAACGGTGTGCGCACCCGGATTACAGGCCGCTGTTGAAGGAATATCTGGAATATGGTCTGAAGCATGCACCCTCCAGGCATACACCGGTGGTTCTCAGCCGGGCGTTTGAGTTTCACCTGCGGTATGAGCAGACCGGTACGATGCTACCCAAATCGTAATTATTCCAGAAAAATGACACCCCCCTATTAAGCTTCCGGCGTACGAGTCGATTTATCAGCGTACTCAATTACCTATCTGAAGTTCTCATTTGGATGTTCCTCCAGTATTCCGCGTTTTTTTTATGGTTTTGTCACAGGGAGGCAATTTATGCGAATGCCATATACCACGCGAATGACACCCAGGCGGTCCATGAAGCGATCCGTGAAGTGGTCTACAAGCTATTCCATGATCTGGCTGATGCTGTTGACTGTAATGTCCTGTACCCAGGGCAGATTAAAAAGGGATCCGATAGACACCGCGTCTCAGAGCGACAGTTCAACGGTATCGGATTCGCTGACAGACAGTGCCACTGATTCGACCATCGCCACTGATTCATTGTCGGATACAGAAACGATCTCGGATATGGAGACGGCATCGGGCACCGGGACGGCAGTGGACACGGAGACGGATGCAGGCACCGGGACGGAATTTGGAACCGAGACGGAAACAGGCACGGAGACGGAGGTTGAACCCGGGACGGAAACGGAGATGGAGACAGAAACTGAAGTGGCAACCGACACTGAGATGGCAACCGACACTGAGGTGGCAACCGAAACCGAATCAGAGGCGGCAACCGACACTGAGATAACAACCGAAACTGAGGTGGCAACCGACACTGAGATGGCAACCGAAGCCGAAACGGAATCAGAGGCGGCAACGGATTCAGAATCAGAATCAGAATCAGAATCAGAATCGGCAACGGCGTCGGAGGTAGGGACCGATGATGCCGCGGCGCTTGTCTACCCGGCAATGGTCGTGGGTGGCGGATACGCGGCATCTGCCAATTTTCAATTGAAATTGACCGCTGGAACCATGGCTGCCGCTACCGTGTACAGCACAAACTTTACTGTCTCAATCGGGACGGGCGCATTTGTGCGCGAACCGTAAATCAGGGGGAACGAAAAATGAAAAAAATAGTTATGACAATTGTGCTGATTGTATCGACTATTGCATTCACCAGCCCGGCAATCGCTGTTGTTCCGGGACGGTATCCCATCCAGGGGGTGCTTTCGGATTCCAATGGTGTTGCGCTGGATGCATTTGTGGACATCACATTTTCGTTGTACTCGGTCCAGAGCGGTGGGACACCCCTGTGGGTCGATACATTCCTGGATGTGGATGTGACGGACGGATTGTTTTCGGTGTACCTGGGCTCGGGTGCTCCCCTTGATTTTTCACTGCTCGTTGACCATGCAGAAATCTGGTTGGGAATCAGCGTGGAAGACGATGAGGAAATGAATCGTATTCGTCTTGCTGCAGTGCCCTTTGCGTATGAAGCGTTTCGGTGCAGTCAGGTCGGGGCACTCACCGAGGACGCGATTAACGATAATTTTCTGTCTGTCAGTTCCCCGGCGGCCTCCATCAATACGTCTCAGATAACGAACTGGAATGCGGCGTATGGCTGGGGAAACCATGCGAGTGCGGGGTATCTGACGTCGTACACGGAATCCGACCCGGTGTTTGATGCGTCAGCGGCGGGGACAATCACCGACACGGATGTGGACAACTGGGACGCAGCGTACGGTTGGGGAAACCACGCGAGTGCGGGGTATCTGACGTCGTACACGGAATCCGACCCGGTGTTTGATGCGTCAGCGGCGGGGACAATCACCGACACGGATGTGGACAACTGGGACGCAGCGTATGGCTGGGGAAACCACGCGAGTGCGGGG
>JBNKCR010000122.1:0-34422 GCA_050287845.1 Polyangia bacterium
TCTCTGGGCAGATGCAGACGGTGACAGAGCCATGAGCTCCCTGCATACTGCCATATTCAGATTGCGCAAATATCTGGGAGACTCAACATTCGTTTTATACTCGAACAGCCGATTTTCCCTGAATGCACAAAAGATATTTGTGGATAGATGGGGACAATAGACTTAGTTGTTTGCGGATATTATGTGACGGCAGCAACGCCCAATGCGCAGCTGACAGTTACCCCCTTAACCACGCGAACTGCATTCATCCCTTTCATACACCGGTCGAGAACTCAAGTATCCCGATAGCCAATATCAGGAATTGGAAAAATTAAACGTCCGTTTAACAAATTATATCTCAATATGTAATCAATATGTAAGTGACTTTGGCTATACTTGGCATAAGAAACACGTAATTGTCTGTCAAATTCATGCTGGTAAAAAATGAGAGAGCAATCCCCTTTTAAATGGGAATGAGGTCGGCTGACAATGAAGTGACATTCGTTTCTAACTGAGATTTATAGAGGCTAACACTATGACCAAAGAAAAATTATTACTAAACACTGCATTCATCACGACAGTTATTCTCGGAAGTATCAACTGCGATGGCAGTGGATCCACTGATGAGGACTTTAATCCATGTGGTGACTGCGGCGCAGTTGATCAACAGGCATCTAATTCAGCACGTGCTTGGGTTTGCAAAACGCTTCCCGCAAATACGATCTGCCGACCGGCGGTCGGTGCAGGCGACATACAAGAGACTTGCAGTGTTACTTCTATGGATTGTCCATCAGATGCAAAACCATTGGCGGGTGTACCATGCAATGCGATTTTTACAGGTGCCTGCGATGAAATTGACGTTTGCGACGGAATAAATTCTCAATGTGTTGCTGATTCGGTAAAGCCGAAAGGCACACCTTGCAGATCAGCAATAACAGTTTGCGATGCGCCAGAAATCTGCGATGGGGTAAGCAAAGAATGCCCTGTCGATATTGTACAGCCAGCCGGTTATCCTTGCAGGCTGGATGTAGATTCATGCGACTCGCCCAAAGCATGCGACGGTGTTTCAATGGAATGTCCCGAAGACGTATTCCGGGAAGCAGGTTTTACTTGTCGCGCTGTCGTAACCGAAACCGATCTACCAGAAGTATGCGACGGCACCAGCGCGCAATGCCCAGATGATGTCTATTCACCATTGAGAAAGTCTGAAGACTGTTTTGTTTAAATAAGGAGTTTTGGAATGAACAAAAATGATACAGAAGAATCAAATAGCGCGAAATCAAACTCAATTGAGGCTATTCTCGGGGTCATGGCTGGGGAAAAAAGCGTGTCCGAAGCTGCAACTGATTACGCCTTGTCGGTTGAGGAAATTGAACTGGGCAGGCAGATGTTCGTGGCTGGATATCGCAACCATGCAAAAGGAGAATTTCATTTCAGAAAAGACACAACTCGGGTCAAACGTGTAGTCGCGAGCATACTGATAACGTTTACACTAACGCTGATCGTGAGTGGTATCGTATTCGCAGAGACGAGTAATTGTTCCCCTAAATTCCCTTTTTGCTTTAGTTCTAATACAGCTGCAAAAGCAAGTGAAGTAAACGCAAATTTCACCAAGATCCTCGCATGGCTAGAGGGTAAAACCGGCCAAGTGGAAGATTTGAAAAATATCAACAATGAAGGGTCGATTCACAGTACAGGCACAATTTCTGCAGACGGTTCAATGTCGAGTTCCAGTTTTACGTCAGGAGAGGTAGTGATCGATAAATTACTTGTGAAAAGTAATATAATTACTCAGGACTTAAAGGTCGATGGTGTTCTATCAACGGGATGCAAATGGCAAGAGTGTAGAGGTGAAGATTGGGTGGATTGCAAATGTGATCCAGAACTTTTTCTTCAGAGCGGTGGTTGTGACGCAACGACAGAGCCAAATATTTTCAGTCACAATATGTACACTGGTGATAATACCTGGACCTGTGGAGGCCATGGAACAAATAAAACCGTCCGGATTCTTTGCTGCCGTCAAAAGTAGAGATACTCAGATACTCAGATGTCTTTGGGGGGGAGTCCGCCCATTCAGTAAATTTAAACAAAATGAGCTCATCGAATTAGACTCGTCGCGAGTATCTCCCGACTTCTGAAATTTATTTTGCGAAGCCAAAAATGAGTGCGAGACATTTCACACTCCTAACCGGCTAGACCGCCGAACAAGCATAGGCCATCGTGGAACTCCTCGACATCATGAGCGCAGACATTTATTGATTGGACATATTTGCCATTTCCACATGTTCCCGTTACACGTTTCTGTCTACTGTTAACGTTCGTGTTCAGGGTATCAAAATTGTTATTAACGTTATCATTCAGCGTTTTAAAATTATAGTTAACATCATTCGCTTTGGCGGGCGTATTGGCGTCAAAACAGACAAGGTCGTAATTGGGATCATTTTTGCAGTCAACTGGCGCCGGGTCTGTTACCGCCGAGTATAGTTTGGCAGATACCACAGAGAGCAGCAGCACGCATGCAATTGCTATGGGCATGAGCAGCCTGCGATGCTGTTTTAATACAGATGAAGAAGGCGCTGATTTGTCAAAAACGCCTGCCATATTTTTCAAGTACTGACTGCGCCAACTTTCAACGTCATCAATGCTGACATCCAGCGAAGCAGCTACTTCTGCTGTGCTCTGCTGCCCCATTACCACCGCCATGACGGCGGCCGCTTTTTGTTCATTGGTTGGTTTGATGATGCTTTTCATTCTATTCTCCCGTCATTTATCAACAAAATTACGTGGTCTACTTTAAGATTCATACACCGTTTCATAAATCCCCCGAGTACCGGCCACTTAAGCAACCGTAAATCAAGAAATCGAGTACCGTCCCTAAAATCATTCCGTCCCTAAAATCATTCCTGAAATCATTTTCTCGCGTACCGACCCCTTGAATTTTGCTTGAATTTTACTCGTCACGCAACGCTCCGTGATCTCACAATTGGGGTGGGAATGTTCCGAAACTGATTTCGTTGAGATATCCAAACATGGCTTGCATTACATCCCTACCGGTAATGACTGGCTCAGTATTGCTTTTTATTAGCGATGCACCACCACCCAAACCGACATTTATCTCAGCCCCATTTATACCGGCGTCGTCATATTTGGCTTCCAAAGATACATATGGGATATTTGTGGGTGTTGAAACAGATGTTGAACTTCCTTCGATATCTCGTGCGACCCTACCCAGAGCTATTCCCATAGATATTTCTGCACCAAGAACGTTTACTTTAAACGGAACACTACTTTTACTATCCACCTCAAACGGCAAATTGGCTCCGGATTCCACAAAAATTGCAGATTCAAGTATATTGTCATCATCCCACACAGCTCCTGAACCCCAAACTGCTCCACCGAATGGTGTGACGATTTTCATACTTCCTTCGATATAAGTGTCATCTAAACCGTTTGGATCAACTCGGTTATTGGGAGAATTCCCAGAATACAATTTTCTATTAAAACAGGATGCGCAAAAAAAGTTTGACTCAGCGTTGCTACCCGAACTCAATTTTTGGGAATAGCTGAAGGATACATTAGGGGAAGCCGTGATACTTTTTTTCTTTTCAGTGTTTTGAGTCAGATATAGCGGATCCGCGCTCATCCATCTTCCCAGCACCGCTGTATAATACCGCGCCCCAAAATACACCAGTCCCGTGCTTCTATCCGGTTCTTTGCCGGTGAAGAGGTAGTCGGCGTTGAAGGGGTAGTTGGGGGTTCGGTCGAGGCCGTAGGGGTATTGGGTTCGGCGCTCGAGCAGGGTGCCGTTGACGTCGGTTACTGCGGCCACTGATCCCAGATGGTCGTGGTGGTAGAAGACCTGTTTGGTGGCGGTGTCTTCCAGGTTGGCGAGCATGCGCCGTGCGGATGCGGTGAGGAGTTCGGTGATCTTCTGGTCATCATGCTGGGACGTAAAAGAGAATGTGCCATTGATTGATGCCTGAACTGCCCAGGCGTCAGCGGCGGTGATTTTATTGTCGGGGGTTGAGGTGACATTGCCTTGTGCGTCCTGGGTGAGGGGGGCGAGGTCGGGGAGGGCGGATACGTTGGGGATTGCTTTCTCTATTTTGGACAAGCGTTCGTTTCCTAACAGCACGTACAACGTGGCGATGCCGTCTCGCACTTCAAACTCGGGAGTAATGTAATAGGTGGTTTGGGTGCCCTCGGTTTTTTTAACGCGATCGAAGCCGGGGCCGTAGTCGAATCTCGCCAGTTCCTTTTCACCCTGACTGGCCAGGGACATGCGGCCTTTGAAATCCCAGGTGTAGGTGTCGCTGTTGTAGGCAATCGCGTTTCCTGCTGCGTCGTAGGTGAGGAGGTGATTGCCGGCGGTGGTGACCGCATGGGGGCCGGCAGTGCCTTCGCCATAGGTATAGGTGCCCACGTGGGCGCGACTGGTATTGGGCAGACTTGAGGCTTTGCTGACAATGTTGTCGATTTCGTCATATGCGTACGACAGGGACTCCTCGTGAGCCCGGCCCTGGTCGAGCACCGCGCCGGTGAGTCGATACCAGGCGTCGTAGTTGTATTGGGCGTTGGCAGAGCGTTCGCCGTCGATGGCAGCATCATCTGTAATATTGACAATGTTTCCAACGGGGTCCCTTTTGTAACTGTACGCCTGCAGTGGCGTCCCGGTTGGCAACACCGAATTCAGTGTTTCAAGACGAAGCCGGTTGTCGTGAGTGTACGTGGTCTTGACGCCGTTGCTCAGCCACACGCTTTCGTTGAGTCCCCTCGAATCATAAGTGACCTGCGCCACCGTTCCCGGCACCGCCACCAGTCGGTCGGCGCCGTCGTACTGATAAGAAAGCGACATATCCCCGGGAAAGTGTTTTTCAGTGACCCGCCCGGCGTTGTCGAAAACAGTGCTAAACTCAAAGCTACGGCGGCCCATGTCGCGGCGAAACCAGGTTTGCTGACCGCGTTGATCGTAGCCCAGAAAATCAATGCCCATTGCCGGTGATTCATCTGCCATGGGATACACGATGGACACCGGCAACCCCTCGGCGTTGGTGCAGTTTTCACAGCTGGCGTGTGTGTCGTAGTAATAGCGTATCCGGGTGGCCTCATCGTTGCCGTCTTCCCACTCGGATACAATGCGGTTTGCTTTGTCAAAACTCCGCCGGATGGTGACGCCGCGGCTATCGGTCTCGGCCACCGCATTCCCCATGCTATCGTACACAAATGAGGTACGCCCGGTATCGGGATCATCCACGGTGCGCACCCGGCCCAGCAAATCATAGGTCTGCACCTTCTGATTGCCGTGGACATCCACGTATCCCTTGAGGTTTCCTGACTCATCATACGTAAATCGCAGCGGCACGGGCTGGTCTGGCGTTAAATAGCGTACATGTTCGACAGTGCGCCCCAGACCATCCACTCTGGTTATCAGCGGCGTATTGAAATGGCCGCTGACTGGATTCACATCGGCTTCATCAAACCCACGGGTTTCCATGGGAAGATACACTGTTTCAGAGTAGGACAATTCATCATCAGGGGCGGCACCCGGGTGAAAGACACGACGTGGCCGCGCGGTGCCATCGTATTGGGTGAGCACTGCAGGCACATCCGCAGCATTGGGTGCCGTTACCGCGCAGGCGTCATCTGAGGCCAGATGGGCGTAGAAAGCGTAGCTGGGCTTTCCTGCGGAGTTGTACTCGGTAAACCCGGATACCTGGTACTTGCCTTCCTCGACTCGGGTACGGGACTGCAGCTCCCGCCCCAAACCATCGAAGCACTGCACACTTTCCAGATCGGCCGGCCCGTTTGTGGCACTGCGGCCTCTGGTGACGATGCGGCTGACTGGCAATGCAATGTCGTATTCAAAAGATTGGGTAGGCGTATCCAGCGAGTCCCCGGGGGCGGCAATCCCAGTGATACGTCCAAACCCGTCGTAGGCATACCGGGTCATCCGGGCATCATCCGCCTGTCCGATGTACCAGCCACTCGACGCTACCACCTGGTCCAGCACCGGATGGTAGGCTACCGACATGTTCAGTGCATAGTTTTCCAGCTGTACCGTTTCGTCAGTGACCAATACACTATCGGCATCATATGCGAGGGTGCGCACATTGCCATTGCCATCCATGACCGCAACAGGCGCACCATGGGCGTTGTATTGGCTGCGGGCAGTATCGATGAATTGGTTGTCAGTGTTCACCCGAACCGACGAACGTGTAAGGAGCCCCTGGGTCAGTTGGCCATAGGTCAGGCCCACAAAGGGGGCGCCGTCGTAGTAATATACTTCCTGAGTATAGCGGTCTGAGTCGGGTTTACCGTAGCCTATCTTTTGTGCGGGTTTATTCAGTATCCATTGCCCTCCTGTATTTTCCGGAGAGATAAACTCGGTTTGTTCAAATGCCTCGTCACCGCTGCAGTCCGCCCCGCAGGGAGCACCATAATCGTCTGTTGTTCCGGAACACGGTGGGCAGGGACCGCCGCCCCGACTGACCACACCGTAATTGACAGCATAGGTGCGATTTCCGTATCCGTCGTATGCATACGCTTCACGAAGCGTGACCCACTGGTCTTCACTCTGCCCTTCCTTTACAACTTTGGTGGTGTCCTGCTGGCAGATGTGACGAATAGGCGGCACAGTGTTTTGAGGCACATCCGTCAATTCACAGGGCGCATAAGTGCTAAACGATTCTTCAATGGCACTTTCGGTTGCACCACTGAACACCATCTGATGCTCGGGCAATCCCTTGTAATAGGGGTCCGGCTGACCATCGCTATCAAACCCCACATTAAACTGATGCACGTCGTGCCGGGGTTCCACGGTATCGTCGCCATCGGTGAACATGTGTACCTCGGCAAATCCGCGAAACTGCTTTTCGCTGGCGTCCCAGTATGCGTCACGGTAATGAAACCGCTGCACCTGTTCCACACCCGAAAGCGCATCCCGAACGCGAATGGCATCCACGGTGAGCATGGGATGGGGAATGCGATACCGCCACGCCGCTGGGCCACCATCTCTGGCCATATGTTCGGTGGTCGATCCGTATTCAATAAAGATGTCTTTGCCGATGCCATTGGAAACGCTGGACAGCAGATTGGGACGTTCTGGAAACAACTCCAGAAAAGTGATGGCGCCGGAGCTGTCTATCCACACCACATCAGTGGATCCGCTCCCGTTCATATCGGCAAAGCGCACGCTGACATCGTTAGTTACTTCGGGAATATTGAGGGAGGCAGAGCTTTCGATGGTCTCAACATTGGCAAACTGACTGCCGTTTTGATTCAGCGAAAACGCCACCGTGTTGCCACTGACCCTTACCAGATCCGCAAGGCTGTCTCCATTTAAATCAGTGAGTCGATATCCCAGTTCGACCCCTGAAGGAACGGCAGCCATCTCCCGAGCGTCACTCCATCGACCCCGTCCAAAGTTCAACCAGTACACCACCAGGTCCGCTGCCATACGCACCAAATCCTGCAGCCCGTCGCCGTTCATATCGGCCAGCTGAAGCGCCCCTTCGGAAAACCCGCCACCAGCTCCGGTTACGCCCTTTTCCACCAGGGTAAATGTGCCGGCGCAGTCATTTTGCCAGTACCAGCAGGTATCTGCATCGCAGTGGAGAATATCGATGCATCCGTCATTATCCACATCCATGGGTCTGGCATTTTGGTCTTCAGCCAGGTTAGGCATGGTGAAATTATCAAACACCCCACTATTTTCCCATTCACCGCTGCCCCGATTGAACAGCACCCGTTTTGACTCGGCATCCACCATATCGGCAAAACCGTTGCCGTCCACATCGAGCATGCGCACCTGACCCGCCCGTAAATCCATACTGCCACTTTGAGACAAAGTCCCGGCGGCAATCTGCTGAGTGGTTTGAAACCCATCGTCGAATCGTTCGTTCAGATAAACAGTATGTCTGGGTGTTGACGTATCAATAATATCCGGCAGACTGTCCCCGTTCAGGTCCACAAGATCCGCAGCGCCGGTTTGAATATTCACGCCACTGGCGCCAGCGATGGTTTGTATTTCAGGGGATGCACACGTACCCAACGCACAACTGTGCCCGGCACCCCCGGTGTAGCCAAAATCAAAGACCACAGGAAATGGGCCATCGTCGTCGTTCATGCCAAAGGTGTCCACCCGCGAAAGACGCGACAGTCCACCAATTTCTTCGTAAGTGAGGGCATAACGCCTCAGCTGCGCGTCGCTGGACAGTACCGAAATGCCGGTCAGCCTAACACTGAGCAAGGTTTCAAACCCAGGTTTGGCGTCGCTTAAAACATCGGGCCGACTATCGTATTCAAGCACCACCTGGTATCGGGGCGTTCCATTGCGCCAAACATATCCCACTCGCTTCAATGCGGGAGCCCCATCAATTTTTTCGTATTCATACGCCATCCTGTGCCCAAGGGTATCGACCATCTCCACCATGGCATATCTGAACGTTCCCATGTCGCCCGAAAGCCGCGACTCCGGTACAGTCGTGCCATCTGCTTTCGCCCCAAAGTAGCCAATGCGCCCATCGGGATACTCAGCTATCCAGTATCCTTCTTTTCCGCCGCCATCTACATCCACCCAAGTATACCGAACAAATCCGCCTTCAAACCGCGCCCGATACACATTGGCCACATCACTCACCCGCACCAGCTCATCAGATCCATTGGCCGCAAAGCGATCGTCCCGGTTGTAAAAAGGAATCCCCTTCGACGTCATCCGCTCAATACTCGAAGACGTAAAGTTCCACCCCATCCCCACCACCGATGATGGACTCCCGGAGCTGTAGGAAATGCGCATCGAAGGGGACAGACCTGCATATCCCCCTGGAACTACGATAGGAATCCCATAAGACATCAGCCCCATATTTAAATTGGGTTCCACATTTTCCCCCACCCCATCCAACGACCCCGGCCCCTTCGGCAGCTTGATGTGTGCGGGAGATACGGCCGACTTATCTTCGGCGAAGGCAACAGTACTAAAAATCAAGCACACCAAAACAACAACCAAAAGTTGAACTGCAACGCCATCCCAATCACTCGTTGTCAAAATCCCCCTAACCCCCTTTGAAAAAGGGGGAACTTCTTCCTTCTTTCTTCTCAAAGGGAAACCTTCTATTTTTTCCCCTTTCAAGGAGGACACTTCTCTCTCCCCCTTTGAAAAAGGGGGCCGGGGGGATTTCGTTTCCAGAGGGAACGATACGACATTCAAGAAACACCCCCTCATCGCCACACCACACTTTCCTCCTGTATCTCATTCCCCAACCGATCATAACAGACCGCCTTCTCCAGCGTGATACTCTTGAGATTGCCTTCAATGGTCACCGCATCGTCTGAAAATGGGGCGTCGGTGGCGGTGGTAATAGAGATCGCGAGTTTCGGTGAGCGGTTGATGTAGACACCGCGAGTGGTGGGGGAAAATAAAACCGAATCCGCCGAAATTGCGCCGGTGTCGAACAATATGTCACATGAGCGAGCTGTCTCTGACATGATGGTGACTTGTTTCAACTCAGCATCAACAGAGTCGCTATCCAATGTTGATGACTGATTCGAATCAAGAATTCCTGCATTGGAATCGGTTGATGCAACATCTTTATCATCATGATTTTCACTACAACAAGACAGAAGAATAAATATCACCAAGATAGGCCGAACATCAAAGCACCAATATATCCCGATCATTACTATTCCTCCAGCGCATAGTAATAGAGTGTATTGTTATATCAAATTCTGTCTGATTTGATTGGTTTATCCCTCGCAACAATTTACTGCTGGGAATTCCTCCAAGTGATTCGCGACCAACATTTTCGCTGTCTCATTTACCTATTGCTATCCAATGCACATACTCAACCGCGCAGTTGTCGACGCTACCATTTTTAGCGGGTACGAAACTCACCCATGAGAAGCCCGTACTATCAAGATCTTGAATCCTTGCATGAGTACCACCATTTCCCGAAAGTGATTCGTCAACCGTAAGCACAACCACCGGACGGCTTGTAAACGGAGACACGAAGGTGACCCTTCCTTGTTGTGCTGTGCTTGAACCACACCCGGCAATTGTCCCATCTCCAGGGGTTACATCGACTGTTCCCGCTTCAATTATAGAAATTTTTGACTTGTCACTAAGCATAAAATTGCTTCCGATAATTTTCTCTGTTGCCTCTATCGTTTTCGCCTTGATGATTCCTGTCCCTTCGGTTGCAGTAATGTTTCCTGCTGATACAACCTGAGTTCCTTTTACAGTACCAGATGTTGAAGTAATGCTTCCGGTCACTTCAAGATTCTTCCCTTTAATGAGTCCTGTTCCTTCTGTTGCTGTAATACTTCCTGTTGATACAACTTGAGTTCCTTTTACAGTTCCAGCTGTTGAAGTAATGCTGCCAGATGTGGAAATATTACTGTTTCCCACTTCCCCAACTTTCTGCTTCAACCAACCATACAACTTTGCAAAGTTGTTGTTCACATCACTGGCTTTCGCTGGAGAGTTTTCCTGAAAACAAATGATTTCATCATGGTCGGCACATATACTTGTAGTCTGAGCGACAACCACACCTGAAATGCCAAGAACCAAAATGGATGCTGCTAAAATCGTTATCAGTCTTTTCCTTTTGGTAGCAAAAAGGGTAGCTATAATCTTTCGACGTACCCGCTGTTTCCTCAGCCCAGCCACATACATTTCTCTCCATGATTCAATTTCTTGAGAAGCTACATTGTATTCCTGCGCCGCTTCATTAATGTTTTTTTCTCCCGCCATTACAGCCAATACAATCTGTTCCTTTTTACTCGTATTCTCACCAATATTTTCGTATGCTTTTTTGGTTTTCATTTTGTCCTATCCTTCTTTGTGTACTTTTAGTTAAAACCATATCTTCTGTGTTCTTACTGCTACAACGCCGGACAGTTCTCACTATCAGTATCCGGAAGCGGATCATCAGGCGCCCACAGACTTGTATTTTCTGTACTGCCGTTTTCATCAGCCCATCTCAATACTGCACGCTGATTCGGTGCATCGTCGATACTTTCCGGCGCCCAGATAAATCTTGGCTGGGTACACCAGCAACTGAATCGCCCAAAAGGATTGTCGTCAATATCATCGACATTATCGAACTCATTCGGAGGGCAAAGATAATTCCATTCAGAATCCTCATCGATACATCCACCTGCATATCCATCCGGACCCGCGTCGTATTCTCTATATGTGTTCGCAGCAAACCCTACTTCTCCGGATTTCGCAAAGTCAGGTCCGGCGTCGCATTCAATAATTGGGCGTTGTGTTTCATCATCGTAGGGCACGTCTGACTCCTCACACTCTGCATCTTCTTCAGTGCACACCTTCGCGCGGCATTTGTTCAACACAAGTTTCGCCGAATTTCCTCCTGTAAAATCAGATATATGCCTTTCGGAACTGTCAGCCGCTGGTGTTTCCTCTGTTACACTGACGCATCTGAACTGACTGTGATGGTGCATACCGCGCCAGATCCCATCCTTAGGCAGATAGCCTTCCAGTTCGCACAGTCCGTGTCTGCGCAACAGCTGCTTGTTAACGTCCCAATACGTGGCATCTTCATCGCGATGAGCTGGGGGCGCAGCGATGCATGACCCACTGTTGGGATCATCATTTTCGCCGCTGCATGGAGACCATTGCGCAAAATCGAATCCGGGGGTACCACTTTTTTGTTCACGCTGAATCTCAAACGCAGGATCTCTTCTGCGATAACAATTGCGCCAATAGGTTTCCTCATCCGTGGTGTTAAAGGGACGGTTGTCTCCATAATGCAATGGAAAATCGTTTATATCACAACGCGACCTCTCCGTTATCTTCAGGCTGCCGTATTCACCGGAAAGAGGAAGCTGATATTCTGACTTGTACAACTCCATGAAATACGTAAAGCTCTTCAACCGCAATTCAGGCGAAAATGACTCTGCGTTTTCCACCATGACTTGCACTTCATTAATGTCTTCCTTTTTGTCATCGTTATAATCGGCAAGATTTGTCATGCAGCCCTTGGTCAATGCATTCAGCTCATTTGCGTGTAAGAAACGACCCGCTTCACCGCCATATGCCGGCGCATGGTCTGGATATTTCACAAGTTCTCCATCCACATCATTCCGTTTGGTTTCGACCAAAGGAATTGGAAGAGGTTCAGTACAAACAGTGGTCTCGCCTGTGTCCTTTACAAGACCCTCTTTTTTACATGACCGTATTGTTTGCGATATTCCATATTCATCTTCAAGCATGACTCTGTCGATATATCGAACATTGCATCGCATATTTGCAGCAAGCGCATTGTCTACCGAAAACACAGAACTCACTACGTCATCGCGAACCCATCCATCGCCGTCGGCATCGCATTTTTCAGGGACCGCATCACCACCATTCTTGGTGAAATATCCGTCAATGGTTTCGCAAATACAGGTGTCACCCAAATCAGTATACGGCCAGATATTTCCTGTACCGCCCGGCACAACACAAGAGCGGTCGCAGGTAATGCACTGACCACTGGTGTTCTCTGCCTGTATTCTATCGGCACAGGGACGCGGTGTACATTGAGCTGAACCAGCTGATAACCTGACGCAATATTCGTTAGCGCCACACTCAACATCTCCACAGATATTGGGTAGTACGCACACGCCATTTACTTCTTCCGCATCTGCCACACAGTCGCCGCAGGTGAACCCCGTCACCTCTGCTTTGCATATTCTGAAATTGTCTTTGCAAACTCCAGCAATACTGTTTACCTCTCCAGGGGTGCACGACTCTGCTTTCATACATGTACCCAGAATACAGCTGAACCCGGCATCACATATTTCAACTGCATCGCATGCACACCCCAGCGTACCCGGAATGCATCCGGTATCTGAATTTTCACTCTCTGTGTCAACGATATCACTATCATTGGAGGCGCTGTCAGGATTGCTGGCAGTGTCAATGTCACTGCCTGTCACAGAATCATCGGTACTTACGTCATTTCCTGTATGGGTATCTGACGTTTCGTTCGTTGCGGAGTCATAAACCCATGTATCACTCGAATCGAATGTTTCAGTGTCTTCTGAGCTTTCTGAATCAGTATCGTTATTCTTGTGTTTGTGATTATCGCTGCATGCCCATATGAGTGCTGCATTAAGCAGCAATAGGATAACCCTGTGCCAAAGAATGATTTTCATATTCGCTTTCCTTTCATGGTTTTAAAAAAGGGTAAAATCTGTGTAATAGACATACAGCCGGATATCCGTCAGCGACTGTAGGTTTATATCTTTGTTCACCTGCTCATCCCGCTGATTGATCAACATCTCCCAGAAGGTATTCACCATGGGTCTATCCATGAATCGATAACTGCGATACACTTCGGGAGACAACAGCTTGGTTCCGTTGAAGTACGGATCAATTACCGCAGTATGTTCCGGGAAAACAAAATAATCTGTTTCATCCGAAACATTCCGAATCACGCCGGTTCCACTCTGTCGTAAATAAAGCCGGCCAAGCGTATCCCCCACATCCGATCCGACAATGTCTGCTTCGACATACACGATCTTATGATTTACAGTCAGAGGAGATAACTCATCGATACGCGTACTGAAAGGAAGCGCAAGATGACCATTGGCATCCAGCAGCTCAACCTTTGCCAGTTTTTCTCTCATCATGGTGATACGCTGTTCCTGGGAAAGGGGATTTGCTTCATTATCCAATATCGGAATATTCAAGATATCATCGCGTAAAGAGAGCACAGCAACGCGTACGTCAGGATTTCCAAACTGTTCCTGAAAATCGTAGTATTCATTTTCGAGCTGCATCAGATAATTTTCGAGATTGTAATCTCCGGATCCCACCATACGAATAAGGAATAGCTGGTCCTTTCTTGCGTATGTTTGACTGGTGTAATACTCAAATACCCTCGTTGCTCTATAAGCTGCCCGGATGGCGTCATTGAACGCGATATCGGCATTAATAATGGCATCATTTTTGTAGATTCGTACATTGGGATCATTCTTCGCAGATTCAACATTAATAAGCAGTTGCTCTGTTTCTTCCTGCTCAGATTGAAGTCTTTTCCCCTCATTGACAAGCTCTGTAATTTTAAACGAAATGGCATGAGTTTGCTTGTTAGCGCGCTCATTCTCAAGTTCAATTTCCTTCAGCTGAAGTATTCGTTCTGCCATTCTGGCGTTGCTATCAATTTTAAGTCTTTCACATTCCTGATTGGTTATCCACCTCGCAGTCTCTATCTGAATGGAGGCAATTTCATCCTCCTTGGCTTCTATTTTATTTTTTGCCCATTCTCCAATTCCGACGATTGCAGCCTCTGCTGCAATATCAATCAATACATCTTTTTTAAGATTAAGGCAGGATGCGCCGCCATCCATCATGCTAAATACACATGTCGCAGCTCTGGCAATTGATGATCGTGCATTAATCGCAGCTATCAACTGTTCCTTGCGTTCATCTGCTTTTTCAATATCCTCCTCCAAGTCAGAGATGTTACTAGTGCTGTTATATTGATAGTCAGCAATGCCGTGAATTACATCACATTGCTTTTTGGCCGTCTCTACCTCGACATCAATCATCTCGTATATGTTTCGAAATTGAGTCATATATATTTCTTGCTGCAAGGTTGAACTCTGAAGCTCAACGAAAGACGAATATATCTGGCCGCTGTTCATCAGCCCACATGGATCACCAAAGAGTGCTGCAAATTCGTTCATGTCTGCATATTTTCGGATTGCTGGATAGATCTGCCCGTCAACACCTTCAAACGTTCCACAAATATCACCCAACTGCGCTTCATAATTATTTCTAATTTTCACGAGTTCGGCCTGAAAGGACGCTGCATCCGTGTTGTAGCTGCGATTGGACTCCAGCGCCGCCTGCTCCCGCTGTTTTGCCACGCCAGTTTTTGTCAGGGCAGTCTCCATAAGCATATCGAATGCATTCACATCAACAACCCTGGATGTGTCGAGCGCAGGGAACGGAACATAATCAGGAGCAAAACCAAAATAGTTAATATCGTCGGTAATGGCACCGTACACATCTTTCATATCGAGCAGTGCCATTCTATAGGCGCGCTGTCCGTTCTCGATCGTTTTTTCAATCTGCGGCTTATATTGTGAAGAAGACTTTTCTGAAATGTTGGTCATCAATCGTGACAGGATAATCGATTCCAGATAGGTGGCGGTATATGCGCGCTCAATAACCCTTCGGGCAAGGTCAGGCATATTGAAATACTGATAACTTTTCGAAATTTCACTGATGGTGCGCGCCTTTTGAGTAGAGGCACGAATCAGACGATCCAGGTACTCCACCACAATTTCAGGCGAAACAATGTTGGTTTCAGTTACGGTGGACTCGTTTCGCAACAATGCATGGGTAAAATTGGGGCCAGCAAAAAATAATCTGTCCAGGACCAGCTGGTAGTATTGCATCGCCTGATATAGCCGGTACATTTCGAATCCAGCAATCCCATCTAATTTAATCCCATTTTCCTCGAACAAATCTCCTTCAAACGATGCGCCATTTGCGCCTGCCAAATCGAATCTGGAACCAAACGCAGACGTCAATGATTCATCGCCAAGCATAATCATCAACTCAGCGTAGAGCTTTTCAAAGCCCTCCCGGCCGCCGATGGTCATATTGGCTTGCTTGCTATAGCTTTCTCTTAAAAAAGCATTCAACTTACTCTGGATGCTATTTTCACCGGTTGTCAGACTGCCATACAATTCATCGTTCGAATAAATCGATACCAGGCAATCAACTCGTTTTCGTATGTTTTCAATCTCATCGGGTTCGTAACAGTAGGGTATCTGATCCGAATTCGGCACACAGATTTCGGGCGCAAAACCAACCTGTGCACCTGTACGACTTTTAAATCGCGTTTTATATCGAAATGCACTTTCAATTTCAGTTTTCAGGCTTAGAAACGGATGTTCTGTGTCTTTGATTTCGTAAAATAGTTTTCCTGCTCTCAAATCGAGCAGTTCGTTGGCACTTGAGCCCGCAAGCGACCCTGTCTCACTGATATAGGGTTCCCATGATTCGATTTTGGTTCCTGCTGCTACCCAGTTTTTCAACACCTGATCGCATGTACCGTTGGTACATGAAAGAATATATTCCTCGGCCGGGCAGGTCTCTTCTTCACAATTGGACGGTACCGCAACCGTTTCACACGACAATTGTTCTTCACTATGACAAGACTCCTGCGCGATACTCGCCTGAGTAATATTTGATCCTTCCTTCACAACAAACCAGGTAACCTTGCTGCCTTCCGGGCATCGGATTCGAAACGCACCGTCACTCCCGTCATCCCCATAGCCACCATCAAAGATACCGGTGTCTTCGCACAGATAATGCACTTTCACCGCTGGATTTGAACTGTCAGAAATGAGTGGGTCAGGATTGGTGACCGATCCGTCTTCGTTTTCTTGAGGCATCGGCGCAGACCCATCCAGAAGTGTTGCCACCACTGAATCGGCATTATCCGTATCCACCTCATCCACGCCCGCCATCTCCAGCAACAACCCCGCATCACACGTTACCCCCAGTTTACTGTCCGGTGATTTCGCCCACTTCGCAGGCGGCACATTGCCCTGGAAGGCGTCTGAAATGCCGTCGCCGTTTTCGTCTTTGGTACTTAAATCCACGGGCTGCTTTTTTAGAATCATGTAGCCGTAGGCGGATATTCCTTTGTCGCCGGTCGCCTCAGTTGTGCCCCCCACAAACGAGTCGAAATGTTCTTTGAATAAAATGAACAGGTCTGTCTGATTAACAAGTGCGCCATCAATCAGCTGAAGCGAACGGGGCCTGGGCAATCCGTCGGGCACAGGGTTGGCCTGGGCCAGGGAAATATTGGTTGACAGCAAATCGGCATCCTGGGCCACGTCGAACGGCAGTTCATTGTCCATGCATTCGTATCGATACAGCTGATTGGTTTCCGGATCCTGCGCCGTGTGTGCTTTGAATTCGCGTACCAGCCAGGGGAACTTGACTTTTGTGTAGCCCGGACCACAGTCGGCAGTCTCATCGGTAAGATACCTGCCACCTACAGTAATTTCGGCTTCCATATCCTTCAGATACACCAAGCAATCCGTGGCCACGCGGGGATCGCAGGCGTCCGATGCGGACGGATCCTTTTCGAATGACAGCGTCACTGCCGGATTTCCCGCATAATGCATGGCAATACTGCTCTCAATGCGTCCTTCCAGGAAGGTTCCCTCGGCAGACGACAGCCGCAGATTCATCCCGATTCCGAATTCACTCAACCCGGTGGGAATGGATAATGTATTTGTATCATTTACATAGGTGCGCACTCCCGCCGTATTGGAAAACGGATAACAGGCAGCACGGGTACCAGCGCCGTTGACCGCCTCGCACTTTTTAATCACCTCACCAAATTTCCACGAACCGGTGCGGGTGGCCGTGAGCACCGCCTTGAACTCTTCCCAACCATCGGTCATGCTGCCTGCGCGCAATGCGCCCCAACGCTGAATGAGACCATTGCTGACATCGGACACATCGCTCAAGTCCGCTCGAGCCCGCCACTTGTCAAAGCCGGCATCGGAAAAATTTCCAAAATAGTACATGGTGCCAATCCACTGTCCCTCGGGTCTTTCAACATATGACAGCGTTATCGTGGCGCGACCGTTGGGACTGGTAATTTCGAGATCACCTTCCCAGCGCACCCCTGGACTGCCACCGGCATTGGCAATTTGAATTGTTGGACAATTGTCTTCGGTGCAATTGGGCAATGCCGTCGCATTCAGTATCGCGTCGCGGGTGGAGTTATCGCCTGTGATCATATCCAGCCAGAACAGCGGACATTCGCCGGCCACCGCATTGCATTCGGTGTACTCACCGGTGACCGGATCTTTTGTCGCCTCCACCCGTTCCACTGTGCCGTCGGCCATATGCAGCGTGTGCCGCAGTTTACGAACAGTGAACTGCTGCTTGAACTCACTGTCCGATAGAATCTGAAAATCATCGGTCACACTGATGTTTGTAAACGACAACATGGCGCGGCTGAGTGTAAATCCGCCGGTGGGCAACAGCTGCGTTGTCGTGGATGGCGGCGCTACAGAAATACAGTATCCGTTTTCACCATCCAGCGTATCACAACTCATTCCCCCCGGACATGGCGCCGCACCGGCTGAGGTCCGACAGGGCACCCGACACACCCGATTGTGGCAGCCGAGACCGGTGGCACAATCGCTGTTGGTTTCGCAATTGGCGTAGCATTTGCCCATCAGACAGGTCTGAAAAAATGGGCAATCCAAATCATTGGAACAAACTGGCTTTTGTTCTCCTTCTTTAAGACATGATCCGTCCGCGCATTGAAAGTCACTGATGCATCCATCAAGAAGTCCATCGGCGGAACAGGTACGCAATTCGGTTTCCGATACCAGGTCCGAAAGACACGGGGTATAGCATTTCGGATTCTCAGGCGGAACCATATCTGGAGTGACGCATATTCCCGCCATACACGACATATCCCCATCACAGGCATTATTAAACGCGCACTGACACCCGACACTCCCGGGGGCGCACGCTACACAGTTGCCGTTGACAGTGTCACATCTGGCACCCGCATAACAGGCACTGTTCGCCAGACAGAAGCCACCTGGAAACCCGGTTGCATCCGTGCATACTGCTCCATCTTTGCACATCAATCCATCGGCGCAGGTTCCCCCATTACAGGCACATCCCGACTGACCGACAATGCATTCTCCAGCGAAACACACACCGTCCTCACATACATCTGTGGGATTCGCACATATTTCATTATGCAAACACGGACATCCGGTTTGCCCTGTTGCGCTGCAATCGGGATACACGCAGGCGCCAGCCACACACTGCAACGCTATGCCGCTGCTGCTCGCCCCACACGCGCCGCCGTTTCCACAGGCACACCCCAGCAGCCCGCTTTCACACCCCACCGGTTGACATTTGCTTGCTATGCAGGATAGCGGAGATACACAGTCTGTTTCAACCACACACGCTGCACCCGTCTCACCCGGCAGTATCGTTGAATCGCTCCCCACGCCATCGAGGGAATCTCCATCGCTACTGGTGGCTGAATCTGTTGCGGTATCCTTATTGCTCTTACTGCCTTTTCCATCACAGCCCGCCAGTAGTGTCCCTACGAGCATTGTAAATATTATCAAACACGATTCAGTCACCGGACGACGCGCATGTTCCATATAAAAATCTCCTGAAAAATGATTCATCAGTCGCCTGTGAAACACGCACAGATGCACCTCTCCTGCATGGCTGCGCCACGCGGATTCACAGTCACAAACTAAAATTCGGGATATTCTCCAGAACAGAGCGTACAGAATGCCACTTACAAATGACTTACAGATTGCATTTTTCTCCGGAAAAAAAATACGGTACCCCATATGCAATATGGAGCGATGTTAAATACGATGGCGAAATCCCGCGGTAAACCGAACCATCAATTTAAAAGTAGGTTATTGATTGTCCCCTCGGCGATAATCACTTCTCCCAGCAGTCCACAACCACTTTTTCGGAGTTCAGGAAATAGCGATCATCATAGAACAGAACAAATGAGGCATCGCCCAGATATTTGCGAAGGCGATAAATGGCGGTATGTAGAGCCTGTACAGCCCGGTCACCATCAGAATCCTCCCACAATGTATCGGCAAGACTTTCAAGAGACGTTCCCCGCGGACCAGCATTTACCAAATGAGTCAGCAGCTCAATTGTTTTCTTCGGTGTCTTCCGGTGGACTGCCAACATGCGGTCGTTGCGGAGGATAGACAGCCGCCCCGCCCGCATGTAGATAGACAACTCCTTTTTCGATGACACAGAGCACGATTCCGCATCAAGTGCAGAGATATCCAACTTATGCATGATGAATGCCGCCTGCTCTGTTTCAATCCCATGTTCGAGAGCGAATCGACAGAGCGTTGCCATCATGAATGGACCAAGCAGATAGTTAATAATCTTCGTTTTCCGGGACTGTCGAAATCCAGTTTTCAGATATCCCATCGCATCGGTGACGTTTTCTGTTTTAATACAATGATACGCTAACGCCAGATAGCTGCATGTTTCCACAACAGCATGTCTGTTTCGCTGTCCCCAACACAATGCTTCCGCCAGCTCCTTCCTGTCATGGTCGCCATCTCTGCAGAGTGCACGAAGGATATATGTAGCCGACAGTATAAATGGCATACCGCTCTCTTTTGCCATCCCGAGCGCAATCTCACTCTGTCTACGCGCTTCAGCATAATCCTGATTTTCCCGGGCGCGAAAAGCAGCCACATAGTGAAAAAAGTACTCACATATCCGCTGGCCATTGATTCCGGATTGCCGCCAGCTCGATACGTGCACCCGCATTCTATCAAAATATGAGACCGCAATATCAATGTTTCCCAGACGGTATTCTCCCATGGCGCCAATTCCCAGTAATACGCCGTCCCAGTGATGAAATCCCGACTCTCTGGCCACGGCGAGCCCTTCAGACACCGCTTCGATACATCGACCAGGTTCTGCGGCATTGAAGTACATATAGCTTTTCGCCATCAACCACAGCAACCGGTTGAAAGGGTCTACCATGGTCGCGAAATCGTCCATCTCATCCAGCAATCGATACGCCAGAGGCTGATTGTTGCCCCAGAATCCAAAATAGAACATCAGTGCCCGCACCAGATGAAATCGCTTTTCAATCTCGCCGGACCCCAGGATGGCCAGATCAAATGCTTTTTGTGTCCAGTCTCTGAGAGCGGGATGATGCGGCAGAAAATGTGCAAGGACATCAATCACTGCAGCTGCGACATTCATTTGAATCTCTGGAGGGAAAAGTTCAAAATCATCGAGGACCTCATCCAGACGACCAATCCAGTACTGAAGCCCGGAGAGTTCATCCAGTGAAAATATGAGGAATTCCGAAATAGCGGACCATGCAAGCGCGCGCCCGAAAATATCATGTGAATTATCAAATGAGTGAAACGCCGCTTCGAGCACCTTTAAAGCAGCTGGCGAATTCTTCTGAAATAGAGAAATCCCGAGCCAATACTGCAAAGTAGGGTTGTGATTCAGTTTATCCTCAGGGAATCGTGCGAGTATTGTCTGAATAATCGCAAGACGGCCATCCCGATGCAATTGGGGCGCCATTTCCAACAGATAATTTTCCACAAGGTCCCACTCTTCAACCTGACAGGCCAATTCAACAGCAACCTCCTCCCGCCCTTCCTTCCACAGCAATTCTGCTGCGCGAATCTTGAAAGAACGCAGTTGCGGACCAAAAACTTCCAACGCCAGATTGAACAGATATTCCCTGAACAACGGATGAAACCGATACGCATTCCGGGTGCCATGAAGACGATATAAAAAACAACTCTTTTGAACAAACCCATGCAGCATCTCACCCGCGTCATCGATTCCCGACAGTGAGACAGCAAAGGCTTCGGTAAAATCAGACACAATTGACGTGGCTATCAGCAACAGCCTACCCGCCTCGTCAATGCGCTTGAATACTTCCTCAAAAAAATAATCAAACAGAAGGTTGTCGTTGGTTGTATTCTCAAAAGAATCCCGATGAGCGGTCAGCAACAATTCATACCCAGCCACCCACCCATCTGTTCTTTTACGCAACCGTTCCAGTTCATTCTGTTCAGCGCCGCAGCCGAAAAATGCAGCCAGCGATTTTGCTTCAACAGGGGTCAGTAACAGGATGCCCGGCTCTACGATGCGAATATTCCCATGTACAATCAATCTGGAGAATTCTGCAGGAGGTTGAGAGCGACTCAGAACAACAAACTGAATATGCGGTGGTCGTTCTGCCAATCCCTCAGCGAGAACCGAGTGAACCGCCGATGCCAATTCCAGGGTGTGATAGTCATCCAATATCCAGACAGAAGGAATACCTCTGCATTTAAATAGTTTTCGAAAATAGTTCGAAGCGAAAACACGGGGGGCACCCAACCATTCACCTGTGAAAGCCGGCAATTTCACCCGGGGAATAAATCTGCGTATCGCCTTCGTCAGATAATGAAAAAAAGTTGCAATATCACTATCGCCTTCATCAATTTGCATCCAGAACGGGCGCGATGAACACTGGTCCACCCAACTGGCCATCAGGGCTGTTTTGCCTACCCCGGGAGGGCCATATATCCATACGGCCCCTTTCGCCAATTCTTTCTCCACTTTTTTAAACAGCCGCCTGCGCGGTGCAATCTGACCGGCATCAGGCCTCGAAAGCTTGGTTGGTAGTCTTCGACGGTATCCATAATCAGCCATACGTATTTCCCGCTCTGACCATTTGTTCGCCGTGTGTCTCCAAGCCTGCTCTGGCTTCCAGCAAAACCAGAATCGTACCCTATATCTGCCAATCGAATCTGCCCTGTCTCGTTTGCCAGATACAATGAGTTCAAGGTCAGGATAACCTCTCAGCGAAACATCAATTTCGCTTAATTCCAGAGAAAGAAGTAAATTCAATCCAAGGCAATAAAGGTCAAAAGACGCATAAAGAAACACAAAACAGAAATAATTTCCATATATTTCAGATAAAACAGAATAAAATTTTATGAATAGATGCATTGCCGGATATGGCAAAAGACGTAAGAAAAAATCTGGGGATGCATACAGCAAAAACCCCGCAGACGATCTAACCATCTACAAAAAAAAGTATGCGAATCGATGAATGAAAAAAAGACAACAAAAATTTCCGGTTCGGTCACTGGAAAAAGATACCTGCAAATTGATAAATGGCAGAAATTTCAATTTGCTCCCGGTCCGGTGGGAGGCTTTTATTCGGATGTCGCAATTTTCACCACGTGAACTGACTGGTGACTCATTTCCGCCAGGAAACCGACACACTGCGCACTGAACGCAGGCTATTTTTCATCAATGTAAAATCCACGCAGGTCTGTTCCGTGTTCTTCATCCACATTGGCCAAACGGCTGAGTCCGGACATTTCCAACTGACGCACACGCTCACGCGTGAGATTCATGATAACGCCAACTTCTTCCAGGGTAACCCCACCCCTTCGTGCCACATCCAGCGCACAGGTTTCCTCCATTTCCCAGACTTCCAGTTCCGGAAAATTCAACTTGATGGAACCTGTTTCCGGATTTACATCGAGATACAGGTGATATTTGCAGCTGACAAACGGGCACGGTCTTTCCGCCGTGGCACAATCCGCGCGACAGGCAGGCTTATCGTAATCCATTTCCGGATATAACATCCGTCCAACACGAATCTGTTCCTTGGTGATCTTTTTTATCGGAATTGTTCTCGCGCGAATGGAACGTTTCCTTCTGGTGCTCTTACCTTCCTGCTTGCCTTCCTGTTTTCTTACTACGTCTGCCATTTTCTTTCCTCCCGGTTGTTGCCGTTTAAACTGTGCATGTCGCCACACATGCATGCTTCCTGTTCGGGAGCTACACCGCATCCCGTGCAATGTGCGCCCGCTCCCGTATCTGTCGTACAGCGGTTTCCAACTGTCCTATCAACGACGCGGCAGTCTGTTTCGCCTCATCCAGCTGCCTGTTTACTGTTGACGTGACAAGTCCTCCTTCCGCTGCAGCATCCAAACTCTGCTCCAATTTACTCACAATGATATCCAACAGCTGCTTCAGTTCTTCCATCTCGCCATCTACAAAAGCAAACTGATTCTGGATTTCCTCGATGGTATAATCCATCGACATCAAACGTTTTATTTCATTGATTTGACGTACCGTGCTGACGGGATAAATCCCCCTTGAACCCTTATGTTTTCCTTTTTGCCCGACCCTCTGACTGCGCGGCAAAAGCCCCTGTTGAACATATTTGCGTAATGTCGCTTCAGAAAATCGAATTCCACGTGTGCTGAAAACATTCACGATCTCAGCGGACGTCATCCCCCCGGGATGTTTGGACTCGAAATCATCGACTTCGCCGGAAGTCAGTAATTTGGAGCCTCGTAATTCTGTTTCCTGAGCATATACCATTTAATGAAATCCATTAAAAAGATACTGTTTCTTGATTATTATATAATATATTCTACTGAATATAATCGTGTCAAGCGAAAAAAATTGGTAACCTGAGGTGAAAAGTAAACGGTACGCGGCCCCCTGTAGAAGGTGTAACCCATTAAAACATCACAACAATCCATTGATTCAGGGGAGATTATTCACTGAGGTGGGGTTCAGTTGTCTGACATCATTTTTTGAAAATACAAAATTACTTCACCGATACTGCACAAAATCGGCCACTTCAGCAGATTGCGGATTAGCAGATACAAAACCGAATCAATATCAGTAGATTCCTCAGCGAAATCCATGGCGACAGGTGTGTCATTCGGCAAGACTTACTTTTATGTAACGTTCAACAGGGAGTGTGTTGAGTCAGTCTGTTACTTCCAGAGATATTTGGCGTTTCAATTCAGCGGCATACGGTCTCCAGACGGCCCTTTCCTGTTTCCATGTCTCGTTCCACGCGTTTTTGCTGTCATCCAACGGCGCATCAAGCACATGATCGAGCTCATTTATTGCCTGTTGCAGGTCATCGTCTTCGATGAGTACTTCCGCCATTGTGAGATGATTCATCGGATAATCGGATATGGACAGTGCCCGCTCCGCCAATTCCACAGCAAGGTCAATATCGCCGACACTCGCCGGCCATGGGGGCGCTTTCGCGTGCAGCATGGCGAGCAACCGCAGCGGTGCACCGAATACGAAGGAATCATCTATTTCGACAGCCTTCTTTCCCAGGGATAGAACTTGTTTCACCAGCTTCAATGCCCGGAATCCATTTCCAGAAATCTCCGCACGTCTTCCCTTTGCCACCGCCGCATAGTAATACCCTTCGACGCTGTCTGGACAGTCTTTAATGGCGATTTCCGCAACCCCTTCTGCCCGCGCAAGCCAATCCAGCCTCTCGTCCCGTTCCGGCAGTATCTCAGAGAGCAAAAACATCGCCTTCGCCATTCGCCATCTAATGTCGTAAAGTGCAACCGATACAGTAACTTCAGGAGCTCGCTGCGCCAGTTCCTGATAGTATTCAACTGCTGATTTCAGCTCCACTGCAGATGCATTGAGCCGACATTTTGCATTGGCGCGTTCAAACAGAACTGCACTCGAAATATCGTCATATTTCGAAACGGAGACATGATTGGCAGATGGATTATCGGATTTTCTCACACCGCCAGCGCAGCCTGCACCAATGATGCACACAATACCGAGTAATACGGAGAGAAAATGGGATTGGACTATAGATGGCGTTTGCGGCAATCGCCCTATGCCTTGCCGCGCTCACGGATACGGGCGGACTTGCCACTGCGCTCACGCAGGTACTGAAGGCGTGCCTGACGCACCTTCCCTCTGGCTTTCACATCCACACGGTCGATACGCGGAGAATGTAACGGGAATACGCGTTCCACACCAATCCCGTTGGACACTTTACGAACGGTGAAAGTGCTGCGAAGTCCGCCGTTGTGTCTTTGGATGCACACACCTTCAAAAAGCTGAATACGCTCTTTTTCACCTTCGCGAATTTTGTAGTGAACACCAACAGTGTCACCCGCCTGAAAATCCGGAAGCGGATTAATTCGGAGTTGCTCTTGTTCAATTTCGTACAGTTTCTTTACGGTTCCACTCATGACCGATATCCTTTATGTCAAAAAAATTAGTTCCTCAAAAGGCTGTGGCATTATGCGCAATCCCTGGCGCATGTCAACCGCACTTTGCACAATAATTGAATTTGATCAAGATTTTTCTGCACTTCCCGCGCGGCGACCTTTTTATTTAACATTAATGGTGCCATGAAACCCGCAAAACTGCCTCGGTCCAATAAATCAGTATTGCCCAGCAGAAAACAAAATAATGATTTTTTAAAAAAGGATCTTGCATCCTGAACAAAATGAACGTAAATTCCGCGTGCTTTTCGGGGTGTAGCGCAGCCTGGTAGCGCGCCAGCTTTGGGAGCTGGATGTCGAAGGTTCGAATCCTTTCGCCCCGACCAGTAAGCGTCCGTAGCTCAGCTGGATAGAGCATCGGCCTTCTAAGCCGAGGGTCACAGGTTCGAATCCTGTCGGACGTGCAATATTCATCAAAATCCTTTCAACCAATACCGCCAAGGAGCACTCCTATGGAATACGTGACAAAGACTGATCCTGATATTGCTGAGCTGGTCATTCAAGAGACCGCGCGTCAGCGGGACAAAATACGGCTCATTCCATCTGAAAACTATGTATCGTCGGCTGTTCTGGAAGTATCCGGTTCTGTGCTGACGAACAAATATTCAGAAGGATATTCAAAGAAGCGTTATTACGAAGGACAACAATACATTGACCAGATAGAGTCTCTGGCTATAAAACGTGCGAAGGCGCTGTTTGACGCCGAAGCGGCCAATGTACAGCCCTATTCCGGTTCTCCGGCAAACCTCGCCGTATACTTTGCGTTCGCCAAACCCGGCGATACCATCATGGGGTTGGCCCTGGATCACGGCGGCCACCTTACCCATGGCTGGGGAGTCAGCATCACCGGCGCGTACTACAACCCCGTGCGGTACGAACTGAATCCGGAAACACACCTTATCGATTACGATATGGTGCGCGATCTGGCAAAGAAACATCGCCCAAAAATCCTGATGGCCGGGGCAACGGCGTATCCGCGAATCATTGATTTCGACATTTTTTCCGAGGTGGCCAAAGAAGTGGACGCGATTCTGTGCGTGGATATGGCACACATTGCCGGGCTGGTTGCCGGCGGGGTCCACCCCTCTCCCGTGCCCATGGCCGACGTGGTGACAACAACTACCCACAAGTCGCTGCGCGGTCCCCGGGGCGGGATGATTCTCATGAAGAAAAAACATCGCAAAGCCATCAACAAAGCCGTATTTCCCGGACTGCAGGGCGGCCCTCACAATCACACTACCGCAGGTATCGCTGTGGCGCTGAAAGAAGCAGCAACAGAGGAATTCAAAACCTACGCGCACAATATCGTTTCCAATGCCAAACATCTGGCCGGGAAGCTCAATGAAAAGGGATTCAAACTGGTATCCGGCGGAACAGACAACCACCTGGTACTGATTGATGTTTCTCCAAGAAATATCACCGGCAAAGTCTACGCGAAAGCATTGGATACGGCGGGCATTGTCTGCAACTACAATACTGTGCCATTTGATCCTCGTCCCCCGTTCGATCCCAGTGGTATCCGCATCGGAACCCCCGCCATGACATCTCGCGGCATGGGAAAACCGGAAATGGAAAAACTGGCGGACTGGATGGATCGGGTCGCAAGCAATGTTGAAAATGAAGCAGAGCTGAATCTCATTGCAAGTGAAGTGAAGGAACTGTGTAAATCATTCCCAGCACCCGGCATCCCCACAGAATAGTCGCCGTCCATTCTATCAATTCTCTTCCGGCCATTGTACATCCACTTTCCATCCCCTCCCGGACGACACACGAGATACCTGAAAATCCAATACATTCATTCCGTTTTTTTTTCACCAGCACCATTGGCCGTTTTCACGACATGCACCCTGCCTCCTCGTTTTGGGGCTGGTTGGAGGGTCAGTCGGACAGGGAGTAGCGGTCGCGGGTGACTTTGGTTCCGGTTGCGGGGTCGGTGTTTCGGACAATGGGCGGGAGGTTGCCATAGAGGCCCATTTTGCCGTCAATGATGGCCATGACGCCCAGAATGCCTTCGATGGCGCCAACCTGTGCGACGGCGGTTTCGAGATCGCCGGCGCACTGAATGGCATTGCACAGCACTGTGGCGGCGGCGTCAGCCAGGGAGGCGTTGGCACTCACGGCGGTCGCCAGGGTACATTTGCCGAAACTCATGGAGTGTCCCATTCGGCTCGACGACGAACAGATCGCCACTTGCTCCGGCGGAATCCGGAACGCCAGGGAATCGCCGAATTTTTCATCGCCGCTGTGAATCCCCACCACTACCGGTGATGCGGCTGCAATGTACAAATCGCCGCCGTTTTCCACAATTGCCTCTGCAGCGCCTGCCTGCAATGCTTTTTCTGCCCCCATCTGGGCAAGGGTTCCGGCAACGGCAGCCATGGGCCCAGTGCCGATTTTCTCAGATGCACTCACCATGCGCGCAGCCACGTCCGGAGCGTCCGGCAACAGCGGTATTGGCGTAAGCGCGGTAACGAATTCCGGTTGTTGCCGAATGTATTTTTCGAGCTGTTTGCGCTGGGCCATCACTTCTTCCACCACCACGTCAAACAGGTCGCACGCAATGCGGAGATTGCTGTCTTTATAGGAAAATCGACGGTAAGTGCGCATGGAATGCCGGAGGTTAAAAGATGGAAGAACAGACACCGAACGGACAGTGGCTGATGCAGGCAAGGCACTCGATGCATTTGGATTCATCGAACAACACCTCGCGGGTTTTCCGGTTGGCCACATGCAGTGCCTGAGTGGGGCAGTGAACCGTGCAGTTGGTGCAATGAGTACACGAGTCTTTTTTCCACATCAATCCCACGTCTCCGGCGTGAATTTCCACATTGTGCTCCCGGAGATAATCGAAACTGCGCAACATCTGCTGCTCTTCTCCGAAAAGTTCAACGGAGAGATAACCGCCCTCACCGGGGGTCACTTTAGCGCGAAAGATGTTCACCGTCATTCCGTACTCCCGAATCAGCTCACAGATGAACGGTCTATCGGTCATATTCTTCGGAAAATGCAGATAGGCTTTTTTGGTGACTATCATTTTTGCCCTCCATTTATCTGAAGGCCTTTCATGGATTGATTCTGCGGCAGCAACCGCGACGGTTCCGAAAGCAGAAACTTTCCACTCTGAATCTCCGCTTTCAGCAGCTCGGCAACTTTTAGCGCCGTATAATACGACGACAAGGCACTGACGGCCACCTTTTTTCCATTCAATTCCACTTCCCCGCTTCGCAGCTCCTCGTAATTATATCTTGCCAGTGTTTTTCCGGTTTTCTCCGGATAGTCGTGTGAATAATCGGTAACACACCCGATGATATCCCTATCGCGCACGGCGGTCTGCAGCAGGATTTTTTCATTCAATATCGGGATGGGAATTCCAACTCCCAATGCCAGCGATACCCCGTAACCGGGCAATGAGACGCCGCGCACAAACTCCGGAATCATCTCTTTCATATTCCCGGTCAGGGCAAGGGTCCCCGCACCTTCAACCGGTACCCCATTTTCACCCCGTTCCACTTCGGAACTATGCTGGGTTCCTTCGGCGTACACCATTCCCCGCGCCCCGGCCAGCCAGACACTTGTGCCAACGCCGATGGTTTCATAATGGGGATCGTTCAGCAGCGGCGACAATTGCCCGGCGGAACAATAGGTCATGTTGCGCATGCGCGGTTCCAGGATTCCCAGATAGGTGTAAATCCGTTTGTCAGAGGTGTTCACCGCAATATTGTAGTTCTGATAACAGTTTCTGGGATTGGTCATTATGGCCTGATTGAGATCGTTGATGTCAAACATGGTGCGGATTTCCCGAAGCGGATAGTCATCGGTGCCATAGGACAGACCGAAAAGCTGCAGCTTTTTGCCAGCCACCAGCTCTTCAATCACGTGCCCTCCCCCGTACCGGAATTCCCCTGGATAGTACATGTTGGCCGGGTCGTTGTGCCGCAGCTGGGTGGCCCCAAGGTACACGTCAACGGCGGCGATGCCGCAATACACCGGCACATCGGAGACCCATGCTTCTGAAATGCGGATTTTAGGGGCGGAATGACCAAAGTTGAGAAAGCAGCCGGATGAGCACATGGGACCGAACGTGGCCGTGGTCACCACATCCACTTCTCTGGCGGCCGCTGTCGCGCCCTTTCGATCCACATAGTCGATAATTTCCTCAGCGGTCAGCACCACCGCCTTGCCGGACGCAATCTTTTCGTTGATTTCAGAATATGTTTTGGCCATAGTTTCAAATCGCTTTCATCATCTGTCTGGTATCAAACCAGGGATGGCTGTCTGGCATCAGACCAGGGACGGAAATGTAACAGCATTTCTTCGACGAAACAATTTTCAACCTCCTCAGATTCGGGGATTGCTAAAAAAAAATACGGCATTCCAACATTTTGCGACCCAATTCAACTCAAATTCTCAAAAAAATGTAACATTGCGGGAAAAGTCAATCCGGCGTTCAAACGCTATATCGCGCGATTGAAATCGGGGGATGACGCCTATTACTTTCGCCGCCCGCTTGCGTGCTGCCGAAAACAAAGTCAGAATTAAAAATGTTGCTTTTTGTATCCTGAACCAGGGAGAGCCCATGAAACAAACCTCCACAAGCGTCACTCCATTACATATTGCTGTACACATTGTTGTGGCGCTGATTGCCGCTGGCTCGATGACCTCCTGCATTCCCAACGATGATTCATCGGAAACGACCGCGGGTGTTGGCTCGGACAGCGGGTCGGATGGAATGGGCAGCGACACTGCCGCTGATTCGGCCACCACCGACAGCGACACTGATTCATCGATGTTCACCGAAGCGTGGCGGAATGCGCTCGCCCAGTGCGAAGGAGCAAAAATCCCCCCCATTGCCGGCAATGTACCGGAGGGGGTTACCGGCTGGAACCTGATGGCGCATCCGCATAAAGACGAGATATTGCTCCGCATCAACGATATTAAATCCGATGTGGACGATGTGTTTTTTTGCGGCGGGATTGTGGGACAGAATGGTGTACTCATGCGCTACGAATTCACCACCAACACCTGGACCGACCTGGAAACCGGTGTTCCCCATGCGCTAAATCACATCTGGATGAATACCGGTTCTGAAATCGTTCTGGTTGGCGACTCCGGTACCATACTGACCTACTCCAAAATGCTTGGCACCGTGAAACCATTCGAAGATAACCCATTTTATGCGCAGGACGGTTCAGGCCCGGATCTGAGCGCCTCATGGGGCAACAGTACCGAAGATTTTTACGTTCTGGGCGCCAACACGTTCTACCACTACCATGTGGTCCCCTCCACTCATGCCCTGTTTGACGCAGAAAATCCGGACAAGCCGGTATGGGAACCGTTGACACCACCCCCTGTCGCGCCGGGTGCCCAGACGTCAGATCTGTCATTTGTATTCGCCCCGGATCCCCGTGTGGTGTATGGCACGCAATCTTCCCGCATTCTTCGCTGGGAGGATGGCGAATGGACCGTGATGGCGCGCGAGTACTATCCCAACAGTATCATGCGAGGCCTGTGGGGATTCAACCAGAATGACATCTTTGCATTCGGCGTGGGCGCGGAGGCGCTGCAATACGACGGAGTGGAATGGACCCCATGGACAACAGATGGAATGTACACATTCGATTCGTTATATGCCATCTGGGGCACCAGTCATTCCAATCTGTATGCGGGTAGTGATGACGGCAAAATATATTTTTACAACGGCAGCTACTGGTCGTCGGACAATACTTCCGCCAATGGATTGCCCATTGTAAAGATATGGGGCTTCGGACCAGACAAGACGGATGTAATCGCATCGGATGGCAATAACCAGATATTCCGTTACGAGTATCACGATCGACTGGTGGGTGAGTATTACACGCTGCTTGATTCCGGCAACACCCAATACATCACGTCTGTGACTGCGGACAATCAGGGCAACGTGTATGCCGCGGGTGTCACGGACGAAACGGGTAGCGCATATCCTGGCACGCCGGTGATTTACAGGCTCGATGCCAGCGGCAACATCCTGTTCCGTAAAACCATCCCGGTCACACAGACTGAATGGATCGCTGACATGGTATTCCACAATCAGCAACTGTTGCTGTATGCCAGCGTAACAAAACCCGGAACGGACACGGTGGAAAAATTTCTGAGAATTCACACTGTGGATCTGGATGGCAATCCGGTGGGCGACGCCATGGATGTGAGTATTGAAGAAGGAGATGTGTATCCGGAAAATATAATGGTCAGCGCCGCTGGAAATCTGGTGATAACCGGTATTGCCAGTGGCAGCTTTCACGGGGAGACCAATTCGGGGATGATTGAAGAGGGGTCCATGGGCACCACTCCCATCGCGTTTGATGCGTTCGTCATTCAGCTTTCCCCCGACGGGATGCGCCAATGGACCCGAATTTTCGGGGTACCGGATGTGGGGTTGCCTGCGGCTAACCGCTCGGGAGAAACCATTACTGGTCTTACGCTGGACAATCAGGGAAATGTCTATGTTGCGGGGTATTCATCCGGTGTGTTTGCAGATATGGCCATATCTCCCGAAGATGCCGGGATGCCATCACAGAATCAGGAGATCGCTTACCTGCTCAAGTTTTCGGACAGCGGCGAATGGTTGGAAAAGAAGGCATATCCCGTCAATGATTTCGGGCACTACCCAACACTGGGAATGGATGTGAATCAGCATATCTACATGGCGGGTGCCGGGTTGAACAGACAGTTGGATGGCATTTATTGTCCAGGGGAATGCAACTACTATGAAATACTCAATTCTGAACTTGCCACTGTCACCGGACGTCTTTTCGGTACATCAGATAATCAGAGCATACAGAAGCTGTCCATCGTCACCGGCGGTGCAGCCGGTGAACACCTCTATGTCGCCGGCACAAGCACCGGACCGTATGCCGGTCATTCATACGCCGGTTCCTCTGACATCTTTTTATCGGATATTGCAGCCGGCAATGTCCTCCAGGGGTCGCTGATGTATGGCGGTGAAGACGGCGACTACCTTACCGATATGGTGACAGACAGCAACCGCGTGCCGGTCATTCTGATGTCCACGATGAACAGCCTGAATGGCCAGGCTCCCCCCGCCGGAACCATGGGGTACGGCATCTGGAAAACTGGCGCGATCCCCCTGGACAGTTACGCCGAATGCCGCAACTGATCCTCTTCCAGGAAGAACTATCCCCCCCACGTTGACTGATCAGATTTAATGACTACAACGGTCGTGCACTCGCTGATACCGGAAATCCATATTGGCTGTTTGAGAAAGGAATTGTGCATGGAAGCGTTCTGTTTTGTTCGACCAGAGCACCTCAGTCACCAGGGGTTTCTTTTTGGTGGCAATCTTTTAAAATGGGTGGATGAATACGCATGGCTGGCTGCGGCCAGAGATTTTCCGGGCTACACCCTGGTCACCCGCGCCATGGACGATATTCAGTTCACCAAACGGGTTCGAATCGGCGCCATTCTGCGTTTTTCCACAGAATGTGTAAAACAGGGAAGTTCATCGGTCACCTACTCGGTCAACGTGTTTGCATCCAATCCGGAGTCCAGGGATGAAGAACTCGTTTTTTCAACCAACGTCGTTTTTGTGGCCGTAGATAACAACAGCAACAAAATCACGCTGCCCCGGCTGGAAAACAACCCCGCTCCCCCAGCGCAATCGCCTATCAATCCCATCTGAAGCAAATTGCGGAAAATGACACCTGAACTGGAGACTTCAGAAAATCGTATCGCTCTCTGTGGCCGTGGCGGTATCTGCGGCCGTGGCGGTATCTGTGGCCGTGGCTGTCGCCGTAGCTGAGTCTGCGGCCGAGTCTGCGGCTGTGTCCGTAACCGTGTCTGTGTCTGTGTCCGAGGCCGAATCGGTGTCGGCGCTATCCGGTGCATCTCCAAGCCTGTCGAAATCATCCATCATCGCGCTGCACCCCCAGGACAGCAGCGCCGCCAATATCGCAGATTGTAAAAAGCGATTCCTTGCCGACGGGGGCAGCCATCGATATCTGCTTTTTGGATTTCTCACTTAAAAGCTCCCTTTCAAACCGATACCAGATGGGCCTATCCGTGTGGAGATCGCGCCTTTCGCCCGGTATCGCCGGTGGTCCACCAGCAACATCACCACTCCGGCCACCACAAGTGCGGCGCCTCCCAGAATAACCACTGTACTGGCACTGGCCAACGCATCCCGCTGATCCATGCGATCGTATTCGCTGGCATAGCATCCGTCCGGCGCACACTTTTCTCTGAGATCATCGTTGAGTTCCAGCGCATATTTTCCCACAACCCCCCCAGTTATCAGAAACACACCGCCCATGCCAATGGACATCCAGCTCAGCAGCTGAAGCGATCTGTGACCAGCATCGGCCTTCACCGCAACGGGGAGCGGAATACACGACGGCTCATGCGCAGGGGCAGAGACGGACACATCAGACTCGGACGCATCCGGCGCATTAAAAGTTTTGCCATATTCTTCCTGCAGGAAAACCGATTGCTCACCGCTGACATTGTCCGTTTGTGCCAATGCAAAACGGCAAAGTGTGCTGACAACACACACGGCTATGAGACTGGCCAGATACCGTTTCATATATTCTCCCTGTTCTGGATTGTTCAAACCATTTCCAATCCGCAGGAACACCTGAACTGCTTCGGAAAAACCTGCAGATAGGGAATCGAACAAAAAAATACAATTCTGTCAATGAGCTATTCGAGGTGTACCAATTTCGAAAACGAGACGATGCAACAATTCGGATACAGAATTAAGTTGGGCCAGTAATTTAGGGAAACAGAGCCGCTGTGGTGAGGAACGAGCGTAGCGAGTGTCTCGAACCGCGCGGC
>JBNKCR010000123.1:0-5683 GCA_050287845.1 Polyangia bacterium
ATATTTGCGCAATCTGAATATGGCAGTATGCAGGGAGCTCATGGCTCTGTCACCGTCTGCATCTGCCCAGAGACTATCAACCAGACTGTCCGCTGTTTGTCCTTGAGGACCGGCGACAACCAGTTCATTCAATAGTTCAAGAATCTTTTTTGTGATTTTTAGGGGACGGTACTCGAGTTCTCGATAATAGTTGCTTAAGTGGCCGATACTCGGGGGAAGAATTTTTGATACCCTGAACACTGACGTCAACAGCAGACAGAAACGTGTGACGGGAACATGTGGAAATGGCAAATACGTCCAGTCAATTGATTCAGCAGGCGGTGTTGCATGCGGAACAGATTCAAACACCACCTATAGTGCCGACGTATCGACAGGAATTGGACTTAACGGCTCGAATACTGAAGTTTTATCACATCTTTTCTTGAACTGAGCGATCAGCTGTGATCTACAGTCAGGATGTTACATCTGAATTTCAGCAAAGAAGAGTTTGGCAATGCAAATCTTGGAGAGAAACAGGGACGTTCCCAATTAATTCAAGTTATTGACCACCGAAATGCAAAGGCAACAAATCCTTCATTTGCAATCGCGGTGCCCTGGTAACAACTCACCTTTTAATATCTTCTCAACCTTCGGTTGCAGGCGCTGCAAATATGTTTTTTCCATGAGCAGGGTTTCGCTGCTGATTACCGGATCCCAGAGTTCTTTTATCTGGATTTTCGTGTTGGAGAGGGGAATATGCCAGCTGGCTTTTTACCGGCGGATTTGTTGAGCAGCTCCTGCAGCTCCCAGTAATTCAAATACATCAGTTGCGGGTTCAGGGCGTAGCGTCTGTTTTTGTGCATGATGGCGCCGGTTTTTTCAGAAGAGCGCGGAGACAACTGCGGATTCGATGCGAATCACGACACATTTTTTCGATGTGTAAGTGATTTGTAAGTGACCTGGGATAGGATGACACTCCTGTGATTAGTGGAAATCGATAAAGAAATTAAAGCCAGCCGTCGGCATGAGAGCGCGGCAGCATCAGCGATATAACTGTGTTTGTAAAGGAGATGACAATTATGTGCATGGCTCGAAAAACCTTTTTTTTGGTGTTTGCGGTAAGCTGCCTTTGCAGTTGCCAACAGATTGAAGAGGCCGAAGAGATAGAGAATATTGCCAAACGTGAACTGACTTCAACTGACCTGAATGAATTCATTTTAAATGCGGAAATCAAGATACAGAAGAAATGGATAAAGTCGGGTGGCGCAACCGGCCTTGGTCAGGCTGTTTCCGCTGTAGAAATTGCTGCAGATCTTTGCGCGTATCAGATATATGAAAATGGGGTCATTGTATACTCGGATGATTTCGGTGCGGTCGTTCTCAGTGAGAATATTTTTGACCGTTGGATTGGACTGAAAAACGAAACCGGATTTAATAACGAAAATATGTTTGATTACTATGGATTCCCTGCAACGGACGTTGCGTCAAACGCAGACTCTGAAAAAGGGACTTTCGAAAAAGGGATAATTGTATATTCGGGAGGTACGACCAGATTAGTCTATGGCGGCATATACGAACGATACCTGGAACTATCCGATGTTGTTGGACTCCCGGTTTCTGAAGAATTCAAGGAGGCTGCATACCACTCGTATCAGGCCTTTGAACATGGCGAAATACACAAGAACCGATTGAATAATAAAGCCGTTGGCACCTGGGGGGCTACTGAGGCACGGTGGAAAGAGTTAGGAGGCGTTATAGGGGAGATGGGTTTTCCTGCAACTGAACCCTATGATATACGCACTGAGGAGGGGGTCGTCGTCGGAGAAGCAGAGTCTTTCGAAAAAGGTACCATTTTTTCCAACGGCGTTCATGTAAATGAAGTTAGAGGCAAAATTCTGGACGAATATGTCAACAAATATGGTGGACCAACTGGGTGGCTTGGTTTTCCCATAAGTGGAGAGGAAATTGCTGACAGTGGCGATCCCTACAGCAATTTTGAAGGGGGTGTTCTCGTCAAGCATATGGCGAATGATGCGTGGCGGGGCGTCAATGCATTCTCAGAACTGGAATTTTATCTAACTCGACTTCAGGGATATGAAAATGATGGTGCTGGAGGGGCATTAGGAGGTCAAGATGTTTATGCATATATAGACATTAGTACCAGTGATGGATATTCAGCCAAAGCGCGTGATCCCGAAAGCGGGAATTGCGACGATTCATGTAGCCGGAATTTTCACGTGCCGTTTAACACTACTGTCCATGGCGCATTTGAAGTTAATGTCTCTGTTGAAATTCGTGACGCAGATTTCTGGCTTATCGGGGGCCATAACGACGTAATTGGCGTGGTTACAGAGACATACAATATCAATAATCTTTGGGGACGCCTTGTTGATCACTTTCATCGCGACAGGAAGGGATCTGCAACCATGACGATTGACGGAAGCATACCATATGACCCTGATGATTTCATGGCGCAGCGGTGGTGGTCCTTTGAGAATGGAAGTATCAGCGAACTGGATTACAATCAGTTTGCCGCTACATTCAGTGACGTAGGCACAAATGACAACTGGTTGTTTAATCCAATAAACAAACTGTTTTATCAGACATATAAAGACATTGCCGATGGATATTGTTTCGGTATGGTGCTGGAGTCCATCTATTCTGATTTTAACCAGTCCGCCTATTACCAGCCAATTCACCGAAACTTTGCAAACACGCAATATGGGCAGGAGTTGGACCCAAACGACAAAAATCATCAGTCGCTAATTTACGAACTGGGTATCAAGCATGGTTATCAGTTAGGGGCGAGCACAATAGACTGGGCAATTTCAATGTTTAATAACGACATGACACACAACCCCAGAGCAAACTACGAGGAAATTAGATATTTCCTTGCGAAGGGAACGCCCTTGTTACTACACATATTTGATGGCTATTTGTTTCAAGGCGGCCATACTGTTCGCCCATATGGCGTAATAGAACCATCTGATGGGGATACTCATGTAAAAATTCAAGTTGCAGATCCGAACTATCCATCCGGTGATCTTGCCAGTATTAGTAATATTACCAATACTCAGATAGAGGAAATGACAATCGATATAGATCTTGAAGACAACACATTTTCATATTTGGAATATGATCAAAATGACGGTCATTCATATGTTGAATACCATGGTGGATCCTGGAGCGGTGGACGCATGTTCTTTCAGCGTTCCGAAATGCTTATGCGCGAGCAGTTTACGCCGATCTATCTGCCTCTTCAAATGCTCTCGAATGTTTTTATTTTCTCCGTTGGTCGGGATGCAAAAACCAGTCAGATAACTGATGAGAGCGGAAGGACCTTTTTCCAGCCAGGGTTAACAGAGATTCCAACTCGATGGGACCAGATTCAACAGGACGACAATTTCAAAATACCCAACATGGCGCCAATAGTTACTACAGGTCATCGCGATGAGCCCATGCCCGTTCAGATGTTTGCCGGGTATAACGCAGGCACTACTCAGCATTACGACATTATTCCAGCGGCTGAGACACCGGATGGGACGCCATATGAAGTTGCTGTACAATCATCTAAACTCTCGTCTCATTTTCAGATTCCTTCTCAAAGTGGAGTGACTGAGCGAATTACGGCTAAAAATATAGATATGTCCGATAAGGCTATTTCGTTGCAGCTTGCTGAAAACGCTGTTGCGAAAGAAGTCACGTGGACTATTGGCGGCCCGGAAAAACAGCGCTGGGCGCAACTTTCCGGTATGCTAATGACCCCCGGGCAGGAAATCACCATTTCCTTAACAAATGGTGGCTATGATTTGCAGATTGAAAACAACGGTCCGGCAACCGGTGCCAATTTAAAAGTGAAGGCGGGGCCGGATGCAAGTGAAGTGGAAGTTGGGCCCATTGCCATTGCTTCCGGTACCACGCAAACCCAATTTCAGTTGCCTGTCACCAGTATTGATTTCGACGGGGAACAGTTTGGGAATGACGGTTGGTTATTGGCTCCTGTGACTGTTATACTGACAGCCAAAGACTATAGCAGCACCGGAATACAGGCTATCGAGTACAGCAAGGAAACTGCAACCTGGGTGACATACGCGGATCCGTTTATTTATTTGGATGAGGGAGAAACGACCCTGTACTTCCGTGCAAGAGACAACGAGCTTAATGAGGAATCACCCAAATCTCATAGTTTAAAAATCGATACCCGGGTTCCCGTCCTCAACGTTGTTACCGACCAGACCTCTTATCATAGAGTGCAGCCTTTTACTGTACACTATAACGCAGAGGATCCGATGCCAGGTTCTGGATTGCGTCGCTTAAACGGCCTTCTTGACGGCACAGGTGTAAGCGATGGAGAGAATGTGGATCTGCTCTGGTTTTCGCTTGGCTCACATGAATTGGCAGTATCTGCAGAAGACATTGCCGGCTGGACAACTAATAGCACAGCGCCTTTTGAACTCGTTGCGACACTCGAAAGCCTGCCTCTGTTGATACAGGAACTGCGACGCCGCGATATAATTGACAATGACGGTATTATGAACAGTTTCCTTGCAAAGGCCGACGGTGCAATTGACGCAGCAAACAAAAACAATGCTGATGTTGCAATAAATGTGCTTGAAGCGTTGATAAATGCAGTAACTGCACAGTCCGGAAATCACATTAGTTCCGCGGGGGCCGACCTTCTTGCAGCAGATACGCAGTATGTGATAAATCACCATCAGTAGAAAACACTTGTTTCACTGACCGAGCTACTGGTCCTTGTTTCTTCCCCCACTCAATCATTCAAAATCCGTTCAACCTTTGGCTGCAGTCGCTGCGGGTAGGGTTTCTCCATCAGGATGCTTTCGTTGCCAATGACCGGAACCCAGAGTTGTCTTATTTGGATTTTCGTGTTCTATAGCGGAATCTGCCGGCTGGCTATGGCGTGTGTCTATGTTGGCCAGGCTAACTTCAGCAAGCAAGGCATTCGGAAGTACGCAAAAGATTATGGCGTGCGCGATTTCTTCCAGGTCCATCCTACCTCCTGCCTTGCAATGATCTCGCCGCGCTGACTGCCGGTATCTGAGTGAACGGCATCCCTTGGCATTGGGGCTGATTTTATGCAAAAAAGCTCCCCCAATTCCGCTGGTTTCATCACGAGAGGGCATTTGTAATGAAGCACTGGGAAAAGAGGGAGTTGTGAAGGACTTTAACAGTTGCTTAGATTTTCACACACACGCCATCCACACCGCAGGTTTCACCGTCGCCAAAGAAATGATTTGGGGACGGTACTCGAGTTCTCGACAATTGTTGCTGAAATGGCCGGTTATCGGGGCAAACATGAAACGTTGTATGGATTGTAAAGTTATCCATAGAAGTCGCTGCTTCGCTGGATGTCAGCATTGATGACGTTGAAAGCTGACGCGGTCTGTACTTAAAAACATGGTCTTTCAGGGCAAAAACAATATTCAATTACCATTTCCTAGGGGCGGCGCTCGGGGCTGTTATGCCTTCGCCCTTTCGGGGTGGCATATACAATATGACCTTTTAGACAAAGCATAATTAAGTCTGTTGTCCCCATCTATCGACAAATATCTTTTGTGCATTCAGGGAAAATCGGCTGTTCGAGTATAAAACGAATGTTGAGTCTCCCAGATATTTGCGCAATCTGAATATGGCAGTATGCAGGGAGCTCATGGCTCTGTCACCGTCTGCATCTGCCCAGAGA
>JBNKCR010000124.1:0-4186 GCA_050287845.1 Polyangia bacterium
CAAGTTTGCTCTTGCCCATCAGCACGCTGTGCCCGCACCATGGATACGATTTCAAGGTATCCATGTTTTCAAGTATCCTTGCACGCAGCGGATTCAAATGAATATATCGCACCAACGCTAAAAAATACCGTTCCTCATCGACCACCGTGGATTTAAAGCGATTCTGAAATAAATGACCGTCGCGTTTGTGTCGTCGATTGAATGACGTGGCGTAAGCAGTAAGCAACCTGCGCATGGTTGTTGCGAGAGGCTGCTTGCCAGTACGAATCGAAAGATGAATATGATTGGGCATCAAACAGAATGCATAAACAGCTGCATCCCCATCACCGCAAGCGTACTCCAGTCTCTCCATAAAATCGCGTCGGTTATAATCCGACACAAATATCTTTCGACGTTCTATTCCCCGCGCCCGCACATGATGTAACAATCCGGGTGCATCCAGTCTGGCGTCTCTTGGCATGACGAGAGCGTAGGCACTCTGGAAAAACTTGTTAATAATTAATTAAGTTAGTCACGTCCCCTGATCCCCCCTTGAAGGTAACTTTTTGCTCAGTTTTCCATGGGGTTTCTTCGTCGGGATCAAGTTAGTCACGTCCCTCAATCCCGTCTCAATCCCCCCAAATTTTTGATTTTTATAGACTTTTCCTGGGGGGGGGGGGTATAAACTTCTTAAGTGAAAGAAACTATTTGACTGTTTGTTCGAAGAGAAAGTGACTCATTCGAACATAGCCGTTTTTACCGCTATGCCCGATTTACTTTTGTTTTGAAAATCCAGTTGCGTGTTTCATGTATGTTTGTTCGTATTACAAGGAGAAAAACTATGAAAGTGTCTAAATTGACAATTGTTTTGGCTGGAATGGTGATCGTTGCCCTCGGCGGAACCAGTGTTTGGGCTGCTCAGGCACGAGCACTAATGTGGAATTATTCAAATGTGACCTCAACGTGTAAGGACCCAGATGGCGATGGGAACAAAATTAGCAACGTTAATGCTGAATGGTATGGGAACGCTTGGCTTGACATAATGGAGGAGCATTGGAGTACGATTACCGCAGATAACAGCATCTATGCATCTGAGATAACCGATGCAAATGATTGCACATGGGGCGAAGACCATACCGCGCAAAACTTAGATGATGGTGATGGCACACTGATTGTAACCCATGGTGCTGCAAGACCATCAGGTAATCCGACCTATTGGCGCGCGAGACTTAGCAGCGATTCAGGGAATGGTGGCAACGACACATGTGCCTCTCGCTCCACGAATATGACGTTAGGTGACAACGACGCCGAATTCGTTCATGCAGCATCGTGTCATTCTGCAGATTGGTCTTTATTTTCAGTTGGTTACAACGCGATGGATGACAGATTACATCAGTTTGGAGGGTTTCATGGTTTGTCATGGACGAATGGTATGGGGGGAATAGATGATTTCCCTGAAGATGGTTTCACGAGTGCTGGTGGTTTGTCTATTGCATGGATTGAAAACATGACTGTTTGGAACGTCAGCGGTTCCGACGATCAGTGCGCTGTGAGTTTGGTACAGGGGAACAATGCAACCGACGCGACGAACCGAAAAAACTATGAAGATTATGATCCGGGTCAATATTTAGATCCTTCGGGCGGATGGACCAAATTTCATTTTTACTGCAATTGCTCGCCAGCGGGTTCAGATGTGAGCGTACTTACTTGTAACTAGGAAGGGAACGATGATGAAATTATTAAAAGCTGAAAGTATTATTCGCGTTATTTCAGTATCTTGTATGATGGTTATTTGCTTTGGTTGCGACACAGTTTCTAAGGACTCGTCGTTTTCGACGAGCGAGAAAAAAGTTGCGCTTGAACTTGAACCCGACGCAGTTGAGATTTTCAAAACGAACAGGTCCAGACTTGAAGGTAGCGTTCCGGAGTGGACAAACGACATCGGCAAAGTAAAGTCTGACCTGAACCCATCCAGTTTTCTTAGTAGAAGTACTGCGATGAAATTGTCTTCGTTATTTACAGAAAAAGCGTTGGCGTTTTCCAGAAGTACAGTATCCGGGAAGGAAGTCTACGCTTCGGAAAATGGGGATGAGGCAGTGTTGATCAGACAAGAAACAGGATTCTGGAAATTCATTAAATCACCTCCTCAATTAGAAAAAGGTCAAGGATATATGTCAGATGCAGAAGCGTTGAAGAAAACATTAGAGCTTTTCAACACATTTGAAATGCCGAATAGCGAACGAAGCTCCGGATATGTTGCAACTGGTATCGGCGAAGCAGACCGGGGTCCTGATGGCGTCGTGAGCGATCGATATGTCACCGCGCGCCATGTAAGATTGTTTCGGGAAATAAACGGGATCCGAGTGTGGGAATCGCGTTTCATGGCGACTTACGCGCTGGATGGCACGCCATTTCGCGTGGAAGCAAATTGGCCTCCGTTCCGATTGAAAGCAGGTACAACAGAACTTATTGATCGCGAGACGGTCATTAATGAATTATCGGTAAAAATTTCTGACAATCATAAGGCTCTGAAGGAATCAGATGAATTGAGAAGCCAGCTTGTATATAAATATGATGAAGAAGCACTTGAATATGAGCCAGTTTTGTTTTTACACATTTTAGATCCTTCGGAAGAGCGGGAGCCTGCAGCGTATGAATATTCGCTTATTAATGGGTTTAATAGGCGACAGGAGATCATCCGGGAAGATAATGATGAGAACATGTAGCCAGCTTTGCATTTTATTGGTTTGTGTCAGCTGTTTCCTTTGTACATGTAAAGATGAAAATAAAGTTGGGAACGAAGAGTACAATCAAAGTATTCATTTTGACACCAACGCTACCGAGCAGGAAGCAAACCTTCCGAAAAAGCAAAGGAATTCAGCATCAGCGGATGAAATTGAAAGTAGCCAATTGGTCTTTGGATTCAATAATGCAGTGGCGGACCAGGAGTGCAGAATTGACGAAATGTTTTATGAGCTTCAAGAGAATTCCGATGGCACTGTGCAACTGGAATTGATCATCAACGGCGTTGCGGATGAAACTGAAGATTTTATCACTTACTGTTATTTTGTTGCCACGGTGCCCTGGAACCCGGATGGGACGATGAAACTTCCGTATACCTGGACGTACCTTGAACGCCATTTGCAGTCAGATTCGAAAGCCGAGTATCACGCTCGAACAGACACGCGACTTGTCCTGGCGAAAGAGCAGAAGGGCAATCCAGAAAATTACAAGACGATATATCCAGTGAATAGCGGAGCGGTGGATGATCCCCCTAATGTGGCAATAACGGGTACGACAACGGTATATGCAGGAACGGAGGCCAGTTTTGGTAGTGACGTTCATTTATGGATGAGCTCCGAATTCACTGAAGCAGACCGTTCGGGAAATACGGTGGTCGTCAAATTTAATATGCGCAGGGAACAGGATACGGCTACAACCGATACAGAGATTCCGGAGAGTAAGAATGCATATTAAAAACACGATTATCATATCTTGTTCCGTTTTTATTTTGGTTTCCGCCTCTGGTTGTACGGAAGAGAAAGAAGATTTGCTTGCGGTGTTTCAGGATGAATCCACAGGAAAATGGGTCGTGGAGCATCCGAATTCCAAGCGTTTATGGTTGCGTTGTGCGGTTGGTGAATCCTGGAATATCCAGACAAATCAATGCACGGGGTCTGAAGCAGAAATGGGGTACGCTGAAGCTCTTATGGCCTGTCCGGACGGATTCTCTTTGCCTTCAACTGACGATATGGCGACAATACTTTGCAATCTGGTCGAATATACTGGGGACGAATTTTTTCGAAGATATGATTCGTGTGCGGAATGTTCAGTATGTAATCGAATGTTTGCCGGAAAAGAGGGTGGTTACTACACCTCGACGACGTATGAGAAAGAGAATTCTGATGGGTTGTTCAGTTTTATATACAACTTCTATAGTGGCTATGTCTGGTCGCGGAATATGAACGAATCTCAAATCGCCAGCGTCCTTTGCATTAAAAATGAATGACTTCTGAATTTGGTGGTATCCGGGTAGAAACAGCTGGCCTGTAAGAACATAGAACATAGGGACGTAACTAACTATTAGAACTTACAGCAAATTTTCATCATTTAGGTTTAGTTCCGCAATAACAGCTTTGCCTGCGCCAACGGATTTCAATACTGCAACACCACTGATATTCAGTTGTCTGGCGACTGAAGCTGATGT
>JBNKCR010000125.1:0-4039 GCA_050287845.1 Polyangia bacterium
GCATTCCAAACAGTTTCATTGCTGCAATCGCAGTAATTCGCCATCTTTGCGCTTTCGTCCTCAGTCCCTCGGTCGATGTAGCTATGGCTACACCTCGGTCGGGCCTTGCGGGCGCGCAGCAAAGCTGCTCGTATTCCCGCGATTTCGCTGGCGGAACCAAACCGATCGCCGCTCTAGCTGTTCGGCGGGCTGGTGCGATTACACCGACTGCGAAGAGGTTCAGTTGTCGAGGGCACCTTCGTTGATCCATTGGCGCAATGCGGCGATTCCCTGGGTGGGCATGTCTCCTGCGAATGCGGGAGGCATGTGGGGTTCTCTGGTGCGTTCCACCGAACCGATGATCTGACTTTCATCCGCGTTTCCGGCGACGACGACAACGCCGGCGTTTCCCCCCTTCATCAATCCCTGATAAGATGCCAGAACCAGTCCACCTTTTGCGCGCTTCTGGCTGTGACAGCTACCACAACTGTCCATCAATACGGGCTGGATGGTTTGGCTGTACGACACCTTTCCATCAGCGGTTTTCACCACGGTCACCGGGGTGGAACTGGACGCGCCGCACCCCCAGATAACTCCCAGCACAACAACTGAAATCACTACCAAAAATGATCGTCTCATTTCTTATCCCTATTCCTTTCGCTTGAAATAATATTGACACCATACACTGGTTTTCAGAAAAGTCCTTTGATTCCAGATTACTGTGAACATTTTAAACCGGTTTTCCGAAATCTTCATTTTGGGGCAACACAATTCAGTCGCAACGGTGTCAACGCTGTTTTCGCCATTATGAACGCCGTATTCGCGGGCGGTTGCGAGGAAGATCTTGAGATTCCTCTGGGAGTGTATACAGCCACCGAAGAGGGGTATCTCACTATGTCGGGCGGTAAAAAAGGAAAAACAATCGGTTCCTGAACCGGCGTTCAGCATCCATCTCGATTCCGATAACGAGTGCACGTTGTATCGCGATGAAGACGGAGACAGCGTGTTCGACGATTTCATCGAATCAGGATATTACACAACCCGGGGCAATGGGTATGGATTCATAGATTCGAAAATGAAAACACAGGCATACTGCCTGAGACTCCGGTATACTCCGGTATACTCCGGGAGATGACACGGTTATAAATGCGGAATCGCCAAGTTTGTGCATGATGAAGTTCAATAACCGGGATAGTTCTCGATTCAGCTACTGTTATGTATTGCAATACAATCTTTGAGGTGGGGATTATGGGTTCTTGTGACCATCCTGTTGGCCTCTGCCGTTGGTGTTGATTTACCCGTCTGAAAGCGTTACAAGATAGTGTCGGAATCTGTCGTCTGATGGCGGCAATTGTTTGAAGCACGAATTGTTAGGAAGTATCTGTTGAAGCGCTTACGATTTGGATTTTTCATCCCGGTTATTACTTGTTGGCTGACACTTGTGATTGCAGGTAACGCGCAGTCAGAGGAAAAAGTACACGTTGTCCAAAAAGGCGACAACGTCGCTCGAATTGCCGATTTTTATGGAGTTTCCCAGCGGGACCTGAAAGATGCCAACGGCATTGGCAAAGGGTCGATAATCGATATTGGTGATCGGCTGGTCATTCCCGATGTGCTCAGAAAAGGGGCGAGGAAAAGCCATGTCATTCAGAGCGGTGATACCCTGGTTCAGATTGCCAGAAAGTATAAGGTATCCGTTCGGGACCTCGCTGCGGCAAATAAAATAAAGCGATCGTCCCGCCTGACCCTTGGAAAAACCCTTGTTATTCCGGGAACGGAAGACGAGGACTATGCCCTTTCTGCGCCGAAGGAAGAATCCCTCAAGATTGAGGGCGGGCGCGTCATCAAGGGCGGCGTATTGCATACGGTCCAGCCGGGGCAGTCCATCTGGTTGATTGCCAGGGCGTACAACACCTCTGGCGATCGAATCGCCCGCAGAAATCGCATTGATAAAACAGCTCCCCTGTCTGTTGGGCAGGCGCTTGTCATTCCAGGAGCATCATTATCTGGAAAGGCATCTCATAAACGAAGCGGCGGAAAAACCGTACGGTTTGCCCGCGTACAGAATTCCCAACGGCTTAATTTGCGGCTGCTCAACAGCAGAGGGCGGGTCATTCCCGGCAGTCGTCTGGCGCTCAGTAAGCTGGCGCGGGATCGCAGAGGAAAAAAGAGATACCGGCTGCTTCATCCCCGGCTGATTCAGCTCATCCAGCGGGTATCAGAGCATTTTCCCGGCGAAACCATCGAAATAGTCTCCGGATATCGCGCGCCTCGAACTCGCGGACATCTTTCCAAACACAATATTGGCGCCGCGCTGGATTTTCGGGTGAGCAACGTCTCCAACAGAGAGTTGTATGCATTCATTAAAACCCTGCCCAGAACCGGGGCCGGGTACTATCCCAACTCGGTCTTTGTTCATCTGGACGTCCGCGACAGGGCGTCTACCTGGACGGATATTTCAGGCCCGGGCGAAGCCGCCCACTATATCAAACCGGGTGAACGCATCTCAGATGATCAGGTGGAGGCGGCTGCAGACAACGCCGCAGACGAGGAACCTGAAAATGCGGATGCACCGGTCGCCTTTACAGTGGACGAATAGGGCAAAGGGGCAAAATCCATTTTCCCGTTTGTCGGAACAGGGGATTTTTTTTCAACCTATCTGACGTCAAAGCTGCTCGCTGATTGTCCGCCATGTTGTCAGTTCGCCTTTTTTATCTCAAAATGTACATGATTCAATGTGCTCAATAACGGGAAGGAAAAAAAATGAAACGCATATGGTGGTTGTTTGCTTTTGCATTCACGATTTCCGGCATGGCAGGTTGCGGAGATGACGGCGACAATGGCGGAACAACGGATACCGGCACTGGCACGGGTGTGGATTCAAATACTGCTTCGGACACGGAAACGGACAGAGGCACAGACACCGGCGAAACCTCCACCGACGCCATCCCGGTCTTCGAAGCCACATTCGAGTCCGGCAGTCTCACGCCGGATATCGGTGGTGTGGAGCTCATAAACGAGAATAACGGGGGCGCCATCTCTGTGGTGGACAATCCGTTTCCGCAGGGGGCAAACACGTCCAGCAAAGTGATGATGTCCACCATTCCGCCGGGCTCCAGCGTGAGAGCCGAGTATCACAACGGGCAGCGCCTGGAGATGGATGAGAAAGCCTACATTTTTACATGGAAAGAGTTCTTCCCCACCAATTACCTCGCCGGGGCTGACGTCTCATGGCTCGTGTACGCTCAATGGAAGACCTGGCCCTGCGGAGAATACGACAATCCATCGGTCCAGCCATACGACACAGTCGATTATGCGACCCACATCTGCGGTGGTGGCGGCATCTTCAATGACATCGAAAAGGACCCCAGTGACATTTACTCTTACGATATTCGCTTCAGAGCCAACCCGGATTGCAACAACCTGCTGCTGATCAATGACCTGGGTGTCTGGCACACCTTCATCAAGGAGATTTATTGGACCAACACCCGCAACGGCTACTACCGCATTTACAGGGACGGTCAGCTGCTGCTCAGCGTCGACAATGTGAAAACCCTCTTCGACGAATTCCCGAAAGAACTGGATATCTGCAATCTCTACTGGGGCCTGGGTCTGTACTCCACATGGGCGGAGGCGGGCCAGTCAAGTATCAGCGTGTACATCGACGACATGCGGATCTATGACAAGGATGACGGCGTGGAAGTGAAACACATCTGTCCCGAGTGCGCCGAGTGAATAGACTTGTCCAATAGACCTGTCCCGGGTTACTTTTTTTGCAATAGACCTGTCCCGGGTTACTTTTTTTGCAACAAATTCTGCGAACGTCCGACCGGGGGCTATGACAAAACCGAGACAATTTTTACCGAACAGTACATATTTCATCACCAGAAGAGCCACCCAGCGGGAATTCTGGTTAAAGCCAACCCAGCAAACCACGCAGATTTTCCTCTATTGCATTGCCGTTGCCGCACAGAAAACCGGTATCCGAGTGCATGCCGCCTGCGTGATGAGCAATCACTGGCACGCCATCGTGTCCGATCCCCATACCAACATTGCCGAA
>JBNKCR010000126.1:0-106733 GCA_050287845.1 Polyangia bacterium
CAAATAAAGAAGTGGACCAGAAGAAAAAAGGAAGCGCTCATTCGCGGCGATTTTGATGAACTGAAGAATCTCGCCAGCAGAGCTAAACTGTCCCGCGCGGATTCGAGACACGCGCAAGCGCGTTCCTCACCACAGCGGGACGCTGACTGAGCTGGGGTATTTTTCCTGTATCTTCACCACTTTTCCCTCAAATTGTCGCTTTACTGCACAAATACCGGGGTAATTCTTTTTGCATAGCTTTTAGAAACCGCTTAAACACAACGATTCAGAACACCTCGAATAGCTCAACAAATGGTTTGGGTGCGGCAGGGCAATCGCTATTTCGATTGACACGGCAACATACGCACTGGGCAAAAACCCAGGTCTTCACTTTTCGATACAGATAAGTGGCCGCAGGAATAACACACCAGTGGTGATTTTTCTTTTGGAGCGCCCACTGCCGTCTTTACGATGTAGTTACTCGTCTGATGGGGCGGGCAACTCCCGGGAAGATGTCCCGGAATCGATACTGACAGAGCGTTCCTTCCACCAGCGGTTGAGGAGGATGGCCAGGATGATGAAGGAATAGAGGGCAATCAGCACACAGGCGATGCTGATGTTGGGATAGCGCATTTCCGGCATCACGTGCTCCAGGGTATTCATCTGCAGCTGGATGAAGAACAGAGCCAGAATGCCGAACAGATGCCATGGCTTGTGGATGGCTTTGGCGTGAATAATCACACCGCTGATCAAAACAATATAGTAGTAGTACGATGATGTGGTCAGCCAGAAGAAGGGAATCATCCCCAGTCCCACTGCTTCCCAGTCTTTCAGTCGCGTCATTCCCAGTCCCAGCAGAATAATGAGACCAATGGCCACCAGTCTCAGCCGGGGCTCAAGCTGCGCCACCTGTTCCCGCTTGGTATCGGTAATCCACCTGGTGTCCAGTTCGCCGCGGTACACCGCTGCGATCGCCAGCCCCATCCGCCGGGACGACAGATTGTGGGCCTGCACGTGGGATGTCATGTTTTCGAGGCTCTGTTTGTGAACGTCTATTCCATCGGCGGCGAATGACACGGTCAACAGCACTGCAACCACTCCGAAAAAGCCCATGGCCATCTGCCAGTACTTCATGGGAACCCGTTTCCATGCCTGGCGCCAGGGGATGTCCCGGTTGGTGACCAGTGCATGTATCCCTTTGGCAGCGATGCCCAGCAGCCAGATGCCCGGAAAATATCGGAGTAGAGTGGCCAGGGCGAAGAATGCTCCGGAATGGATGTGCTTTTTCTTCTTCAACATGCAGAGCCCGATAATAATGCTGGAACTCCAGTCGTATCGGAGCATGGCCCAGCCCACCGTTGGCCAGCGCACCGCGTAGCTTATGGTGAGGAATAACCATGCAATTGCTGCTACCCTGGGGCCAAAGGCCCAGCTCACCGCCATCAGTGCCGCAATGAGCCACAGCACATCCAGTACAGTGACCAGACGGATGGACTCCACCGGCACCAGTTTGGCGACGGGACGCGCGAGCAGCACCCATACCGGCGTGCCGTTGAATCCATGATCCAGAAGCAGTTGCCGCCACAATTTGCAGTGCATGGGTTTGACCACCCGCTGCAGATACATGGTGTCGTGGACAAATTCACTCCATCGTTGGGTGGTGAACCGGCTCTTGACTTCATCTTTCATTGCAAGCGCGTGGGAAATGGGCTTTTTCTCATAGTCATTTTCGTTCTGAAAAAGATATTTCTTTGTGCTTCGCCCACAGTGTCTGCGTCCGGTTTCCGCATCCGCAATGATGAGTGCCGGCAACAGATTGAAGTACCCGAGTTCGTCAAAATACTTCGGCGCCACATAGTAGTGGAGCAAGTCGTATTCATCAATGGCGGTGCCTCCGGTCAGGTGACTGAACGTGGCATAGTTGAAGGTGCCGACAATGGCCAGAAAGAAAAATGCGAATACAGAACTCTGATAGACGTTGAATGAGTACTTCCCGATGCGGAAAATCGGTGTTTTTTCCAGCCACTCCCGCACGTCCTGATTTTTTTCGGATTTCTTTTTCAGCACCCTGAGCGCATAGCTGATCAGCAGCGCGGCGATACTCGCGGCGATGAGTCCGATTTTAACCTTTTCAATGAATTCCCGGTAAACCATTACCATTCCTTTGCCCGGATGCAGGCCCAAAGTGCTCCGGATTGCGTCGCAGCGGTCCGCGGAGCGGAATTGTTTCAATTTCAGGTCGATTACTTAACCGCAAAAATGCGCAAAAGAAAAGAAGAATCTACGGTGCGGTGCTTATTGATAGGTGGGGTGAGAGGCTTGAATCCGCGAACCGGAACTGTCGATAACCTCCCGGATTTTTTCGCAGAGTTGCTGAGAGGTGAACGGTTTGGCCAGCAGTGGAAACTGGGTCTTCCGGATGCCGTGCTTATTCATTATCTCCTCATTGTGCCCGGACATGAACACGATTTTGGGAGCATGCGCATGTTGTATAATTTTTTCGACCATCTGTACGCCGCTCATTCCCGGCATGACCACATCGGTGAGCAATACATCGATGTCTCTTTCGAACCGGTAAAATATGTCGAGTCCCGTCTGGGCATCAATGGCCTGAAGAACGCGATACCCGGCGCTTTCGAGTTGCCGTTTGGCCAACCGCCGCACCAGATGTTCATCTTCAACAAGAAGCACGGTTTCTGTGCCGGGGTAATGGCCCGGTTGACTATCCAGTGCCAGCTCACTGGAGGTGGTCGCTCCGGCCCGGGAAAGATAAATACGAAATTCCGTGCCGACATTTACCCGGGAATCCACTTCAATGAATCCGTTGTTCTGCGTCACGATGCCGTATACCGTCGCCAGGCCCAATCCCGTTCCCTTTCCCACTTCCTTTGATGTGTAAAATGGTTCAAAAATCATTTTCAGTTTTTTCGGTTCGATGCCACATCCCGTATCGGTGACGCGTATGAGCACATAATGGCCGGGGCGGCGATTCGGATAATTTTTCGCGTCGGATTCGGTCAGAATGTAACTCTCTGTTCGGATTTGGATGCGGCCGCCGGTGGGCATGGCATCCCGGGCGTTGACCAGAAGATTGGCAATAATCTGGTCGAGCTGGGTAATATCCATGATCACTTTGCCGGACTTCAACGTGGAATTGAACTCTATCTGAATGTCTTCGCCAATCATGCGCGATAGCATTTGACAAGATGATCCAATGCGACCATTGATGTCGACCAGGACCGGGTCGATAATTTGTTTTCGACTGAATGCAAGCAGCTGTCTGGTGAGATTCACGGCACGGGTGCCCGCTTCCAGAATCTGGTGGACGTCTGCCCGATGCCGGGGATCGTCTTTCAGATCATCAATCAATGTTTCGGCGTACCCATTGATGACAAACAGCAAGTTGTTGAAGTCGTGGGCAACGCCACCCGCGAGTCGCCCGATCGCTTCCAGTTTCTGCGCCTGATACAATTGCTCCTGCAGATCTCGCTTTTCGCTTTCCGCTTTCTGTCTCTCGTTGATCTCGTCCTTCAATTTCACATTGGTTTTACTCAATTGTCGCGTACGCTGTTGAATCAACTCCTCCAGCTGGTCCCGATGGCGGATGATTTCAAGGGCCGCTTTTTTCTGTTCTGTAATATCTCTGGCAATCAGCAGATATCCGCGAATGTTGCCGTCGTCATCCCGAAGGATGGATCCGGAAAGCGACACGGGGATATGGCTTCCTTCAGCAGTCTGATATTCCGTCTCAATATTTTTGCTTCGAACGGTGGTCACGTTGTCGGGGGCATTTTCCTGTATCCATTCCGGCACAACCGCCCCGGGGCGAAACAGGGTGGAAACTGGTTTTCCGGTTAATCCGTCCCTGGAATACCCCAGTATTCGTGCCGTCGCCTGGTTGGAGGAGATAATCTTTCCGTCGAGTCCCGCGAGAATCAGAGAATCGTTCATGGTGGCGATGATACTTTCCGCCGCGCTTGATGGGGTCAGGTTGAACAGTTCGTACTTCCAGATGGCATATCCGATGAGCACGCTCACCACGATGAATCCATACCCCACCATCGACGGATATATGAAGTACCTGTCCCGGATAAGCAGCTCTGTCAGCAGCATAAGCAGCGGGATAAGCGCACTGAGGATGATCAGTCTGGTCTGCTTGATTTTTCGGATATTCTGAAGACCCCTGTAGTGATGAATCACCAGTATGAGACCGAAAATACACACGGCAATCAACCATAAAAAGGAGATGCTGTTCAACAGATTGTCCCGCATGCCATACGTCCATCCCCACGACTGGCGTACTGGTGGGCCGGTGATATGATTGCCGAAAACGTCCAGCGCGGCGAATGCGACCACCGGTCCATACAACAGAAGATAAAACAGCCTGCTGGACTGCCATTTATTCTTTTCGGTGAACACTGCCGCAAAATGAAACCAGCACGCAGCGTGAAGAGACCAGAGCACGTCCAGATGCCACCAGAACGACGCTTCCTCGAAGTTGTGGGATTGTCGATAACCGAATTCGACGAGTGAAAGCTGGGAAATCGCCACACTGAGCATGAAGTACACCCGGTTTAAAGAAGATTTGGAATCCTTGAAAAAAATGAACAGACCAAGGCTCAGCGAGACGATAAAAGCCAATAGCGATGTGAATGCATAAATTGTCATAGTTACAATTCGGGGTCTCAGTGTTTGTCGTGCGCCGTGCAGTATATGATAACGTAGCTTAAATTACATCTATCTTTCGTTCTTTTTGACGTCATTTTCTATCGGAAGCAATCGATATTATTTCTGTTGCTGTGGGGGTTGAGAACCGGTGAGATGATCAGGCGAGATGGTGATTGCTCCGGGCGATATTCTGACTGTGCCGGGTGAGGTTTTCGTAAAGATGACCGGTGCAGGCATCGGAACAGGTGAGGAGATCGAGAAAAAGATCTTCAGACAGTTTCAGCAGATTCGCTTTTCCCTGAATGTTGCTGGCGCGGGCAAGCATGAAATGTTCGTCCCACAAATCAGATGGAATTCCCCGCGCGTTGCCTTCCTGACTGAAGGCGATGGACATGGGCAGCAATTCCTGGAGGGGCACAGCATCAAATGAATACAGATGTTCCGTACCCATGTTGAGGTACCCGTGATACGACATTTCCTGGGAAATCCATTTTTTTGAGAATTCTTCCGGAGAAAACCGGATATTGAATTCCTCGGCGTGGGTATACCATCTGGTTCCGGGGTAGAGCAGTCCGGGAATTGCGTGAAATGAATCGGGTTGAACGCGGGCGAGAAATTTCAGGTTGTCGGCCATTACCTTTTCGTGCGTGACGCCGGCTACAGTGAGGGACTGGGGCAGAGGCGTCGGAAATATGAATGACGCAATAATATTTACCCATTGATTTTCAAGTTCTCCCGCTTTGCGAAGACAGTTGATGGTAATTTCCATGTCCTCCGCTGTGACGCCTTTATTCATCACCTGTTTCAACACGGCGTCGTTGGCGGATTCCACACCAAAGAACACTGACTTAAGTCCGGCGCGGATGAGTGTACGAAACTGAGAAATAATTTTTTCCCGGTGCTGCATCGCGTTGCGTTTCGCTCTGGTGAGAATGGTGAACTCAACCTGCAACCGTCGTTTGAGGATTTCTTCGCTGATATCAACCCCATGGGAGAGGGGCGTATCCGAAGCGGTAAAAGAGAACATTCCGATTCCCTGCTTCAGCATCTGTACCATTTCGTCGACCACCAGCGAAGGTGTCCGTTTTCGGAATTGGGGATAGATGCAGGGATGGATGCAGAAAGCACATTTTCCATAGTCACATCCGAGGGCATCAATCAGGGTGTGCACAGGGATCTGACCACTGATATCACCATATTCCGGCGTGGGTTTGTGATTGACATCGGTGGTGACCACCGGCATCACTTCCACTCCATTTGCGCTGCGAAAGATGGTGTTGGGTATCCGGGCGCTTTCAATGGCGGAGAGGCGTTTTTTTCTGGTCGTGCAGCCCCGGCATGCTTTCACTATTTCGATGAGTGCATTCTCACCTTCCGAATATACAGCGGCATCAAATGACGTGAGTTTCAGGATTTGCCCGTCGAATGAAAAGCAGTTCACCTGTGGGCCGCCGGCAATCACAATGGTTTCCGGCGATATTTCGTGAATACGATCACACAGATACTGACAATATGCGAATGTGCTCCCGGCCCAGAGCTTGATTCCCACAACTGGAATCTGATCGTCTTTCACTCTGGTCGCAAGCAAATCCAGGGTATGCCGCATTTTCTGCGACTGGGTTGCCAGCATATCCGTATACAGCGCTTCCATCCGGGTCTGTTCGGCGGCATTCAGTGGTATCTCACTGAAAAGCTGTTTCTGCAACAGGGCGCGTAATGGTTGAGTGATTTGCGGCGCATCGAATTTCCTTACTTCTGCAAGGGATGCCGGATCCTCGATGACGAACTGGATTTGTGCGGCCCGCAGCGCTGCGCGCAGCAGTCCAAGGCCATTGTCCAGGAAAACATCTGCAGGGGATCGGCGAAGGGGCGTGAAACCATTGTAAAGCAGCAGTTCTGTCATGGGGCAGTCCTTTCTTTATGGTCTCTGTTCACTTTTGCCAGGAGATTGTGGTAGGCGACGCCAAGATTGTGTTCCATGGCAGCGTTTTCCTGAACGGAACGGTTTGTGAATAACTCATCGCATCCCTGGAAGAGTGCTTCCACTCTGGCGGGATCGGCGAACAGCATGTCCACCATTCGTTGCCACAGTGGCAAGACGGGAATATACGGGTTTTCAGTGAACAGAAATCTGTTGTAGAATTCCCTGATAATTGGATGTTCCGGCTGATCGGCGTTGAAACGGTTCGCGACATTCTCAAGATGCAAAAACACCACCGGGTCAAATACCACATCCGAATAGCTTTTGATTTCGCCAACTTGCTTGAAACCCACCAATGAAAAAAAATGGCGCTGCTTCGGACTGACGGCGCATACCAAATCGGTGACATCTGAAAACCAGGCGTGGCCATATGTTGCCCGCATGAGTTCGGTGACCACGGGTGTATTTCGATATTCGACAGCAATGGCCTGGTTGCTGATCTCGCAGATGACGCCCCCTTTTTCCCGGATGCGGTTCAGCTCCTGGTGAAAGGCATTGTCACTGGGAAGCAGAATGTCTGCGTTATCCATGACCGCCCCTGTGACGCCCACGACTTTTTCGTCGGTTTTACAGATGAACAGCCCGTTCCGGGGAAATGTTTCCCATGGTCGAACACGCAATCCGCTGGACCTTGGGACAATGAATGCCTGATCAACGTACGATTGGTGCACCAGTGCAAGGGCATCGCGATACTCCTCCACAGATGTGGCTCTTTTCAGAGTCACCCCGTGGGGAAGCGGGCCAAACACTCCCACCTTCTGCAGCAGAGCCAGTCGCCTGAGTCTGAGTGTCACATCCCCCGAATCCTGAGGTTCATGTGGGTTTACCATGGGATCTCCTCCTTCCAGTTTCAGGGCACAGCGGTCCACGGAATAGAGAAATCCCAATGAACAACGCATATTACGTGCTCCGAATTGTCTGGTGTGTGCAGCAATCTCTGTACCCGTCAATGCTGTCGGGTCACAGAACTGCTTCTTTTTTATTGGGGGTGTAAATCATCGCTGGCCGGATATGGACCGCTATGGAAACGTGGATCCTGCGTTACACGTGGCGCGTTCTGTACAATCTCAACCGGTCGGGTAACGAAATTGTATTGCCATGCATATGATTTACATCGCTCTTAAGAAGATTTTACCTTGAATCCGATAAAATGCAACACAGTGATAGTAAAAAAATACAAAAAAAGTGGATTATTGTAGCCAGTGGAATTTTTCATAGTATCATTATGATATTAAAAAAAGTATCCACCCGGAATTGTTGAAAGTTCCAATGAATAGAGATAATTTCATGACTACACGAAATGGTTTGATTTCCGGGGGCGTAACCTTTGTCATCAATCGGCGATATCGTCGCCCCTGTCGGTAAAGGAGAGGCTCAAATGCAAGCTGTCCCGCTTTCCAGTCGAATGGATCTGATCAGTGAGTTATATGAGGTGAACTCAGCGGTGTTCCCGTCATTCATTGTCGCCCACCCGAGTGAACACACCGAGAGGTGTCTGTCCATTTTCGCGGATTTTCAGTCAGTGATAGTCGAGGACGATGTTCTTGTGGCTTCAGGGCTGACTGTCCCCATCTGTTGGGCGCCCGGCCAGGAAATGCCCGCCGGATGGTTTGAGGTGATTGAAAAGGCGGTTCTGGAATATGACCGGGGGATTGCACCAACGGCCATATGCGGACTATCAATAGCTATCCGCCCCTCCTGGCAGGGCAGGGGAATCAGCGTCCAGCTCATTCGGGAAATGAGGGAAACCGCTCGCGTTCATGGGATTGAGCATCTGATTCTCCCGGTTCGTCCAACTCTGAAAGACCAATATCCCTTGATACCCATGGCGGAATACATGGAATGGCGGAGACCTGATGGCAGCGCCTTTGACCCGTGGCTGCGGGTACATCAACGGGAGGGCGCAACCCGGCTTGGTGTTGCCGTCGATGCCATGGTGATTCGGGGAACGGTGTCCCAGTGGGAGCAATGGTCGTCGCTTCAGATAAAGAGCAGTGGTCGGTATGTGGTGTCAGGCGCGCTGAGCCCGGTTGAAATTGATATTGAAAACGATTTGGGCACTTACCGGGAGGACAACGTGTGGGTTTATCACCATTTGCCAGTTCGTGAAACTCCGTGAATTATCTGGTCGGTAAAGTTGAACGTTAAATTTTCCCGTTTATTACCGAATACATGATGAGGCGTCTCTACTGAAGGAACAGCATTATGGCAACTTACTACAACGGTACTGAAAAACGAAAGCACTTACGAGTGGACTGGAAAGCGCCGATCAAGGTCACCCGCGGCGATATTCAAGTTGAGGGAGAAATCCGGAACATCAGCCTTGGCGGTGTCCTGATCGCCTGCGAGTTGGATTTGAAATACGGTGATCGCGTGACTGTTCACTTTACTGTTCCCAAAATGCAGGAACCGGTGCATGCCGTGTGTACGGTTCGATGGATATCCGCAGTAAAAGAGCACGGGCTGAATTTTGTGGGTTTAAAAGCCATTGAAACCTGGGCCATCAGCCAGTTGATGCGTCAGCTGTCTGGCGTCTGATTATTGTATCGCCATTGTAACTGCCCGAAAAGTAACTCGAATCGTCTTCCCACGTAAGAGGGCGGTGACGGCTCAATCACGGCGATTCCTGCGGAAAATCGCCACAGGCGCATTCAGTCCTGAATGGGGTTTCCGTAAATCTGATTTCTCACAAATGCGGCTATCGCTGCAGCGGTTTCGTTTGGGTTTTCAAGTATTGTATTGTGACCCACGCCGGGAATGATGCGGTGAGAGGCGCAACGGCACCGGCCGGAAAGTTCACCGGCGATGGCCGTGTATTTTTCATCCGCTTCGCCGGTAATGAACAGGATGGGTCGATTCAGTGACTGGAGTGACTCAGACATGGCGGGAGTGTGGCCCAGCCCCAGAATGGGCAGCGTGGCCGCAATGTGGCCGGGATGATGATTCATTCGCTGGTGACGCTGGCGCTGCACGATGCGCTCGGGAAGATTTGCCTGGGTCTGAAAGATGGCCAGCGCTTCAAAAAAGGCAACCAGTGATGACATGCCATCCTGTGTTGCCTTCTGTATGATCTGCTGCTCCCAATGCTGTCGGGTGGCGCGGTCCCCTGGAGACTGCATACCCGGATGGACCGAAATCAGCACAAGACAATCAAAAAGAGACGGATATGCCAGCGCCGTACCGAGGGTCAGGCGGGCTCCCATGGAGTAGCCGACACCGCAAAGAAACGATTCCCGGGGAATCTGTCGGGCATACTGTGTGATGGCTTCGTCGAAGCTCTCGGGGAACGCGTCGGGGGACGGCTCAGTCATCGGCGTATGGCCCGGGAGTGGGGGCGTATGAAAATTGGCATCTGGAAATTCTGGCGTCAACCACTGCCGGACCGGATCCCAGAACTCTGGAACGCCCAGGAAACCGTGGAGCATCGTGAATAATACTGACGTCATCGTTACAGATTGAGGGTGCGCACTGCCTGCTGCACCGCAGACAGATACGTATTCCGGTACGCGCTGTCCGGCGGGATTCTGGCTTCGATGACGGTCGCTTCATTGCATAGCAGGGCTTCCCGGATGATGGATTGAACCGCCGCAGTGCTCTGTGCCGATTGATAGGAAACATTGAACATATTACAGACTCCCTCAAAAGAGGGTGTGCCCGACACGATAAATCCGGATTGCAATTCGGGTTCAAGGCCCTCCGTCGCAGCGATGGGCAGCTGGCTGAAAATTTGTCCGCCATCGTTGTTCACAATGAGAACCACCAATGGAGAGGAGAGGTTTTTCAGAAGAGAAAATCCACCAAGGTCATGCAACGCCGATATGTCGCCCAGCACCAGTAGAACCGGTTGACGGCAGACATTGGCGGTACCCGCGGCGCCGCTGATGAGCCCATCTATCCCGCTGGCGCCCCGCTGGTGAATCACCCCATTGAAAGCAACTCTGGCCGGAAACAGATCCGCATCCCGGACGATAAGACTGTTGCCCAGAAACAGTATCGTTTCATTTGTGCAGGCGTGAAAAGCACTGTACAGCACCGTGCCTTCCGAAAAATGATTCTGTTCACAGTGATTTTTCAGAACTGTATTGCAACAGGCGTCGAATTCAAAAAAGCGACTGGACCAGTCCGTGATTTTTCGGGGATGGAGCTTTTCGGTTGTCCGTGCCAGTGCGTCGCTGATGTCACCGGTGTACACGGCATGAGCGTTGGCAGTAAAGTCCACATAGCGATCGTTTGACAGTACCACCCGTCTGATTTCTGGATGATTTCCGATGAATCGCTCATACGCCGATGTCGTCAGTGGGCGATGAATTTCCACCACCAGGTCCGGCAGAGGCATGCCATTTCCGATGCATTCAAAATATGCGGTCGTGTTCTGTACAAAGGGTGCCCGGGGACGGCGAATCCCACTGGCCCATTCCGCCAGTACGGGAAAGCCCGTGGCGGCGGCAAACTGCTCCACCGCATGCGGTATTGTGTTTTGCACGTTGCCCATGGGACCGGGACCGCATACAATAACGCCTGCGTTGGCATCATCACATTGCCTGGCAAAGGGGGCCACCGCATCGTCGGACAGCAGCACTCTGGACGGGGACGATACCGAACGGGTGGTCTTCTGCGGCACCCGGGGAACTGGCCATTGATTCGGTTCCAGAGGTTTGCGGAATCTGGCGTTGATGTGGACGGGGCCTGGAGCGGGACCAAGGGAGGTGTGCACCGCCTGCACCGCAATTCGGGTCACTACGGTGATATCCTTGAATTCTTTTCTGCAAGTTGGCTCTCCCAGTTCGTAAAAAGCCTTCACGTGTCTGCCGAATAAATGCTGTTGGGCGGTGGTCTGATTCGCGCCGCAGTCCTGCTGTTCCCACGGGCGATCAGTGGTAATCACCACCAGGGACTGGTGGGTCAGACTGGCTTCCATGACGGCGGGTAGATAGTGGGCCCCCGCCGTGCCGGAAGTGCAGATGAGCACCGTTGGCCGGCCGGTCACCCGCGTCTGTCCCAGTGCGTAAAATGCGGCGCTTCGTTCATCAATGATCACCCGACTGGTCATCCCGCTGTGAGCGAGGGCAGCGAGGGTGAGTGGGGTAGATCGCGAACCGGGACTGATAACCGCGTTTCGCACACCTGCCGCATACAGCGCCTCCATGAAGGGCAGCGACCAGTTGTCGTATAAATTCTGATTCATATGGCCCCCAGAGCGCCGAGCATCGGCGTCAGTTTTGCGCCGGTTTCCGTAAATTCCACCGCCGCCGAAGATCCTTCCACAATTCCCGCCCCGGCAAACAGCCACGCATCGTTCTGTTTAATGAGTGCACTGCGAATGCCCACCGCGAAGCAGCCATCCCCGGTTTCATCAAACCACCCGATGGGACCGGCATACCACCCCCGGGGTTGATGTTCGTTCCGGATGAGCCATTGGGCTGCGGACGGGGTAGGGGTACCACAGACGGCGGGAGTAGGATGAAGTTTTTCAACCAATTGAAGAATGTGCATGGGCGAGTCTGTAACGCCGGTGACCGGACAGTGAAGGTGAAACAGATTTTTAAGAGATTTGATTTTAATATGCCGATTGCTGGTGATGCGCACCCCCAGACTGATAAGCTGGGATTCGATATTGTCCAGGACAAATGTGAATTCGCGACGCTCCTTTTCGCTATGCTGCAGATGAAGCGCTCCTGAATCAGAGGCACCAGTCCGCTGGGCAGACCCCGCAAGGGCATCGGCGGCAATCCGTTTGCCCGAATTACTGACGCGTACCAGTTGCTCCGGCGTGGCGCCCACAAACAGACCGTCTGTGCCGGTGAAAGCAAAACGCATGCAATCGGCATAACTGCGCTCCAGGCGTTCCAGCACCCGGGGCAGCGAATACGGTAGATTGGCCCGAAGATGACTCATTCTGGATACCACCACTTTTTTCAATGTGCCGTTTCGAATCTCGGTCAGCGCATCGTTCACCAGGGTCTCCCAGCCGTTGGAATAGTGGGTGATGTTGACCGATTCAGTTGATGGCATCTGCATCGTGTCGATGCGATTGAGCCAGTTGAATATTCGGGACAACTCTTCCCGCCACCCGGTGGCAGTCTGAAACTCCTCGGCGTCGATGACCAGCTGGAGGCTGGCATCTCCGGACTGGGTGGCGTATTGCCATCTGGGAACAATGAATCTGGCGTCGCCGAAGCCGGACCACACACTGTTTTTCAAAGAACCGGGGGCAAATGCGCCGCCCCCCAGAAATCGAAGATTCGGAAAGTGGGATGCGGGCGCGCTGTGAATCACCTGTGTGGATGAAAAAGCGCGGCTGGCCATTTCGCGGATTTGCGAAAAGCGGGTTGCTGCTGTTGCGGTCAGTGTCACGGCGCATCCAAGTCCCGCAATCTGCCAGTCGGCGGGGTTGGCGTCCGCATCGGATTCCGGAAGCCAGACGGTTTTTTCGGTCTGCAGGATTTCTGTGAACGAGTGAACCCGTTTCAATGGGACTTTAATTCGAAGGCAGTACCTGGGCAGGGTTGCCTGGCTTGCCAGTGATTCAAACTCGGAGCAGGCGTCCTGTGCGGTTGCGATGGAATGAAATGTCAATTAGCGGACTCCCTTCGGCTTTCGCAGATAAACAGATTGCAGGTGCCGGCCAGGAACGGAATGATGTTTATCAGCTCAAAATCGGCTGCTGCCAACTCCCGGGCGAACTTGACTGGTGGCGGAAATTTCTGCATGGATTCAGGCAAATAGGTGTACGCAGCGCCCTTCGACAAAAGACGGCCCAGCAACGGGATGACAGTTCGCACGTATGCCGAAGCCAGCGGGGCAAGCAGGCCACGTCCATGCAGCGAAAGTTCCAGAATCACCATACGCCCCCCCGGCACCAGCGACATGGATAGCTGTCTCAGGGCGGCAGCCCGGTCTGAAAAATTGCGAATGCCAAATGCAATAATCGCCGCGTGAATGCTTTGAGGGGCAAGGGGCAGATGCTCACCGGTGGACAGCACAACTGTTATCGCGCTGTCCGCGTTGTGCGGTGGGCATTTCTGAAGGCCCGCTTCGAGCATCCGTCGCGATGGATCTGCCGCGATAATTTGAATGCCCGGGTACTTCTGATTGGCAGCGATGGAAATATCCAGGGTGCCGGCGGCCAGGTCGAGAAGGGTTTGTCCGGTCGTCAGATTCAGCGCATCTATCGCTTTCTGTCGCCACAGGCGGTCAAGCCCCATTGAGGTCAATCGGTTGAGCAGGTCGTATCTTCTGGCAATGCCATCGAACATGGCACCGCTTCCATTGGTCGTTTTCATCGACGCTATCAAAGCGCAGCTGTATCGTTCTGTCAACGTCAGGTGACACCCCGTGCCGGAACAGCTGCCATTTCTTTTAAGAATTTGAAAAAATGTCGATTAATGGTTGACGAAGCATTGATTTCAGCAAATGTTTCGCAAATTGTCAGACGATTGCGATGCTGAACCGCAGCGAGTTCGATTGCTGACCAGATGTTTTCCGTATGGTGTGGAAACTGGAAAGGATGCCGATGAGCAACGATTATAAAGTAAAAGATATGGGACTGGCGGATTTTGGCCGGAAAGAAATTGAAATCGCAGAAAAAGAAATGCCTGGACTGATGGCTGTCCGCGAAAAATACGGCAAGGAAAAACCCCTGGCTGGACAGCGGGTGACCGGTTCATTGCATATGACCATTCAGACAGCGGTACTGATTGAAACGCTGGTTGAACTGGGCGCGGATGTCCGATGGGCCAGCTGCAATATCTTTTCAACCCAGGACCACGCGGCGGCAGCCATTGCCGCGCGGGGTGTTCCGGTGTTCGCGTGGAAAGGGGAAACCCTGGAGGAATACTGGTGGTGCACCAATGAAGCGCTGACATTTCCCGGCGGCAAAGGCCCCACGCTGATTGTGGATGATGGCGGCGATGCCACCCTGCTGATTCACAAAGGGGTGGACCTCGAAAAAGACTACGAGCAGACAAAAAAATTGCCAGCCATTACCACTTCGGTGAAAGAAGAAATTATCATTGAAGAACTGCTGCACAGGCTCGTGAAGGAGACGCCCACAAAGTGGCGCGATGCGGCAAAGGAAATTATCGGCGTTTCCGAGGAAACCACCACGGGCGTTCATCGGTTGTACGAAATGCTGAAAAAGGGGAAATTGCTTTTCCCTGCCTATAACGTGAATGATTCGGTCACTAAATCTAAATTCGACAATCTGTACGGATGTCGCGAATCCCTTGCCGATGGCATCAAACGCGCCACTGATGTGATGATTGCCGGTAAAACCGTCTGTGTCTGCGGATATGGAGATGTTGGCAAAGGTTGCGCCCAGTCCATGCGCGGATTTGGCGCCCGGGTGCTGGTTACCGAAATCGATCCCATCTGTGCGCTGCAGGCCGCCATGGAGGGATACGAAGTGACAACAGTGGACGTAGCTCTTGGTGAGGCCAATGTATTTGTGACCACCACCGGGAATAAAGATGTGATTACCGCTGTGCACATGTCCCGGATGCTTGACCAGACCATCGTTTGCAATATCGGCCATTTCGACAACGAGATTCAGATGAGCGCATTGGAAAAATGGCCCGGGGTAACGAAAACCGAAATCAAGCCCCAGGTGGATAAATGGACATTCAGAGAGGGACATTCCATTTTCATTCTGGCTGAAGGTCGGCTGGTAAATCTGGGATGCGCCACCGGACATCCCAGTTTTGTGATGTCCAATTCGTTTACCAACCAGACCCTGGCGCAGATTGCCCTGGCCAAAGAAACACCGGCGGTTGGTGTCTACATGCTGCCGAAGGTGCTCGACGAAGAAGTGGCCAGACTTCACCTCGGCAAACTGGGTGTCAAACTGACCACCCTGACTCAGGAACAGGCCGACTATATCGGCGTCAGTGTAGAAGGCCCCTACAAACCCGAGCATTACCGCTACTGATATTCTCCCGGTTATTCTCTATAAATAGTGTCAGGCATCCAGAACAATGCACAACCAGACGGTATGGGATTGGCGTCGTGGTGTCCATTTGGTATGAACGGAAAGGACGCGATGATTGAGAAGGACAGGATTGGATATGCCTCATCAGTATGATATCGCCATTATTGGTGCCGGTTGTATTCTGCCTGGTGCTCTGAACACCGGGGAATACTGGAATAATATTTTAAGCGGCGAAACATTTATAACGGAAATGCCGAAGCGCCTTTGGCATATGGACCACTATTACAGCGCCGCTGAGGGGAATCCGTACAAGTCTTACAGCAGAGTGGGCGCCTTTGTGGAGAATTTTGAGTTTCCGTTTCTGGAGTACAGGCTCCCCCCAAAAGCCATGGAAGGGATTGGCTCTGCGCAGCTGGTGGCCATGGAAGCCACCAGACAGGCATTGAATGATGCGGGCATTTTGCCCCATGCCAGAATTCTGGAACGGGGTGTCACCGTGGTGGGCTGCAGTGGTGTGGATGTGTTTGTGCATTCCACGGCCTGGTATCAGCGGATTCAATTCTGGCAGCGATTATGGGAAAAACTGGCACAGGACGGAGTGTCGCGGGAAGATGCCGTTACACTGCTGGCGCAAATGGGCGAACAGTTGAAGGAGATGTCCCATTTCTGGCATCCCGGAACCTTTGCCATCGGCTCGTTGAGTTCGTCCATTTCCAACCGGATTGCACAGATTTTTGGTGTTCACGGGTTCAACACATCAGTGGATGCGGCCTGCAGCTCGTCTTTTGTGGCCATCGATACCGCCTGCCATGCGCTCATGGCCGGTGACGCGGATGTGGCGATTGCCGGTGGAACGGACATGGAGGTGAATCCGGCGGTGTATATTGGCTTCAGCCGGGTGGGTGGACTCAGTCGCCGGGGAATATCCAATCCATTCGACGCGTCTGCGGATGGTCTGGTGATGGGCGAGGGAACCGGTATCTTTGTATTGAAGCGGCTGGAGGACGCGCTGGACAATGGGGATACCATCAGGGGAGTGATTCGGGCAATCGGTTCCACCAGTGATGGCGCGGGTCAGGCCATTTACACCCCGTCTCTCAAAGGACGGACACAGGCGTTCCGGAAGGCCCTCGCCACCGCCCGGATGAACCCCGAAGAAGTGCAGTTCATTGAAGCCCATGCCACTTCAACCGTGGTGGGAGATGCCAATGAGTACGATTCTATCGCGACGGTGTACGGAAACCGAAAAGAGTCCAACCCCCTTTACCTGGGCAGTGTGAAACACCAGATTGGCCATGTGAAAGCCGCTGCCGGGGCCGCGGGACTGCTGAAAACCCTGTTGGCAATAGAGCATCGGACCATTCCCCATCTTCCCGCGTTTTCAAGACTCACCCCCCACGCGGAACATCCCGTGGGTGTGATACAGATTCCCACAACACCGCTGGACTGGAAAGCCGTGAACGGCAGGCGGGTGGCGGCTGTCAGCACCAGCGGGTTCGGGGGTATCAATTACCACTGTATCATTGAGCGGGCCGACAGCTACCAGCGGCCCCGCCGGTTACCCGTTTTGTCTCGCAAGATGGCCATCGTGGCAGCCAGCGCCCGGGTGGCCGGCGCCAACAGCCCGGCGGAATTCTGGGACAACATGATACAGGGCAAAGATGTGTTTGAAACCGTGGACCGAAAACGGCAGGGATGGAATACGGATTTTTCCATTCAACCCGGAAGTGAGCAGGTGCACACCAGGCGCATCGGCAAACTTAAACCATATAAGTTTGATGCCTTGAGGTATCGGATGTTCCCTAAAGCGCTATCGCAGACATCGCCAAGTCAGCTGCTGGCGCTGGACCTGGCCGACCAGCTTCTTCAGGAATGCGGCATCGATGACAAAGCGGAAAAAAATTATGGCATCTGCATTGGCTCCATGCACGATGACCTGTATCCCGCCATCTCTTTGCCGATTTGCGCGGATGAATACGGGGCCGCAGTGTTGCAGAGCCCGGTGACTGAAACCATCGGCGCCAAACGGGTGGCCAACCGGGTCCAGGAGTTGATAAAAGAAATTCATGAGGAAGGTCCGCCCTGCACCGAGCATACCCTGCCGGGCTGGCTCACCAACGTGACAGCAAGCCGCATCGCCAACAAACTGAACATGGTGGGCCCCGGTTTCGCGGTGGTCTCCGCCTGCTCCTCGGGACTGGCGGCTATGGTGCCAGCCATTTATCAGCTGATGTTCACTGACGTGGATGCGGTGATTACCGGTGGCGCAAATATCCAGACCAGTGAGGTGTTTTCCAGTGCGGTGACCCAGATTGGGGCAGTGGCCGAAGATACGGCTAAACCATACGATGTGAATGGCCAGGGCTTTTTAATCGGTGAAGGGGGAGTGCTTTTTCTTCTGAAACGGCTGGCCGATGCCAGGCGTGACCAGGACAACATCATTGCGGTGGTTCATGGCGTCAGTGGATCTTCAGAAGCAAAAAGTAAATCACTGCTGGCCCCTACAGAAGAAGCAATTCGTCTGGCCATGCGCCGGACAATTGAAATGTCGGGCATCCCTCCCGAAGAGATTGGCGTCGTGGATACTCATGGCTCGGCCAATGTGCTTTCGGATGTGGCGGAAATCCATGCCATTGCCGGAGAATTACGCAACAACTCCGGCGCGCCACCGGTGCAGGTGCTGGCCACCAAATCCCATATCGGACACCTGTATGGCGGATCTGGTGCCAGTTCGATTTTATCGGTTATCCTGTCTCTGAAGCATCGGATGGTTCCCGGCATCCGAAATCTGGAGAATCCCCGTCCGGAAATCCGCCATTTACAGCATCTGGCCGCACCGCAGATGGGTAGCGCATCCGTGCCCGCCGAGACGCGCGCCGGCGCTGTCAACTCCATGGGGCTGGGGGGAGCCAATTATTTTGGCGTATTTACGGGTCCCGTGGATCGGGAAGACAGCAATGCCGATACAAAATGTATTGTTCCCGACGTGCCACTTCTTGAATTTTCGGAAGAGTTCACCATGTACCTCAACGAGGAGGAGCCGATGCTGGCTGCCGTTGCCATTGAGGCCTTTGGGCGATTCATGAAAAAGCGAAAAGACTGATGGCGTGTGTGCCTCTGCTGAAGCGGGGCGTGGCGATGTCGTATTGATAAAATTCGGGGAGTTTCAAATGATTTTGGTTGTATCCGGGTTTTATTCACACGAGAATGTTCTGCGGGATTGCAACCGAAAGTGATTTCATATTGAATGCGTTCGTTTAAAAGATAATATTGGCCGGGGACAGAAGAACGCTGATTCCGATGAAGAACTCTCTCTGCTCCGCTGCAAGGGAAAACATGGATAATTTTATCTACAATAATCCCAATAGGTTACGTGGGGGCCAGTTCCATAGTTGCCCGGGGAAAAGCGAGAACGGGACTTTTTTCTAATGAATCAGGTTCAGAACGGGAATCCATCAGTGGCGGATTCAGAAACGGTCTCCACGAGCCGTGCTCGGCGCAGTTCTGAAGCGCCCACCTCATCGGTCGTCCCCGAAGAACAGCTGATTCGGGAACAGCAGCTTCGCGGCGTTAAAGGCGTCGCACGAGTGACGCTGATTGCCTGCGCCATCAGTCTGCCGTTCCCCTTTGGCATCATGTTCCTGCTTGACCTGTGGCTGGGCGTGGCAATGCTCAGTATTGCCGTGGTGGTTGGCGTTTACGCTGCCATCGTTCTGGCGTTGCTGGCCAGGGGACATTATCGCCCCTGGCTCAACTGGGTGGGCGCGGCCATCGAAGTGTCGATTCCCACCGCCATTGCCCTCGCGGATTCGACGCGCATCGGACCAGCCTATGCATTGACCAGTGCGCCGGTGATGTTGTACGGACTGGCCGTGTTGGCGAGCGCTCTTCGGTTGCGCCCCGGGCTCGTTCTATTCGCCGGGGGACTTGGCGCAGTCCAGATACTGATACTCTATGCCATACTCCACACCCGTATTGATCCGGACCTGTTGGCGCGATTGCCCTCTCTTTCTGTGTCCAACGTGGTGCAGCGCGCCGTTTACATCTTTCTCGCCGGCATCGTTGGCTGGTTTCTGTGTCGGTCCTTATTGCGTCTTGTCCGGGATCTCTCCATGCAATGGATTGCCCGACAGAAGTCGGACCAGGAACGTCGGGCTCTCGAAGAGCAACTGCATCAGGCGCAGAAGATGGAAGCCATCGGGCAGCTTGCTGGCGGCATTGCTCATGATTTCAACAATCTGCTGACAACTATCATGGGTTATAGTGCGCTGGTTGAAAAGCAGATAACAGACTCGCAATTATTGGCGGACCTCCGGGAAATTCGGGATGCCAGCAAACGGGCTGCGGACCTCACTTCTCAACTGCTGGCATTCAGTCGCAAACAGGCGTTTCGTGCACGGGTAGTGGATTTAAATGCGCTGGTGTCGGACGCCAGTCGCATGTTGGAGCGAATTGTCGGCACGGGCATCGCGCTTCGATTTAATCCGGGCAGTGGTCCGCTATCCATCAAGGTCGATGCCAACCGGTTGGAGCGGGTGCTGATAAACCTGGTGGTGAATGCGCGGGATGCAATAAAGGATGATGTCACAAGTGAAGGGATCATCACCATGGAGACCGGCCGGACATGGGACAACAATAAAACGATGCGGACACCGGAGACCGGATGGGTATATCTGTCGGTGACCGACAATGGTACCGGCATGACCTCCGAGGTGCAGGCTCGAATCTTTGAGCCCTTCTTCACCACCAAGGAGCAGGGAAAAGGCACCGGACTGGGACTGGCCACCGCATATGGCGCTATCCGTCAGTTCGGTGGGCACCTGACCGTGGAATCAACCCCGGGAGAAGGAAGTACATTCCGCATTCTGTTGCCCGCCTCCACGGTGAGCACAGTGACAGAAGAATCAACGGTGGCGGCCAGACCTTCCGGTGGCGGTGAAACCATCCTTGTGGTGGAGGACGCGCCAGATCTGCGTCGCTACGCGGTGCGGGTCCTGCGCGATGGGGACTATGTCGTGCTGAGCGCCGAAAACGCTGACAGCGCGTTGAAACTGAGCGAGGACTACGAAGGCAGAATTCATTTGCTCCTGACCGATGTAGTGATGCCCGGCCAAACCGGAAAGGATCTCTGGGAAGCCCTGCAGCCGCAGCGCCCGGATATGCAACTGCTGTACATGTCCGGCTACGCCAGGAACGTACTTGGCGAACAGGTTGCTCTTGGACCCGATACGCCTCTGATTGCAAAGCCCTTTGGTCCGGAGGAACTGGAAAGCAGAGTGCGCGAAGTGCTGGACGCCTCCTGACGCTGTCCTTCCCGACGACGACCTGCGCACCTATTCGATTGTACTGAACTTCGAGGCCACTGAAATAAAATGGGTTGAGAGGGGGAATGGCATACGGGCGAAAAGTGGTTTGCATTGGTTCCCGTTCGGGATTGAATGTTGTCAGGGGGAGAATAGATAGGTTCTCTGGGGGGTAGATTTCGTGTTCAATCTTGTTCTGCCAGTAACCGCAGGCCCGTGTTACCTGCGCGGAGGTCGAGTTGGTTTCGAGTGATTTCGTAGGTAATGGGCGAGGTTGCAGTGATGATGGCAAGGACGGCCTGTTCCAGTTCGTCCCTTGATGCAAACTCGCAGCCGGCTTCGGTCCAGGTGGCATTGGAGAATGTAATTTGCGTCTCACTCGCGACATAGTTGGCTTCCCCGGTATTGCATCCTGTGAAAAAAGTAACGGTATCGTCCTCGTTGAACATCATTGAGGGGGCAGGATTCCAGTCTGCGCCCTCAGTGCCGTTTTCGATAAGCAGTGCGTTTAATTGCCAATCGGTTTCGGTCAGTGGGTAGTCGGGGGTGGCCATTTCCTGGTTGAGCAGGTTTATTTGAATGGAAGCTTCATCAACGGTTCCATTGAGAACCACGGTGTCGCCGTCCACCACAATAAAAGGTGAGGAGGCAAGCAATTTACTGAGCAGGTATTCCTGTTCCTGTAAAAGTCCCTCGCAGCCAATGAGGGTTGTACTTATATTCTGGACCTTCAGTCGGCCATTGTTGATGCTGTATCGGCCGGACATAGTGTTACAGCCGGCCGTTGCGCTGAGCATTGACAGTTCACCAAAGGTGACTTCCATGGCGTGTGGGGAAGTCAGTGTAAAATCCTCCCCATCCACGGTGACTCCCGTGGAGACAAACGTGTTCCCGTCAATCGCTGCAACGATCTCCGAGGCGGCACCCGAATCCCCACTGTCACAACCAGCCATTCCGAGCAGGATAATGCATCCCACGACACTGAAGTTTTTCTTGAATTCAGGCATTTTTTTCTCCCTTATAACGAAAAGTGGTGTTGCTTACATGACCGATTCGTTGATGATACGGATGAGGAGATCGCGGAGAAGTGCGGGTTCGTATTCGCCGATGTGGGGGGTGGCATGGCCAGCGCCGATGCCGCTGTCGTCGGTGAGGAAGAGGTAGGTGCCGCCGGTGGCGATGTCGATGAATCGCATGAAAAATTCAGTTTCAATATCTGCGCCGCTCGATACCACCGGAACAATCCGAATCCCCAGCGCAGCCGCTTTACGGATGCTGTTGTGAATGGACTCAATATCGTCTGCCTGGCGATGAGCGCGGGCGTCCGCCAGTAGAAAGAGGAGTCTGGATTTGGCGCTGGGAGACCATTGATGGGCCGAAACCGCATTGTCCAGCGCCAGATGCACAGCCTCTGGAAAATCTCCGCCGCCATCTGCGTACTGGGCCGTCAGGTTTTGAATGGTGAGTTCCGCATTGTCGGTGAACGGAAATGCCCGCACCTCGTAGGCATCACCCTCATCCCGGTAAAAATTGACACTGGCGCGAATGGCGAGCGCCGGATCATTCTGCTCCTGTAACCGCCGCAGAATATCCCGCATTTCTGCTTTGAGATATTGCAGCTCATCCTCCATGGAACCGGTGCTGTCGATGACGAACATTAAATCGAGGGTGGGACTGGGGGCAACGTCGGGCAGTTGGATTAACACAGGCGAAGCGGATTCCCACTCGGCAACAGGTATCTGGACAACATTTTCACCGGCGGTGACTGTGATAAGGTAAATGTCTTCTTCTGAGTCGGTTTCGGTATCCTCTTCACTGTCTTCGTAACCTTCTGCGTGTTCATACAGCTCGTCCGTAAACAGTCCGGGAAACAGCTCGGCTCGCCCCATGTGGTCAGTGCGGGCTTCCCAAATCAGTTCGTCTCCCAGGAAGAGTGCCACCGCCGCATCGGTTATCGGCGAATTGTCCGGCGCCGTAACCACCACTGGCAAACGGTGCCATGTATACAGGTTCCAATGTTCAGCAGCATGGGACCACTCTTCATTGGCCATGCCGAGCAATTCATCCCAGAATTCCCAGTTGTCCAGATCCCGCCATTCGCCGGCCGTGAGTTGCCCTGCCTGGACTGGACCGTTGGGGTCAATCACAGCGACATCATCGGTATCGCCGTTGTTCGTGGCGTCGGTGTCGGGCATGATGTCTGCGGTATCCACGGGGACTGCGCCGGTTGCCGTCGCGGTGGTATCCGAGGTGCCAACGATAGTGTTGGTATTGGTGTTGGTGGTGTCTCCTCCGGCGGTGGAAACCGGTGTTGTATCTGCGGTTTCAGCAGTATCCCGGTTGCCCACGCTATCCGGTGGCGTGATGGGCGCAGTGTCCGGCGTGGAGGTAAGGGTGGTATCCGCTTCAGCACCTTCCGGCGGCATGAGTCCGGGCATGCCACAGGCCACAGAAAAAAGGACGAGGGCAGAGAAACGAATCGTGTTTGTCAGATACATTTTTGGTTTTATCATAGTCATTCCTGATAATCAGATACCTCACCCCCGGAAAAATTCCAAAATCCGTTCAGCACAGGCGTTTATAAAAACCTACTATATTCATCTATATAACACGGAAGAAACACGCCTGTAAAATGTGCGAAGACGATTTAAAACAATTTCAGCTGCTTTGTAATGCGTTGGAGGCGGGGAGAACTGGTGACGAGTTCGGCGCGGGCGTCCAGAAGCCGCTGCAGACGACCTTCGAGGCTGCCGATTTCTTCGTTGAGACGATTGTAGGCGCCAATGGCGGTTTTGTCCCAGTCGGTGGCCCAGAATTCGGAGTCCACGGTATGCAGTTCGCCGGTTTGAGGATGCCGATATTGCAGGGAGCCGTTTGAAAGGAGGGTGACTCGCTCTTCTCCCAGTTGTCGGATGCCCATTTCGGCGGATGGATCTGCTACGAAGTATTTCATTGGTTGTGCCGTCTCTGCCGCTCCGGAAGGGCCGATACGGGGCTTCCGGTCTGCGCTTCAGAATATGCTTTTTGCGGACTGCTGGCAAATTCTCGAACGCATTTGGGCAATCGCCGGCGACCCCTTTTCTGAAAATCCCGTTGGATAGTATCGGCGCAGGTGGCTGCGGGGAGATGGTTTTCCGACACCAGATAGTCAAAAATATACTCCGCCAGATGATCGAGGGCAATTCCCGCCGTGCGGTTGGACTGCAGAAACAGCCAGTCTGAAAATGCGAGAAATGACGCAAACGGCGATGTGTTGTGCCAGAGGAGAGGGGCGGTTTCCTTGAAATTCCCATTGTTCACCACCAAATCAAAATATCGGCTGAAGCGTTTGAGTCGCTGCATCTGCTCAAACGGGATGAGATTGTTCTGCAGAATGTCATAGGGGGGCTCGCTTCGGTAGACCATCTGAAATGAATCGGTGTGGCGTGCGATGGGGGCGCCGCGGAGGCGCTTGAGAATCCCCACCTGAATTTCGTGTACTCTGGTCTGCAGCAGCCGGTCGAATCCCGCAGCCAGACTTTCAATGGACTCACCTGGAAGCCCGACGACCAGGTCGGAATGAATATGCACGCCGGTTTCATTTACGATACGCCGAATATTGGCTTCGGTTTTTTCCATATTCTGTTTTCGGCCAATGCGCGCTGATACTTCCGGATTGAACGTCTGTACTCCCGCTTCAAGCTGTACAGCACCTTTGGGAAAGCCACTGAGGGTGTGGATGAGGTCATCCGAAATCCGGTCTGGCACAATTTCAAAATGCAAAAAGAGTTCCGGGCAGATTCGTTGCATGAAAAATTCAAGGATGGGCGCGGCCTTTGAAAAATGCATGGTGCGGTCGATGAACTTGAAATGGCGAACACCCCTCTGCCATAGATTGTCCAGGGCATTGATGATGCGCTTCGGTTCAAACTGGCGCACCTGTCTGTCCATGCTCGACAGACAGAACTCGCAGCCAAAGGCGCACCCCCTGGACGACTCCACATATACCACACGATGTTTGATATCTTCGTCGGAATACAGATGGTAGGGCAGGGAAATGGCCGCCAGGTCAACCGGCGCCCCGGTAATGATGTGTGGCATGGGGGTGTGGCTTCGAAAGCTGTTGAGCAGTTCAACCAGTGCCACTTCGCCTTCCCCGCAGATAATATGATTGGCGATGGTTGCAACGGGAGGCAAGTCGTCCGGGTAGCTGACCTCGGGCCCGCCCAGTACAATGATCATGCGGGGACGTACAGAGCGGATGATGCGAACCACTTCGTCCACCAGCGTGATGTTCCAGATATAACAGGAAAAAGCCACACATTCCGGCTGGGATGCCAGTATTTTTTCAGCAATATCGGTGGCCCGTTCCTGAATGGTGAATTCCTGAATCACGGATTCGGGTTCGAAATCCTGAAGATTGGCCTGGAGGTAGCGCACACCGAAACACGTATGGATGTATTTGGCGTTGATTGCAACGAGTACTGTTTTGCAGCGGTTTGCCGTCACGTCACTACACCGTTACCCGCTCCACAGCCGCCAGCCTGGCCATCAGTGATTTTTTCCAGTGTTTCCCCCCCAGCTGTTCCGCGGCAAATACCACCATGTGGGTGGAGCGCACGCCGAGCGCGCGCTGTTTTCCGATGCCCTGGACACAGGAGGGGCAATTGGTGAGAATGGTGCGTGCGTTGGTCTGTTCAGTGCTGTTTTTAATGGCGATTCGTTTTCTGGCGCGCATGGATGCCGCAATATCCGGCCTGCTGAGGGCCAATGTTCCGGCTTCGCTGCAGCAGTGGGGGATGGCCTGCACCGTGCACCCCAACTGTTCGATGACCTCCGGACCGGTTTCATCCAGTGAATCGTGGCAGGGGCGGTGATAGAGTACCGCCATGTCGGAGATACCGGACAGGTTGGCGATGGCCATCACGTCCAGAATGGGCGCCCGGAAAATCTGATCGATGCCCATATGGGCGAGAGCTTCTTTGCAGGTGCCGCAGGTCACCGCCACAGCGTTGAAATCCAGATAACTGAACATGTCGCGGATTTGGGACAGGATGATGGTATCTTTCAGAACCACCTTGTTGTGCAGTTCCTGTTTACCGTTGACGCTGATGGGAAATCCGCAGCATAGAAATGGCGGGGGCACAATGACCCGGTGACCGGCTTCCAGCAGCAGGTACAGAGCCGCCAGCGAAATATCAGCGGTCATGCGTTCGGAACCGCATCCCGGGAAGTAGAACACGGCGGACTGGGAGTTGTCGGTGTCTTCGAAGACCAGGGCCTGATTGGGACCGCATGCGGGCAATATCTCGCGCAGGGTTTTAAATGGCGCCGGGGGCATGGGGGCATCCAGCAACTGCAGGGGATAGGTTTGCGACAGCGGTTTGATTTTCTGAAACGGCTTCGCGGCGGTCGTGGCCAGCATCTGCATGCGACTTCCCATAAACAGCACACTGGTATGAATGAGGCTGTTGAATGCCGGGGAGGACGAGGACAGATACTTGAGGGTAAGGGAAGTTGCCGGCGCCGTGTGTTTCAGTCCCCGTTCGCTGAGCAGATTCCGTTCGAGAATGGAAATCTCGCCAGTGTCGATATTCACCGGACACGGTTTGGCGCATTTGTGGCAGATGGTGCAATGATCCGCAATTTCTTCCAGTTCCTGCAGCAGTTCAAATTCCGTATCCCGGTTGCGCTGGGCATCGAACAGAATGGCTTCAATCAATGCCCCGATGGCCAGATTCTTGTTGCGCGGGTGATAATACAGATTCTGCTGTGGATGAAATACACAGCAATCCCCTTTGCATTTCCCACAGCGGACACAGTGGGCGATACGATTGGCCAGGGTTTCCAGCTTGCCCCGCTTGAGAATGCGGGCTTCCAGTTCGAGCAGATTGAAAGAAGGTGTGAATATCCGCTGCAGGATGGATTTGCTGTCGAGTTTTCCCGGATTCATCACCCGTTTCGGATCGAGACTGTCCCGATGGGCATTCAGCTTGTCGATGCTGTCATCGTCCAGATATTTGATTTTGGTGATACCGATACCGTGCTCCCCACTGACTACGCCACCGAGTTCAGTCGTCTGGGCCATCAATTCATCGACCAGTTGCTCCGCCCGCTCCATCATTTTCGCATCATTGGAAAATACCGGAATATTCACGTGCACATTGCCATCTCCCGCATGCATGTGGGTGGCCATGATCAGCACGGTGTTGAGGGTGTCTTCCAACTGCCGGATGAACGTTTTCCGCCAGTTCTCATAGCCGCTGAGGATGTCCCGTAAATCCCTGACCAGTGTGGAGATACTGGCCCGGTCGGGCAGATCGGCATCGGTGATGGTGTCGAGATGGTCGCGGGCGGCAGCGCATCGGTTTTTGAGGGCAGGTATTTTTTCAGAAATGTCTACCGGCACCTGGCTGGCGGCAATATGCTGCAGCTGGTTTTCAAGTGCCAGTATTGCTTTTCGCTGGACATATCGTTCTTCGCGGAAGTTGATTCGTTCAATCCAGTCGGCAAATGGCGCAAGGGATTGGAGCGGCAGTACAATATCTTCATTGAGCTTGAAGGCATTGGTCCGCCGGGCAATGGCGCCAAGCTGGTGGCGATCCCGCCAGAAGCTCGCGGCTTCTTTTTCAGAACGGGCCACGTGCACTTCGGTGGTGGCGCTTTTTTCAATGATGGCAGTGATCTTTTTTTCTCCCACCGCCAGCTCCGATGCCTCATGGGCCGCCATGTCAATCAGTAGAACGGCTCTGGGTGAATGGGACACATTGGATTTGACCTTGTACTGGATGGCTTTGATATATTCGCTGTCAAAATGCTCGAGGGCGACAAGGGCCGCAGTATCGTCGAGGGAAAACGCGCGGGTAATCTGTTCGATAACCCGGCTGGCCTCATTGAAGTTGGGGCCAAAGAATTCAAGGCAGAAGGTTTTACGAATGGGATATGCATCATACAGAATGAATTCCGCCTCGGTGATGATACCATCGGTTCCCTCTTTCTGGAGCCCCGGCACGCCGCCCAGGGCTTTGTTGGTAATATCCTTCCACAATCCGGGCTTTCTGATTTCGTCGGATTGAAGTGAGATGCGGTGCACCATCTGTTTGCTTTTATTGGTCACTTCGAAGCTGACCGTGTCTCCCGGAATGATTTTGCGCAGTGGATGGTCCACTCTTGAAATCTGCAGGGTATCTCCGCTGGCGGTAATCAGGGTGAACGACAGCACATTGTCGATGGTGGTACCCCACTTGACGGCGCTTTTTCCGCCCGCGTTCTCCGCAATATTTCCGCCGATGGTGGAGGCCCAGGCGCTCGTGGGGTCCGATGCGAAAACAAGTTTCTCAGCCGCCGCGTGTTTCATGACATTTTCGGTGATGGCGCCGGCTTCGACTCGAACTACATGACAGGCTCCCTGTCCGGTTGGTGTCACCAGGGTTTTCTTTTCGATGGGATAGATGCGATTCAGACGTTCGGTATTGATGATTACGCACTTGCCGTGCGCCGGGACCGCCCCCCCTGTGAGTCCGGTACCGGCGCCGCGTACAATGATGTGGAGTCCCAGGGTTTGAATGGCCTGCACCAGATTGGGAATTTCGCTGCATGAAGTGGGTCTGGCGATAGCCACCGGTGCATGGAGACGCCAGTCCGTGGCATCGGTAATGTGGGAGATGATGGCCATTGGTGAGGTGGAAACATTTTCTTTCCCGATGACCGCGCCAAGGATTCGCATCAGTTTGTCGTTGTGATGACGCCATTTCCGCACTTCGGTCTTCAATTCCATCAGTTTGGCGTCCACTGCGTCAATCACCGCCAGTACATCTTCGTTGCCCAGGGAGAAACGGCGAATGATACCGAGATCGTGGTCGGTCTGGGCGAAAAAGTGATGGCGCCGTTTTTTTGATTTGCAGAGGTGAGAAAACAGCCAGGGATTTCGAAAATAGATGAATAGCTCGCCGATGATACGCAGAAGGAGTCTGGCCGAGCGTCCGGATTTGCGGGCAGCCCGCAGGTTGTCCAGACGGGTCCAGATGTCTGTTGGCAGCAACAGTTCAACGATGCGCCGGTCGTCGGCAGATGTATAATTATAGGGTATTTCTCTGTAGTTCATGTGGGCCATTGTCTTGCCCCCTGTTCATTTATATGAATTCATTGATAGCTGTCATGTTCCGTCGATAGCTGTCATGTTCCGTCGCCCGTTACCCGTCACCCGCGCTGGGTATACCGCTAATGGAAAAGCAAATGCAAGCGTGTTTCTTGTCGGGTTCCTATTAAAAAATCGGACACCGCTTCTCCTGGATGTGGGGCGTAAACGCTCGTATATTTATCGACTCCGGGACTCCGGGATTGGTTATCCCGCTACCACCGCGCAAGCGTCAGTGAAATTGTTTCCGGATAATCTGCGTGAGGTGACAAGTGTGTGGCCTCGGTAAAACCGATTTTGTTAACCTTCCTTCCTTTTTTTGTTTCCGATCAAAACGATTGTTTTTAATACGGTATTCATGTGTTTAAAACGTGTATTGATTTAGTTTGTGCATACGGATGAAAAAAATTCTTGACAGTTGGCCTATGCGCGGAATAAATAGGTCATGTTCTTTCTGTGAAAAAATTCACAGCGTTACAGAAATCACAGGTGCAGCCATGCCAGACAGAACAAAGATCTCCAAACGCGTTGTTGAGCGGCTCAGCGAGTATCGCAGCTCTCTGGATGAATACGATATTAACGACGGCAGAAATATCTATTCTCACGAGTTGGCAAGGATGTGCGGTGTGACAGCAGCTCAGGTGCGTCGGGATTTGATGATTATCGGATTCAGCGGCAGCAGTTCCAGAGGATATGATGTATCGGAGTTGCAGCGGACCGTAACTCAGTTTCTGGGTTTTGGGGAGGAACGGCGCATGGTTCTGGTGGGCATCGGGCATCTGGGCAGAGCGCTATTGGATTTTTTTGCGGATCGGAACCCCGGACTGGTGCTTTGCGCGGCTTTCGATATCAATGAGATGCGGGTGAATCGTGTGATTCACGGGGTTCGCTGCTATCCCATTTCGAAGTTGGCGGAAGTGGTGAAGGAGAACCGGGTACAGATGGGCATCATTACCGTTCCGGAATCCGCAGCCCAGGAGGTGGCGTCTGAGCTGGTGGAAGGTGGGGTAACCGGCCTGTTGAATTTTGCACCGGTGCTGCTGCGCGTACCGAGTCATGTGTTTGTTGAAAACCTGAACATCAGTACTGTTCTTGAGAAAGTTGCCTATTTTGCCGGACAGAGCACGGATAAGGAAAGGTAATCCCCATGGAGACACAAGCGAAAGTTGCAGATATTTTAGAGAAGTACAAGGATGCGAAACGCGACGCACTGATTCCTATCCTCCAGGAGGTCCAGGAATGCTGTGGATATCTTTCAAAGGAGGCGGTGATTCAGATTGGCGCCTACCTGAGTCTGCCCACCAGTAAGATTTACGGTGTGGCGACATTTTACAATCAGTTTCGGTTTCAGCCTGTCGGAAACTACCACGTCCAGGTATGCCGGGGGACTGCCTGCCATGTGAAAGGATCATCCGGCGTCCTGGATAGATTCTCCAGAGATTTGAAAATCGCCGATGGCGAAACCACCCGTGACGGCATGTTCAGTCTGGAAGTGGTGTCCTGTATCGGTGCATGCGGATTGGCGCCCGTGATTGCGGTGAACGGAAATTTTCATGCCAAACTTGCTGACGATGATGCCTCTCGAATTGTGAAGGAATACAGAAAGGTCGCCAAAGAGGGAGAACAGAAATGACTGCGCTGTTGAATATTATTGATGATGAACGATGTACCCATACCCTCGATACCCCCTGCCCGAAGTTTGTGGATTGTCTTCAGAGTGGACCGCTGTGTTTTGAAAATCACGATGTGGCGATGAAGGTATCGGCATGGAAAGGCGCCATGTTGCGCTGCACCACCGACCGGCCGATTGTGTTTATCGGTACGGGAACCTGTGGGTTGGGCGCCGGTGCCGGTGAAACACTGAAGGCGATTGAACAATACATTTCAGAAAACGGACTGGATGTGAGTGTGGTTCAGGTGGGGTGTGTGGGCGCCTGTGCCGTGGAACCCGTCGTGGATATTCAGATCCCCGGGCGAACCCGCCTTTCTTTCGGTGAGGTGACCAGTGACAAGGTATCGGATTTGCTCTCGTCGGTGTTTGACGGAAAGCTGCCGGAAGCGGTGAAAACAATTTTCCAGTGGCGTTCAAGGGATTTTGAATCGTGGCAAAATGTACCCTTCATGGAGGAGGAATCGTTTTTTGCGGGACAGAAAAGATGGGTTCTGGCCAATTGCGGCGTCATCAGCCCGGTCAGCATCGAGGAATACATTGCCAGAGGCGGATACGCGTCTTTTGCAAAGGTGATTCGCGAAATGACTCCGGATGAGCTGTGTGACGAAGTGGAACAGTCCGGGCTTCGGGGACGCGGCGGCGGCGGATTTCTCACGGGACGCAAATGGAAATTGGCTCGAGCCAATGAGGCCGATCAGAAATACATGATTTGCAATGCCGATGAAGGCGACCCCGGTGCGTTCATGGATCGTGCCGTTATTGAAGGAGATCCCCACTGTCTGGTGGAAGGACTGGCCATAGCGGCCTACGCCAATGGGGCGACCAGAGCGTATATCTACATTCGTGCGGAGTATCCGCTGGCCATTCGGCATTTGAATATCGCCCTTGCGGAAGCCCGGGAAAATGGATTGCTCGGCAGCAACATTCTCGATAGCGGATTCAGTCTCGACATCATTGTGAAAAAGGGCGCGGGCGCATTTGTCTGCGGTGAGGAAACGGCGCTGATCAACAGCATCGAAGGCAAGCGGGGAATGCCCAGACCGCGTCCGCCGTATCCGGCGGTCAGTGGTTTGTTCGGTAAGCCCACCAGTATCAACAATGTGGAAACCCTGGCCAATCTGCCGAGACTCATCAAAGTGGGCGCAACGGAGTTCAGCAAAACGGGAACGGCCACCAGCAAAGGGACCAAGGTGTTTGCGGTCTCCGGAAAAGTAAAGCGGACGGGGCTTATCGAAGTGGAGATGGGTACCAGTATCCGCGATGTGATTTTTGAAATCGGTGGTGGTGTTCCCGATGGTAATGAATTCAAAGGGGTTCAGATTGGTGGCCCTTCGGGGGGATGTGTCCCTGCGGAACATCTGGATATTCAGATTGATTATGAAAACCTGAAAACCGTTGGCGCCATGATGGGGTCCGGTGGTCTGGTGGTCATGGACGAAAAAACCTGCATGGTGGATGTGGCCAAGTTTTTCATGGATTTCATCCAGCGGGAGAGCTGTGGCAAATGTATTCCCTGTCGCGAAGGAACCCGACGTATGCTGGAGATTCTCGAGCGTATCACCAGTGGTCGCGGCGGTCATGACAAAGTGGAGGCCCTGGAGCGATTCAAGGGGATTACGGAAATGGAAAAGCTGGCTGGGGTAATTCAGGATACCAGTCTGTGTGGTCTGGGACAATCGGCGCCGAATCCGGTACTCAGTACGTTGCGATGGTTCAGAAACGAATATGAAGCACATGTGTATGAAAGAACGTGCCCGGCTGGTGTGTGCCGCGAGCTTCTTTCGTACGCCATTGACGCTGAGAAATGTACCGGATGCATGCTGTGCGCTCGCAAATGCCCGACAAAGGCAATCATGGGCGCCAGGAAAACTCCCCACTATATTGTTCCGGATAAATGTATTGCATGCGGCGCATGCCATGATGTTTGCAAACAGAATGCTGTAATTGTTTCGTGATAAAGAGGTGCTGCCATGTGTCAGATTGAAATAAATGGAAGAGTTGCTGAGGTTGAAGTGGGAGAAACACTGCTCGAAGTATTGCGTCGTGAAGGGGTGAAGGTGCCCACGCTGTGCAATGTGGAGGGGTTGAACCCCACAGGTGCGTGCCGGATGTGCGTGGTGGAGATGGAAGGTCGCGGAAATCTGGTGCCCAGCTGCGCGTTTCCGGTGTCAGATGGAATGAAAATTCAAACCCACTCAGCCAAGGCGGTTCAGGCGCGAAAAACCATTGTAGAGCTGCTTTTATCGAGTCATCCCGATGATTGTAATTACTGCGCCCGCAACGGCAACTGCGAATTGCAGACTCTGGCTGCTGAACTGGGGGTGAGACAGCGCCGATACAAGGGAAAGCGCAAGAAGATGAAAGTGGACGTGGCCAACCCGTCGCTGGTACGCGATCCGGAAAAGTGCATTCTTTGCGGTCGTTGTGTCCGGGTGTGTGAGGAGATTCAGAATGTGGGCGCTATTGATTTTATTGGCAGAGGATCGGATGCCACAGTGGGCACGTCTTTTGACGAAGGGCTGAATGTATCGAGTTGCATCAACTGTGGGCAGTGTTCATTGGTGTGCCCGACTGGGGCGTTGGTTGAGAGGCGAAATGTGGAAGATGTGATGGCCGCTCTGGCAGATCCGCGCAAATATGTAGTGGTTCAGCATGCCCCGAGTGTGTCGGTCACCCTGGCTGAAGAATTTGGCGTGAAGCCCGGTAGTGATATTGATAAAGAGATGGTGGCTGCGCTTAGGCGTCTGGGATTTGACCGGGTGTTTGACACTTCTTTCAGTGCGGACCTGACAATTATGGAAGAGGCGTCGGAGCTGGTGAACAGACTGACGAATGGCGGTTCGCTGCCAATGATGACATCCTGCTCACCGGGATGGATTAAGTTTGTTGAACAATATTATCCGGACATGATTCCGAATCTGTCTACCTGTAAAAGCCCGCAGCAGATGATGGGCGCCATTATCAAAAGCTTCTTTGCAAAGCGCGAGGGCCTGAACCCCAAAGATATTGTAAGTGTTTCAGTGATGCCGTGCACCGCCAAAAAGTTCGAGGCCAGCCGCAACGAAATGATTGTGGATAACGTCCCCGATGTGGATTATGTACTGACCACCCGGGAACTGGCACAGTTGATTAAAATGCATGGCATTGATATTGAAAACCTCGCGGGTGAAACTGCGGACAACCCGTTTGGCGAACGCAGCTCTGCTGGAAAACTGTTTGGTGGCAGTGGTGGTGTGATGGAAGCGGCTATTCGGACCGCGTATCATATGGTCACCGGAAATGAGTTGGAAGACCTGAAGATACCAGCAGTGCGTGGCAGCAAGGGACGAAAAGAAGCCAAAATACAGGTTGGCGATTTGGAGCTGGGCGTGGCGGTGGTCAGTGGCCTTGCCAATGCGCGCAAACTGCTGGATGAAATTCGAGAAGGGCGGAATGATATTCATTTTATTGAAGTGATGACATGCCCGGGGGGATGTGTGTCCGGTGGAGGCCAACCCATCAATCTTTCGCCGGAGACGATAAGACAGCGTCAGAAAATGTTGTATCGGCTGGACCAGGAAGAAACTCTTCGTACCAGTCATCAGAATCCGGCCATTCATCGGTTGTATAAAGAGTTTCTTGGAACGCCCAATGGTGAGAAGTCTCACCGGTTGCTTCACACGCGATATGTGGCGCGATTGGATGTACTGAAATAGAAGAGCTGATGTAATGACAACAGACAACCCACAGCCCAGCGCGCAACACGGTTTTGTACGCACTATCAAAGACAAATGTCGGGTGTGCTATACGTGTGTCCGCGAATGTCCTGCCAAAGCTATCCGCATCGAGGATGGACAGGCGGAGGTGGTGCCGTCCCGTTGCATCGCCTGCGGCAATTGTGTCAAGGTGTGCAGTCAGGGCGCCAAGCGTTTCGTACGGGCTACCGAGGCGGTGAACAATTTGCTGAAGAGTGATCACCGGGTTGCCGCATGCATCGCACCTTCTTTCCCTGCGGAATTTCCGGGGATGGATTTCAGAGTGCTGGTGGGGATGTTGCGGGGGTTGGGTTTTGATTTGGTTACAGAAGTATCGTTTGGCGCCGACCTTGTGGCGGAACGCTACAGACGGTTGATGCTCGAACGACGGCACAGTGGATATATTGCCACTACCTGTCCTGCCGTGGTGAGCTTTGTGGAAAAATATCACCCGGAGATTGTCAAACGACTTGCGCCGATTGTATCGCCCATGATTGCGTTGGCCAGAGCATTGCACGAGATTCACGGTTCCGAGCTGAAAGTGGTGTTCATCGGACCGTGCATCGCCAAAAAAGCGGAAGCCTGTAATAAGAATGTGGCTGGGGAAATCGATGAGGTTCTTACTTTTAAAGAACTGAAGGAAATGTTTTCGAGTGCGGATATTTCACCCCAGAACAGTTCAACAAGCGATTTTAACCCTCCCCATGGCGGATTGGGTGCTTTGTTTCCCATTACCCGGGGAATGCTGCAGGCGGCAGATATGTACGAGGATTTGGTGGGAGATGAAATCGTAACCGCCGATGGGATTACCGAGTTCGTGCAGGCGATTGAGGAGTTTGCCGATAGCCGGATAGAGGCCAGATTGCTGGAAGTGCTGTCATGCAACGGATGTATCATGGGGCCGGGAATGGTGTCGACCGAACCGCAGTTCCGTCGAAGATCGCGGGTCAGTCAGTATGTTCGATTTCGCAATCACCAGTCAAAAAAGCAGCAACACAACGAGGACATGAATCGGTTTGCTTCTTTAAATCTGACCCGGGTTTTTTTAAGGGATGACCAGCGGATTCCAACGCCGTCTTTCGATAAGCTGCACGAGATTCTGGAGCGATTGGGCAAAAAGGATTACTCTGATGAGTTGAACTGTGGCGCATGTGGTTATCCCACCTGTCGCGCCCACGCCATTGCCATTCATAAGGGATTGGCAGAAGAAGAAATGTGTCTGCCGTATGTGATTGAACGGCTGAAACAGACTATTCAGGATCTCTCGGTTTCTGACAAGCGACTGGCAACGGCGCAGGATCAGTTGATTCAGTCTGAGAAGCTCGCAAGTATGGGACAGCTGGCAGCCGGGGTAGCGCATGAACTGAACAACCCCCTCGGGGTAGTGCTCATGTATTCTCATCTGTTACTCGACGATATTAATACCAACTCTGAGATGTACGAAGACTTGAAAATGATTGCGGAACAGGCACAACGAAGCAAACGCATCGTATCGAATCTGCTGGACTTTGCCCGGGAAAACAAGGTGCTGTTTGAAGAGGTGAATCTGGAGCAGTATTTGCGTCAGGCGGTGGAAAGCATTCCCAGACCTGAGAATATTGGCGTGGAAATGCGATTCAGCCATGCAGACTCCCTTTGCGAAATGGATCCCGATCAGATGACGCAGGTCTTTACCAATATTATTGCCAATGCCTACGGCGCAATGGTTGATGGCGGGCAATTGATCATTGGGACATCCGACGATGCGGTAACGGTGAAGTTCAGGTTTGAAGACACCGGCTGTGGAATTAAAAAAGAATATATCGACAGGGTTTTTCAACCATTTTTTACAACAAAGAAAATCGGAAAGGGCACCGGACTGGGGCTCAGTGTTTCATATGGAATTGTCAAAATGCACCGTGGGCAGATTCATGTGACATCCAATTCGGACCCGGCGGATGGCCCGACAGGAACAGTGTTTACTGTGAGTATCCCGAGGCGCTCCGGCGCTCATTAATACGGAGAAACGGAACAAAGAGGACCACCATGAACAGCAATTTGAAAAAAACCGTTTTATTAGTGGATGATGATGTGGATTTTCTGGAGCAGCACCGGTTGTTTCTGGAATCCGAAAATTTCGAAGTGACAACTGCTCAATCGCGAAGTGATGCTGAAGAATTGCTGAAAACCATGTCGCCGAACCTGGCTATTCTGGATTTGATGATGGATGAGACCGATGATGGGTTTGTGCTGGCATATCACATCAAGAAGAAGGATGCCGGTATACCGGTTATCCTGGTCACTGCTGTCACCAGCGAAACAGGTCTTGAATTTGATACGGTGGGCAAGGAAGGATCATGGATTAAGGCCGATGCCATTTTACCCAAACCCATTCGGTTTGAACAGCTGAAACGCGAGATTCATCGCCTGTGCAAGACTGATAAAATATGACCGAACTGCTGAAAATACTCGTTACCGATGATGAGGAAGGAATGCGCCTGGGCGTGACCCGCGCTCTGCGAAAATATGTGGCCAGTTTTCACGACCTGGATTGCAGTGTTTCGTATAAATTGGATTTGGCGGCATCCGGAGAAGAGGCGGTGGAGAAAATTGGCAGTGACACATATGATATTTTTCTCCTGGACTACAAGCTGCCTGGAATAAACGGCATGGACGTTTTAACGGAGATTCGGAAAGTTCAGCCAGATGCGCTGGTTGTGATGATGACCGCGTATGCATCGCTGGATATAGCGGTTTCGGCCACAAAACAGGGTGCGTTCGATTTTCTGGCGAAACCATTTACGCCCCAGGAACTGAGGGCAACCGTTCGGCAGGCAACTCGAAATTCGATTCTGCAGAAACAGGCGCAGAAACTGGCAGAGGAAAAGCGGAGGGTGCGCTTTGAATTTATTTCGGTTCTTTCTCATGAATTGAAAGCGCCCATTGGTGCGGTTGAAGGGTACCTGGAACTGTTTCGCAGTGGCGCGGTGAAAGACGAAGAAACCCAGACGCGAATCGTTGAACGAAGCCTGGCGCGACTCGCCGGTATGCGAAAGCTGATTTTTGATTTGTTGGATCTTACGCGAATTGAAGCAGGTACGAAAACCAGAAAAATTGAATCATTCTGTTTGAAAGAACTTTTGGAAAGCGCTTTGGAACTGGTTGAAGTGAGCGCCGCGTCCAGAGGAATTGCACTGAAACTGGAGTCTGGGCCGCATTTACCGTTCAGCGGTGACCGGAGTGAAATTGAAATTGTGATGAACAACCTCATTTCGAATGCGGTGAAATACAACCGGGATAACGGCTCTGTGACGGTGAGAGTTATTCTGGAGAATCGAAGATATGAGATTGAGGTTGAAGATACCGGAATTGGTATGACCGAGAAGGAACTGGGCAAGCTTTTTGGGGAGTTTGTCCGGATGAAGAATGAGAAAACCAGGCAGATTGAAGGGTCGGGACTTGGCCTGTCGACTGTTAAAAAAATTGTTCAGCTCTATGATGGTGATATTCGGGCTATCAGTGAATGGGATAAAGGAACTACCTTTAAGGTAACATTGCCCAGTCAGACTGAATGAAAGGTAAAGGGGTGCCTATGTTAATGCCGCGACGAGAACCGATTGTGAATGATAAGTATATTGCCCAGGTACTGCATCGAAAGCGGGAAGAGGATGAAATCTGGGTCCGTGAGATTCTTGAGAAGTCCAGACAATTGAAGGGACTGAATCAGAGTGACATGATTGGACTGATGTCCGTGGAAAGTGAAGAGTTACTGACGGAGCTCTTTGCGACCGCCCGGCATGTGAAAAATGCGATATACGGTAAAAGACTGGTGATATTCGCACCAATGTACATCTCAAATCTGTGCAACAATGAATGTACGTACTGTGCATTTCGCGCGAAGAATACATTGATTCATCGGCGGGCACTGGACCAGGGCGAGATTGCATCAGAAACCCTTTCCCTTGTTCGGTCGGGACACAAACGGGTATTGCTGGTCGCCGGAGAATCTTACCCCAGACAGGGATTTAATTATCTACTCGATTCCATTGACACCATTTATCGCGTCCGGGAGGGAAATGGCGAGATTCGCAGGGTCAATGTGAATGTGGCGCCGCTTGACGATGATGAGTTTCTGCAGTTGAAGGAACATCGGATTGGCACCTATCAGCTCTTTCAGGAAACCTACAGTCGCAAGGCTTACAGCCAGGTGCATCTGTCCGGAAGGAAGGCCGATTACGATTGGCGGTTAACCGCAATCGACCGGGCGCTTCAGTCGGGGATTCATGATGTTGGCATTGGCGTGTTGTTTGGGCTGTGCGATTGGCGATACGAGTTGCTGGCGCTCAAGAGCCATATTGAATATCTTGAGCGTCGCTATGGTATGGGTCCTCATACCGTCAGTGTTCCCCGGCTGGAAGAGGCGAGTGGGTCGGATATTGCGTCCAATCCGCCCCATCCCATAGATGATATTACCTTTCAGAAAATCGTTGCTATTCTGCGTCTGTCAGTCCCGTATACGGGAATCATCATGTCCACCAGAGAAACACCGAAACTGAGGCGGGCGAGTTTTGCGCTGGGGGTATCTCAGATTTCCGCTGGCAGTCGCACAAATCCCGGCGGGTACAGTTCCGAAACCCAATCGGCCACATCCCAGTTCTCTCTTGGCGATCATCGACCGCTGGACGAAGTGGTCCGCGATGTCGCCTCCATGGGATATATGCCATCGTTCTGTACTGGCTGCTATCGACTGGGCAGGGTTGGCGTTGATTTTATGGATATGGCGCGACCGGGAGATATTCGGAATCACTGTGACCCGAACGGCATATCCACATTCATGGAGTATCTGAATGACTACGCGTCTTCGGAAACCCGGGATGTCGGTCAGCAATGTATTGATACCGCACTCAACCGGATGGCGGATTTTCCCCGGGAACGAGCCGAAAAAATGTTGAGACTTGTGAATACTGGCCGGCGCGACGTATACTGCTGAAGTATGTGCCGCTGATAACCTGCGTCGCCGATAACTGGAAAAGCCATCATGACATTTCGAAATGAAAAAGACAGTCTCGGTGAAATGCAGGTGCCGAAAGGTGCACTTTATGGCATCCATACCATGCGCGCACTCGAAAATTTCTCCATTTCGAATAATCCGCCTCATCCATATCTGATTCGCGCATTCGGAGCTGTGAAGCGTGCGACGGCCACGGTGAACCGGCGTCTGGGCAAACTGAAAGTTGACGATCGGCTGTACGAGGCGCTCATTGAAGCCTGCGAACAGATGGCCGATGGTATGTTGACAGAACATGTTGTCGTTGATGCATATCAGGGCGGTGCCGGCACCAGCACCAACATGAACGTGAACGAAGTGCTGGCCAACGCGGCGCTGGTCCGGTTTGGCAAATCTCCGGGACAATACGACATTCTATCACCTCTTGCTCATGTGAATCTGCACCAGTCGACCAATGACACATATCCCACGGCGTTGAAGCTGGCGTGTATCTGGCTCATTGAGCAGCTGGAGCAGCAGGTTCTTCTGTTGCAGGAATCATTTCAGTCGAACGAAAAAAAATACGAACATGTGGTGAAGGTGGCCAGAACGCAGTACCAGGATGCGGTGTTGAGCACCGTAGGCCGGCAGTTCAGCGCCTATGCGGAGGCGATGGGACGGGACAGATGGCGTATTTATAAGTGTCAGGAGCGCCTTCGGGTGGTGAATCTCGGCGGTACAGCCATTGGAACGGGGCTCGGGGCGCCCAGACAGTATATCTTTCAGGTGGTGGACACCTTGCGGGAGCAGACGGGAGTTCCCCTGGCGCGATCCGAGAATTTACTGGATTGCACGCAGAACCAGGATGTTTTCGTTGAAGTATCGGGCATTGTCTGTGCGCTGGCGGCGAATCTTCAGAAAATCGCGTCGGATTTTCGATTCATGTCGAGCGGTCCCGATGCGGGGATTGGAGAGATGGCGCTGGAGAAGCGTCAGGTTGGCTCGTCAATCATGCCCGCCAAAGTGAATCCGGTGATTCCCGAGGCGGTGACCCAGGTGGCGATGCAGGTGATGGGAAATGATTCAGTGATTAAGACCGCGTGTGCCAATGGCAGTCTGGAATTGAATCCCTTTTTACCATTGGTTGCTCAGAATCTGCTGGTAAGCCTGGAAATGCTGCTCAATGTGGTGGCCATTTTCAAGAAGCATTGCGTGGATACCATAACCGTAAACGAGGGGGTTTGCGCGCAGCATGTGGCGCATTCCAATGCATTGGCGACCGCGTTGGTGTCGAAACTCGGATATGAGAAGGTGGCAACCCTGGTACAGCAGGCAGGCGCGATGAATCGTTCTCTGTATGATGCGGTTATTGCGGATGGGCAGTTGCCCCGGGAAGAGCTGGATGCGCTGCTCACCCATTGGAGTGTTTGCCGGCTGGGGGAATGAAAGTTTCAAAAACGGGAATCCGGGAGAATTGCGAGACATACGTATGAAGAAGCGGACATTCAAGGGATTCAGGTTGCACATCGGGTTGTTTGGCAGACGCAATGTGGGCAAATCCAGCCTACTCAACGCCATGACACGTCAGAACGTTTCAATTGTCTCTGATGTGGCGGGCACGACGACTGATCCCGTTGAAAAACCAATGGAGCTTTTGCCTCTTGGACCAGTGCTGTTTATCGATACGGCCGGGGTGGATGATGTGGGCGCGCTCGGTATGGCACGGGTGGACAGGACCAATCGTGCACTGGACCGCACGGATTTGGGGGTGATTGTGTCTGACGGGGAGTGGACGACCTTTGAACAGACCCTGCTGGAGCGGTTCACCGATACGGGTGTGCCTGTAGCCGTGGTGTTCAATAAGTCTGACATCTCGATGCCGGCGTCTGAGCTGGTTCAAAAACTGGATTCTCAGCGAATTTCAGTAGTGATCACCCAGGCCAATGCCCATCAGGGGCTTCGTGAACTGCGCGAGACGCTGTTGAAGATTGCCCCTGAAGATTTTATTGGCAATCTTCCCATTGTTGCGGATTTGGTGCCTCCGGGAGAAACAGCCGTTCTTGTGGTTCCGATAGATAAGGAAGCCCCCAGGGGACGTCTGATTCTGCCCCAGGTACAGACAATCCGGGATTTGCTCGATAACGATGCCATCGCTGTTGTTGTCAAGGAAAGGGAACTTCGCCGGGCCATTGAAAACCTCAGACACCCACCGGCGCTGGTGGTCACTGACTCCCAGGCTTTTTTGAAAGTGGCGGCGGATACTCCCCCCCAGATTCCGATGACCAGCTTCTCCGTACTTTTTTCACGGTTCAAAGGCGACCTGACCACCCAGGTGCAGGGGACGCTATCGGTGGACGCGCTTCGTCCCGGCGATCGGATACTGGTGGCCGAAGCCTGCAGTCATCATCCCATCGGTGAAGACATTGGCCGGGTGAAGATTCCCAGGTGGCTGACCCAGTATGTGGGCGGGAAATTGGACTTTCAACACGTGCAGGGGCACGATTTTCCAGAAAAGCTTGATGAGTACAAACTGGTAATTCACTGCGGCAGCTGCATGTTCAACCGCCGGGCCATGTTGAGCCGGGTTCAGCGATGTCGGGACGCAGGAGTTCCCATCACCAATTATGGATTGGTCATCGCCTATAGTCTGGGGATATTCGAGCGAGCGCTCGGGCCCTTTCCCGCAGCGCTTCAGGCAGTTCACGACGCCCGAAAGTGACCTGCCTGAAGGCAGTCACACATACTTCAGTCCCGTAACCTCGAAATCCGGTCGCTGACGATTTTGATCAGTTCGGCAGATTCAAATGGCTTTTCAATGCACAGCGTGTCGATGGATTTGAGGTACATGTTGGTTTGGGGCGTAAACGCGCCACCGGTGATGAAGATTAGCCGTTCAGCCAGATGCGGCCAATGTTTTCCCAGCCAGACATGAACATCCATGCCAGAAATTCCCGGCATCATCATGTCGCACAGAATCACATCGAAATCAGCGTTGGCATGAATCATTTGCATGGCATCGTTGCCGCTTCGGGCGGCAACCACTTCGTGACGACGGAACATTCGAGTAAGTGCACGGCAAATTCCCTCTTCATCGTCTACCACGAGAATCCGCCCTCTGGCTGCCGATTTCCCGGGCGCCCCCGGGGGCGGCGTTTCGGATGCAGGAACCGGATCGCCCTTTGCGACGGGGAGACTCACCACAAAAACTGAACTGTACTCCGCGCTGTCTTTCATGCGGATGTCGCCGCCAAAAGCAGAAATGATATTTTTCGAGATGGCAAGACCCAGCCCGGAACCGACCCCGGTCCTCCTGGTGGTAAAAAATGGCTCAAATATCTGCGCCGCGTATTCCTTTGGGACGCCGGAACCTGTATCGCTGATTTCAACCTGTACTTCGTTTTCAACAACGGCGGTACATACCCGGATTTCATTTTCTTCAGGATTCCCTTCGGGAATGGCGTGAGCGGCATTGATGAGCAGATTGAGAAATACCTGGGAAAGGGATCCCTCATCGGCGAGGACATTCGGCGTAGTGCTGTAATTGGTGATGAGACGCGCACGATATTTGATTTCGTTGAACGCCATGTTCAGCGCACATTCCAGGGCATAGGCAACGTTGACCGGAGCCACCCGTTCGTGGTTGGCGCGCGAAAAGGTGCCCAGCGTGTTAGCGATGCGCTGAATTCGACGCGCACCGGACAATGCCTCTGTAATCCGGGAGCCCACGTCTCCGTTGGCCCATTCCATATGCGAGAGGTCGTTGGACAGACTTTCGAGGTTGCACAACATGTACGCCAATGGATTGTTTATCTCATGGGCCACTCCGGCCGATATCAGGCCCATGCTGGCCAGCCGATCCGATTGAAACAGGGTGGCCTGAAATGCTTTTTTTTCGGTAATATCACGGCTTACCGCGAAAATCATGGGTTCGTCTCCCACCATGGCGCCGGAGGCGCTGACTTCCGCATCGTAGAGACTGCCGTCTTTTCGGCGATGCCTGGTTTCGAAGGTCACCGATATCTGTTCCAGACTGGCAAATCCCTTGCGAATTTCCGCTTCGGTGGAAATCGCTTCGAAATCCCATGTTCGCAGCCGGAGAACTTCTTCCATTGTATAGCCGAGCATTTCCGCAAATCTCTGGTTGGCCTCAACAATTTCATGGTCCTGATTGAAGATGGCAATGCCGTCCCGTGACCCGCCCATCAGTATCTGTCTGCGCAGTGCTTCTTTGTGGAGCGCCCGTTCCGCCTGATTTCGTTTTTCTATAAGATCGATATTTTGCAGAGCAAAGGGAATATCGCTTATCAGTTCCTTTAACCACAGCAGGCGTTCTTCTCTACTCGCCTCACTGGGCGCTACTTTGACACTGATGAATCCGGACAGCGTATTATCTGTTCGAATGGCCGAAGTCAGGGTTTCTTCCTGATGGTCGCTCCGGGTCATCCACGAGCAGCGCAGGGGACATCCGTCGCAGATGTCGGAGACGCGGGAGGTCGACACAGTAGTATTCTGTTTGCGCGCCTGGTTGCAACAACCTGGAATCCACCCATCGCGCATCTGCGCTATCATGTGCTCCATTGATTTGTCCCAGCCAACGGCAACGTGTCTGGATTTCTGTGAATCATTCCCGTACAGATACAACCAGGCCGTGCTGAGTATGCCGGTGTCGATAAGGGTCTGAAATGCGGACGTAATCAGTGTTGAGAAATCCTCGCCGTTCACCACACCGCGATTGATACCGCGAACCGCGTTGAGAATGGAGGCTGTGCGATCGATTTCACTTCGATGATCCGCCATGTCATCTTTCCCGGCATTTTGAGTTAATCGTTGCTGCATTCCATCTCTTTTTCGTAACTTTGATAATAAAGCTAACTATCTCCCGGTAAAAGATCAATCGAAATAAATCGGAGATACCTGGTTGAAGCGAATCATTCGGTATAGACGAGGATTGCGGAAATGGATGCGATTCGATGGGCGGAAGGGTTGTCATGCCAGGAACTGGATGTGATTGCGGGCTTTTCCTGCGAAACTGGAACTACATATTCATCGATATTTTCATGAACTGCACCCGGTCCCTGTCTGCGGGATTACTGGATTCTTTTTGACTCAGATTGCCGCGAAAGTCATCGATGGACTCGAATCCCTGTTCATTCATCCATTTATCGAGGAACTGTGTCATCCCGGATATCACACTCAGTCCATTTTTGTACAATGTTGAGCATACCTGCACCGCGTTTGCGCCGACAAGCAATTGTTTTACGACCGTCTGGCCATCGTGAATGCCGGTGGTGGCCGCAAGATCACAGGACACGCGGTTGGCCAGAATTGATATCCAGCGCAGGGACTGGACGTATTCCGACGGCGCGCTGAACCGCTCCGCTTCCACCAGCCGCATATTGCCGATATCGATATCCGGGGCGCGGAACCGGTTGAACAGAACCAGTCCCGCCAGCTCTGTCTCGCTCAGTCTGACCATGGTCTGCGCCATCCCTGAGAATAGAGCGCCCAGTTTGAGCGACACCGGAACGGATACGGTGGGCAGCAACTTTTCGAGCACATCAAAATATATCTTTTCGATGTCCGCACCGGACGCTGTGACATCAGAGGGCAGAACGAAAAGATTCAGTTCTATGGCATCTGCGCCAGCCGCTTCCAGTCTGTGGGCAAATTCAATCCATGCCCCCGCCGAAACACAGTGAATGGAGGCGATGAGGGGAATGGAAGCCTTTTTCTTTGCCTCGCGCAATATACGGAGATATTGCTCGACGGCGTTTTCTTTGCTGTAGGTCTGGACGTATTGCGCCGCTTCCGGATGCCAGGTCACGTTGGCCACATGGGAAGCCACTTCTTTCACTTCCTGCTGAATCTGTTCTTCAAATATGGATTTGAGAACCACGGCACCGGCGCCGGCTTCTTCGCAGCGTAAAATGGTATCAACGGACCGGGTCAGCCCGCTGGACGCGACGATAATCGGATTCTTCAGGGATAACCCAAGATATTGTGTGGATAAATCAACCATATATGACTCCTCCTGTGGGCGGCTGCCAACTTTTCAGAATTGGGGGCTGAATATACTGTGATGCACAGCGGCGCGCAACCTTCGTGTGGCAGGAGCGATGCCTTCCTCTATCCATTGGCCAGACTGTAAATCGGGATGTCGGCAGAGATTTCTTTGAGGCGAATCAGATTTTCCGGGGTGGTGAGGTATCTGGGAATGAGCCGGGGAGGCGCCACCACGTTTCTGGCCTGCAGCTCTTCGATGATGGCCACGTGTTTCAGTGCTATTTTTCCCGAATACAGATTGGTAATGTCATTGCCCTGGGCGATATAGCGCAGGACTTTTTCGAATCCGCGCAGATAAATGCAATCCTTGATAAAACCACCCCCGCGATAAATGCGCAATGTGAGATTGAATGCCAGATCGCTGGTGAACCCGTATCGACACAGAAACCGGAAGGTCTCAATGAACGACGCGCCTTCCATGAGAAAATGGGCGGCCAGCACCCGGGCGGCCAGAGTGCGCAATCGAAGGGGAGTCAATCCCCCTACCAGATACTCCGCGAGCACCGCAAGCCCCTCCTGCAATTCTTCATACGATGCCAGGCCGCTGCGCATCTGAGTGAGCTTCTGATTTTTTCCGTTGAACCAGGTAACCATGTGGGTGCCGATTTCATGCTGCATCAGGGCGTTGGCCCGGGTAGGGGATAGCTTCACGTCGGGACGGATGAGCAGATTTCCCCGGCTGACCATCAGACCCACAATGAGATCTTTGGAAAATCGAATTTCCGGCTTCACTTCGTCCCATTGGGACTGGTAGTAAGCTACTTCATCCAGCGCTTTCTGTTTGAATTCTCTGGCGGAGTACAGCTTGCCGCCCCCCATTCTTTTTTCGGTGCCGTGGACCCGTTCCAGAATTTCCTCCGCCTTGCGTACGAGGCTGCCGGTGATCCGGCCGTATAGCTGATGCCCCCCCAGCATGAATCGGGAGGTTCCCCGGTCTTTGAGCATGGTCAGCTGCCGATCGAGTTCGCCCTGCTTTTCGGTAAAGAGATGGGCCAGACTCGGGTCTTCCATCCGTTCGATGGGAATATTGAACAGGGCGCGCTTGGCCATGGACACATCCACCTGAAGGGGGCGATACCGCAGTACCGGCGCCTTTTCGAAATTGCTTTTTCGAAAATCGTTCCACAACCCCTGGATGTTCACCGGGTTGATGCTGAGCAGAAAATCAAAGCTGCGACTGATTTCGTCCAGTTTGCCGTCAATCTCCCACATCGGTTTTCCGGGACGCTGCCGCCCGAGGACGTTGAAGTGATTGAGGCGATGGGACGTTTCCTGTCGGATGAAATGATAAAAGGCATATCGCAATGCCTTGCTCAGTTGCATGCGAAGATTCCGGAGCACCACCGGAAAAAGGACTTCGGTATCCTGTGCCCGGTAACAGGGCTCCACTTCGATTCCCAGCTGATACACCTCGGCTGGAGTTTTTTTCAGCAGAAACGATGGACGGGTTCGGAAGTCCTTCTGATTCATTGGAATGTCCACCGCAATGGGCGAGCCGGCCACAATTTTATCGCGCAGACGACCCTGCATTCGCTCCATCAGATTATCGGTGGTGCTTCCCTCCGGTGCGCTGAACAGTCGAATGCCGGGAGGGCGAATCCCGTGACTGGATTGGGACACGGGGGATTGCCCGGGGCGTCTCGCCCAGATCTCCACCAGCAGAAAAACGCCAAATCTCTGAACAGACAACGTTTGAAGCGCCTGAACGAACTGCCGGGTTCGTCGCACATTTTTACCGGGCCCGGTGACCGCCAGAAATGAGGCCTCCGTGTTGGCCAGTCGATGTGTGCCTTCGTCCGGAAAATCCGGCATCTGATACAATACCAGGTAAGGTAGCAGCCTATCGATGAGAACCCGCCCGAAATCAGGTATGTTTTCATTGATTCGTTTGCCGGCTTTGAGGTGTTCAATCACCTCCCTCTCCGCGGAAGATCCAACGGATATAACATCTCCAGTAACTCGGCTCACAGAATGGCCCCTCACACAATGGCCATGGACACATTGTTGAATTGGCGATCATAGTAAGACATCGCCATGGTTTTACGCTGCAGTGCCTTAATAACACCTTCTGAGAAGTTAACCCCTTCAAATTTTTGCGCACTGCCAAGGCCTCCCGGACTGAACACATTGATTTCCATCAGTTTGTTGCCCACAATATCCAACCCCACCAGAAACATACCATCCTGAATCAGCTTGGGACGCACCATCTCCACCAGTTCCAGGGCCTGGTTTCCGATTTCCGCCCGTCCCAGGGTGCCGCCGGCGTGCAGATTCGAGCGCAGGTCTCCACCTTTGCGCAATCGGCGAAACGCGCAGTACCGTCCCTTGTAGCGGAATGCTTCGCCGTTCATGACAAAAAGCCGCACATCGCCATCTTCTGCGGCCTCGAGATATTCCTGAACGATGGCGAATCCGTCCCGAAGCACCGAATCGATGATTTGGTTGATGTTCGGTAAATCTTCCGGGCGGACCATGAACACATTGGCGCCCCCTGAGCCGGTAAGGGGCTTGAGCACGACTGTTCCCTTATCCCCGGCAAAGGAGCGGATGTCTTCCCGGTTGCGGGTAATGATGGTTTCCGGTCTGATTTCGGCGGGATATGTCTGAAAATACATTTTGCTGCTGGCTCTGCCCAGTCCATCTGGGTCGTTGAGAACAATGACGCCGTTCCGCATGGCCACACGCCCGAACTCAATGCCGGCCTGGGCGGCCCAGGGTCTGGCAATGGCATCCTGTGCGGGGTCACTGCGAAGCATCAGCACATCGAGGTCATCCACGGTAATTCGTTCCTGGATGCCATTTTTGGCCGTGAGATCCTTTAGGAACGGATGTCCCGTCTTATAGATGCGTTTGGGCACCGAACGCGCATGGGCTTTGATTTTTTCATCACTGTCGTAAGCGAGATCCCCGGTGCCGAACATGAATATCTCGTGTCCCATCCGTTTTGCCGCCATCGCCAGACGAATCGTGGTGTAGGAGGGTTGTTCCGTATTCACATCGTTGACGACAAAGCCGATGCGCATGGGTCTGCCCACCCCCGGACTGAATGTCATCAGTTTCTTTTTCTTGTGCATCTTTTTCAGCACGGCTTCGATGGCGTCCCGGGCTTTTTCAAATGCCGTCGTGAACAGATTCAGCTTTTCGGGGAAGACCTCCCCCGTCCACTCATCCATGAATATTTTCTTCACATCAATGGCCAGCACGCAGGCGCTCTCCGGAAATGTTTCGGTAAGCCACCTGGAGAGATACCCTCCCTTGAATTTCACGTTCTCCCGAACATCGAGCTTCTGACCGTCCAGTTCAAACCCGGATACCGTGTCAATGAATGTGTCAATGATCGGTTTCCAGATTTTTCGGTTCAGCGCAACAGTGCCCACATTTACCACCGGATTGCTCTTTGCATCCGCCGGGGCTGCCTCTGCACCATCCCGTCGATGGTTGTAGCTATGAAAGTCGAATACTACGAACCGGCCGTATGTCCGTTCGATGCTGGAAAGCATGGTTTTTATTTCTTCGTAAAACAGGTCCCATTCCTGTTTGGAGTGTTCGACCAGCTCCATATCCGGGGGCTCCCGCCATACGTTCAGTCCCCATGCATTTTCCGGTGTCAGGTATACCGAATCCTCCCGGCTGCGATTGAAATCCACTTCAAATCTGGACCGTTCCACCACGACGGATGTGGGTGCAATTTCTGTCCACCGTTCGGTGAAGGGATCTTCTTCCCGCAACTGCACGTCATCATCGAGGGCGAGGGTCGATTTGATTTCGGTTCTCAGGCTATGTCCGGCGTGAATGGCGAATGCGACAATCGGGCTGTCCCCCCGTTTCATGGTCCATCCTTTTGATGTTTTCATTATACTTGTCCTTTCCTGACTGCGAAGAACGCCAGTCTATCGGTTCAGCAGGATTGGCCGGGCGAACAGGGGCAGTCGAGGCGGGCGCAGTGCAGGCAATATGCCGGGCCAGTTGATCGGCGAATCTGACCGAAGTCTGGAGTGCAGTCCCCGGATTGAGGCTGGAATCCCGGGGCGATATGCTACATCTGTGGCAGAATGCCCCGGTTTGTGCCCTGCGGATGGAGACATTGAAATAAGGGACAACGGGCCAAATGCTTCGGGCGAGATGGCATAGCGGTTGCTGAAAGCCGCCGGTATGAATGGCGTCGACGCATCACTGACAGTGTATGAGGACAACCCTCGCACCCCCCGTACCGTGTTTTTTGCGGAGGATGACGATGTGCTTCGCATGTTTGTTTCTGAATCCCTTGAAAAACGGGGATTTCGCGTTGTTCAGTTTTCCACCGGCGGGGAGCTGGCCCGCTGGCTGGAGAGCCATGTGACGCACCCGGAACCGGCGCTCCTGGTATCAGACGTGTACATGCCGGGAACCACGGTTTTCGATTTGTACCAGAAATATCCGGATGTGATGGGCGGCCTGACCGTGATAGTACTCACCGGTTTTGGCGGCGACGCGCTGTACGAACAGGCCATGGCCCTGGGCGTCCGCGCCGTCATCGACAAACCATTTGAAATGAAAGTGCTTGTCGACACAATCCACCGCGTCTGTGAATAGATTTTAAAACCGGCAAAAGTTGGGTTTATACTGGCTTCACAGGGCTGTCACAAAAGGAGAAGCGGGGAATTTATTTTTTATGACGGGTAGAGGCCTGGTAATCCCGATACAGATGGCTGTTATACCATTTTAAAGCGTTCCAGCTTGCGATACAGGGTTTTGCGATCGAGACCGAGGATTCGGGCGGCCATGGTCTTATTGTTACCGGTGACTTCAATCACCCGCTGGATATATCGTTTTTCCACTTCTTCCAGGGGAACCAGCTCCTGGGGTTTGTTGGAGGTGACCAGCACGTGAGAGGGCTGATAACTTTGTACCCGTTGGGGTAAATCCCGAATTTTAATCTGGTCCTCACTGGCCAGGGCTACCGCTCTTTCGATACAGTTTTTCAACTCCCGGACATTGCCGGGCCAGTGATAATCCAGCAGCAGTTGTTCCGCCTTTCTGGAAAACCCGGAGATTTCGATTTCGTTGTGCAGGGAGAAACGCTGCAGGAATTTGTGCGCCAGTTCCAGCACATCCCTTCCCCTTTCCCGGAGCGGCGGCGCATGAATATGAATCACATTGAACCGGTAGTACAGGTCCTCACGGAACTGTTGCTCTTCGACCATCGCTTCCAGGTCCCGATGGGTGGCGGTGATGATTCGGGTGTCAAACTTGATTTCCTGGCGCGCCCCTACCGGACGGAGCGTACGTTCCTCCAGTGCCCTGAGAATCTTCGGCTGGAGGCCAAGGGGCATATCTCCAATTTCATCCAGAAAAATGGAACCGCCGTCCGCTTCGGCAAACAATCCCTTTTTGGTATCCCGGGCATCCGTGAATGCGCCCCTGGTGTGACCGAAAAATTCGCTTTCCAGCAGGGGTTCCGGGGTGGCAGAGCAGTTGATGGCCACAAATGGGCCGCCGCTGCGCCTCGAACGATGGTGCAATGCCTTGGCAATCAGTTCTTTTCCGGTGCCGCTCTCTCCGGTGATCAGTACAGAGGCGTCGCTTTTCGCCGCTTTTTCAATCAGAGAGAACACCTGCGCCATGGCTGGGCTGTTGCCGTGAATTTCCTGGAAGGCGGTGGATTCCGCCACGGTTTCCTCCAGTTCGTCCACTTTCTGTCGAAGTCGCGTATTGCCGACCGCCCGTTCCAGCGCCCGGCGAAGAATTTCGATTTCAAAGGGTTTGGTGACAAAGTCGTATGCGCCGGCCCGCAGGGATGCGATAGCGGATTCCATGCTGCCAAAAGAGGTGATGACAATCACGGGGATGTTCGGAAAACTGTCTTTGATTCGCTCAGTCAGCTGGATGCCATCGACGCCGGGCATGTGCAAATCGGTCATCACCACATCGTACTGCTCTCTGGAAAGCATTGAAAATGCAGTGTTCGCAGTATCGGCTACATGCACATCGTATCCTTTTTTGGACAGGCGAAGCGAAAGCATGTCAAGGATTCCCCTATCGTCATCCACGATGAGAATTTTGCCGTTAACGGTCAATCCGCGCTCCTTTCCGGCAGAAAGACACGGAACGTGCTTCCCTTGCCCGGGGTACTGTTCACAGTAATCCATCCCGCGTGTTCGATGGCAATCTGTTTTGCAATGGCCAGCCCGAGCCCCGTGCCAGTTCCTTTTTTCTTTGTGGTATAAAATGAATCAAATATGGCGTCGAGATGCTCACTGGCGATGCCTTCACCTGTGTCCGCCACCGTGAGTACAACACAGTCTGTAGCCGGAGATTCCGGGGAACCCGGCTTGCGGGTGCTCTCCCGGGAAAGCGCCACCGTTACCACAGAAGCGCTGCGGCTGGCCTGGATGGCGTTGAGAATCAGGTTGGCCAGCACCTGCTGCAGCTGGCTGACTTCCGCCTGCACCATCATTGGACCCGGTGCTTTGTGAAATTCCAGGGTGACGCCCTGTTTCAGAGCCACCGGCCTCAGGAGAAGCACCGCTTTGGCAATCACCACGTTCAGGTCTGCCACCTGGTGGGTGTGTTTTCCCTTTCTGGCGAAATCCAGAATATTTCGAATCATTTCAGAGATACGTGCGGTCTGTTCCACCACAATGCGGGCGTTCTCGGAGGCTTCCTCTCCCTGCACGTCGCCTTCTTCGATCATTTTGGCTCTTCCCGAGATTATCGTCAGGGGGGTCCCCAACTCGTGGAGCACACCGGATGTCAGCTGTCCCACCGTCTTGAGCCGGTCCGCGTGCCGGAGTTGTTCTAGAATAACCAGTCTTGATGCCACCTCCGCTCTGAACTCCGCTTCCACGGACTCAATCTTTTCAGACATGATATCCATAGCCTGGGCCATATCGGAAAGAGTGCCGGGTTCTGAAGCTTCAATTCGTCCGGAAAAGTCTCCGGCCAATACTCTTCTGGCCTTGGCGGCCATTTTCCGGTCCGGTTTCTTCACATAGGACCACCCCAGCAGGAAAGCGGCGACAATGCCCATTACTGTGAAGATGGCCTGCAGCGTGCCTCTGAAAATGGTGCCGGAACGCAGTTTGGCAGACTGGTAGCTGATTTCGCGAATCCGCAGGATGCCAATATCCCGGTTGCCGGATTGGATGCGGTGCCAGGTGGTGATCTCCTGGGCAAAGTCCGCTGTAGGACGGATGTTCACGTGCATTCGCCCTTCCCGGAGGGGGCCGGGGGACTGGTCAGCATCCATCCATGTCAGAGAAAGCCGATTTCTGCTTTCGTCCAGCTTTTCCACAAATGACTTGAGGCTCCGGGCATCCATCCGCCGGGCGGCAAGATTGATCATTTCTCCCACTGTTTCGTGATCCCGGGTCAGGTCCCGACGCACGGAAGCTTTCTGCTGCATGACAGATATGTATCCGGCGAGGGCAAAGCCACAGAGCAATGCAATGGACAGGGCCACCACCCAGACGCGACGCTTTGATATGGTCTTCATCAGTTCTGTACATACATCATCTCAGGAAATCACTCCATACGCTGTGTGCGGAGAGTTGCAATTATCTCGAGTCGGCGGTGGAATGGGAACCCGTGAGGTCCGCGGAAATGTATTACATCGCGATGAACGGGAGGGAGACGTGGGAGGTTCTGCCGTCCAACTCATTTCTGATTTTCCTGCAGAGCTGGTTGGAGGTGAAGGGCTTGGGCAGAAATGGATAGGGGTTTTTTTGGATGCCGTGGGAGTCGATGAGTTCGTCGTTGTGCCCCGACATAAAAATGATTTTCGGATGATTGGACTGGGCGGTGATTTTCTCGATCATTTCCACCCCGCTCATTCCCGGCATCACCACGTCAGAGAGAATCATGTCAATCTCGCTTTTATATAAATTGTACAGTTTGAGGGCGTCAATGGCGCTGACGGCCGGGTATACACGATAACCTGCGGATTCCAGCTGTTTTTTCACCAGTTGCCGGACCTGTGCTTCATCTTCCACCAGCAGGATGGTCTCGTGGCCGGAAATGGGGTGCTGACCGGTTTCTGAACCGGCATTTCCCGGATGGACCACATCGGCCCGGGGGACGAAAATGCGAAAAGTGGTTCCCTTGCCAACTTCGGAGCGGACATCGATGAACCCATTGCTCTGCTTGACAATGCCATACACGGTGGCCAGCCCGAGGCCAGTGCCTTTTCCCACCGATTTGGATGTGAAAAACGGTTCGAATATTTTGGGAAGATTTTTTCCGGGAATGCCTGTGCCCGTATCTGTCACGGAGATAACGATGTACTCCCCGGGACGTGAAACGGCGGTGTCGAGTGGTTCGGTATCCGTTATGTTTATAATGTCGGTCTCAATGTGAATGGTACCACCTTTTGGCATGGCGTCCCGGGAGTTCACCAGTAGATTGGCGATAATCTGATCGAACTGGGTGATGTCCATGGTCACATGTGCCTCGGTCCTGGATTTGGAGATATTTATCTTTATATCCTCGCCAATCATTCTCGAAAGCATGGTGCACGACGATTGGATTCGTTCGTTCACATCAATTCTGACCGGATCAATCATTTGACGGCGGCTGAAGGCCAGTAGCTGGCGAACCAGATTGGAGGCGCGACTGCCTGCTTCCAGAATATGGGAAACGTCTTCTTTTACATCTTCAGGGGCGTCCGGTGCACCGAGAACCGTTTCGGCATAGCCGTTGATCACGAATAGCAGGTTGTTGAAGTCGTGGGCCACTCCCCCGGCCAGACGTCCGATTGCTTCCATTTTCTGGGATTGATACAGCTGGGCCTCCAGTTTTCGCTTCTCGGTTTCTGCTTTTTGCCGCTCCGCAATTTCCTGTTGCAACTGTTGGGTGCGCTGCGCCACCAGTTCTTCAAGTTTTTCCCGATGTCGGGTAATTTCCGCAGATGCCTTTTTCTGCGCTGTGATGTCTCTGGCAATCAGCAGAAAACCGCGCAGATCTCTGTTTTCGTCGTACAGCATTGAACCGGACAGGGAGATGGGAATGATATTCCCGTCCGCAGTGATGTACTCGGTTTCAATATCTTTGCTGCGAAATGTGTCGGCTTTGTCGGGGGCGAGTTCCCGCACCCAGTCGGGTACCAGGGCATCGGGAGCGAAGATGTCCAGAACGGATTTTCCCATGAGTTCATGCTCCGGGTATCCCAGCATTTCCACGGTGGCGTGATTGGCGGTAATGATGGTGGATTCCATGCCCACCAGCAACAGCGAGTCCCCCATGGTGGCAAGGATGCTCTCCGCTGCCCGGGATGGCGTGAGTTTAAACAGCTCATATTTCCAGATGGCATAGGCGATACACGTATTGGCCAGGATGAATGAGGGGATGCCGAGCGGCGGAAACGGCTTTTGCAGCTGAACCAGTACCATTTCCACGCTGACAGCGAACAAAGGGATGATTCCGGCAATGAACATGTAACGACTCTGCTCTTTTTTTCGGCGGTCGGAAGTGGTTCGGAAAGAACGGCCGTACAGAATCGCAGTCATCATGCAAATCAGTGTTATCCATACAATTGAAATGGTGCCGAACAGCGAATGCTGTATGCTGTATGACCATCCCCAGGGCTGGGATACGGGTGGGCCGGTAACTGCGTCGAAGAAGATGTCAGCCCCGATGAACAGGGCAGATGGAGTGTAGATGGCGAGGAGCAGTCCCTTGTTTCTGAGCCATTTTCCGGGGCGGGTGAAAGCAAGGCACAGATGCAACCACGCGGATACGTGTACGGACCACAGAACATCAAATTTCCACCAGATTGCCGCATCTTCGTAGCTGCTGGATTGCCGATATCCGAATTCCATCAGGGAAGTGTAGGCCACGGACAAGGTGATGAGTAGAAACAGTCGGTTCAGAATATTTCGGGTGTCTCTGAAAAAGAGAAACGCAGCGATAAACGTTGCGAAAACGAACGACATCAGGGATGTGAGCGCGAATATGGTCATCCGGTCCTCAAAATACAGGGATAGTCCCGTGTTTAATATACTTAAAAAAAGGAGAACGACAACGGCACATCATTGCGCTGGCAGATCAACTCTGATATGGCCTTGGGCGCAATGGGAAGTATTCAAAAACTTACGGGACTTATCGCGGAGCTGGAGCAGGGCGAGGACCAGACCCGGCTGTACGCGGCTCGGGCGGCATTCAATTTTAAACATTCGTGGCTCGAAATGGCGCAGGCGCTGATGGAAGCGAAGAACGCCAATCGCTTTATCGATTGGGGATACGACACATTTCTGGACTACTGTGACAGAGAACTGGGACTTAAAAAGGGGATTGTCGACAAACTGATGGTTTCTTTTCATGTACTTCAACAGGCGGCGCCCCAGAAACTGGAAGCCATGGAGGAAGCCAATGTGATTCCAGGCTATCAGTCTCTCGACTACTATGCGCGCGCCACCGGAGAGCTGCGTATTGACGGATGCCCGCCGGGGGATATGCCCGCCATGGAGATTTCACCGGAATTGAATCAGCAACTGTACGACGCGGTGTTTGAACAGGGGTGTACTCCCAAACAGCTACGGGACAGGTTTGATCCGGTGCTTCGGCCTAAAAGCCCCACTCAGGAGCAAAAGGACCACACCAAAAAAACCATTGCCACTACCCGGAAGTTGCTGGAGCAGTTGGAGGAGCTGGAGGGCGTTTCATACGAAACCATTGACAACGCCAAACGGGCGGTGATCCGTCTTCACGAAGAAATGGATCAACTGATGACCGATCTTGATGTGTTGATGGCCACAGAGGATCAGTGACCAGGGGGAGCACCCGGGCTAAAAATTGAGCGGCGCTTCGCCGTGCCAGTTGCTGTTGGGCACTGTTTGCCAGTTGTGATAATTCCGGTGAAGTGAAACATTGAAGTTATTCTGTATATAAAAGGTCGATTGACTCGGCAGAATCGACTATATGTATAATACATTATTGGCATAAACCCCCAAACTTGAACCCCCAAACTTGAGCGACCGGGTCATGGAGTCACAACAGAAGACAGTCAGCACCAGAATCTTTGTTGAAACACCGGAGCAAATCGATTTTGCGTTTGAAACCGCCGGCATTGGTGCGCGGGCGCTGGCATATCTGATTGATTTGCTGATTCGGGTGGTGGTGATATTTGTGGCGGCCCTGATTGTGGCAGCGGGCACTGGCGGCGCACCGTTTGGAATTGGCGTGATCTCTGTTATCATATTTTTTCTGGAGTGGGGGTATTTCACATTGATTGAATGGCTGAACGATGGGGTGACACCGGGAAAGAAGGTCATGGGACTGCGGGTGTTGCGCACCAGCGGGGTTTCCCTGGACCTGTATCGAAGCGCCATGCGAAATCTGCTCCGGGCCGCCGATGGATTTCCCCCCATGGTGGCCATTCTGGATCTCTTTCCATTCCCGTCATATGCAGTGGGGATTTTCGTGATGTTTATCACAGCGACCAATCGTCGATTGGGAGACCTGGCCGCTGATACCATGGTGGTGGTGGAAGAACGTCGATTTCTCGACAAGTTGCCGCCATTGCCGGAGGAAAGCATGTCGTTTCCGGCGCATCAGGTGGCGGCATCCGGCATTACCGCCAGAGAGATGGCGCGTATTGATGCGTTTTTCAGACGCAAACAGCATTTCAGTGAACAAAGGAGCGATGAACTGGCAGAAATCATCGCCGCACCGCTGGCACGTCGCATGGGGGTCACCTACAGTTCTCCAGTGCTGTTTCTTTCTGGAATCCTTCAGGGGGGCTACGAAGACCGGGCCAGTTATGCAGGCATCGATACCCTGTCGGGGAGTCGCCGATGAATCACGTTCAGGAAGCCAGAAAAGCCCGGTGGGGCCGTCTGGAACGGTTGCTGTTGCAATTGGAATCCAGGGGAACTGCAGGCATGCCGCAGGACGAACTGGACGAATTCGTTCATCTGTACCGCACTGCCTGTGGCGATTTGGCCAGGTTGCGTGCCGAGAGTCCCGGACACAATCTGGAGCTCTGGTTGAATCAGATTGTGGCACGGGGACACAAGGTGTTTCGTCAGCGGGAAAAAGGGTCTCTGCGCGGGTTGCTGAATTTTTTTACGGTGGATTTTCCCGCAGCAGTGCGCGCTCTGGGCGCCTCACTGACCGTGGCCACGCTGATGTTTGCCCTGCCACTGTTTCTGGTGGGGCTGTTTGTCTATCTGTACCCGCAGGCCGCATACAGTCTGGCGTCTCCTGAACAGCTGGACGCCATGGTGGACGCTTACTCCAGGGGGCACGTGGGCGGTCGCTCGGAGGGCGTGGACACGGCCATGGCGGGGTTTTACATCCGGAATAATGTGGGTATCGCGTTTCAGTGTTTTGCCACCGGTATCTTCTTTGGTATCGGCGCAGCGCTTGCGTTGCTGTTCAACGGGGTGATTATTGGCGCCATCACCGGATTTGTCTGCGCTTCCGGATATACCGACAATTTCATGTCGTTCGTTTGCGGCCATGGTGCCTTCGAACTGACGGCCATTGTACTCTGCGGCGCTACGGGAATTCGAATGGGGATGCTGCTGGTGAATCCCGGGCCCCACACCCGGCTCGATGCGTTTCGGGTTCATGGAAAAGGAATGCTCAAGGTGGTGCTTGGCAGTGCTGCCATGCTGATGGTGGCCGCATTCATCGAAGGATTCTGGTCACCGTCGTCTGCCCCATCGTTTGTCAAATATATTGTGGCATCGATTCTGTGGGGGCTGGTCATCCTCTGGCTGTCCCTGTCGGGCCGCCGGAGAGCCGCATCGATTCCAAAGAGGGCGCCCCAATGAAGATTTCCAATGCCACCATCGACATTGCTCCCAGGGGATCGGCTGCCCTGGTGGATTTGGCGCTGCTGTTTTATCGGCATCATTTCGCGCTGTTGCTTTCGCTCACCGCCATATTCGGCTTTCCCGCGGTTCTGCTGGCCATGAGTGTGCATCACCTGAGCGGCAGTGTATGGTTGTCTCTGTGCACGCTGCTGCTGCTGTTGCCGTTGCTGTCGGGGGCCATTGTGCTGGCGGCCAGCCGGATTGTGTTTGGCGATACATTGACGGTGGTGGAGGTGCTCGGGGTATACCGGCCACTATGGGCGCGCTATCTGGGCAGGAAACTGATTGAAAATCTGGTGTCATTGCTGCTGTCGCCCCTGTTGGTCGGATATGTGATGCATCTGGGATATTCCTACACTGCACCGGTGGGGTTGCTGGAGCAGTTGCATGGGCGGGAGCTGCGTGTCAGACGCCGGGGTCTTCATCGGCGAAGCGGGGCCAGTGCCCTGGGGTTTGATTTGATGTCGATACTGGTGGTGCTGCTGCTGGGGATTGGCGCCATCAGCCTGGTGGAGCTGACCCTGGGGAGTATCTTCACCGTGTGGCAGGAAACCGGGATTCGCAGTGTGGATGTACTTGACGATCCGATTCGGTTCGGGATGTGGATGGCGGTGTGTGTGATGGCATACCCCATTTATGTGCTGGGGTGGTTCTTTCGGTATCTCGATGCGAGAATCCGCGCCGAAGGATGGGATTTGGAACTGGATTTCAGACGGGCCGCAGAGCGATTGTCCGAAGGAGAAAACGGATGAGGCGGTGGTGCGTGTTCATGGGGGTATTCGTGTGGGGGGTCTGTGGGGCCTGGGCCCATGCAGAGACGTCTGCAGTATCTTCGCCTTCCAACGATGGGGTTGAAAAACAGGTGGAGGAGATTACCGCCGATGAAGGATTTCGCTGGCTGAAGGAAGGGGGGACCAGACGGAATGCACCGGATGATTATCCCCCGGGGAAGTTTGCCGGCCAGTCCGGAACGCGTGGCAATGGCCGGATACCGTCGCCCGAAGAGGGGGGAGGGTGTGCCTTTGAACCCGATTTCAGAGATTTCGAACGGCCCGAACCTTCGGACAACAGTGGATGCGGCGGCGGTCAATCCCCGGCTTGCGACTGCGCGCCGGATATTGGCAGTTGCAGCGCCGATCCGTTTATTGGCACATGCGGCGCCTGCGTTCCATCTCCCCGGATGATGGTGCCTCTGGGATACACCGTTGCCGGGATTGCATTGGCGCTGATTATTTTTTTCATGGTGCGTGCATTGATAAAACGAATACCCGAAACCGATACGCCTATTGAATTCGAGACAGAGGACATGGACGACGCCACTATTCGGGTATCCCGAATTCATCGGGTGGAACCGTCGAGTCTGTTGGACCGCGCCGCGGCGGCGGCCCGGGATGGAGACTACAAACGGGCTGTGGGATATCTTTATCTGCTGTCGCTCTCCATCCTTTCCCGGGGGGGGCTTGTGGAACTCGATAAATCCACCACCAATTGGCACATTCTCAGGCAAAACGCAAAGAATGGCGGCCCGGATGCCGCTTTGAGAGTGATAGTCCGCCATTTCGAAGATCTGTTTTTCGGCAATCGACCGGCAACCATTGATCGGTATAACGCGTGTCACGAGCAGGTGCTGTCAACGCTGTTGCCCCTTCAGACGGAGGAACGCCATGAGCAGGGTTGAGCGTGGGTTCTGGCTGTTGCTGTGCGTCTGGCTGGTGGTGCTGATTTTCTGGCAGCCGCAGCCACCACCGCTGTATACCAGCGTGCCTTCGGTGAACAAAGATCCGGATGGATTTCGAATTTTTTACGAGATGGTGACGAAGCAGGCCAGGTCGGTGCAACGAACCCTCAGACGCCCGGAGCTGCTGACCAATGTGGATGTGCTGGTGTTGCTCAGGCCATCGAAGGGACTGGACGAGGACGACCGCGAGGCGCTGATGCGCTGGGTGAAAGGTTCCGGCGGCACGCTGGTGGTTGGCTATCCCATCTGGAATCGGGAAAGCATGCTTCTCGAAAATGTGTTTCCGGAAAAATATCATGGGGATGTGTCCGTATGGGAACATCAGGATGCGGTGTTACAGACAATAACGTATGTGTCTTCAGAGCTGGAAAACCCCAGGGACGTGGAATCATTCACCATGAAGCTGCGTGGAAAAATCGTGTTGAATGATGGCCCGGCGCAGGCGCTGGCTCTTTCTGAATCCGGCGATGTGCTGGTCTCTGACGATGCCTTTGGCTCCGGGCGGGTGATTCAGTTGGCCGATACGGCGCTGCTGGGCAATGAAGCGCTGGGATTTAAAAAGTCTCATCTGTTTGCCGCCGCACTGCTGGACGAGATTGGGCGGGATGGTCATTGGGTGTTCGATGAGTCCAACGAAGGGGTTTCCATTCAACCGTCTCTGGCGCCCCTGATCGGCGCGGGCCCGTTTCGCGCGCTTTTTTTGTACCTGCTGCTGTTTTTTATTTTCTGGTATTGGTACAAATTCCGACGTCATGTGCGGATTCACCAACCTCCACAGGAACGGGATGTCCGGGAAGTCACCACCCTGGCCACGGACATCGGACGGTTTTATTTCAGCGCCAACAGAACCAACTGGGCGCTTTCCAGATATCTGGCCTATTTCAACCGACGGCTGCAGCTGGCAAACATGTCACCGGCGGAACGCACCGCCGTGCAGAAGACCGTGAAGGCCGCCGAAGAAGTGAATCAGACCGGGCAATCGTCGGATGCGCAGCTGCAGATGATTCGAAAACTGGCAGCCCATCGCGCAGTGTTTCGGGAAAATCAAAAAGATGAGGGATAACGTATGACACCTTTGGAAATTCAACGCATTTTTGAAACCGTGAAAAATGAGATGGGGAAGGTGATTGTGGGGCAGGACGACCTGGTGGAAGGGGTGATGCTGGCCCTTTTCTCCCACGGTCATGTGCTTATCGAAGGTCCGCCGGGACTGGGGAAAACCCTTCTGGTCAATACCCTGGCAACGGTGCTGGACTGCAACAGCAAGCGGGTGCAGTGCACACCGGATCTCATGCCCGGAGATTTGGTGGGCCACTCTGTTTTTGACATGAAGGAACAGCGGTTTGTGTATCGGCAGGGGCCGGTGTTCACCAATATTTTGCTGGCAGACGAAATCAACCGGGCTACCCCCAAGACCCAGTCGGCGATGCTGGAGTGTCTTCAGGAGCGGCAGGTATCCATCGATGGCAAAACCTATCCCATCGAACCACCATTTGTCACCCTGGCCACCCAGAATCCACTGGAGTATGAAGGGACATACCCCCTTCCGGAAGCCCAGGTCGATCGGTTCATGTTCAAGTTGCTGGTGGATTATCCCTCAGTGGCGGAGGAAACCGAAATTCTCACCCGGTATCAGGCGGGAAAGAATCTGTTTGACATGGCCGCCATGGGTGTTCGCAGATTGGTGGATAAACAACTGATTATTGACACCATCAATGCCTGTACCGCGATTACCGTATCACCCCGGGTGCTCGGTTATATCGCGGCCATCGTTACCCGAACCCGGGACTGGCCGGGGATCACCGTTGGGGCCTCGCCCCGGGCATCGGTGGCAATGCTCATGGGCGCGCGGGCGGCGGCAGCCATTCAGGGGCGGGAATATGTCACCCCGGATGACGTGCGACGGATTGCTCCCTGGTGTCTTCGCCATCGGATTCGGCTGAGTCCGGATTCGGTGATTCGCGGGGTGACGCCCGATGATGTGCTCAATCAGCTGTTCGAGAGTATTGAAGTGCCAAGAGAGTAATCATGTATCCGACGAAAAAATCCCTGTGGCTTCTGGCTCTGGGCAGCGTGGGACCCGCGCTGATACCCTTTGCCGGGGTCCCATATCTGGTGGGATGGCTGTTGCCATTTGCGGTGATTGTGGTGCTGCTCTCCGATCGGGTGCTGGGAACCCGGCTGAAGTTTCGGGTGCGACGTCAATTGGGAAAAGTGCTGTCGGTGGGGACCGGAAACCGGGTGGCGCTGACCCTGAAGAACCTGAGTGGTCATGGGGTGGTCATTGAGGTGGTGGATGAGGCGCCCCACGAAGGAGAGGTTGACAGAGACTCGCTGCAGATGAACATCCCGAATGGAGACGTGGGGAAGGGCGTGTACTGGTTCACGCCCCACCGCCGCGGTCGTTTCGAATTTACCGGTGTGAAGCTGCAGTCCAGCAGTCGACTCGGTTTCTGGTTTGTGCAGCAACGGTTTGATGTGCGCGACGAAGTCCAGGTGTATCCCGATATTGAAGCCATCAATCAGTTTGAATTGCTGGCGCAGAAGAACAGCCTGTCCGAACTGGGATACCTGAGCACCCGGCACCGGGGAGATGGCCATGAGTTCGAGCGCATGCGGGATTATCGTGCGGGAGACGACCCCAGAAAGGTGGACTGGAAAACCACTGCCCGGCTGCAGCGGCTCATCGTGCGGGAGATGGGGCAGGATCGCAATCAGAATGTATTTTTCATGATTGATATGGGGCGTCTGATGCAGCAGACCACCGATGGCCTCAGCCATTTTGACTATGCCCTGAACACGGCAATCATTCTCAGTCACATCGCCCAGAAAAAAGGGGACAATATCGGCGCCATTCTTTTTTCGGACAAAGTGAAGAAATATGTGCCCCTCCGAAAGGGCCCCACCGCAGTGGATGCGTTGCTCATGGCCGCGTTCGATCTGGAGCCCGAAAGGGTGGCCACCAACTACTCCAACGCGTTCAAGCACGTGATGGCCAACGTGAACAAGCGGTGCCTGCTACTGCTCATGACCCACCTTGGAAAAGGGGAAGAACAGCGATTGATTCGCACCTACGCATCGTATCTGGGGCGCCAGCATCTGCCACTGTGTCTGTTTTTCAGGGAGCCATCTCTCGAACGCGCCAGTGCGCAGGTACCCCATACGGCGCGGGAAGCCTTTGAAGTGGCGGCTGCAGCGGACCTGATGCTTGACCGGATGGAAAGTCTTTCGAGATTGCGACATGCCAGGGTGCTTGCCCTCGACGCATTGCCCGGCCAGTACTCGGCCACCGCTATTAATCACTATCTGGATATTAAAGCCAGAAATTTACTTTGAGCATCTCATGAATCAGCGATGGGGATGGGGATGGCTATGGTATGAATGCGGAGAAACGAAGGGATAATAAATGCAGAGCATTGAATTGATTGGATTGGTTGCATTGTTCGGAGCGATTATTGCCGGACGCGTATTGTCGGAAAAAGCGATGAAACAATTGAATGCCGATCAGAAGGTGCAGCTGATGGACGCCTTTTCGGGGATTCGAAAATACAGTCTGATTCCGCTGGTGGTTATCCTGGTGGGGTATCTGCTGATGGTGAATGCCAAGGTCCTGACCGGTGCCCGGGTGCACGTGATTTTTCTGGGCGGCATCGTGGCATATCTGGTGGTCAGTCAGATTATCACCTACCGACGTCTGCGGCGGCTGGGCCTTCCCGGAGGATATATTCGCACGTTCCGCTTTTCACAGGTGGTGGTGCTGCTGGGGTTTGCATGCTGGGTAGGCCTCTCCCTTCGAAACCTCCTGTAACCGGCGGCCCATTGTCACGCCGGGATTTCTGTTGTACGTAACGTAGAGCAATAAAAGGTAACGAAATTAAAACCTGAGGAGAAATTCCATGGGCAAAGACTACGAAAAGCCAAAACGCAGCTGGCGCGAAATTGACTCGCGAAAAGATCAGTCTGCACACCGGCGCGAAGATCGGCCAGCCATGAATCCCATGAAGCAGGCGCGTTCAAACAATGCCTCGAAACTGTATCGGTCGCAACTGGACAATTTTTTTGACGGTCAGGGCAATGCACCCAAAGAATTGAAAGAAAAATTCGCTGCCCTCGACAAATCCAAAGAAGGGATGCAGCGAAAAGCGGCCGCCCAGAAGATTGTGGACGCCAAATCATCCCTTGCCAAAACAAATGCGGTGAAAGCGTATCTCGAAACCTGGGAGCTGCCACCGGACTACGGACTGCTGGCCGAGGTGCTGGCCTGCTCCAGCGAGGAATACCAGGAGATGGCGCTGGATGAAATTGAAAAACTGTTCGACGGCAACCGGGCGCCCAAACGGACTTCTATTCTGGAACAGCGACTGAAGAGCCTTGTATCCCTTGCGGATGACGAAGATATTGAAGAAAAAGCCCAGACCCTTCTCAAACGCCTCAGGGTATTCAAGTAATTCTCCACCACCGGCCAGTCGATTTGCATTTCTATTTGCGTCTGTCGGTAAAGTGCGCAAACTGAACGGTGAAAACTGTATATGTTGATTTCAATGGAATAAAAATCAGAAAAACTACTGATTTATTGGAATTTTACATGTAAAATAGAACGGTATCACTGCCTGAGATGGTGCCTGGATTTCATTCGGGGGATTAAAAACAATGAAAACAGAAAAAAATACTACGAGAGGGCTGCACGGTCTGGTGTGGAGAAATTCGCTGAGCCGGTGTTGCACATGGGCGGGTTATTTGATTATTGCCTTGGGGCCGATGTCCTGTGCGGGCAGTCTGAGAACAAGTGATTCCGCCATCGACAGGCATCTGAACGGCGGATTGGGGGTTCAGCAGGCGTGCACCCAGGCAAAAATGGTGGCATGCGATGAATTGCGAAAAAGCTTTGAGCGTTTTGTACTCACCGATTTCGGCACGGCCCGGCAGCACATTCGCAATGTCCTTTCACAGAATGACGGTATCGAGATGCATGGGATGACCCGGACCCTGGAAATCGCTGCCCGCATTGCCGGAAGGCAGGGCGCTACCGTTGAGCAGTTTTCAGCGTTTCTCAGTGGGGTGATTGAGGGAAATTCTCCGGATCTGATGTTGGCAGAGGAAGAAAAGCTGGCGGAGAAAACTGAGGCGTCAGTTGGATGCCTTCATGATTCCCAATGTAAATTCGATCGGGTGTGTATCAACGGGGAGTGCATCAGTGCCCGCTATCGCGAGCAGATAGAAGCGTTGTATATGGCCACCACCAGAGGAATTGTAACCCCGGAGCAGCCGCCGTCGCCATTGGTGGCAGAGGAAGCGGTGGCCCTGACAATGGAATCGGATTCGCCGCTGGCATTACCTGATGAAGGCGCGGCTGTCATTGAGACGGAGTTGGAGCTGCTGTCGTCGCAGTCGGGGCAGGAGGCGATGCTGTGTACGCCGGAGCATATAAAAGAATGCATGAAGGAATGTGAAACGGGTAGCGCCGAGAACTGTTTCGCGGTTGGAAAATTATATGAGCAGTTGCCCCGGTCTGAACAGAACAGCGAATACATGCTGTTTGCATATCAGAAGGCCTGTGCATTCGGATTGAACGACGCATGCATAGACCTTGGCAATCATTATTTTTATGGCCGTTTTGGCGAATCGAACATGGCGCTTACATATCGATACAATTTCAATGCCTGTGCGCAGGGGAACGGCATCGGTTGCGTGAATACGGCCCGATTACTGAAAAGCGGAAAAGGGGTATCCCGGAATTCCATCCTTGCCGATAAATATTATATGAAAGCCTGTGAATATGGACAGAAGGACTATTGTGTAGCCAATACCGGTGTGGAGGTGGTGAAAGAGGCAGACGGCATTACAGTGGCATCCGTTGATGACATATCAGCCGGAGGAATGGACGAAAAGGGGCGTTCCCGAACCGAAAAAGCAGCCAGGGGCAACAGCAAAGGCAAAAAGAAGAACAAGGCCACCGTTACGTCCGGCAGCAAATGATTCGACAGAAATTTCCGGTGAAAACAGGGATGGTCAGAAGTACCAGCGGCCGCCTGCGCCGATCCAGAACATGTGGAAACCAATGGGGTCGGGGTTAATGAAACGTATGGCGGGGGTGAGTTCCACAAAGGTTTCCAGGGGAAACTTCTTGAACCACAGGTTTACGCCGGTAACAAACCGCAGAAACAGGCTCGCGTAGTACTCATCGTCCCAATATTTCTCATCATACCGCCAGTGGTACTCCCAGGTGTCGTAATACCAACCTTTGAAAACCCCGACGGCCAGACCACCTCCCAGCGTCAGGTTCAACGCACAGGTTTTCCATTTGTCGTATATCATGAATGGGTGGGCCACCACATCGATGCCTGTCATAAACATGCCATGTCCGTTATAGTGGTCGAAATCATTGTACCAATGGCCTCCGCCAATAAAAAACTGAAAGCCAAATTTGGGCGTGGGCATGATTTTCATGGTCACCGCCGTCGGGTCACCCAGCTCAACGCCAATACCGAACACCTGTTTGCCAACCGGTGTTTTGGCGGATGCCGTTTGCGCAACAAACATTGCAAACACCGAAGCGAATAATATAAAGCATTTTATTCTAGTATTCATGTAACGACACATAACACGGTCGTAAATTGGTGTCGATATGGTTTTTGTATACGTTGTGGGGGGGGGGGCAGTCTTTTCAGTGTCCGGTTGTTCGGGTCTAAATTTTTTCGTACAATTGATTTTATGAACAAATTTCATTTTATCTTACTTATTGTATCGGGATTGGCATTGGCAATATCCGGTGGATGCCGTCGTCAGAGCGGCGCGCATGGGGACACGGAGAGCGAATCCGGAACCGGAACTGGGACCGAAGAAACATTGCCTTCCTCCGATTCACAGCATGACGATACTGATTACGATTCGGATTCTGCCCCCACCGAACCGTCGGATACTGTCTGGGGAGGAATAGAAAGTGTTACAGATGAACTGGACGACACGGCTACCGTCACAGCGCCCCGGGACACGGCAACGACCACGGCAGACACTGCGCCGCCCGAAGATACCGCCACAGATACAGGGACTGCCGTGGAAGTGATGGACAGCGATCGCTGGAAAGTGATTTTCGACTTCTCGGAAAAAACCGGTATTCAGACAGTGAGTCAGGCGGATGATGACGGCGTGCTCGCCTTCGGTCCGGCGGAGGTGTCTGACATCCGGAGTGTGGATGCCGCGCGAATTTTTGATGCGACGGGAAGCTCTTCTGAAATCCGGATTCTGGACGCGTACCGCACTGATAAGGAGATCTGGGTGACGGGGAACAATCAGGAACTGTATCGAATTTCCGATGAGGGTAACTGGATGAGAACGATTTCTGGGTAGCCTCCACGTCGCTGTGGCATGTGACCGATGGCGAATGGCAGGAGATTCCCCCTCTGGTCAGCGACCCGCAGGTGGTGAGCGAATTTTCAGAAGTAGCCTATATCAGCGGTGTTACCGGAAGTACCAATGACGATTTATACGTGAGTGAGGTGTACTTTGCCGGGAACGTCGACTTTTCCGGTTCATCTGGCAGTGATGTTGAAGAAGGGGTGGATTGGGACATCGCGTACTGGGAGGAATCCTACGTGGCGCATTTCAATGGCACGGACTTTTCAATGCTCCCGGGCAGTATCAATGTGGGGATGTCACTCCAGGATATGGCACTATGGGAAAACGAATTGTATTTGTCGGGTGAAAGATATCAGTTCAATGGTGATTCTTTTGATATTGCCACGGATTTTCCGGTTGGTCGGATGAGTCTGGACGGTAATGGCGACCTGTTCGCGTGTAAGGTGCTCTCCGGGTGTGAAGGAGGGGTGCGGTACGATGGCACAAACTGGGATTGTCTGGAGATGGGCCGCAGTCGCCTGGTGGATATCGTTCCGGCGTCTGATGGAACCGTGTATGGGCTGACCACCGGGGGGACCATCCTTTCGTTGCAGAATGGGGTGGTGACGGAGATTCACGAACCGAAATGCACGGTGACGGAATATCGGTTTGACCACGGCGCTCCGTTTCCGGTTGCGTATTGCGCAGAAGGTCACCGGATTGCATGGGATGGCGCCGCATGGCAGCGAATCGCGGATATGCCGCGAACCGGACTGGACCGGTTCTGTTACAGCGGGGATACCCTGTTTGGATTCGACAATGGAAACCGGGAGAGCGTGGTGGTTCGCGCAACAGATGCTGCGTTGAACGAGGTGGAATCAGATCGCGTTTTCGATGACATCACTTGCGGTTCTTCGGGCGCGGTCCTGCTTGATGATCCCATGTATATCACAGACGGACAACGGTTCTATCATTTCAATGGCGACGCATTGACCCTGCTGGCCACCTGGCCTCTGGAGAGCCCCAGCGATTTGATATATGAGTATTTTGTCAGTGACGATTTGCAAATCTCCGGGGTGATCCTGAAAAACCAGACGTACTACATGCTCTTCTGGGATGGCGCAACATGGCGGCAGAAAGCATTTCCTCCTTCCATCAAACCCCTCAATTATACCCCGGACGGCCGTCTTTTCGGTTTGAACACCGGAATCTACACCCTCATGGAGTATGTGCCGTAACCACTATTTTGTACAACGCATATGTTCCTGTAAGCAGTATCCCTCTATGTTTCGCCGGGGGATGTGACCCCGTAGCAAACCGCTGTTACAAAAAATTGTGCATTGACCTGAGCTGATCTCGCGCTGCATACGCCCGCGCATAACCAGATATTTAAATGTCTGTTTTATCGAAACCGCAGATTCAGAAAATGCTTACCGAAGGCATCCTGAGGGAAAATTGGTTCATCGTCCAGTGGGTGCGAAACCCATCCGGTCACAGCTGAGCCACAAATGGCTTAATCGCCGAAGCCAAAGATCAAAGATAACATGGGAGCGGTTCAGTCAATTCAAGCCAATTTAATTGTAGAGATAGGCATCGACGGGATTATTTGATTTGACGGGGCGCGGTTCACTACCTTCTCCTTCAACGGCATCATCGTCGATAACCATTTCTTCTTCTTCTTCCTCCTCTTTTTCACCGGGAATGGGTTTGGGATTCAGCACTACGCTGTTGATTCTGAGCCTGGACCCGACTTCAACTTTTTCGGCCTTCAGCCAGAGATAAATTCTATCACTGACGCGCAGTTGAACGATTTCGTCCCAGAACAGCTCAACAATCTTTTTCTTTCCCCGTGTGTCGACGGTGACCGAAACGGGTTTTTCTTTTCCTTTTACTATCGAAAAAGAAAACGTCGATTCCCGGTATTGGACGCACTCCGGTGTCACAGGTTTCTGCCTCGCTCCGGTGACAAAGATCATTTCACAATCATATTTGTTGTCCTCTTTTCGCCACATATGCTTCGAAATTTCTCTGGCGCCAAAAAACATGGGTTTTTTGAAAGATAATTCCCATTCCGTCACGGGTTGGGGGTTCTGGGGATCATCTCCGATACTGCCGGTTGTCATTTTGATGCCTTTGCCGGTAGCGGCGGATTTAATTGCTTTTCTTGTGTCGTCCGTCAGTGGAACGGTTGATTCAAACAGAATTTTTCGCGCACCATAAACAGATGTAATCAGGTGATGGTTATCCGGCAGCCATCCCTGATTGGTAAAACATTTGGGGTCCTCGGCAAATTTCAGTTCCGATGGATCGAGCTCTTTAACAACCAGGTCGTCGAAGGATATTTTCCAATTCTTCGTCATATCTGAAGTGACCAAATCCGGTTTCAAATCCACCAGAAACCAGTCCATAATGGTCGAAGTGACACCTTCGATGTTTTTGTCTATTCTGCGCGGGAGCTGATCTTCGGCAGCGGTTGTTTTGATGCCTTCTGCCTTCATAAAACAAGGGGTGTCGTTGTCAACGATTGACCCGGCAAAGAATGGAAGCGTCACATCGAAGGTCACTTTCCTGAGGGCGCCAAACTTCGTGTAATCCGGTTCTTTTGGTGCGATTTCTTCAGGAGCGCTGGGCACTATGGGTTCTTCGGAAGTCCCTTTTACACACCCGTACAAAGACAGACTCATAGCCGCGATGGCCGTACAATAAATCAATTCGCGCATACTTTCCTCCGTTTGTTCCTTTTATCCCTAAATGTCGAACTCGCACTAATACAGAAGTGTACCACAACAGTTGAAACTTTTAGAACCGGAAAAATTTTGTTCCTGACCGTCGTCGCACGCAGCACAACCCCTCAATGAATATATGGGACTCGAATATAAGGCGTATAAGAGATGTTGTGTGCGCCGGGGCGAAACCGGTAGCATGTAACAGGGCGATAGACTTTTGAAAACACATTCAGCCTGTCCTGGTCATCCCTCAGGTGATGCAACACTGCTGCAGCGAGTACGGTGTTATACCGGCCTTCGGGTAGAGACAATTCCCGGATATCCCCCTGGAAGATGCGCGTGCATCCCGGGTTCACTGCGTCCACACGTTCTTTGGCGCGCTGAAGCATGGGCATGCTGAGATCCACCAAATCGCATTGTGCTCTGTGAATGGATTGAAGCAGTTTGAGTGTATTGTTTCCTGCGCCACAGCCAATATCGAGTACATGTCTGATATTCGGATTCACCGCCACTGCCGCCCGGGTAATCAGTGTCATCGCCAGCGGTACATCAACGATTGCGCTCTGGCCCCTATCCAGATTGGACAATCTATCCATGTCATTGTCAAAAGTAACAAATGGGAATGATAATTTCTGATATACTTTTTGCTTTTGATAAATGTTATTTTTGTATCATGAACGCAACTGAGATTGAATAATCGGGATTCCTGTCACATGGGCGGTAGACGCCAATCCATCCACAGCAGTGCAGGGACAGTCACCGTGGTGAGTAGCATTCTGTGGAATGATGCCACCATCGACGAATCAAAACAGCATATTGTGGCGGACGAAGACGGGACGTATATTCTTTATTGCAACATAAATGGCGACAATCCGGGTATCGGAAACATCACGGCCGATCCCATGGTCGTTGATGCGGTCAATGGAGATTTCAGATTGCAGGAAGGATCGCCCTGTATTGATGTCGGGGATACTTCAGAGGCTACCGCACCGATTGACATCTCCGGAAACGACCGGGTATCCGGGAGCGATGTCGACATGGGAGCCTATGAGTATGAGGTTCAGGAGCCCTGAGAACGGGGACAGATAACACAACCCCCCGGTGAATTGAATTCCATTTTTCCCACTTCGCCTGAGATGTGATGCATTCTGATGATTTGTCCCGCCTTTTGTTCGGCATTTCGATGTTTTGTTTTATTGTATTTTTTTATCAATGACGGATTTTTTATTGACTTTCCCTGAGGGTATCCTTAATTAAGTATTGGGGTACCTGAATGATTGTTTGACATGTGACGGCAATGGGATATTCCCGATTAGCCGTTGTGCTCCAGGGAGTTGCAATGAATCACAGGAATACAATTTATCTTTCCGAAGGTCCGTACCGGGCGAAAACGCCATACCAGTCTGAAGGTTCATACCAGGCGAAAAGGCCGAACCGGACCGTGAGCCCTTTTCCGGAGTCTTTGATGAATCATCCCCAAAGGGATGTGCCGTGGGCCGGCGCAGAGCAGGAATGGCAACGGGGTGCGATTGTTCCGCTCCCTGCGCCTGTGAAAACCCAGCCGGCGCAAGCGGTGGAAAACCAGCACTGGATGCTGGATATTGAGCTGTCATCCGATGAACTGCAAACCGTCTATTCTTCCTTTGCGACTTCTCCGTCGATGGCGGGCAAATGGCCGGGATGGTTTCGCGGCGCCCTGGTCGGGCTGATCATCGGGGGCGCATCGGTCGGGCTTGGCATGTATTTTCACCCCGGTGCGCAGACAACGGAGGCGAGTGAAAGTTGGGCGAATCTGCCCATGGGAAGTGCCGCAGCGGTCGACCGGTCGCCCGATGTATCCGGTACGATGAGCACGCCAGGAGAGTCAGAAGCAGCCGCGTTGCAGGTGGCTTCGTTCCAGAAACCGCAGGTGAAGACAGTTGACGGCGCTCAGCGAAAAACGAGGTCGATGGCGCGCCCGGCAAAACGGTGGCGTGGCGAAGTGGCGCAGGAGTCCGCCGTGAATCTTGCAGAACTCACACCAGGCGCCACCCCGGTTCAATCCGGGCCGGATTCCGTTCCGTTGACCGGTGGTGAGCAGGTGGCAGAACCAGAGACGTCCGTGTTGACCAATGCCCCGCAGGTCGATGCGGCAGAACCTCCGGCAGATCAACTGGCGATGGGAGCATCATTGACAGAATCACCGGCGGAAAATGTGGCAGAACCGGCGGCCGTGCCGACAACGGCGGTGAGTGCGCTGGAAAAGCTGCTCAGGTCAGATTCGTCACCTTCATCTGTTCCGCGTGAAGTGAACCCGGATGACGGTTTGCCCGACCGGGATGCGATACGCATGGCCATGGAAAATATTGCGCCCCAGGTTGAAAAATGCAAAAGCGCGACGTCCGGAAAAATGGTGGTTCACATGGTGGTGTCCGGGGATACCGGTCGTGTGATTTCCTCCCGGGTTATCGATGATATATTCCGGGGAACCGCCACAGGAGTATGCGCCGCCCGGGTCGTACGAAACGTAAAACTTCCTTCCTTTGAAAGAGATAAAGTCGTCATCAAGTATCCGTTTGTTATTTGAGCATGCAATCAGCTATCTCCGCTTCAGCGATTTGATAATTCCAATTCGTGCAAGATTGAATGGTGAAAGAGTCAGGCAGAAATACTACTCCACAAAAATCTGGCAGCCTTCGTCAATGAGGCCGTCGCAGTCGTTGTCGATGTCGTCGTCGCAGATTTCTTCGGTGGGAATGCAGCAGCCTTCATCCACAATGTCATCGCAGTCGTTGTCTTTGCCGTCACAGACTTCTTCAGCAGGGATGCACACTTCGGGACAGTCGCCCCCGCACACTTCTTCCCCGGTGACGCACAGGCAGAAGACGCCGCAATCCTCATCAATGAGGTTGTTGCAGTTGTTGTCGATGCCATCACCGCAGATTTCTTTATCGCCGCATTCATATGCGCAGGCCACCCGGATTTCAATGCCCGCCTCGTTGCCTGCTCCGGCAGAGGATTGCAGTTCGTCGCAGGCATTTCCGGCCAGGGTCATGGTCGTTGGCGTACCGGCGGAGATACTGTACTCATCCGCAGCAAGAAACCGTTTTTCGTCGTCGGACAGGGTCATGACCACACTGGCCCTTTCCCAATCCGGTGACGTATCTGTTTTGGGCGCCACCGAGAGGGTACATCCGATGGATGCACCGGCGATGACCATGAGGGCCTCGCTCAGGCTTTCCACATCTTCAGCTTCAAACCAGGTTCTTTCCGGATCGTTGGGGTTTTCTCCGCCGCCAGCTACGGCGATGGTCTCCATATTATTTTCATTCACCCCTGAAAGACCAATGATATATACGGGGATGCCCGCTTCCGCCAGTGCCTCCGCCGCTGTCACCGTATTGGCCATATCCCCTCTGGTGTTACAGGTGCCGCCACCGGAGTTGGGATCACCGTCGGTTATCAGCACCACGGCACTGGTACGTTGCGCGGCAAAGGGATCATCGGTCATTTCGAATACCCGGTTTTCGAGCACCTGTTCAAGGGCGGTGGCGGTGGGGGTGGTGCCGAATGGAACGATGTCGGCATATGCGTTTCTGATCACCGCGCCTTCACGACCGGCCTGCATGGGCAGAATGCTGTCGGGCAGTCTGGCTTCGGAGCAGGCGCTCGGCGTATCGTCGCACCGGTAAGAGCCGGACTGATCGTCGCAGCGGGCGGGGAATGTACCGAGTCCCACATTAAATCCGGCGGCCAGCTCGTCGCTCACGCCGTCAAGGGCGGCAGTCACCACTTCCCAACGGGTGTCGGTGCTGTCCTCGGCTTCCCATGTCATTGATGTGGAAAGGTCGAGGAGCAGGTACAGGTTGGATGCCAGACGAACGCTTTCCGTGGATCCCGATGCACAGATGGGCGTGCCCAGAGGAATTTCCAGGATTTCTTCGCAACGGTCGCCAATGCCGTTGGTATCCAGATCCTCCTGGAACGGATTGGCGGTTTCCGGGCAATTGTCGCAGGCATCGCCAACCCCATCGGCATCGCCATCCGCCTGATCTTCATTGGGAATGAGGGAACAGTTGTCGCCCAGAGATACACCATCGTTGTCCGGATCTGCTGCCTGTATCCCCTGGCAGGCATCACCTTCACCATCGTGATCTTCATCGGCCTGACTGGCATTGCCGAACTCGGGACAATTGTCGCAGTCGTCTCCAACGCCGTCCGCATCCTGATCATACTGGTCCGGATTGGAAACCCCGGGGCAATTGTCGGATGCGTCGGTTACACCGTCATCGTCCATGTCGTCGCCGGTGATGTCCTGTGAATCCGTAGATTCGCAGTTCACGCACACCGTGTCACTGTCGTCGGTCTCTCCAGTGTTGTCTTCGGTATCCGTCGTGTCTGGTCCGGTATCTGTGGGGTTGTCCGTATGTGCTTCAGAATCAGTATCATCTGTGGAATCTGCATCGTCAGTCTGATTGTCGTGGGTGGTTCCTGTGTCGGTTTCATCTGTCGGGTCACTGTGGTCGCCATTTCCTGTGGCGCCGCTGTTGCCGCAACCGATTGCCAGTATGATTACTGTCCCCCATAAAATCTTTATCATTAATCACCTCCGGGTTTTTGTCTGTGGGTACTGTTTGAGCTTGCAACCGTTCTTATGATGTTACAGCAATTATATATTTTTTCAATAATGATATATTTTAATGGTCAAAACTGATTGATAACATTGTGTTTTTTTGTTGCAGGGGGCTGGCTTTTTTTCAGATCCTTTCAGAACAGCCTGCGTCACAATGTGCAATTGGCGCGCCCCTGTGGCAAAAATCGTGATAAAGTTTAGCAATATCAACGGAAAGAGGTCTGGTATGAGATATGGAAAAATCTTTGTATTGGGTACATTGTTTCTGGCGTTGGCCTGCGGCCCGAAAGTAGCAGTGAAAATTGTGGACGCGGATGGTTCTGATGGCAAAACCGGATCGGACGATGCCAACGCTTTGCGAAATACCGGTGGCAGCACCTGGGAAGCGCCTCCCCAGAAATTCAAACCTCGTTCCATTCCTTACAGGCAACGGGATGAAGTGGCCATACCACCGTTGTCGGAGATGCCATCACTGACACTTCGCCTCGGCGAGTGTTATGGCATTTACGACGAAGACGAGTCGCTGGCCATTGCCGGCAGCGCCGCCAGTACGGGATCCGGTGGTGCGCCGGCCGGCATGCGGGGATCCAAATCCAAAACATCATCTGTGGACCGTTCAAAGAAAAAGCGCAGTTCGGGTGGTGCCACACCGAAGCGCAGAAAACCATCGCGAAACGGTGACGCAATGGATGGTCTGGTTGCCCCGACCCGGGCACCCGCTGAGCCGCAGTCTCCGCCATCAACATCGAGTGCCTCCAAAGAGTTGGTTGCGGAAGAAGCACCGGCTGACATGGCCAGCCCCGAAGCGGACTACGAGATGGGAGCGAGCGAGTCACCGTCGGTGGAAGGGGAGCTCATTGTTGCCAGCGACGATGCACCGAAGGATGCCTACGAAGACTGGGGGCAGAGCATTTATCTCTCCAACGATGATTCCATGAGCCTGTCGTCGGCACAACGGGTGATGTACGCCATCGACAATTTTCTGCCGTTGCCTTTTGAGCACATTCGTCCCCACGAACTGCTGAATTATTTTTCATTTGATACTGCTGAAGTGGCGCCGGGGCACGATTTTTCTGTGTACCCCGACCTGGTGGCCGACGCGGATACTCCGGCGGGATACACACTCGGTCTGTCGGTTTCCGGTCGCACGGTGACAAAGGACAGTCGCCGGAATGTGGCCCTCACCTGGGTGATTGACCGGTCGGGTTCAATGAATTCCGAAGGACGCATGGAGTACCTGAAGCGCGGTTTGAAACGCAGCCTGAACGAACTGAAGCGGGGAGATATGGTGCACATGGTGTTGTTCGATCACAATGTGTGCACCCCGGTGGAAAACTTCGTGGTGGGACGCGATGACATGAATGATTTAAGCCGGGCCATCGATGCCCTGCGTCCCATGGGAAGTACGGATATTCACAGTGGGCTTCGGGAAGGGTATGCCATTGCCGACCGATCGTATCAGGGGCATCACTCCAACCGTCTGGTGCTTGTCACCGATGCGCTCACCAATACGGGAGTGACCAATGAAGAACTCATCTCAATGATATCGAAATACTTTGATACACGCCGCATTCGTCTCTCCGGTGTCGGGGTGGGGCGGGAATTCAACGATTCGCTGCTGGACAAGCTGACGGAGAAAGGCAAGGGGGCCTATGTGTTTCTGGGGTCGGAGGCGGAAACCGACGCGGTGTTCGGCGAAGGATTCATTTCTCTTGTTGAAACCGTGGCCCTGGATGTGCATTTCAGACTGCATCTTCCAAAATCCCTGCGGATGAATGTATTCTACGGCGAGGAGAGTTCGGTGTACAAAGAAGATGTGCAGGCCATTCACTACTTTGCCAACACTTCCCAACTGTTCCTGTCCGACCTGATGGCGCGGGGCGGGGCCATCAGACCCCAGGATGACATCATGCTCTCCATTGAATATCAGGACCCTGAAAGCGGCGAACAACTGGTGGAGGAATACGCCTTTAATCTGGGAGAGGTACTGAAGAACGAGCCGTACAACACACGCAAGGGCAAACTGATTATTGCATGGATTGACATGCTGGCCATTATGGCGGAGCGGGCCGCGCCGGCACGGTATTCGTATCAGAGTGGCTCGTGGGATGATGCCGAAGCGTACGGAATGTGTGAGGATGGCAAGGAGCAGTTACACGTCTTTTCAGTAGGCTTGGAAGAAGACCCGGAAGTCCGTCGCGTGCTCCAGCTCTGGGACAAATACTGCATGAGATACGCAGTGCCGGAAAAACCGGTTTCTCCCACCCATCGCAAACGAAATCCCAAATGGCCCGGCGCCCGTCCGGAATCAGAGCGATAATATTCATTGCTCCACCTTTCCGGTGGTGTTCGGCCCTGGATTCGAATTCAGTCCCATTCGCCTCATTTTGAAGTGTCTCCATCGGATGACACCACCACACCCGCACCTCCGACAGATGCGTCATCGTCGCCCGTTTCCCCGGGGAAAGGCAAGCCGGCGCCACCACCAGATGCGACCGTTCCGGAGAAAAGCCTCCCACTGCGCCGGCGGAGGCACCGAAAGCACCGACTGCAACTCTGTCCGGTGAATCGCCGGCGGCAGCGCCAACTGAGTAAGGGTACTTTCTCTTTTTCATTTCCAGTTCCGGTGGTAGATTTCTGATTGTAAGAATTCAAAAATGTTGGATAAGGCATGCTGACAATTCTTGCAATTCGCATTCTCGGGGGTATTTGAATCTCTGATTTCATTCAACACCGTTCCAGGAGAGGTGGTGTAGCATGAGCACAAAAATGGCGACAAACAACTATATCGGTCTGGTGCTGGATGATAAATATCGACTGACCAATCTGCTGGGGCAGGGCGGCATGGGGGCTGTGTATTGCGGGGAGCACCTGGTGCTGAAGAAGAAGGTGGCCATCAAGTTTCTGCAGCAGGGATTCGGAATGGAGGAGCAACTGGTCAAGCGCTTCTACCGGGAGGCCCAGGCTGCGGCCGCCATTGGTCATGAAGGCATTATCGATGTGATGGATGTGGGGGTGGCGCCGTCGAATGAGCCCTATCTGGTGATGGAATATCTGGAAGGCGAAAGTCTGGGGCAACTGCTGTCCCGCTCAACGCCATTAAGTGTTCCGGCCGCCTGTGCGGTGATGGTGCCAGCTCTTCAGGCCCTGCACGCGGCGCACTCCAAGGGTATCGTGCATCGGGATTTAAAGCCGGAAAATATTTTTCTGTGCTACGCCAACGGAAAGCCGCCCCGAATCAAGCTGATTGATTTCGGCATATCTAAAATCATGGCAGCGCCGGAGAATGAAAAACTCACTCAGACCGGTTCCATCATTGGAACGCCGGCGTATATGTCGCCGGAGCAGGCGCGGGGAAACAGCAACCTCGACCACCGCACCGATATTTTTTCGATGGGAGTGATTTTCTATCAGATGGTCACCGGAAAGCTGCCGTTCCCCGGAGAGAGTTCCACCGATATCCTGGTGAAAATCATCACCGGAGATCCGGTGCCGCCCACTGAGGTCATCGGAGATTTTTCGGCAAATACCGAATCAATAATCATGACCGCTCTGGCGAAAAGACCCGTTGATCGATATGCCGATGCGTTACGGTTCCTTAGCGTTCTTGAGCAGTTACCCGACTATGCCGATGGCGAATTGGCCCTGTCGAGCGTGTGCGCCAGGGTGGCCAATCCCACCTGTGCGTCGGATACGCCACTGCCATTGGCGGTTCCCCGAATCGACAATGAGATGATATCGGGCAGCATTGGCGGCGCGTCCGGGATGTCGGCGCAGGCTACGGGCTGGACGGCCAGTGGCACCCGGCAGGGGGTGGCGTCTGCACACAAAAAAAACCGACGACGGATGGTTCCGGTGCTGGTTGCCGTCATTCTCCTGCTGCTCATCGTGGGGGGGGCGACTATTTTTATCATGCGTACATCAGATGCGGTGCCAGTGCAGACGCCAGTGCAGAATGCCGTGGATGAAAAGCTGGCGGTAAAAAGGCCCCGGGAAATTCTGATTGCCACCAGGCCGGATGGGGCGGCGGTACTCATTGAAGGGGCCAGAGTAGGCGATACCCCGGTGAAGGTCACTGTGAACGGCGATACCAACGTATTGATTCAGAAGGACGGCTTCGCTCCCCAGGCTGTGCTGCTTTCACCGGCGAGTGACCCCAATCTGATTGTGCAACTGATTCCATTGAACGACAGGGCGCAACCGGATGGCGGGAAATTAATCGGCGCGGTTGGCGGCGACGGCGCGACGGAAGAGAAAATGAGTGCCGTGGCGGACGGGGAAGGGGACGAAAATACAGCCGCAACAGCCATTTCGGATGGCAGGCCGCGGCCATCCCCCGGACGGTCCAAATCCAATGTTGAAAGCACGCCGAGACGGAATACATCGTCTGCGGAAAGCGCCAGTTCATCGGCGTCGGTGGGTACGGTGCCCGGACGGGTGATCGAAGATCCGCCAGGCCATTCACCCAGTGGCGCCGGGGAAGTCGCGGCGTCACCGTCGGACGCTGCGGCCCAGTCGCCGCAAAAGCGAGTGAGCTATGACAATATGCGGGACCTGAAATCAGATTATCGCGCCGGTCTGGTTACTAAAGCGGAGTACAAGGTCCATCAGTTGCGGATTCGGGCGCTGCGGCAGGTAGAGTACGATGCGCAGAAAAAATTGTACCGGGACGGAAAAATCACCAAAGCGGAGTACGAGTATCGCGTGGAACAGATTCACGCCAGATACGAAGGGAAGCTGAAGCTGTGAGCAGGCAGGTTACGGCGGGTTATTTTTCTGGCTCGGTGATAGGAATACCGTCGCTGGTACATGAATAGAATGCGTTGAAATCCGGGTCCGGAGTGAGTCCTTTGCCTTCAATCCAGTTGCGGGCCGCGCAGGATGGTCGACAGCAATCTTCCATGGTGGTGGTCTCATACATCTTGCCGGTGGAGGCTTGTTTCCAGAACGAACTGTCGCCAGCCGCTTCCTCGGTGGTTACAAGACCATCCACTCTGGGCAGACCCTGATCCTGCAGCTTGCATCCGGTTACCCGGGTGAGGGCTTCCGGGCATTCAACTTTGCGCACATAAACCGACCAGTTCGCATGGTACAGGGATTCTGGTCGGTTGGTCTGAATGCACGAATTGCGTGCGTATTCTGTGATGGTGTCATCGGCGTGGGTGATTTGATTGCATACTTCTTCCACATGGCTCTGACAAGCTTCCGACCCCAACGTCTCTTCGGTGACCCATTGATACTGATTTTTACATTCCGACCAGTGGGTGATGGGTTTGACACCACCGGAAAAACCGCCTTCTTCCGGGTAGGCCTCATAGAGGTACTCGCCAGAGGTGGAAGTCTGCGTCAACCCGGGACCGCATCCATTGTGGGCGCCGAAACCGCCGCCACCCATATAAATGTCGAACGAGTAGGGCGTCGCAGCGGTGTTGAAGCTCTGCGCGATAATGGGTTTGGGAACCGGTACGGCCGATGCGGGATTACTTACATCGTCGGGGTTTACCTGTACCTGTCTTTCATTGTCCACACTGGGCCAGGCGTAAATCATCTGATAGCACTGGCAGCAGGTGCTCTCATTGCCTTCGTCAATACCCGCGGCGTCCACATCATGGCCCACAATGGCATACAGATAATCGTCATTGCCATCGTCTTTGGCGGCCTGAAGCATTTCCGGGCTCAACAGCATGTATCTGGGGCAGATAAATGTGGTGTCTGCACCGGGTTTGCTGGTTTCATCCTCGCTGCATGCGTTGATGGTCTGACAGACGCCACCGCATTCCGAGTTGGCATCACCGGGGGTGCATCCGTCCACCCAGTCCCATGCATGGCAATAACTGGGAGGGGGCACTTCATAATCCACATCGGTATCGGTGTCCGTGTCGGAATCGCTGTCGGAGTCCGTATCGGTATCGCTATCGGAGTCCGTATCGGAATCGGTGTCGGAGTCCGTATCGGTATCCGTGTCCGAGTCGGTGTCCGAGTCCATGTCGGTATCCGTGTCCGAGTCGGTGTCGGAATCTGAATCGGAGTCACTATCTGAATCTGCATCAGAGTCGGTGTCCGAGTCGGAATCGCTGTCTGAATCACTGTTGCTGCTATTCGTGCCGGTTTTCGAGTCATTGGAACAGGCAACCACGGCCATGGATAGGAATAAAAATAAGTTAATCAATAATTTTTGTGTCATGGGTTTCCTCCTGAAAAGCACATATTAACTATTGCATGAATGAACATTCGCTCACAAGTATGAAAAATACCGGCATGAATCCAGCATTTATTGAGATTTTGCGCTGATAGTCTGCATTCTCTGCTAAAAAATGCATTGAAAACACTCCGGGTTATGATCATAGTGTCGCCATGAGTGACGATACCCCATGGAAAGAAATACAGGTAACCGATGGCGATGCCCGACTGGATGCATGGCTGCCCGGGCAAATCAGCCAACTGAGCCGACGGGGAGCCCAGGCATTTGTGGCGGAAGGGCATGTACGGGTGAACGGTCGTGTGGCCCGGAAAAACTGTCGCCTTTCGTCGGGGGATATGGTTTCCATTGCGGTGGAACCGGTTTTCGGCAACTGGCGTCCCCAGCCAAACCCGGCATTGCCGCTGGACGTGGTGCTCGAAGACAATGCGTTTCTGGTCGTGAACAAACCCGGTGGCAGGCCGAGCACCGCCAATTCTCATGGAGATTCGAACACTTTGGCCAACGCTATTGTTACCCGGTATCCCGAGTGCGCGGCCATTGGCGCCAGAAATGGCGATGCTGGGTTGCTGCATCGGTTGGATAACGATACATCCGGGCTGCTGATTGTGGCTCGGAGCGTACGTGCATATCGTTCGCTGAAGATAATGCAGGAGAGCAACCAGATTGAAAAGCGCTATCAGGCGCTGGTTTCCGGTGTGCCCGATTTTCAGCCTCCCTGCACCATCAGCGTACCACTTACTGCAAAAGGCAAGGGGAGCAATCGGATGGCCGTTGCCAGTCGCGGGGGTCAGCGGGCGGTCACCCATGTGGAGGAGACCACGCGAATAAGGGACCTGTTTCTTGTTAAATTGTTGATTTACAAGGGGGTTCGGCACCAGATTCGGATGCATCTGGCTCAGAGAGGCCTACCCATCTGCGGCGATGCCCTGTATGGCGGTCTCTCCATTTCCGGACTGGAACGCCTGTTTCTCCACGCGTTCGGATTGCGCTTTTTTCATCCGGTTACCGGCGCACCTGTGGAGGTACATTGCCCGTTGCCAAACGATCTGCAAAAGGTTATCGGAAAATATGTCGAAAATTAAAGTACTGCATAAAATTGTGGCAGATCAGATAGCGGCGGGCGAAGTGGTTGAACGACCGGCGTCCGTGGTGAAAGAGCTTATCGAAAACAGTATCGATGCCGGCGCCGACCAGATTACCATGGAACTGGACGCGGGCGGTGTCGGTCGAATTCGTATTCTCGACAATGGCGCCGGGCTCGCAGATGACGATGTGGAAACGGCGTTTCTACGTCATGCCACCAGTAAAATTGCCAATATCGAGGATTTGAACGCCATTCGCAGTTTCGGGTTCCGGGGGGAGGCGCTGGCGTCCATTGCTTCGGTGTCCAGGGTTACGGTACATACCCGTGTCAAGAATGCGGTGGCAGGTGCAAAGGTCCGAATCGAAGGCGGTGAATTTCTCGAAAAACGGGAGGCGCCGTCGCCGGTGGGAACCGATTTTGAAGTGCGGGATTTGTTTTACAATGTTCCGGCGCGACTCAAATTCCTGAAAAAAGAATCCACGGAGAGCAGTCACTGCATCGAGGCGTTGGTGCGGATGGCCCTGGTGCGACCGGATGTTTCGTTTAAAGTGATTTCCAATGGACGCAGAGTGCGGGAGCTGGTGAAAGTGGCCGACGCCACCGAACGGGTGAAGGCGTTGTTTGCCTCCGAAACCCTTGCCATGACCGAAGGCGAGGAGTACGGCGTCACGGTGAGGGCGGTATTGGGGGCACCGGACAAGGCGCGGGCAGGCGCAGGGTCGCTATATACATATGTGAATGGCCGGTATATTCGGGACCGTTCATTGCTGCGGGCGGTCACCCAGGCTTTCGGACATACCCTGGAGTCCGGTCGGTATCCGGTGGGGTTCATCTCGGTGGATATGCCCCCCCATGCATTTGATGTGAACGTGCACCCCCAGAAAACCGAAGTGCGGTTCTCCAATCCCCAATCGGTTTTTCGGGCGGTGTCTCATGTGGTGGGCGCCATGGCGGCTCAATCTCCGTGGACCCGGATGTCGACAGGGGTATCCGTTGCCTCTGGGACCGAGGTGGAGAATTCCATTGAAAATACCGCAACCGAAGTGAGGGGCGCCGGAACCAAATCGGCGCTGAGAGATGCCGCCGCGGATTACGGTCCGTCGGCGACCATGTCATTTCCGGCGCCACCGGTTGCGGGACTGACGGGATATTCAAAGGCGACACCCTATAGCGGCGAGGAGCGTAAAGAGAATACAGTGATTGGCGGGAACGGAACGAACGGGACGGGCGGGGCAGCCAATGATGCACTGCGCCGTGCTGCGCCGGATAGCGCCGATTTGTTCGGGGCTCTCCCGTCAGCCCTTCCCCGGGACCGGAACATGCATTCTCCACAACAATCCGGTGAACCGGGCAAGGACACCTCGTTTTCTTCACTTCGGTATGTGGGACAGATGCGTAATATGTTTCTGATTATGGAAGATGCATCCGACATGGTTATCATTGACCAGCACGCGGCCCATGAGCGGGTGACGTATGAGCGTTTGCGCAGTGAACTGGCGAAGGGGCGCATCGGATCTCAACGTTTGTTGACGCCCCATATGATTGATTTAGGCCCCCTCGAGACAGAACGCATCGTCGAAAAGAAGAACGCGTTGTCGCGCCTTGGACTCGAAGTGGATCAGGCGGGGGCGGATCGCATTGCGGTCTACGGTGTGCCACCTGAAATTACCGCATCGCCGGAACGGCTGTTGGCGGAACTGGTGCTGGCGCTGGAAGAAGGGAGAGAGGGAACCAAAGGCGATCTGGAAGACAGGGCCGTGGCCACACTGGCATGCCACAGTTCCATCCGGGCGGGGCGAACCATGCAGGAAAAGGAAGTGGAAGCGCTGCTTCTGCAGATGGACAGGGTGGATTTTGCCGGCCATTGTCCCCATGGCAGGCCGGTTCTGGCGCGGATTCCCTTTTCGGAGATTCGCCGTCGGGTGCACAGGGAGTAAGCATGAGTGACAGTGCATGGGGAGACGGCCTTCCCCCTCATCTGGGATTGGATACGCCGCGCAAGGTTGCGTCTGATATTCCCCTGCTGGTGATTACCGGTCCCACGGCTTCCGGAAAAACTGGCATTGCGATTCAGTTGGCTCGCCGGTTCGGGTTTGAGCTGGTTGGTGCCGATTCGATGCAGGTGTATCGCGGTATGGATATCGGGACGGATACCCCGCGTCCGGCAGAGCTGGGAGATGTGGTGCATCACCTGATTGACGTGGTGAATCCAGATGAACCCTATGATGCGGCGCGATTTGTCCGGGATGCCGACACTGCCATTGCGGATATTCATCAGCGGGGCAGGCGGGCTTTGATTGTGGGCGGAACCGGATTGTACCTGCGGGTGCTCCTCAAGGGGCTGCAGCCGGCACCACCGCCCAATCCCGAACTGCGGGAAGAATTGAATGCAAAGGCAAAGCGGGAAGGCTGGCCGAAGCTGCATGCCCGGTTGGCGCTGATGGACCCGGAAGCTCATGGACGGCTGCATCCCAACGATGGTGTGCGTATTGTCCGGGCGCTGGAGGTGTATCTGCAAACCGGCAAACCGCTTAGCCAGTGGCAGCGGGAGCACAGCTTTGCCGAACAGCGATACCCGCATCTGGTAGTGGGGATTCAGCGTCCCTCGGCACAGTTGAATGCGCGAATCAACCAACGGGTGGATGAGATGTTTGCGGAGGGACTGGTGGCCGAAGTGACCCGATTGCTCGAAAATGGATATGACAGCACGCTCAAGCCCATGCAGGCGCTGGGGTATAAATCTGTGAATGAATATCTGAATGGACAGATTTCACTGGAAGAGGCGGTGGAACATACCAAAACCACCACTCGTCGGTTTGCCAAACGCCAGCGAACCTGGTTTCGTAAGGAGTCAGATATTGTATGGTCTCCACCGGAGGTGACCGCTGTGATTGAAGCCGCCGGGGAGTGGCTGAATCGTGTGAATGGCCCGGACCGTTGATTTTTTTGGCATTCCGGGGGGGTGGTTCGGTCATCTTTTGAGTCAGATGACTGGTGGATATATCGGAATCTGGTGTGTCCCGGGGACCCTTTAAAATTTATTATAAATTTAATGAAGCGAATATTGAACCCAATGGCGGACAATGGTATATAAGGCGACTTTTATTATACTCCCGAACAGGAGGATCCGTTGAATATGGATAAGACGAAAAAAGAGTCAAATTTACTGGTTGAGCAGATGGTTCGGAATGACGATATCTTCTGCAGCCTGTTATATGATGAAGGAAATTCGATTTTGCGCGTTGTGGATTTTCGTGGTGGGAATTTTCAGCAGAAGCAGGATTATCTGAAGCGCATCCAGGCCGCGGAAGGTTTTCGAAAGATTTATACCCTTATTGAGCGTGACGATATGCAGGGGTGGCAGCGATGTGGATATTTGCGGGAAGGTGCAATTCCCGGATATTACCGGCGTTCCGATGCGTACATCATGGGGTGGCTGGCCGATGAAAACTGGACACCGGATGAGGGCGAGGAAGAATCCGAGGAGCGAAAGGCATATCTGAACCGAATCAAGGAGCTGGGCGCCACCTACGAGGAACCGAAGGCCACTGGTTTCAAGGCGGAAAATATCACCCAGGAAGAAGTGCCGGAGCTGGTTGCCGTTGAACTGGAGCGCCGGGCCGCTAAATCGAAGAGTGCCAAAAAGAGTAAGACACCCCTCGAAATGCCCACTGCCGACGAACCGCTGTTCATGCAATTCAGTCGTGGTGTTGAATATTATTATTTTGGCGTTCAGAATAAACGCACCAAACAGGCAAATCTCTTTGCGTGTGAGTATCAGGATTGTTTTGGTAATGCCAAGATAGATCTGTATTTTGACGCGTTGAAGAACAAAACCGACGTGTCACTGGCCCGGTTTGGCCTGTTGTCTTTTGTGGATTGGCTGGCCGAAATAGGCACCGTCGCCATTTTTTCCCTGGTGGATGCGGATAATATTGAATTGAATGCCGTGTTTGCCAGCGTCGGATTCAAAAATACGGGCTGGCTCAATCAGCAGGTTTCCAAGGGCAAAAAGGCCGTTGACCAGATTCTCTGGACAACAAAACTCGTCGTCTGATGTCCACCACATCCACGCAGATTGCCGAACGATTCCTGCATGCACTTGAGGCAGTGCCGATTACATTCCTCGAAAAACAGCGGAAGACAAGGCATTTGTCGCGTATTGGCGATTCTCTCGAAAAAATGGTGGATGCCAGTCTGCTGCGAGAAGCGCTGGCCCATCGTCTCGAAAAGGAGCCGCTGCCTCCATCACCCGTGATTGTGTTCATGGATCGTCGCGGCGGTGGTGAAGGGGTGAAAATTTCGTCGGACCTGATTGAGCTGCTGTCGAAGAATAGTAGAAGTGCCCAGTATGTGCACGTGTCCTTTGTCACCCCTGCCGGTGGCGTGGGGACGCTGTTGCGATCGGCGCTGGCGCGTAAAGGGGCTGAGTTCGGCATTCTCGTGGATGTTGTGGCGCATAAGCGCCCTGCAGAAGGAATGTGCCTTTCCGCCGAAGCTGCGGATGCCCTGGTGAAGGATTGTGACCTGATCATCACTTTCGCACCGGAAGGCACCGCCGGACTGATGATTCGGACCGAAGATACCCGTGATGAATTGGCGGCACGTTCCCATATCAATGTGCTATCTTTTCCGGATCCGGAGCATGTTGTGGCGGATCTTGATCGATATGAAAAAGTGATGGCGGAACGGCCGGGATTCAAACACATTCGTTTTTGGGTGCAAATTTGGGAAAACGACGTCTGGCATACCCTGGGGCAATGTATTCTCGGTGCGGGCGGCGATGCACGGGAGCGTCTGTGGGTACTGTTGGACAATGCCAAACGCCATATTTATCGCGTAATGGCCGAGCCCCTCGCCCGAGATGTCGCGGTTGGAGAACCACTGGTCTTCCCGTGTAAAGGACTCCTTTCCTCCGCTTCAATTTCGTTGTTCGGTGTTCGTCCAACGCGGATTATTCAGGCGGGTACCGATGTGATCATGGTGGCCCACCAGGGGGGGTGAACGCCTCCGGTGGCCCTGAATCAAATTTTCCGTCCCGACTCGGCGGCGCGGGCTGCCAGGCAGGAGAGTTGCTGTGATGAAGAAACATGTGGTCTTGTATCTGATTGCGGTTCCGTTGGTTTCACTTTGGGGATGCACCAGCGGATCTTCACCTGAATCGCACGCATCGTCGGAGTCTTCCGATGCAGCCGCCGAAATGGCCGTTGATGGCGCTCGGCCCAATTTGCCGAAAGTACCTGCCGGGGTTGCCGCATCCTCCGGTGTGAGTCGCGCTGCCGAAACCGAAGCGTTGTCAACGGAAAACGGGCAACGGGATGCGACGACTGACCATTCTGGTGAAACCATAGTGGAAAAATGGCGGCGGCAGGAGCAGCGAATCGCTGATTCTCCTTTTGAGCTGAGTATTGCTTCTGCATATCTGTCGGGCAGATGCGCCCGGGGACCAGTTCCGGAAAACCGGGGAAGCACTGATGGCATTGTTGCGCAGATGAAAGGGACGCTGACGTATACTGGCAAGGACTTGCTGATGGAGGCCAGTATTGAAGGCGCTCTGGTCATTCATGTGAATGGAATGCACCAGATGGAAATACCGTTTCGGTCTGCTCGGGGCAAAAAAAAGTCAGCGACAGCCGTTTTACGTAAGGTGAGAGGTGCGGACCCCTGGGTAGAGGGCCAGAGTAGGGGATTTGTGGTGGAAACGGTGCCTTTCAGCGAGGCATTTTGCGAATTCGTGCCCAGAGAAGTGAAGATGCATGTGGCAATCAAATCACTGGGGGTGGCCAGTGGTTGGAAATCCTGGCCAGTGACCGCCACGCCGTTTCATTTTGAAGAGGTGGTGGGAATGGCCCTTGACCAGCAGGTGCAAATGAAAGATGACGATGGGTTCATTCCGGCGGATGGCCACGTGACGATACTGGATCGAATACTGGTGACCCGGTTGGATGGCACTACGGAATGGATTCGGCGTGCCGATGTGGCCTATCTGGACGGATTGGCAAAGGCGAATGGTCCCACGTTTCCTGTGGATGTGAAGACCGAAAACTGGAAAGTTTCGGTGAAGGAAATTTCTTCTGTAAAGACATTCGGGGATATTTCACCCCGGGGCGAAGATGAATTTCTGGCGGCTCTGGAGGTGACCATCACCAATCTGACTGGCGAGAAGCGGTCTGCCGAAGAAGTGAAACTGCAACTCGAAACCTCGCCGAACCAGTGGCGAAAGCCATTGGCGGGACCGGGGCTGGGTAAACTGCCAGACCCGGAGGTGGCACCTTCTGAGTCCCTGAAAACCACTGCTGTATTTCCGCGATATCGGTTCGAACGCCCTACACGCCTTCGGGTGGATACCCCCGGCAGCAGTGCCATGTATCTGGACGTTTTCAGCTACAGAATGGGGCCGGAACGCTCACCACTCTCTGCCTCGAATTGATTGTTTTTTCGATATCATGAAAATATTTGCTCAAACAGGTACCTCAGATTAGAGTTGTTCCCATGTTGAGTGAAAATCGACCGATACTGAAAAGATGGGCCTGGGGCCTGCTGGCTCTGTTTGGATTTTTTTTCCTCGCATGGCACCTGGGTAATCTGGCAATTCTGATACTGCTTTCTTTTCTGGTGGCTTACGTACTCAATCCGTTGGTTTCCCGGCTGGCCGCCATAAGACCTGTCGGCCGAACTGCTGCCACCCTGACGACCATGACCGGGTTGACCATAGGTTTCTTTGCGCTGCTCTTTTTCATTTTGCCCCAGGTGATGGACGAAGCACGAACCTTCCTTACCAAGTTACCCGCTCTCGCCGACAAACTTGAGAAGATGGTTGGGCCCTGGCTGGCCCAGCATTTTGATGTTCACATTCCCAAAACCTGGAACGATGCGGCGGACCAGGTGTACCGGCAGATTCAGAATGACAGGCAGAAACTGGTGGGGCCGGCAGCGTATATTACGCGAATGGCCTTTGGCACAACTTTTACTGCGATTTTTGCGTTGGTCAGTGCGCTTATGTTTCCCCTGTTTCTGTTTTTCCTGCTAAAGGACTTTCCCAAAATCATCCGAACCGTGGACGGGTTGGTTCCCAGGCGCTATCAGAAGACGGTCAGGCGTCTGGCAGAGGAAGTGGATGCGAGCCTTTCCGCATTTCTTCACGGGCAGTTCACCGTCATGCTGGTATTGGGAACGCTGTACTCACTGGGATATTCCATCGTTGGGATTCCGCTGGCTGTGGGTGTGGGAATTCTGACCGGAATGCTCTGTTTTATTCCCTATCTGGGAGCCGCCACCGGTTTTATTATCGCATTGCTGATGGCTATTTTTTCATTTGCCGGATGGCAGCCCATTCTGGGGGTGGCCATCGTTTTCGCATCGGTACAGGCGTTGGATGCTGCCATTGTCACGCCTCGAATCCTTGGCGGCAAACTGGGGCTCCAGCCATTGTGGATTATTGTGGCATTGATGGCTGGCGGCGAACTTTTCGGTTTTCTGGGTGTCCTGCTGGCCGTACCCACAACAGCCGTCCTGAAGGTATTGGTGGCTTTCAGTCTCGATATTTACAAGCACAGTTATCTGTACAATACCGGAGATTTTGAAGTCATCGATCCGGCAGAAGTGACCGATGACTTTTCAGTGGATGAACCGATGTTTGATGAATCGGCTCAAGACATCAACGGACACGTATCGAGCGATGGAGAATTTCCCGCTGCAGTCCTGGATGAAAACCAATAGTTCCGTCTGAATTGGCACAGGTAAAAGAGGTATGTTGTTTATTCCTCTTCGGTGGAAGGGGTCAGGACTGCTTGTCGGTGAGATGGCCAAGACGTTTGGTCGTCTGGGCAACCAGGGTCCTCATGGAATTCAGTTTTTCCATGTGCTGACGGTGAAGATTTTCCAGTTTCTGGCGTTCCTGAATTACCGCACACAACATCTGGTGTTTTCTTTTTTTATAAAAATAGTTGTTGCCAATCTGATGAACTGTGGTGGGTCCGTCGACGGTGGAAATCTTTTTTAAATCAATTTCAATCTGGCTCTGGGTTTGTCGGATACGCTGGAGGTCATTCTCAATGGCGTCGGTGATATTTTTCAATGATGACAGTTTCTGAAGCGCGTCTTTCTGTTCCAGCTGTGTTTTCATGATGAGAGCTCCCATTCGTTGCATGGATTCAAATTAGGCAAACGTTTTTTTCTGTCAATAAGATATGTGCTAAATATCAGTTTTCAGCAGACATTGACAGTGATGGAATGAACAAATGAAAAAAAAGTGTACAAATATGAGAAAATTCATCGTAGTATCGGTGTTTTATTAAATGGGATTGAAAGTTAGTGTTTCCGACGGAGACCGGGAGACCGCAGTATGGATCAGCATCATGCCAGGAAGAAGATTACGGAGTGGGCGAGAGAATGTTACGGGCGATTTATCGAAGTCCGCGAAGTGATTCCGGTACGCCGGGCCACTGGTCGAGTGTGGACAGGCATGCTGTACTGCACCGTTCGCGAAGGGGACGTTCTGGTTGGAAAAACGGTTGTGGGTGACGGCGGAAAGATCATCGAAAAGATGGATGTGGACAAATTGGTTGATGCCCTGGTGGCGGTGCGTACTTCAGATGCATCTCCCCTGTCCGGAACCTCTGATTCGGATTTCGGTGAACTGGCTGACGATATGGATTTTTCGTCACTTTCAGACAAGGTGGACTTCTCGGGCGAGGCAGATGCTTTGGATAGTATTGACGATGCATTCAATATCATTGATAGCGAAACGTTGCACGAAAAAGCCCGTCAACTGATTGCAACCGGAGAGTCCTCCAAACTTCTGGAGGCGCGAAATATTCTGCCGCAGCTTCTCAGCAATCAGGAAAAACGCGGTATGGTGCTCGAGCAAATGGCCACATTGGAGTTTTTACTTGGGGATGAAGAATTGGGTATGCGGCATCTGGAGGCATCCGCCCGGGAGTACGCGGATTTGGCCAACCTGGACGGGCTGGCGAAAGTCACCGGGATAGCATCTCAGATAATGGATGACACGAGATTTTCGAACAGCGAAATCAGGCATTTGTTTGAGCAGACTCGGAACAAACTGCGTCCCCTCGAAAACATGAGCGAGGCTCCATTGCTGGTGGGCATTCACAACGAAGAACTGGGGGCGCTGATCTCCCATTCTTCGCTGATTCATATTGATAGAGAAGATGTTGTTCTGAAGGAGGGAGCGCTGGCCAATGAGGCGTTCATTGTAAAAAGTGGCACGCTTTCAGTTCGGTTGGAATCTCCGGACGGCAGTTCGAAGGTGGTTCGCAGTTGTTTTCCCGGAGATTTTATCGGGGAAACCAGTGTGCTCGGCCCGCCGGGAGCCACGTGCACCGCTACTGTGCAGGGGGAGATGGCCTGCGAATTGTGGCGTTTTGATGGCGAGAGTCTGCGCGGGTTGCTCGAATTGTTTCCCGAAATACGAATGCGCATCGAATCCGCTAAAACGCTTCATCAACTCGATTCGTTCATTTCCATGAATGAAAGTACCGCCACCCTGGATGTGTCCATGCGCGATCGATTGCTTTCTGCGATTTCCGGGCTTGGGCGGGTGGCTCGGGGGACCGTTCTGAACGGCGCAGGCCAGGTGCCTCGAAATGTCCACCTCATTGTGAGTGGAAAAGTGGAATACCGCGTGGGTGGCCGAGTGGCTCGGGAGTATGACCCGGATATGTTTGCCGGACTTCGGGATGCGTTGCACGAGTTACCCCTTGAAGGAGAATTTGTCGCCGCTGCAGACGGTCTGCTGGTGTATTTTGATCCATCCCGACTTCGGGAAATTGCAGATGGCGCCCCGCCGGAGGTGATTGCCGTGCTTGAAAAACTGGAATAATTTTTCCCTTCGTCTCGACATCTTCCCATTAAAGGTATTATTCTTAATACCAAACGAATTGTCGAAGGAGTTGTTATGATGCGTTTGCTGCTATTTATCGGAATCTGTGTGTTCTGTGCCGCGTGTGGCACTGCTTCGCCGAATATTCTGGCAGAAACCCCGAGGCCTGAGGAGAGCACACAACTGAAATTTGACGAACCGGCGGACGGATTGACGTTTTCAATTCAGTCCACCGATTGGCGACCGGCGACGATAGGATCAGATGGGGCGTTGATGCTGGGGGAGGCACTGAAAAAGCGAAAATCAATCATGGTGCTTACCGGGAGCAACATGAATGGACCGACCTTTGAGGATGCCATTTTTCAGTTGATCAAGACCGCATCACCGGAAACCCGGGTTGTCGCTCGCGATAGTGCAGTGCTTGATGAAATACTGATGGAACGGGGCGAAATACCGTTTCGCCAAACCTGGGAAGTTGGCGGACAGGATGTGCTCGGCCGCCCATGGATGGTACCCAAAGATCATCCGTTGAACACCGACTGGTTGAAAAAGAAAAAGGAGCTCAAGGGCGCAGAAGCGATGCTGCTGATAGATTTTGTCAAACCGGATAGTCGCAAGCTTCGCCAGATGCGGGATCAGGTGCGCGGCGGTTGCGATGCACTGCACGCTGAATTGAATCGGGGGATTGCGCATTCGGAATCTTATTTTCGCAATATTGTTACGCAGGTGAACGATGTGCTGGGATCTGAGTTTTCAAGAGAGATGCAGACGGCACTGCCTTTCTGGAAAACCGAACTGAGTCAGGCAACAGCATCGGTGGTGCCTGGCAGTCAGGATGCCCGTTGTTTCAGTGTATACAGCAAGTATCTGAAAAAATACGATGATTGCCTTCAGGGAACCTGTGCGCTTTCGCCACGGTTGCACATCAGTGGGGCCGGGGTTATTGGCATGGACATGTCGGATGCGGCAGTGATTCCTCATGACTGTCCAACCGGGATGGGGAGAAACTATCTGTCAGAGCTTAAAGGAATCGGAGAGCGGGTGGTCGCTTCGGTGATGGCGGACATTCCTGAAGGATGGGCAGGGGAGTTTTCGAAGGTCAACATGCTGGAGCGATTGGACAGTGAATTGTCGCAATTATGTGCACCGGCCCATCGGCGGTTCACTCCGGACGATCTGGAGGTGGCCCGTCGAGCAGTGGATGATTTTCTGGAAAATGTGGTGACGACTCGGATTTCCGGTAAATGGTTTCCGGCTGAAGGTATTGAGCGAATCGCAGGGGTGGGCGCTGTGACCATTTTAGGCAGAGCTCGGCCGCAGACTACTGAGATAGCTGTCATGATCGAAAGGTTGCATCAGATTTTCAAACCGCTGAATAGATGTATCGATTCAAAACGGCGACCTGTGCAGGTAGTGTTGGTGAATGTGGGAACGTCCGAAGTCTACTTTTCGGCGATTGTATTCGAAGAGCAGCTCTTCTGCGAAAACATGCCTCCGCAATAGAACAAATCAATATTGGGTGGATTACTCGAGCACCAGTTTGGAGTGTTTTTTCCGATAGGCTCCGGGGGTCAGGCTGGTAACTTTCTTGAAGGCGCGGATGAGGTGGTGCTGTGAGTTGAAACCGCATGATTGGGCAATTTGTTCCAGAGTGAGAAGGGTTGAGGCCAGTAATTTCTTGGCACGCTCAATCCGAATCTGCCTGAGATAATTCAAATACGACGTACCTGTAGCCTGTTTGAAAACCCGGGTGAACACCGGTACCGAGAACCCGGCCTTTCTTGCCACTTCGGGAAGTGGCAATGGTTCAAAGTAGTTTTCTTTCAGGTATTGCAATGTGGCTTCCAGCAGCATGACACTTGGACCCCGCCACGCTTTGGTGGAAACAAAACTGAGCCGCTGAACCGAATCGTTGAAGCGATCAATGAGCTGTTCGATGCTGCGGGTTTCCTCCACCCGTACCGTCAGATCGTTGATAAACGAATTCCGGGCATCCTGCCGCATGGGATTGCGACGCTGCACTGTGTTGAACATCTGAAATAAAGTAGCCAGAAATTGTCCCCGAATCACCTCGATACGCTGGTTCGCGTAGCGGAGTACAAACTGAACATATCTGTCGGCAGAAAGTTTCAGAGCGGTGCTGCTGTCCCGATTCAGCGCTTCGAGGAGCTCATCTGCCGCCTGTTGGAGCTGGGCGTATTTAAAATGTTCGGCACCGCCGTGTTCATCGTGAAACAGAATATTTTTTTCCAGCTGAACACACATATGAAGGGCAAGTACTGCATCCTGGTGAGATTCATTCAACGGTGAACCGGGGGGCAGGGGACGACCAATTCCAACCACTGTGTTTACGCCGAAACGGGATTTGACAAAATTGCGAAACTGCTGCGCGGTTTCCTGTAACTCCGCCCTGATTTGAGTCTTGTTCTTTAACTTTGAACAGGAGGTCACAATGGAGACGCCATAGTCCTGCAGGGCTGTCGCCGCGGTGTTTTCGAGATTTCTGGCAAAGTGAATACACTCGCGTTGTATTTCCGCATTTCGAAGCAATGTTCGAACCGGGTCAAGCATTTCCTTCTGCGAATCGAGGGGCATCAGTGCCATGGCGTTGGTTGGCAGATCTTCAATGCCAATCCCCACTCGCATCCAGTCCGTAAGTTTTCCGACAAAATGCCACGGGGGCGGGAGGAATTTATTTGGACTGATGATGGAGTCGACCCAGTCGCGAATGGGCCACATCCGGGCAAATTCGTTGCTGTTGATGCAATCTACGGCAGCTCTGATTTTCACGTCGTCATGACCGCCGGTCAGGTATCTGGCGTACAATGCAATGAAAGACTTGATGGCATCCAGAAGCATCGGTTCAAAGACCGGTAAATCGATGACCATTCGAACGTAGTGCACAAAATCCCGATTGGCACTGGCAGCCTCCTGTCCTGTCATCTCCCGCCATGCACGGCTGATGGTTTCCCAACTGGGTGGTTTCAGAAGAAACTGTCCGGCGTAGAGAAAGACACGCGGCTTTCCCGCCTCCCTGGGAAGCGGATGAAACAGGTCACAGGCCCCATACAGTTCCTTCACCACTGCCTTTTCTGTCATCGCAGCCTGGCTGAGGGCTGCGTGATAGTGTTCGTCGCGAACGTGATCTTTTCCAAAATACGACTCAAAATGCTGTGGTCGAAGCATCGTACTGTTGGGGGGCGAAAGATCCATCCAATCGAGTTCTTTTTCACCATCTTCCAATGCCTTGTGGGGATTCCACTCAATCAGATACACCGGCAATTCCGGACGAAGGACAATCGCATTATGAATGGCATAGGCGTTTTTGGCCCGCTCACGCCAATCGCTGGCCCCATTTTCGGAAGATGTTGGTAGTTGATTCATTTCTGCGCTGAAAATTGTCTGTGTCGCTACATCCATATTCATTTCACTTTGTTCCCAAATATAGTCAATAGACAATGTACACTTTATAAATAATACATTGTTGTTTTTTGTCATCCGGTGAAATCTCCGGAAAACCCCATGTAAAGTCTTTCCTCGTTGAAATTGCACTGTCAATCAACAGGTAGAACCCACGAAACTTTCGGGAAAAAATTGAGCAATATGTTCTTCTTTATGTATGAAAATTGCTGCCCAATATAAATATATTTTGGTGTTTTGAAAACTCAATCGAAAGTTAGTTCTCTTTACAGTACATACCTGTGTATTTTTGGGGCCAATATTTGGGTAAATCTGGAAAAAAAAGGCAGTTGTCCACTCAACGGTGTCCGGTTACACTGTCGACAGGAATATCCCATGACTGTCTGTACCAAAAGAGAGTTTCTGCAAATGACCGCTGCGGGGGCGATATGCCTTGCCTTCCCCACCATTGGCCGGGGCGATGAAACCGCCGACAGGCCCACACCGGTTGAAGCCCTTTTTTACAGACGGTTGAGAAACAACATGGTTCGCTGTGAATTATGCCCCAGGCGATGTGTGGTTTCGGAGGGCAGCCGGGGTACATGCGGTGTGCGGGAGAATCGACGGGGGACCTACTACACGCTGGTGCATTCAAATCCCTGCGCGCTGAACAATGACCCCATTGAAAAAAAGCCGCTGTTTCATTTTCGCCCGGGCACCAGCGCCTACTCTCTGGCCACCGCGGGTTGCAACCTGTCCTGCCGGTTCTGTCAGAATTGGGAAATCAGTCAGTTTCGCCCTGAACAGGTGCCGTCCAGGTATTTGCCTCCCGGGCAGGTGGTGGCTTCAGCGCTGTCGGAGAAAAGTCAGAATATTGCATTCACGTATTCTGAACCCATCATATTTTATGAATACTTGCGGGATACCTGTATTGCCGCCCGGGATACCGGTCTGGGACGAGTAATGATATCCAATGGCTACATACAGAAGTCACCGATGCAGCAACTGCTGCCCCACCTGGATGCCGTCAAAGTGGATTTCAAAGCCTTCAGCGAATCGTATTATCGTGATATCTGCGGCGCACACCTGTCGCCGGTGCTGAGCACCTTGCAGACAATAAAGGATGCAGGGGTCTGGTTGGAGCTGGTGATGCTTGTCGTTCCGACGTTGAACGACAGCGAACGGGAAATTGATGGGATGACTCGATGGATTGTACAGAAGCTGGGACCTGATGTCCCCATCCATTTTACCCGCTTCAGCCCCATGTACAAACTTCGGAATTTGCCACCAACGCCGGTTGCCACCCTCCTGAAGGCCCGCGAGATCGCGATGGGAAACGGGGTGCGGTATGCGTATGCCGGTAACGTGCCGGGGCATCCATCTGAAAATACATTATGCCCGTTCTGCAAAAGCACCCTGATTCGAAGAGATGGATATTATGTGGCATTCAATCGTATCTCGGGCGGACGCTGCAATCAGTGCGGCAGGCAGATTGCCGGTGTGTGGCGATGAGTGTTGATTCGTTGGCTGAAATGTTTTTTGTTGGCTTCTGTATGGATTTTTAAAGGGTTTTCGGGTAGTAGGTGTATTTAAGAAATGCAACCAGGATATTCAGCGCATTCGAAATTCGAATGAACACTGGATCTGAGACTTACGGAGGAGAAATAAAATGGCGTTAGATGTTGTAGCACCAATGGTCGGTAAAGTAGTTAAGATTGTTGCAGAGGTCGGACAGGAAGTATCCGAGGATGATGCAATCGTAATGCTGGAAGCGATGAAGGTGGAGATGCCCGTTGGCGCTCCTGAAGACGGTACGGTTGTTGAAATCAAGGTAGCCGCTGGAGACACTGTTGAAAGTGGCCAGGTTCTCGCTGTCCTGGACGAAGCCTGAGACGTCATTTATCCATGCGCAAATCCGGGTGCCACGGACACGTTGCGTCTGACGCCATGAACTCCCGTTTTCGCATCCCCCTCGCCGCCCCGTTCCATAGTACTGAATTAGAAAATGCCGTGTTGTCCGTTGTCCGTTCCGGATGGTGGGTGGCGGGCAATCGTGTTGCCGAGTTTGAGGCAAAGCTCTGTCAGCGAACGGGACGAAAATACGCCATTGCCGTATCCTCCGGGACCATGGCGCTGTTGTCAGCGATGGTGACCATGGGCGTTGGTCCGCGGAGCACAGTGGTCGTACCTGCGTTTACATTTCCGGCGGCTGCCAGCGTTGCGACATTCCTCGGAGCCCGGGTACGATTATGCGATGTGAATACGAAAACATTCAATATTTCCGAGCAGACATTGCTGGACGCTTTGGACGACACCGTGTCTCTGGTTGTGGCCATTGACCAGTTCGGGTCACCTTGTCCGGCCGGGCGTCTTGAAGACATGTGCACGGAACGGGGGATACCCTTGCTGGTGGACGCCGCATGTTCGCTGGGAAGCACGCTGTTGAACCGTTCCTGCGGCGGGTTCGGCGATGCGGCAGTGTTCAGTTTCCACCCAAGAAAGATTATCTCATCCGGTGAAGGTGGAGTCGTGCTCACGGACGATGACAACATCGCATCGCGCCTTCGACAATTCAGAAATATTGGTATCGAAAACGGCAGATTCGAAAGCGTCGGCCTCAATCTGAGACCATCGGAAATGGGCGCGGCAATGGCCGGGGTTCAGCTGGACCATCTCGACGAAATTGTTGCGCACCGCCGGTTTCTTGCCGAAATCTATGCCGACTTGCCATTCACGTTGCAACAACCGCTGGACGGCGCAAAAATGAATTATCAGTCCCTGGTTTCGGTGCTGCCTGAACGCAGGACGGATGGCGAGCCGTTTGTCAGAAATGATAGGGATGCCCTTGTCGCCTATCTTGCTTCCTGTGGGATTGAGGCGCAGCCTGCCAGTTTTCACCTGCCGGAAATTGATTGGTTGGCCGATGGCGCATCAGCGGACAACTCGCAATTATCCGGCAGTGCCCGACTGGTTGAAATTGCGGTGACACTGCCGATGCACGGTCGTATGACCGCCAATGATGCCCGCGAAGTTGTCGAAAAATGTGCCCGATGGATGAAGGAAATTGGAGGTTGAACGTGACGGAAACTCCGGTTGGAAAAACAGAAAACACAAAAGTGATTGAAGTTGAGCAACTCAGGAAAACCTTTCGTATCGGTTTTTTCAGAAAAAAGGTGGAGGCTGTGAACGGCGTCGGGTTTTCGGTTGAAAAGGGAGAAATCTTCGGATTGCTCGGTCCCAATGGCGCCGGAAAAACAACCACGCTTAAAATGATGATGGGACTGATTGGCGCAGACACCGGTACGGTGAAACTGCTGGGCAGGGACGCCAGATCATATCAGGCGAGAAATGACGTTGGATATTTGCCGGAACACGCATATTTTCATGAATATCTCACGCCATACGAATTGCTGGATTTTTATGGCAGGCTGTACGGCATGTCCACAGGGGAAATCAACGAGCGAAAAGTGAAGCTGGTGGCACGGGTTGGCCTGGCAGATGCCGCAAGGAGACCGCTGAAAAAGTTTTCCAAAGGCATGTTGCAGCGGATTGGCATTGCCCAGGCGCTGTTGCCGGATCCGTCGCTGCTTATTCTCGATGAGCCCATGAGCGGGCTGGATCCCGTTGGACGAAAATTTGTCACGGATTTGATTCTGGCGCTCAACCGCGAGGGCAAGACAATTCTGTTTTCTTCACATATTCTGACGGATGTCGAACGGTTGTGTTCCCGGGTCGTGATTTTGCGCAGGGGAGTCAAAGTCTCGGAAGGAAAACTTACGGAACTGCTGAAAAATGACGATGGTACTGAAGAGAGTCTGGAATCGCTCTTTATGCGCCAGGCGGTGGATGGTGATTCAAATGGCGCGAACTGACTTAATTCCCCCATATTGATTCTTTTGATCATTGACCTCTTCAGTGGGGCGGCATATAGTCCGCGCGTTTATATAATGCTATTTCATTACGAACATAACCAGGGAGCGCGTTAAGTGGCACGCAAAAAAATAGAAAAAAAAGACGAAAACAGAAAAGATAATCTCGATCCGAGCCAGGACGAATTTGTTCAGAAATCAATGTCGGCTCTCGATTGGGCCGTTGAGCGGCGAAAAGTTATCGGTGTGCTGCTGGGGACCGGTCTGGCGGTATGGGTAGGCATTCTCGTGTATAACCACGTGATTGAGTCGAAGATTCAGAGCGCCTCGAAAGTGCTGGCAGAAGGCCTTGAGGTTGTGGTTGCCCCGGTGATCAGTGGAGATGACGCAGCTGGTGGCGACGCGGACGTGCTCACGTACAAGTCCCGTGAGGATCGCGCAAAGGAAGCGGTAAAGCGATTGGACAAAGCCATTGCCGAGACGGCCAATACACCGGTTGCGTCCGCGGCCAGGCTGGCCAAGGCAGCGTCGCTGATGGAAGAGGGGAAACACGAAGCCGCCATCCAGCTTTATAAGGAATGTGAAAAGGACAAAAATCTGTTGGTGTTTAAGGAAAGCATTCTTTCTGCACTGGCAGTGGCATATGAGACTGTCGGGAAATTGGACGATGCACAGAAAACGTATCAGCGACTGGCGGATGAGTCCTCCGGTCGAATTGCCCTCTGGGCGAAACTGGGCGTGGCTTCCGTGTTGCACAGAAAGGGCGAAGAACTCGACAAAGCCGAAACCATGTTGCAGTCCGTGGTGGATGAGGTGGTTGCTTCTGCGGAGCCGGATAAAAATGACTATCTGCTGGTTCAGGCGACAGAGCGGTTGCTTGCCATCAATCCCGATGCCAACGTTCCGGAGATTCCCGCCGGTATCAACCCCATGATTCTTCAGCAACTGATGCAGGCGCAGCAGGCAGGTGGAGCAGCTCAGTGAGACACTTTCTGTTTCACCTATTTTGTCTGAGTCTTCTTCTGACGATGGATATTGCCGTCTGTAGTTGCGCCTCTCCCAGAGTCGACACGGCCAGAACTCAGGGATACGAAAATGTCCAGCTCCTCCGGTTCCGGTGGCGAAAGAAGTTGTATTCCAATGTGCCGGACTTCAAGATTCCCGAGTTCTATGAAAAATATGATCGATTCGCTCCCATTGAAACCGGGGCAGCGGCGTTTGATACGGATGCCGAGCGGTTGTTCATCGGTGCTGCGATAGGGGGACTGTACTGTCTGAACTCATCTGGCGGAGAGACGGTCTGGCGGTACAATCTGGATGACCCGGTTGGTTCAACCCCGCATTATGATTCTGCGAGACATTCGGTATACTTCGGTGCGGATGACGGGTATCTGTATCGGGTCCACAGCCGGTCCGGTCGATTGATTTGGAAAGTCGATACCGGCGCCGAGCTGCGGCGGACGGTGCACATGTACGAAGATACCCTTTTTGTGGCCAACGCCGACAATACCATTCTGGCCGTTGACCCCGAAGCGGGCGAAATCGTCTGGCGTTATCGGCGCGATCCGGTGGAAGGATTCTCTTCGGTGGGGTACAGCGACCTGCGTATTGTCGGTTCCCACGTGCTGGTTGGATTCAGTGATGGTTTTATAGTTTCTCTGGATGCGGGTACCGGCGTACTGAACTGGTCGGTAGATCTCGCGGTGGACGCGGTGGCTGATGCCGGTGCGGATGACGTGTTGCTGGTCGATGTGGATGCGACGCCCGTGGTGGTCGACAACACGGTGATTGCGGCCTCTCTGGCAGGTGGTGTTTACGGGCTGGATTTGGATACCGGGAATATTCGCTGGATTCGGTCTGATATTACCAAGGTCACCGGTGCCACGAAATTGAACGGTGAAGTGTATCTCGTTCGGGCAGGTAATCAGGGGATGGTATCTCTGAAACCCCGGAACGGCGAAACTGTTCTCAATATGAAATTTGGTGTGGGCCTGAAAGCGGATCCGCTCGCCTATGATGATCTCTTACTCATTTCGGATAGCGAAGCCGGAATGTATGTCATCTCAGCGGGTACCGGACGTGTGTTGAATCTGCTGGATATGGACGGCGGTTTCTTTGCCAGACCGGCCCAGTTTGGCGGATACATGGTTATTCTTGGCAACTGGTCCACCGTGCTTTCCTTTGCGATAAACTGAGCTACTTCCGCTTCGATACCCTTTCCAGAACGGGTTTTCCGTTAAGTTGCTTCGAAATATTCACGCATTCCGCCATCTTGGCCTTTTCAACGTATTGAAACGCGTTTTTCATCAGAAACTCCCTACCATCGTTTCCAATGATGCGCACATCCACGGTTTGCTCCGCATTGCTGGTTGGCGTGGTGATTTGAATAATGTCGTCTTCCACCAGTTCGGACATGCGCACTCTCTGGTTGCCGAGGTATACCGTCACCGGCATCAGCGCACCAATGTTTTCGCCGTGAATGGCAACCTGCTCTCCGCCATGCATCAGTCCAAATCGCGGTTGAATGTCGGTGATGGCTGGCTCATTTTTTCCGCAGGCCGTCATAAAAAGCACTGCCATACTGATTGAGATGAATTTCCACATACCTAACCGAGCCAGGCTGGCATGTGCGGGTGGCACAGAATGATAATATCTCTTTCCGGGGTATCGCATATGATTGTGATTTTTATCACCCGTACTATTGGCCGTTTTCACGAAGCGCGATTACTTCATTTGTGGCTTCCAAATGTAATTTTATCTGAAATGTGTTACAGTGACCCGGAATGACGGTGTTGAACCAATATGTGTTTCCGATATGTGTATTTTTCGCCCTGGCCTGCTCAGATAAATTGCTGACGCCGGTTACGGTGGAATCGAGACCCGTTTCAACAGACCCCGATACAGCATCTCTTTCTCCGGACACTGGCATGCCCCCTGATTCAGATACCGACACATTTGAATACGCCGAAGAAGCGGTGACGGGACATGTGGGGTTTGCGGCATATACCGATGGTGGCGCGTTTGCGCTCACCGGCGGCGATGGCGGCGATGTCATTGAGGTGGCGACTGTCGCGGAACTGCAGGCGGCCATTGATGACAAAGATGACGACACCCCCCGAAAGATTATCGTTTCAGGGGCGTTGCGTGCCGATGAGGATGAAGCGGTTGTAGAGATCATTGAAGTGGACGGCAAACGCGATCTGCACATCGTGGGAAAGGATGAAAATGCCAGTCTTCAGGGGGCAGGCATTCGCATTAAAAACGAAAGCGCCAACATCATTATCCAGAATCTCACTATTCACCATGTTCCGGGCGACAGCAACGATTGCATCGCCGTTGATAATTCCCATAATATCTGGATTGATCACTGCAACCTGTTCAACAACATTGACGTGCCGGATGACTACGACAGCCTGCTGGACATCACCCACGGCAGCGACTATATCACGGTTTCATGGAACGACTTTCACGACTGCGGCAAGGGTCTGATTGTGGGGCACTCCGACGACAACGCCGAAGAAGATGCAGACGCGTTTCATGTATCGTATCATCACAACAAATTTTCAAATATCGGACCGGGGCAATTAAGTATCCGATTTGGAAAAGCGCATGTATTCAACAACCAGTTCACCCATCAGGACGGCAACGACATCACCGCCCTCAGTTCCAGAATGAATGCCTGTGTGCGGGTGGAGTTCAATCGCTTTGATCTGGGATCCAACAATACCCCCATCAACACCCGGGAAAGTGGTACGGATGAAGACGAAATCGGATTCATTGAAGATATTCGCAATGAGTTCAATACTCCGCCGGTGCCGGTGATCATCACCGATATCTGTGAACTGAAGGTTCCAGATGAGCTACCTTACAGGTATCTGCACACAATCAACCGAACGTCGAAACTGGGTGACATTCTGCGGGAGATTGGTCCGAAACCAAGCCTCGTCCAGCCGTAATCAGATACAAAACCGAATCTCTTTTTGCCTCTTTCAATAATGAATAAATATTTCGCCCCAACTCGAAAATGAGCTATGATTCCCGACAGCTCAACAATGTTTACAACGGAAGAAAATAGGAATTTATGACTACCAGAGCAAATGTCAAAGTGAACCGGAGCGACTCAAACGGGCAGAATCAGTTCGGCATGTTCGGGGGCGTTTTTACCCCATGTGTACTGACCATTCTGGGCGTTATTATGTTCATGCGGGCAGGATTTGTGGTGGGACATTCAGGTCTGTGGCTGGCGTTGCTCATCCTGGGTATCGGTAAACTGATCACCACTACCACGGCCCTTTCCATTTCCGCCATTTCCACCAATATCAAGATGAAAGGCGGCGGCGTCTACTACATGATCTCGCGGGTACTCGGCCCGGACTTCGGGGGGAGTATCGGAATCACGCTGTTCCTGGCCAACGCGGTGGGCGTTGCGTTTTATATTATTGGCTTTACCGAAGCCGTCTTTTCGGTGCTTGCCCCGGTGATGAGTAAGATTCATCTGATGGGGATGGACGGCAATGCCCTGGTGGCCAAGTTTAAAATTGTGAATATTCTGTCCTCCGTGATTGTGGTGGCGCTGTTCAAACTCACTGCCAAAGGCGCGGATGTGGCCATTAAAACCCAGTATTTCGTGTTCGCCATTCTGATGCTGTCCGTTGCGTCATTCATTATCGGCGGTTTATTGAAATTTGACATGGCCACCTACAAGGCAGCGGCAGCACCGCAGTTCACAGACGGTATCGGATTCTGGACCGCATTTGCCATTTTCTTTCCGGCCACCACCGGCATCACCGCTGGCGCGAACATGTCCGGAGATTTGAAGGATCCGGCCAAATCCATTCCGTGGGGGACCATTCTGGCCATTGTTTTCACAGCCTCGGTGTATGCGTTGCAGTTGGTGCTGGTAGCTGGCGCCAGTCCCCGCGCAGATTTGAAGAGCGGTCCGTTCGAAGCGCTTCAGGAAATGAGTATTTTTGGGCCTCTGGTGGTCATGGGCGTCTTTGCCGCCACCCTGAGTTCGGCGCTGGGCAGTTTTCTGGGTGCACCGCGAATCCTTCAGGCCATGGGTCAGGATCGGCTCATGAAGGTAATGGAATATTTTGCAAAAGGAGAAGGACCGGCCAATGAGCCCAAGCGTGCCACAGTTCTGACTTTTATCATTGCCGTGGGCATCATCTGGGCGGGGGACCTCAATGCGGTGGCCGAGGTCATCTCCATGTTTTTCCTCATCGCCTATGGGATGATTAATCTCTCGGCATTTGTGGAGTCCAAAAGCGGGAATCCCAGTTTCAGACCCACATTCAAGGCCTTTCACTGGATTACCGCGCTCATCGGCGCCATCGGATGTGCCGTGGCCATGATGAAAATCAATGATACCTACGCCCTTATTGCGCTGGGCATCACCGCGGTCATTTATTTTTACCTGAAAAAACGAGACATTCAGACCAGCTACGGCGACGCCAAACGCGGCTTTGTGTTTCAGCGGACCAAGGATAATCTCATTTATCTGGAAGGCAGCAAGGTTCATCCCAAAAACTGGCGCCCCATCATGGTTGCGCTATGTGACGATGCGGAGGGAGACCACTCCATTGTGCGCACGGCCGGGTGGCTGGAAAGCAGTCGCGGACTCCTGACCGTGGCCAACCTCATTGAGCGGTCCAGCGAATCCACCGATAAAAAAATCCGGATTCGCAAAACCCGCGAAGACGAGCTGAAACGGGTGCTCTATGAGGAACACGTGAAAGCTTTCGCCCAGACCGTCATTGTAGACGACTATTTTGCCGGCCTTACCGTGTTTTTACAGAGCTACTCCATCGGCGCCCTTAAAGCCAATACGGTCATGATGGAAATGCCACATACGGAAGATGAGCTGAAGCTTCGGGATTTCTACGAAAAAGTGGAAATTCTGGGTGCGTTCAATTTTAACCTTACCATCCTGAAGCCCGGAAACTTTTCCCCGGATAAAAAACGCCGCCGCATTGATCTGTGGTGGGGGGGCGATGAAGGCAGCAGGAATGGCAGTCTCATGGCCATTTTCGCCTATCTGATGACCCTGCACAGTACATGGAGCGGCGCCCAGCTTCGCTTTATGCGCATCATATCCGATTCCGGCGAAGAAGCGGAGGCCGAAGCACAGATGCAGGAACTGAGAAAGAACATCCGAATCCCCGCCGAGCTGAAAATCATTACCAGCTCGGAGCCGTTCAGCACCGTGATAGCCAGAGAATCGTCGGCGTCAGACTTTGTTTTCATGGGGATGCGCGCATCGGATTCTCAGGAAGCCAGACGATCCATTGAAAGTCAGCGGGATCTGCTGGCCAAACTACCCACCACTATTCTGGTATGGTCCAACGGTGACGCCAATATCCTGGAATAGTGGGGACCGCGGCGCGCCACGTTCTGACCACATCTCAAAGACGCTGAAAGACGCATTGCAGCAGGGGGTGAAGACTCATGTCTTTTCCGGTGCTCAGGCCAGTTTTTCAGTTAATCAATGTGTACCCATCACGGTGACCGCCGGACAGACCGCATTTGAGAACGGTACTGACATTCGGTCAACCACCTGGTTCGATGTGGCGTCACTGACCAAACTGTTCACCGCCACCCTGGCTCTGGCGCTGGTGGATGCAGGTTCATTGACACTGGACACGCGCATCTGGAACGAGTTCACCCTCGAATCTCTTTTGGCTCACGAAAGCGGCCTGCCCGCATGGCGTCCGCTTTTTGAGTCCGTCTCCATGACAGAACGAAACTCTCCAGCAGCCTATGAACAGATTGTTCACGAGGTTCTGAACACCTCCCCCTCCTTGCCCGCGCCGGCGCAGGCAGTCTACTCCGACCTTGGCTATATCGGCCTCGGCCATCACCTGCAGTGCATTACGGGCAAATCCCTTTCAACGCTGGTGAAGGAGCACATTACCGAACCGATGCAGATGGTGCGCACCTGCTTTGCCCCGGAGCTGCCCGCCGACAAAACAAACGTGGCTTGCACTGAAGACTGCCCTTGGCGAAAGCGGGTGTTACAGGGCGAAGTCCACGACGACAACACCTGGACCATGGGCGGTATGGCGGGACATGCGGGTATATTCTCCACTGCAGAAGACATGACCCGGTTTGGGATTGCGTGGCTCCTGGCGCTCACCAACGGCGGTATCCTCAAAACAACCACCGCCCAACGGGCTGTGCTGAGACGCCCCGGCGGCCGCGGTCTGGGATTTGACCTGAAAAGCCCGGGGGGCTCCAGTCTGGGAGAAGCTGCCAGCGACAATACCTTCGGCCACCTGGGGTTCACCGGCACATCGCTGTGGATTGACCCTCAAAAACAGGCGGTGATTTGTCTCTTAACCAATCGAGTCCACCCCACCCGTGACAACCTCCGCATCCGCAAATTCCGTCCCTTTTTTCACAACCTCTTTTTTGCGAGTGTGTAACCGGGTACTGTTGCGGGTGAATCAGACCGTTACATTCTGACCAAATGCGATAGCGATGAACAGGAACCGTGACCGATGAAATGATACGTGAGTATATAGAAGAATAAGAGGGAGAACCTGTTCAAGACGAAAGTCGATTTCAAATCGACAATCCGAGCTATTCGAGGTGTTCTGAATCGTTGTGTTTAAGCGGTTTCTAAAAGCTGTGCAAAAAGAATTACCCCGGTATTTGTGCAGTAAAGCGACAATTTGAGGGAAAAGTGGTGAAGATACAGGAAAAAAACCCCAGCTCAGT
>JBNKCR010000127.1:0-13368 GCA_050287845.1 Polyangia bacterium
GGACTGTACGATTTCCCGACGAGCAATTCAATCGAGGACAGCGTGACCACAAATCGCCCGACACGAACCTGGCACATTCCGTCTGAACCCTGAACAAAATATCAAATCAACCGCAGATTCATCGCGCATATCCAAACTTCGTACAACGGAACAATAATCACTCTGAGCCAATTTACTGAGGCCAATTTACTGAGGCCAATTTACTGAGCCAATTTACTGAGGCGTCACACAGCCGACGCAGTATGGTTCCGGTGTAGAGGCGCATGCGGTCTACATGTCGTAATTTCAGATGTTGCCATACGACAGGATAAGCGACTATTTCGCAGATCAGCTGGGAATGCCATTGAGCACCGGGTCGCTGTGTAATTTTAATCAATGCGCCTATGTAGCGCTTGAATCCTTTGAAACCATGGCAAGGCTTAAACGCATTGAAGCGGCGCTGGCCCATGCCGATGAAACCGGAATAAACGTGAACGGCAAACGGCTATGGCTGCACTGCTTCTCAACCGACCTGTGGACGCTTTTATTTCCGCACGAAAAGCGTGGAAGCGATGCCATGGATGCATTCGGAATACTTCCCAATTTCAAAGGCATACTTTGTTATGATCATTGGAAGCTGTACTTCATATATGCATGCCAGCATGCCTTATTCAATTATGCAATGCACATCCCTTACGCGAACTGACTCGCGCCTTCGAGCAGGACGACCAGCAATGGGCGAAAGACATGCTGAGCCTTCTCAACAAAATCAATCAGAACGTACAGGATGCCGGTGGCATGCTGAGCAGGAAGCTTCAGAAAAAATACCGAACAAAATATCGAGACATTTTGGATGAAGCCGAAAAGGAATACCCACCGCCTGATACAAAAAGAAAAGAGGGGAAACGGGGGCGAATAAAAAGGTCGAAGTCGCGAAATTTTCTGGAAAGACTGCGTAACTTTGAAGACGATGTATTGCGTTTTATGACATCAAAGATAGTCCTTTTATTTCTTTGAATGCAGAAAACAGCTGGAATCGGTAGTATCCGAGGTCAAACTGCAGCAGCTTGTCACGCATCCCCGGATAATGATTTTCCAGGGAATCGTGCAGTTGCATTATTGTGGAATCAGTCAAAATTAAATCTGAAAACGCGGACAGTTACCCCTGTAAAGGGCTACCTGCTCCCGACAAGCCATCAATGGCCTCGGCTGTCAGCTGTTTCAACAGTCTCACCAAACCGGCGTTGAATCGATTGTGGAAACTGCATTCTTCAACTTTTTTGCCGCTGCACTGCTCGTACATCCGACGCATTCCCGAGATGGTGCGCCCCTTGCCCGCGCCGAACCCCAATACCAACGTCCCGAATAAATCAACAATGCTGATTTTCCACGATCTTCGTGCGGTCTAATCGACAAAGACCCGCTCGGGTCGTGGCTTCAATCTGATTTGTATTTGTAGCGATGAACACTCATCGCCTTTGTTTTCGTATTGTAGCGAAGACGCTGGAGCATTGGGTTATGACAACCCCCAGGAAAATTTTGTCAAATACCACCTGTTCTATTACCAGACGAACGACTCACAGGGAATTCTGGTTCACGCCAACAAAGAAAACACCTGTATTTTTTTGTATTGCATCGCTGTGGCGGACAAAACACAGGTGTGAGACTGCATGCCGCTTGTGTGATCAGCCATTTGCCAGTTTTTGCTGACAAAAAAAGAAGGCAATTCGAGTGATATCTGTTTCTTGCGATAGCCCTGAGCAATGGCGATGTCGTGAAAACGGTCAGCGTAGCCATTGCCAGACATCTGAACAATGAGCAATACCCCGGAAAACGGGGGGATTCAGGTCGTATTGAGCGAAATCAGGAAAATTTAAAAGAAAAACCCCCCGGCCCCGGTGAGGTCCCGTGAGTCCCCGTGAGTCCCCGTGAGTCAATGCTGAAAACCACTACAGCGCGATTACCTCTTAACTCCCCGTCGGCGTCGGACGTTTAGATAGTTGTTATCCGCATGCGCAGAATATGTGATGGAGGTGGTGCGCAATGGCCAATAATTTTGTCTTTATTGGAAATCCGGGCAGCGATGCCAGAGAAAAGCTGACCGTTCTGGAAGAAATCGGAGCAACCGCCCGCAGGGTGCCGGAAACCAACGATGTGGACAGTATCGTTGCGCTGACCCCGAGGACCATCGTGCTCAGCGCTGATATGTCCGATCTGGGCCAGTTCATCGTATCCCTCCGGGAGCGCCGGGAGCTGTCCCGGGTGCCCATCATCGCCCGATTGCCACAGCTGAGCCATCCCATGGTGGAGCACGCCTTTCGCAGCGGCTGTGAAGACATTATCATCGACGGAAAACTCAATCAATTCCGCGCGATGGCTGCCGTGGTCACCCAGAATGAAGACTGGCAGTCCATGCGTGCCCCCGCCGGACTTGTGGTCCTGGCCCATCAGGATCGCTACACCCGCATGCGAATTGGTCAGGTACTGCGGAAAAACGGCTTCGATCTCCATTTTGCCGGCTCCACCGAAGAGCTGGTTGACGTGGTGGAAACCCACTGTCCCCGTGCGGTAATCACTGCTGCCAACCTGCCCCCCAGAACACCGGTCACCTATTTCGGCACCCTGGAGCATTCGTGCCCGTGGATTGCACTGACTCCCCCCCATCAGATGACCATTCTGGAAAAGGCCATCGGAGATACAGAGGGAATCAAGCTGCTTGACGAATCATCCGATGCGGAATCCCTGACGTTTGTATTGAATGATTTTCTGGCCCCCAAACAGAAAAGCGAGCGCCGGACCCCCCGCATCCTGTACGGGACGCCCGTGGTTTTCTGTCCCAGAGGGGGAGATTGGGAAGAAGCGTTTTATGGTTTTTCCTACAACGTGAACATTGGTGGACTGTTTGTCCGAACCCTCACGCCGCCGCCTATGCAGTCGCTGCTTTCGGTGAAATTCACTCCTCCCATGGGACAGGGATGTGTGGTCATCACTGCCCAGGTGGTCTGGCGCAAGGAAATCGGATCCACCGAAGGCCCCGCAACCCCTGAAGGCATGGGGGTGCAATTCGTTGATGCCATGCCGGCGGATCTCGCCGGATTCGAAACCGGGTACAACATGATGCGGGACAATGACGACCACCGGAAGGCCGCGTATACTTCCATTGCGCCTGAACAGAAGTATAGCAGCATGATCCTTCCTCGCTGAAACCCGCACCGGGATTCATTTTTCAGGAGCGGCTATTATTGAATTTATTTATCATTAAATGTGTTGTGCGCTTGACACTGTTCCCGGACATGGATAAATCCGACTCTCTCTCATTCTAACGGGGGATTCAGGAGGTTACATTGTCTTCAACAGTAAAAGCGATAAGTTCAGTGGTCCAGGAGCTGGAGATCACCATTCCGGCGGATGAAATTAAAAAAACTTCAGAGCAGATGTTTTCCAACGTACGCAAGCGCGCCAAGGTAAAAGGGTTCCGTCAGGGAAAAATGCCACTGGCCATTGCAAAGAAAATGTTTGCCCCATCGGTATATGCGGAACTGACCAGCGATTTAACCTATCGGTTTTTCATGCAGGCGATACAGGAGCACCAGCTGGCACCAGTGGGAGAGCCGAGATTCACCAATATCGACTCCCTGGCAAAAGAGGGCGAGGACTACAGATTCGGCGTCACGGTGGAAACAGCTCCCAGGCTGTCAGACCTCAACACCGATGGCATCGTATTGCAGAAGAAAAAAATCATCGCCGATCCGAAGGTGGTCGAAGACGAGCTGAAACGCCTCCAGAACGGTCTTGCCACAACAAAGGACCTTGAAGAAAAACGCGCCATTCAGCCGGGAGATCAGGTTAAACTGGAACTGCGTCGCAAAGAGGAGAGCGGTGAATGGTCTGAAAACGCACTGCCCCAGGATTTGGCGTTGGAAGAGAATCAGTGCCCCGCCGAGTTGCTGACCGGGTTGCCTGGAATGAATGTCGATGACGAAAAAGAAATTACATTTGGGGCGGACCGGGATAATCCCATGACATTTCTGGTGAAGGTAGTGGATCTTCAGGAGCGGATACTTCCCGAAATCGATGACGAATTCGCCAAAGATCTGGGTGAATTTGAAACCCTGGATGCGTTGAAAGCCGATATAGAAAAGAAATATATGGCTTCGGTGGAAAATCGGGAAAAAGACTCGTTAAAGCAGAAGCTTCTCGATGCCCTTCGCGAAAAAAATCCCATGGATCTGCCGCCCACGATTTTGCAGAAGCAGACCGAAGCCATGCGAGGGCAGTATGAGAACATTATAAAACAGGTCGCCGATGCCAAAAAAGAGGCCAAAGGAGAAGATTCTGAGAAAACGGAAGAGGGAGAGGCCGCCATTGATGACAGCGCCAGTAAAGCCGCCATTGAAATCGTGCACACCCATTTTCTGATTGAGGAAATCTCTCGAATTGGCGAACTGAAGGTGACACCGGAAGATATTGAAGCCAAATACCAGGAAATGGCAGACGCCACGGGACTTCCCCTGGCAAGACTGAAAGCGGAATACGCAGACAGAAAATACGCGTCGGAACTGGAAAGTCGCATTTTGGAGGACAAGGTTTTTGATTTTATTCTTCCAAAGGTTACAATTGAGGAGATTGAATCCTCAACAGACGATGCCTCTGAGGACAAAGAGCCAACAGCAAAGACTGCGACGAAAAAAGCCGCAACAAAGAAAACTGCGACAAAAACGCCCCCCGCTGAGACGGAATAACTGCTGGCGTCGCATACTCTCTGAAAGGATTATATATGAGCGAATTCGATAAAAAATCCGGTGATATTGTACACGCATCCTATATCCCCTACCCGCAAATCGTGGAGTACACACACCGGGGTGAACGGAGCTGGGACATATTCTCAAGGTTGCTCAAGGATCGGATTATCTTTCTGGGTACTTCCATCAATGATGAAGTGGCCAACATTATCGTCGCTCAGCTACTCTTTCTGTACTCGGACGATCCGGACAAGGAAGTGATGCTCTATCTCAACTCTCCCGGTGGTTCCGTTTCTGCAGGATTGGCGATTTACGACACCATGCAGCACGTGGGTTGCCCGGTGGCCACGGTCTGTCTCGGACAGGCGGCTTCCATGGCGGCCGTGCTCCTCAGCGCCGGCGCCCCGGGAAGACGATTTGCGCTGCCCAATTCCAGAGTGCTGATTCACCAGCCGCTGGGAGGTGTTCAGGGCCAGGCGTCGGATATTGAAATTCACGCCAGAGAGATATTGAGAATGAGAGAAAGGCTGACCGATATTCTGGTTTCCACCACCGGTCAACCCGCAGAAAAAATTCGAAATGATTCAGACCGGGATTTTATTATGCCGGCGGATGAAGCGTTGGAGTATGGGATTATCGATCAGGTCATGGCGCCCAACGCCAGCAAAGCCAGTCGCCAAAAGAGAGATTGATCGTTCGGCAAGTCTTGCATGGGCACTGTTGGCGCTTATACTAAGACTGGAACGTGTTTAAACAGATAAAGAGGTGAGTTTTGTCTCGCACCAGAGGAAATGACAGACCAACATTAAGTTGCTCGTTTTGCGGAAAAAGCCAGAAGGAAGTGCGTAAGTTAATTGCCGGCCCAACGGTTTACATCTGTGACGAGTGCATCAGTCTATGCAATGACATCATTGCAGAAGAGCTGGACAATTCGGAGGAACAGACGGACCCGAAAAACCTGCCGAAGCCAGCTGAAATTAACGATGTACTCAATGAGCACGTTATTGGACAGGCGGAGGCGAAACGGGTTCTCTCTGTAGCGGTATACAATCACTACAAACGGATTGAAGCCAAAAAGCGCCGCAAAAGAAACGATGGAGAGGTCGAACTTCAGAAATCCAATATCCTTCTGCTGGGCCCCACCGGCTGCGGGAAAACGGAGCTGGCCAAGACGCTGGCCCGGATTCTGAATGTACCCTTTGCCATCGCGGATGCCACGGCACTCACCGAAGCGGGATATGTGGGCGAGGATGTGGAAAACATTATCGTTCAACTGCTCCAGAACGCGGACCACGATATTGAACGCGCCCAACGGGGAATCATTTATATCGATGAAGTGGACAAGCTCTCCCGGAAAAGTGACAACCCGTCCATTACCCGGGACGTTTCCGGCGAAGGTGTTCAGCAGGCATTGCTCAAGCTGATCGAAGGCACCATTGCCAATGTGCCCCCCAAAGGTGGCAGGAAGCATCCTCAACAGGACTTCCTGCAGGTGGATACCACAGATATTCTCTTTATCTGTGGCGGCGCTTTCCATGGCATTGAAAATATCATTGAGCGTCGACTGGGCCAGAAAACCCTGGGGTTCGGCGCTGAAGTAAAAACCAAACAGGAAAAGGAAGTAGGCGAATTATTTGCAGAAATTCAGCCGGAAGATTTGTTGAAATTCGGTCTGATACCCGAATTCATCGGTCGTCTGCCGGTTATCGCCACACTCACTGAACTGAATGAAGATGCGCTGGTTCAAATTCTGACCAAACCGCAGAACGCGCTGGTCAAGCAATACGCCAAACTGCTTGAAATCGACAGTGTGAAATTGAAATTTACCGAAGAAGCGCTTCGGGCAGTGGCAAGAACCGCGATGGCCCGTTCCGCAGGGGCGAGGGGGTTGCGTTCTGTACTTGAAAAAACAATGCTGGATATCATGTTTGAGCTGCCTTCCATGGATTCTCCCAAAGAAGTGGTGATCAGCGAAGATACCGTATTGAAAAAGGAACGTCCTCTCGTGGTTTTCGAGAAAAACAAAAAAGCAGAACTGGCCTGAGAAAACCCTTTTTCCCCCGCTGCAACAACTGTAGAATAATCACTGCACAGCTTTCACAACTACTCGTTTAAAGAAGGGTTTAATATGGAATCTTACCCAACTCAATTGCCACCGGTCGCCCGCGGGCCACTTTTACCTTTGCGCGACATCATCGTATTTCCTCACATGGTGGTGCCACTGTTTGTGGGAAGAGAAAAATCCATTGCCGCACTGGAACTGGCAATGAAGAAGGACAAACGCATTCTGCTGGCCGCGCAGCGGGATGCCAAAATCAACAACCCGAGTTCCAGGGATATCTATCCCGTCGGAACCATGGGAAGCATCGTTCAGCTGCTGAAGCTGCCCGATGACACGGTGAAAGTCCTGGTGGAGGGGAAACAGCGCGTTCGGATTCTCAATTATCTTGAAGCAAGTTCCCATTTCAATGTGGAATACGAACTCATTGAAGAACCCCTGGAAAAATCGGTGGAAACCGATGCACTCATGCGGGAAGTGCAGAGTACTTTTGAGAACTACGTGAAGCTCAATAAGCAGATTCCCCCGGAAATGCTGATGACGGTGCAGAACATCGGCGATCCGTCCCGGATGGCGGATTCCATCGTTGTTCATCTGTCCAGCGTGAAACTGGCGGATCGTCAGGAGTTGCTGGAAGATTTTTCCCCCGTGAGCAGGCTGACCAAACTGTATCAGATGATGCAGAACGAAATTGAAATCCTGCAGGTGGAAAAACGAATCCGGACCCGTGTGAAAAAACAGATGGAGCGCTCTCAGAAAGAGTACTATCTCAATGAGCAGATGCACGCCATTCAACGGGAGCTCGGGGAAAAAGACGAGTTTCGCAGTGAGCTGATTGATCTGGAAAAACAGATTAAATCCAAGCCTAACATTTCCAAGGAGGCGCTTGAAAAGAGCCGCAAGGAGCTCAAGAAGCTGCAGATGATGTCGCCCATGAGCGCTGAAGCCACAGTCATTCGCAATTATGTGGATTGGATCAGTCTGCTGCCCTGGGGGAAAAAGTCACGGGAAAGTTACGATCTGGTTAACGCGGAAAAAATTCTGGAAGAGGATCACTACGGTCTGACCAAAATCAAGGAACGCATCATTGAGCATCTGGCTGTGCAGGCGTTGTCCAAAAAACTGAATGGCCCTATCCTCTGTTTTGTGGGCCCTCCGGGAACAGGCAAAACATCGCTGGCAAAATCTGTGGCCAGAGCTACCGGTCGCGAGTTTCTTCGACTGAGTCTTGGTGGCGTTCGGGATGAAGCGGAAATCCGCGGCCACAGAAGAACATACATTGGCGCGATGCCAGGAAAAATTGTTCAGAGTCTGAAAAAAGCCGGCAGCGACAATCCGGTATTTCTGCTTGATGAAATTGACAAGATGAGTTCGGATTTCCGGGGAGATCCCGCCTCCGCGCTGCTTGAGGTCCTTGACCCCGAACAGAACCATACCTTCAATGACCATTATCTCGATCTGGATTACGACCTGAGCGATGTTATGTTCATTACGACGGCCAATATGCTTTCGGGAATTCCGATTCCACTTCAGGATCGCATGGAGATCATTGAACTCTCCAGTTATACAGAATACGAGAAGCTCAGTATTGCCACAAAGTACCTGGTTCCAAAGCAACAGGAAAGATGCGGCTTGCAGGATGTGGCGCTGACAATGGACGACGAAGCCATCAGCACCATCATTCATCACTACACCAAGGAAGCGGGCGTACGAAGCCTGGAAAGAGAAATTGCCTCGGTCTGCCGGAAAATCGCGCGGGATGTGGTGAAGCATGAATTAAAGGACGCCGTGACGGTGCAAGCCAGGGATATTGCGAAGTACCTGGGCGTACCGAAGTATAAACAGAATGAGAAAGAGTCGGAAGACAAAGTGGGGCTGGTCAACGGGTTGGCGGTTACGTCGGTCGGCGGCGACCTGCTCACCGTGGAAGTTTCCGCCGTCAGCGGTAAAGGCAAACTGATTCGCACCGGACGCATGGGGGAAGTCATGCAGGAAGCCTCTGAGGCTGCCTACACCTATGTGCGATCCAGAGCATCGTTGCTGGGATTGACCGATGACTTTTACAAGGATTTGGATATTCACGTGCATTTTCCGGAGGGCGCGGTTCCCAAGGATGGACCTTCAGCCGGTATCGCTACCGCCACGTGCATTATCTCCGCATTAACGAGAATTCCCGTACATGCAGACCTGGCCATGACTGGCGAAATCACTCTTCGGGGACGGGTTCTGCCCATTGGCGGCGTCAAGGAAAAACTGCTTGCCGCCCACCGGGGCCGGGTGGGAACGGTGATCATCCCCTCGGAGAACCGTAAAGACCTGCATGATGTACCAAAGAAGGTGCTCGCGTCGCTGGACATTGTCCTGGTGGATCATATGGATCAGGTGCTCAGAGTTGCTTTGGCCGACAATGAAGTGGTGGAGCGTTTTGAAAACGTGGCTGCACTCATCTACCGCAACGGACACCTGATTTCTCCGGACAAAAAGGAAGAAGGGCCAACGGTCTCCTGACTTTGAGCGGGGGTAACCGGTGCCTTTCAGCGTACGCTTCCTGTGTTTTCTTTCAGTCGTCTTCTGGCCGTCTGTCGTTTCGGCGCAGTTCACCACGGAGCAGATGTATCCATCGGCCACGGTGCACCAGCTGGCCGGCGTGGAGTCCACTGAAATCATTCCTCCCTGGAAATGGCACACCGGAGGTGTGGTAAATACCATTTTTCTGAGCGGAAAAGAACAGACCCTGTTGCAGAGTCGTTACAGTGTTGCCCTGGGTTTCGGGATTCCCGGCAATACCGAAATCAACCTGTCCATGCCTCTGGGATACACCTTTCACGCATATCACCGCGAAGGCGGCGGCGTTGGCGACCTGCGCGTCGGTGTGCTGCACCAGCTGAAAGGAGCGAAAAATGGCGGCATCGGCCTGCTGGCCGGGGTGTTCGGATATGTACCTACCGGGCAGCCGGGGGTTGCACTCGGTGAAGGCGATTTTGCATTGCAGCCGTTTGTGTCCGCCAGTGTGACATCATTCAGCACATCACTGACCGCGAATATCGGATACCTGTTTCGTTCAGAACACTTTATCCGGCAGAAAAACGGAGAACTGCTGGAACAGGACGACAATGTGGTCTGGCGCATTGCCCTGCGAATTCCCAAAGATGATGATATTGCATGGTCGCTCCTGGTCGGTGGGCTGATTGGTGTGGCAACCGCTGACGGCCTCTGGCCAGCCCCAAACCAGCGCCCCCTATGGGTGGGCGGGGCCATCGATTTTCCGGCCTTCCGCTTTCGGCGTATTGGCCTTTTCTGCACCTTTCTTGCGGGAGAAAAAAACCGGGGAATTCAGCTGGGGGTTCAACTCAGCAGTATTGCCAGGGACAGGGATGAAGACCGGGATGGCATTCTGCTGAATCAGGACCAATGCCCGTTTTTACGCGAAGATCCGGACGGCTTTCAGGACGACGACGGATGCCCGGATCTGGACAACGACCAGGATGCATTTCCGGACACGGAAGATGCCTGCCCACTCAAAAAGGCAGACGACTTCTCGATGGACGGCTGCTGAGCCCGTAAAACCGATACCGGGACTTCAACTTCTCGGCGGATATATTCCATCCACCGCAATAATATAATTCAGACACAGCCAGGGGGGCATATTCTCATGTTGTGCGTCACCGCCAACCTCGGTGGTATCTCCGGAGACGGTGAGGGAATGACTGGCAGTAACCGCCGCGGAATTCATATCTACCACTGCGTTTGTGTTTCCGGAATACACCTTTGTACTGGCGTCTATTCTGTCGCCCTGATTGGCCAGCATGTTTCCCTGGGCACTGGACTGATTGGAATCGGCATTCTCTGCGTGCAACGTACACGTGACGTTTCCACTGATTTCTGCGTCCGCCAGCGGATGAGCATGCGCGGGTATTTGCGCAATGCTCAACGGTACTGTTTCATAACCACCTGCCTGGCCCTGATACCGCGTGGTGCATCCGAGCCCGGTTCCATCACCGATACCGCATCGACCCCGCAAATCCGGAAGCGCAAACGTGGACCGTCCATCGCCGCCATAAGTGGTACCAAGAAGAGAATAGAGTGCGGGGTTTTCTGCCACCGAAAGAAGTTGACCATGACATTTTTCCCAATCGCGTGGATTGAAATTGCCACCGAACGCCATGATTGTTGCGATTAACTGTTCTCCCATTGCATACCTCCTGAAAAATTGGTCATCAGACGAACGTCGCTTCTGACCTGTTCATTGGTTAGAAACTGAAATATTGTCGAGCTCTGAAAAAATATCTTCTGTGAAGATCTTCTGGCAATTCAACCCGGGTACACCGGTCAACCGAAATTGAAACTGAACCATATCCCCCGGGTACAGCGTCTCAACGTCGCGATAAAGCCAGGGATGGGTGATGCCGGATTCCAACTCTTCGAGAAAAATATCGCCGAACAGCTGAATTTGCGTGGTTAATACCAGTTCGGTATTCTGTTCCGGAATATCCGGAACTTTTTTGATGGCGCAAAACAGATTATTGCCGTCGCCCGAAAACTCGAAGAGGCCATTTTTTGTCAGCTCGAATACCGTCCCCATATCCACTCGAATTGTTTCAATGGTCTCCCGGTCTATCTGTCGTTGCATGTACTGCACTTCTTTTTCCGTAACGCTCATCGCCGCGCTTATGGATATTCGCTCGGGAATAAGCACACCATCGTTTACAAGCTGTTGCGACAGATTCAGCGTAATCGCAACCTGCGGTTCCCGCGATACCGTCCGGTGCATGGTTTCGGTAATGACAATATGAAAAGGGTCGGCATCCCCATGCACGTATCGGGTCGCATCACATGGAATGGCGGCGCGAAACCAATCCGACAGCCGCAGCTCACTTACGATACGCTGCACCGCCGTAATGGACTGCTGGTGAATATCCAGCACGGTAAACTGGACCTGGTCCGGCGAATACCGTTCACACAGCGCAATGGCAAAGGGCGCAAACGGTCCGCAACCCGCATACAGAATGTGTACCGGCGCCCCGGGATGTCGAAGACGCAGCATCTGAACTGCACCGTCCAGCGCACGAATGTATTTTACCGTTCTTCGGGTATCCAGGATGCAGTCCGCAGCAAATCCGGGCGACAGCGCGAAACCGGAGTCCAACCGGGTTTCATATCCTTCATCGCGGTTCTGAATGGCGCCCCGGATACCGGTAATATCCGCAAAAATCTGATGCATCACCCGCAATGCAATGTTCAGTTCATTCCACCGACTCTTTTCATGAAAAATAATCTGGCGGGCTTTCGACAAATGTTCTCTATACATTTTCACAGGCGTTCCTCCACAGCCATTCACTCCGAAACAATTTTCGGAACATAGACATCACTATACGATTTGGTCGTGTTCCAATTTTAACATATCCTTCCGCTCTGACAAGGGATCATTTTTTTAAACTTTTTTAACCGGTCAGTACCCAACTACTGAGCAATCTCAAACCAGTTGGATGAACCGTCACTCACAAATATCCCGCCGTAGAATATATCCGATGTTGCGCTGTTGCCGCCGGAGTCCCAAATCAAATCGCCCCCGGTCGAGGCAAGGGTGAATTCCGAAGCACCTGCCTGATAGAAATAGAGCAGTTTGCCTGACCCGGCGTCAGATGCGGTTGGCAGTGTCAGTGTAATCCCTCCGTTATTGGCAATAATCACATCATCACCGGTGGTGATTGTATAATCCGCACTTTTGGTGACCAGTGTCAGGCTGGATGATCCACCGGATACCGTTTGCCAGGTGGCGCCGCCGCTGCCGTCGGATGTGAGAACCTGACCGCTGGAACCGCCGCTTCCCCCCGGTTTAATGTTGACGGTTCCGGCAGAAACCGAAAGTCCATTGCTGGCAGAAAGGGACGTGAATGCGCCAGAACTGGCAGTAGTGGACCCGATTGTACCCGGTTGCGTCCAGTCCACAGACGTCAGATACCCGGCGCTTGCATGGTTCCCCCAACCGTATGCTGCATCCCAGTTCGTGATGTCCGACGAGGTGATGCCCGATGCCGCGTCACCGCTGTACACCGGATCGGATTCCGTGTAGGACGTCAGATACCCGGCGCTCGCATGGTTTCCCCAACCGTACGCTGCGTCCCAGTTCGTGATGTCCGACGAGGTGATGCCCGATGCCGCAGCTGCACTGTACACCGGGTCGGATTCCGTGTACGACGTCAGATACCCGGCGCTTGCATGGTTCCCCCAACCGTATGCTGCGTCCCAGTTCGTGATGTCCGACGAGGTGATGCCCGATGCCGCGGCTGCTCCGTACACCGGGTCGGATTCCGTGTACGACGTCAGATACCCGGCGCTTGCATGGTTCCCCCAACCGTATGCTGCGTCCCAATTGTCCACATCCGTGTCGGTGATTGTCCCCGCCGCTGACGCATCAAACACCGGGTCGGATTCCGTGTACGACGTCAGATACCCCGCGCTCGCGTGGTTTCCCCAACCGTATGCTGCGTCCCAGTTCGTGATGTCCGACGAGGTGATGCCCGATGCCGCGGCTGCTCCGTACACCGGGTCGGATTCCGTGTACGACGTCAGATACCCGGCGCTTGC
>JBNKCR010000128.1:0-6955 GCA_050287845.1 Polyangia bacterium
AAAAACTGCCGTTTGATTTAAATATAGGTTTTCATAAATGGTTCGGGTTTTCCACTGATGGTGAATTTTTAACAATCAGTATTGGAATTGGCGCTGGACTGTTGTCACCCATTGATATTTCCAAAGGAAAATCATACGAATGGAAATGTGATTAATGAATGAGTTCAGTATAATTTTTGCTTTTTTGTCTGGTGGATGCATTTTGTTTATAGCTTTAAAACATAGGCTTCCACTTACACGTATTTGGCAATCAAGTGAACTTGATATACATTTGTCGAACAGAGAAAAAGTTATAGCTTTGTTTGGCGGTGTTTTTTTTCTTTTGAGTCTCATATTTCTTTTACAGGAATATTATTAAATAATTAAGGAGCATTGCGCGGGCGGCAGCCTTCAAACACAGGAATCCGACCACAACAGTAAAAAATGAATCATCATCTCAGCCTGATTCCAGACCTGTTCACAATTCTCTGATATATTGAAGACAGACGAACCACATTGCAGCGCTGGGGTACTCATCCTGACCCAGGAGCCCATCACCCGGCAAATCCACCTCGCTGCGATTTTTGCGGCAGTCGCCTTGTGGCACCAGAACAGCAACGTTGCAGTGAATGTGGCGCCCACATCAACGGCTTGGAATGATCTTTTTTTCTTTAAAGGCGAAAATTCTGCAACAGATTTGAACAGCGTTCGAGGAGGGGGAAACCATTTTTCTTCGCGAAGGAATTTCCCATGAAAAAAAACCGTGCTGGCTCAAACCCGATACTGTTTACCAACAGTCACAGAAAACCGTGGACAGACAGATTCTGTTTGCCATCATCCCCGAGGTCCATAATGTCATCAGCGCTTCTGCAGCCCGAGCGCTGCTTAATCCGGTGAAGCACATCCTCGTGGAACAGGTCGAACACTGGCAGGGTTTCTCCTCAGACTCGCAATGCGCGCGGGGAATGGATGAGGTTTACCCTCGCCCTGACCGTACTGCATATCACACATATAGACGACATCCCGATGCAAAACAGTTAGCGGTATTTTTGATGATCCGTCTGGATTTTTCGAGACTGCCACATGGCAACACCATCGAATATTCGTATGACCTGCCCGGACGTCGCATTGCTAAACGCGTCAATGGAAAACAGACCGAAGCCTTGCTGTAACTGGACCAGCTGCGACCGGTGGCAAAACTGGATGCATCCGGCAATGTGGTCCAACAATATGTGTACGGTACCGGCATGAATGTGCCCGACACCATCTGGCAGGAAGGGACGACATACGCACTCATCCGCGATCACATCGGCAGCGTACGATTGGTTGTGAATGGGGACTCCGGTGAGATTGTTCAACGCATGGACTACGATGAGTTCGGCAATGTCACCCTGGATACCCACCCCGGCTTCCAACCATTCGGATTTGCCGGCGGCCTCTACGATCCCGACACCGCCCTCGTTCACTTCAACGCCCGCGACTACAATCCGCGCATCGGCCGCTGGACCCACAAAGACCCCATCCGTTTCGTAGGCGGTGACACGAATCTGTATGGGTATGTGTTTGTAGACCCTGTGAATTTGATCGATCCCAATGGAATGCTAGCGCCTTTAGTTGCAATGGTTTTAGGTACGGGTTTTGGTGCCTTGGCTGGTGCATTGACTGCTGTGGCAACTGGAGGAGATCCATTGCAGGGAGCCGCTGTCGGAGCCGCTACTGGTTTCGCCGTGACTGGAGGAGCTGCCTTGTTTGGTGCTGCTGCCGTTGCAATGGGGGCATCGTCAGGAGGAATACTTGGAGCCGAAATTTTGGGTGCTACTCTGGGGGGATTTAAAGGCACATTGCTCACTGGTGCAGTTACAGGGGATGCGGATTTGACAAACGCAGCAATTGCTGGAGTAACCGCGGGTGCAGGGACATTCATACCTGGAAATACTGCCGCTGAAGCAATTGGATGGGGTTTTGCTACATTACCCGTAGACCTCGGTCTTGGTATTTGCACCAGTGATTCGGAAAAAAAATAGAATGAACGATTGCATCAAATATTCGAATCGCAATAGCTCAGTTCTTCTTTTGGTATGTGCAGCATTTTGTTCCGGCGCAGCGATACTTGTGTTGTTTGGCGGAATTGATGGTCAGTATCCCTATCTTAGATACGTCTATACTTCCGTTTTCCTTTGGGTTCTTGCTGGACTAACAGGCTTTATGGGAATTCGATATCGGCTCTCTATTTGTTTGGAAAAAAGTCAGTTGAATTTGAAAGAACAAAGATTTTTCAAGAGGTCTCAGATTGAAATACCATACGATGATATACAGAGATTGGATATTCCAGGCTTTCCTCCTGGACTGATTCTTGAAACCAGCGATGGGAAACAATATTGTTTTTCCAGTTCAATTAAGCGGTCAAAGGGACCAGATGTATTAAACGAATCGAAAACTTCTATTCCTGGTTCTTGGCTATTGACTCAAAATCATTATCTTTTGAAACATGAACTTGACGAGATCATGAAGCAGTAAAAATGGCAAGCATGTCGAAGCTTATCGTTTTGCGCGGGCGACAGCCCGCGCATTCTTCCAGCACAGATAGGAGTACCGAGGCACGGGCGCCAGCCGGTGCAGATGCGCGGATACACTGAGCCCAGACAGGCGGCGATTCTACATACATCATGCTGGTTATGTAAAGCAGAGAGAGGGGAGAAGGGGTAGCGCACTACCTCGCATTAAACATTTCGGAATGATTTTTTTGCTTTAAAGGTAAAAATTCTGCAACGGATTTGAACAGCGTTCGAGGAGGGGAAAACCATTTTTCTTCGCGAAGGAGTTTCCCATGAAAAAAAAGAATGCGCTGGTTCAAACAGGATACTTTTTACCAACAGCCACAGAAAACCGTGGACGGACAGTTAATGTGCCCGACACCATCTGGCAGGAAGGGACAACATACGCACTCATCCGCGATCAGATCGGCAGCGTACGACTGGTTGTGGATGGGGACTCCGGTGAGATTGTTCAACGCATGGACTACGACGAGTTCGGCAACGTGACATTAGACACCAACCCCGGCTTTCAACCCTTCGGCTTCGCCGGTGGCCTCTACGATCCCGACACCGCCCTCGTTCACTTCAACGCCCGCGACTACAATCCGCGCATCCGCCGCTGGACCGCAAAAGACCCGATTCTCTTCAGCGGCGGGGATACGAATCTTTATGGATATATAATGAGTGACCCGGTGAACTTTATTGATCCCAACGGGAAATGGGCGTTGGTACTTATAGGGGCAGCGACTGGTGCAATAGGCAGTATTGCAGGACAGGCAATGAGAGGGGGTGACATAAACTGGGGAGCGGTTGGAGTTGCTACTGGGGCAGGAGCGCTTGGAGGATTGCTTGCACCTGTTGTTGCAACCAATTTGTTTGGAGCTGCGTTACTGGGAAGTTCAATGAATGTTTCACAATACACTGGTACTTCTCTTGTTGACCCACGGGTGAAACTTACAGAAGACGGATTTCGGGACGCTGCAATTGTTGGAGCATTCGGAGGGTTAATAGGAGGAACAGCTGGCGGCGGAAAATTTGGAATGGGAACATTATTTCGCTCGTTATTTTCGGGACTATATTCGAATGCTCGTGAACCTGGTTGTTCAGCTGAAAATTGAAATAACCAGAACTGATAGATGAAGGGGATTATATGCCAGAATCAAACTGGTTAACATGGATAATTAATACTGTAATCGGCGTAGGGATGTTGGTCGCTATGGCAATATGCTCTTTGAATTCCATTAATGAGATACGTTCATTCAACCTGTTTTCACCAATCGGAGGATTTATTGTGCTTCTTTTATCTATTTGGTTTTTATGGACACTATTCGTTGATTTTACAATGTCCATTACTGTTTCGGGAATTAGTCGTCGGCTGAAATTCAAAACTGTCACTATTCCCTGGTCTGAGGTGACTTCTGTGGCCCAACAAGCGGCTGGGGTGCAAATTCGCATTGATAATAGAAAAGTAAAAATTCCTAATGTGAGATACCGGCTAAAATCGGATGAGCTATATAATTGGATCGTTGATAAAATTCCTGACTACGAACGTAAGCGAATTCTTAGTACCTGATTATTTCGACGAATTTAGTATTTCTTTATTAGCGCGGGCGGCAGCGGGTGCCGATGCTCAGGTGCGCTGCGCACAGACAGGCGGCGAGTTGACTGCGGTGGCTGTCGCCATCCTCCCTTCTCAACACGATAGCAATCGTGTTTTAACGAATACAAGAGCGGAGGTGCACCTGTCATTCATTGTCAATAATTGCCATCGTGAATCTCTGCGAAAAAGTTATAACTTTGTTTGGCAATGTTTTTTTTCTTTTGAGTCTCATATTTTTCTTACATGAATATTATTAAACAATTAAGGAGCATTGCGCGGGCGGCAGCCTTCAAACACAGGAATCCTACGACGACAGTGAAGAATGAATCACCATCTCATCCCCGATTCCGTGCCTGTTCAGCATTACCAGGTATGTTGAAAGCAGGAACCACATTGCAGCGCTGGGGTACGACATGTTTTCATTCTTCAATAAATTTTTTGGCGGGCACTCCACGTCATTGGGCTTAGAAGTGTTCGATCAATCTGGCTCCCGGGATCCCAATACCGGGTAATTGATTTTACCTTGGGTGCTATGCGCCATTTTCTTCGTCATTTTTCTGATTTTCGCTTACACTCTTTGCCATGAACAAAACACGTCTTGAACATTTTCGTGAAATTCTGGAACAGAAGCAGGGTGCAAAGATTCCCACATCTTCTCCGGGACGGATTGGCCGGATGGCGCTGATGGCGCTCAAAGGCGGTGCCATGGCCATTAAAAAGTCGCGGAAGAACGATGACGCCGATGAAATTGATCCCCGGCAGTTGGTCAAACTGATTACGTCCATGGGCCAGATGAAGGGCATCGCCATGAAAATGGGTCAGATTCTCAGCTATATCGACCTGGCCATTCCCGACGAAATGAAAGAAGCCCTGAGTGTGTTACAGACTTTCGCCCAGCCCATGCCGCTTGAAAAAGTAACAGAAATTATTCGCACGGAACTGGGCGACCGCGCCAATATTCTGCTGGCAGATTTTGAAAAAGATCCGATATCCGCCGCGTCCATTGGTCAGGTTCACCGGGCAGTACTTGACGGTCAGTATGTAGCGGTGAAAGTGCAATACCCCGAGATAAAAAAAGCGATTGCCAGTGATTTCGGCCCCGCTTCGGTGGGCACGCGCATGGCATCTCTTTTTTATCCCAACGCCCGAATCGATGATTATGTCAGAGAAGCCAGGGACCGGTTTCTGGAAGAATGCAATTACGTCCACGAAGCCCACTGTCAGAATACATTCGCAGAAATTTACAACAACCACCCGGTCATGTTCGTGCCTCGCGTCTATTCTGATTTCTGCACCACCCGGGTTCTCACCACCCAATGGGTAGAGGGTCACACATTCGATGCCTTTTTAGAATCCAACCCGTCCCGGGAAATGCGGAATCGAATTGGCGAGGCACTTTTCGAATTTTATCTGGGTTCCCTGTTTCGCCACTGTATCTACAACTGCGATCCCCACCCCGGTAACTATCTCTTCTGTGACGATAATCGCGTTGCCATGTTGGATCACGGTTGTACAAGGCAGTTTGATCCTTTGTTCGTGGCGGCGCTGGCTCATCTTTCCAGAGCCGTTTCCAGCGACGATCGAAGCGCCATCCATACCGCACTGCTCCGCCTGAAAATCGTTCGGGACGACAAGCCCTACGACTATCCGCTCATCCACGGATTCCTGCGCGCATTCTATGGTCCCATGCTGAAAGACGAAGTGTGTGAGGTGGACCTGAGCAGCGCTATGAAGATGAAAGAAATGTTCAGAGCCAAACAGAAACTGATGAAACTGGCGTTGCCCGGAGAATTCACATTTCTCTACCGCATCCGTTTCGGGCTGATGAGCGTGCTGTCAAAACTGGGCACACAGGCCAACTGGTACCGACTGGAAAAACAATACGTGGACGACTTTGCCATGCAGCATCCCATACTGATGCGATAGCAAATGGATGGAAATCGTTTACTCGGTAATCTGATAAATGGTGGCGTTGCCACTGACTTCATTGGCCACAGCCAGCAACGGAATACCAGTGGGACTCTCTGCAGCCGGGATGAACACCAGACCTTCCGGCGTCAGGTCCTTTGCCCCACATCAACGGCCCACATCAACGGCTCGGAATGATTTTTTTGCTTTAAAGGTAAAAATTCTGCAACGGATTTGAACAGCGTTCGATGAGGGGAAAACCATTTGTCTTCGCGAAGGAGTTTCCCATGAAAAAAAAGACCGCGCTGGTTCAAACCGGATACTTTTTACCAACAGCCACAGAAAACCGTGGACGGACAGTTAATGTGCCCGACACCATCTGGCAGGATGGAACGATTTACGCACTCATCCGCGATCAGATCGGCAGCGTACGATTGGTTGTGGATACAGACACCGGTGAGATTGTTCAACGCATGGACAACGACGAATTCGGCAACGTCACCCTGGATACCCACTCCGGCTTCCAGCCGTTCGGATTTGCCGGCGGCCTCTACGATCCCGATACCGCCCTCGTTCACTTCAACGCCCGCGACTACAATCCGCGCATCGGCCGCTGGACCCACAAAGACCCCATCCGTTTCGAAGGCGGTGACACGAACCTGTATGGGTATGTGTTCAGCGATCCGGTGAACCTGATTGACGCGAATGGGATGTTCAGTTGATGACTGATTTTGAAACAGGAGGCGAATTTTCTTTCACCTTTGAACATCCTTTTAAAGATAATGTTACTCCCAAAAAACTGCCGTTTGATTTAAATATAGGTTTTCATAAATGGTTCGGGTTTTCCACTGATGGTGAATTTTTAACAATCAGTATTGGAATTGGCGCTGGACTGTTGTCACCCATTGATATTTCCAAAGGAAAATCATACGAA